>CAYTVL010000074.1:0-21351 GCA_964441775.1 uncultured Enterobacteriaceae bacterium
CAAGACTTTCTCCCCTTCCCGATGACAGCTGGTTAGCGGCGTAGGGTGGCACTGCACGACGTGCAAGTTACCTCGTCAAAAAATCTTTCCTTTGTCTCCATATAATCTTTACGCCCAAAGGCGAATAAAAAGCGAAAATAAAGGGCAAAAAAAGAGATCGCCTATCCAGCAGGTCAGTATGTGTCCGCACCATCCGCCCCTGTGGGGAAAATAGAGCGACTCTGGACGATACAACTCATGTGGCTTGCTCTGGCGAAAGCGAACACAACCACGCCGCGTCGATAGTCTAGTCCGTCAACCCTCGCGCTAAGTTGCTCGCGATATACGGCAAGAAGCGGGTCGTGGTGCACCCCATTCGCGGTAGCCGAGGCTGTGTTCATCGCGTCCCCGCGTCTGAGGTACTAGAGCGCAACAATGACTCAGACCACGCAAGCAAATCGTGTCGCCGATACCGCACGCAACGAGACGAAATACGAACGAACTGTGGCCCGCCACCGCGCTGCCGCCAGGCTTGAAGCGCTCTAGGGCTCACGCCGAGGAGCGTGGCTGCTCTATTTTCGTCGAGCAGCATCTCCAGATCGGGTTGTTGAAGAGGTTGAAACGAAGTTGGTAATACGTTTGTGTGTGACATACGGCCATTATGCCACAATCCAACGGATATTTTGTCACGAATTAACCCGACTTGTGAATACTTAAATGGGGGATTTCAGTATTCACTCAACCTCTTGAGAGGCGTGGTCTCTAGGTTATGTAATAAAGCGTTTTCTTGTCGAGCCCTTTATTTTAAAGGGAGTCAAAGTGTTGGAGGTGTGCTGGTATCCCTGCTGTCCACTCGCGGTGAATTTTCTGTAGGGCGGGCTTAGAAAGCCGCTCCTTAATCCCTAAGTCGCCCAGCTTTCCATGGACTTGTCGTATCGCTTCGTTGTGGTAATAGCCTTTCGCTTTTAGTTTTTCTATCTCATGGAAGATTTTTTCGTTTCGCCGCATATCCCCTACGATCGTTTTGTAACTTCGTCGTCCTGGGGCGCCGGGGCCGGTGATGGCCTTCAGAATTTTTTCGGGCTCCATTTGCTGTATCCATCGCGCAAAAAGCTTTTGTATCCACCGCTCCCCCAAAACAAATTCAGCCTTCTCGGTAAATAATCGAGGAAGGTTACTAAGGACTATGGGACAAAACTCCAACACTGGGCGTAAGGGCAGGGGGTCATTGCGAGCGCAGCGAAGCAATCTTGGCCCAGTTTTTTCGGCACTTGCGAGATTGCTTCGTCGTCTGCGACTCCTCGCAATGACAGGCTCTTCGACCTTCGTTTTTAGGTTTTGTCTCACAGTCCTAAATAGGATAGCCTCATCTCTCTTTGCTGCGATGTATTGGGCGAGTATGAGAAGGGAATGCCCTTTCAGCAAGACTTGTTCGTTCAATTGGAGGGCAGGCCTCGTCGTTGCCGTATCTCGAAGCCAAGAGTAGTAATCAACCTCCGTCTTGTAGCCACGCTTCTTGAGTAGCGGTAAGGCCGCTTCGACTGCGGCGTCAAAGGCTTCATTACTTTCTTGGATCGCGGCCAGTGGATTCTGGCGATATTGATTCAGCCATCGCTGTAACATGGTCCCTGAAGACTGTGAGGACGGAGATTCAAGGGTCTTTTTCATAGCGCTTCTTCTTTTGCACTGCATGTCGTTTGTTATACGCTGGACAAAAGGGAATACTTCCGTTTCCTCAATCTCTCCTGGGAGTCCCTAGCATCGCCAAGCTGAAGGGTCATATTGGTGTCAATGAAGTCAAGGAACTCCCGCTCGGGATCGTTCCAGAAGACTATCCGGTTCCCTTCCTCGTGAAAGATGCGGTCGAGCGCTGTGGTGACTTGGCTGAGATCGCTCATGGCGTTGCTACCAAATGCGTATGACTCCGTAGGCGTCAAGTTGTGGATCAACGCTTACGATAGGAATCTGTTCGTACAGCGACTGCGAGACTAGCAAGCGGTCAAAGGGGTCTTTGTGGTGGGGTGGGAGTTCCGTTTGCACATTGGCGTATTCGACCGAGATCGGGAGAATAGTGAGATCCAGGTCTGAGATGGCTTGCAATATCCACTGACGATACGGCATAGATAACTCCAACTTTTTTGCGCCCACCTTGATTGCCAACTCCCATATGGAACCGGCGCTTACTAACAGCTCGTTCATCGAGTCTTGCAGCTCGGCAACCGCTTGAGCGCCAAGCCGCCCTGGATCGTCGACCGCCCAGATTAGCGTATGCGTGTCGAGCAGCAGCTTCACTCCATATACTCCTTAAAGTCATCAAGTGGAGCATCAAAATCGGGGGCGATGTACTTCACCGATCCTCGCATAGTGCCGAGTTTACGTAGCGCTTTAGTCTTCACGGGCAGGAGCCGGGCCACGGGCTGCTGATTATCAGTGATGACGATTTCTTCGCCGGGAGCGAGCTGAGAGACCAGTTCTGCCAAATGGGCCCGTGCTTCTTCTAGTGTGATAGTTACGGACATAAGGTCAGCCTCCTCTTGCCACAGTTTCAATCAGGGTAGTTCATGCTCCTCTTACTTGAAGCCTTTCAGATGTTCTTCATCCTCGGCCACGATGATCAATTTCCCTTTGGCGCTTCCTGGCTGTCGCGGTTGGGGCGCACGCGCAGGTAGGCCTGTCAGTGTAGCAACTGGCTGATTGTTTTCCGTGATGACAATCTCTTCACCGGGTGCCAGTTTAGAGACCAATTCCGCAAGATGCGCCTGGGCTTCTTCGAGAGTGATTGTTGCAGACATGAGGCTTTTCCTCTCAGTCCATATACTCCTTGAAATCCTTAAGCGGGGCATCGAAGTCCGGGGCCATCCAATGTGTGGTGTCCTTGGCCGATCCTGGCTGACATGGCCAACTCGTACGAGGGGGACAGACAACAACCGCAATTGGCTCTCCTTGCGAGGTCAGCACGAGTTCTTCACCGGGCACCATCCCCTCGACGAGTTCCCGCAGATGGCTTTTCGCCGCATCGAACGGTAATGTGCGTGGCATTGATGCTCCTTTTCGTGTCGTTCGTGGTTAGCCCTCATCCTTCCCACACACCGCTTTCACTTCCGCTAGTAAATCACCAACCTTTCCATACTTCACCTGCACACTGTTATCGAGACCGAGGTTGATCAGCATTCAGAAGGGGCTGTTTCTTCACTCATAGAGGTTGCAGGATTGCCCTCCGGCATAGGCAACCTCAACGAGAGAGCAGGAAACCACTGCCCCGCTATTGCTGTGATCCGTTGCGCATGGTCGGCAAGCGCCTGCCGCGCTGGATCATCACCAAGACGTGCGTAAATTGCCGTTGTTGAGGGATTGGAATGATTGAGGACCCGACCTATCAAAGGGAGACTATTGCCTGCTTGAGCGAGCCAGGAGCCTACGGTGCGCCGAAGATCGTGTAGGCGGACATCGTCTATTCCTGCTGCCTTGCGTACCCGTCGCCACGGCTTTTCGATGTTGACGAGATGATGTCCTGGTACTTTCGTGCTTGGCAGCAGATAGGGGTTTCCTTCCTCTCGCGGCATCATCTCTAATAGGGCAACAGCTTGCGGAGAGAGGGGTACGTAGTGGACACGCCCTGCCTTCGTTTCCGGCAGACGTAATTCACCGCGCACGAGGTCAATATCGTCCCAGCGAGTCTTCAACAGTTCAGTCTTCCGGACGCCAGTCAGCAGGTAAAGCCAGATGGCGGCCCGCACGTAGAGGTTCGGCTCTTGGGCAATCGCCGCCGTCACCCGAGGGAGTTCTTCATGGGTGAGCCACCGATCACGTTTCTGTTCCTTGAACTTATCAATTCCACGGGCTGGGTTTGCTGCGTTCTCTGCTACGAAGCCCCAGCGTCGAGCCAGCTCAAACATCTTAGAGAGCAGCGCAATGGTGCGATTGGCTTCATAGGGAGCATGCTGACCGATCCTGGTATGTAAGGCTGCCACATCGGCTCTGGTGACGCTGTCTGCTTTCCGGTTTCCCCAAGCGGGAAGAATGCGCTGCTCAATCCGTCGTCGATCATCATGAGCTGACCGCTTCCTGGAAGCGTGTCGTTCGAGGTACGCTGCGCACAACGCCTTCACGGTTTCCCCTTGGAGCATTTTCTTTCGCTGTTCGACAGGGTCGCGTCCCATCACCACTTCTCCCAGCCGCGCCTTGGCTAAGTCACGAGCTTGGTCGAGGGTGAGTGCGCCGTAGGTTCCCAACGTCAGTAGTCGTTTCCGTCCGTTAGCACGGTAGTTAAGAACAAAGACTTTGCGCCCCGACGGAGCCACACGAACACCAAACCCCGGAAGGGCATCGTCCCAGACGGTAAACCGCTCTCCATCGCTCCCTTCGCAATGAAGAGCGTCAATAATCTTTTTCGTGAGCCGTTTATTCATCTGTCCCTCTGTGGTTTTAGTATTGGAATCAGCACCGCGAGCCTTAGAAATTTGTAAATCAGTAGGTCACCGTGGTCACCATATGGTCACCAGAATATAGCGTAAACGATGTTGTCTGTATAGTATACAATGCAGTTATATGGCCGAATTTATGCGGGTTTATGTGAGGTGAGCGTAAACGGTGGGACTTAGGCACAGTGATTCGTAATCAGTAGGTCGTCGGTTCGACTCCGATGGGTGGCTTCTGTTAAGCCCTTGTAATAGCAAGGGCTTTTTTGTTTTTAGGAATGACAGACAATTTGGCTGCACCCTCAGAGTGCAACAGGGGCGCGGAAAACCGTTGCCGCCTCAACAGACGCCCTCGCGTGGGCAGAGCGATTGGTGCACAATGATCTTATTGTCATAATGATCTTCACAAAGGAAGGTGTAACATGGGACTCTTTCCGAAAGACACCAATTTCTACGATCTCTTCGAACGCGGGGCGGCGAAGGTGCATGAAGGCGTGCAATTACTTGAAGTGTTGGTCAAGGACTTTGCCAACGTCCCGCTCAAGGCCAAACGCATCAAGGATGTGGAACACGAGGCCGATCTGATCACCCACGAAACCGTCGCCAAGCTGAATAAAACCTTTGTCACGCCAATTGATCGAGAGGACATCCACAACCTCATCAGTTCCCTCGATAATATCCTCGACCACGTGGAAGCTGCTGCAGATAAGCTCTCGCTGTACCGCATCCAAGAGGTGAAGGAAGACGCGATTCTCTTGTCCGATATTCTGTTGCAGGCCACGCAAGAAGTCCGCACTACGGTCGGCCTGTTGCGCAACATGAACGAGTCCGAGTCCATTCTGCAACATTGTATCGAGATTAATCGCTGGGAAAACGAGGGAGACTTTGTCTACCGTTCCGCAATCGCCAAACTGTTTGATAAAGGAGACAATCCTCTCGAAGTGTTGAAGTGGAAAGAGATCTACGAATCCGTTGAAGACGCTATCGATAGTTGTGAAGACGTTGCGAACGTGATCGAAGGCGTAGTCTTGAAAAACAGCTAAGACAAGCGCTGTTGGCGCTCAGACCAACAGCGCTTATTCGCCCTCTCGTGACAAGCTGATCCAGTTCTCAAAAGATCACCGTCAAAACCCGGTCGCTAAGCAAATACGTCAGCGAAGCAAGCAAAGCTGAGCCTGGAATCGTCAGAACCCATGCCCAAACAACCGACCGAGCTACTCCCCAACGCACGGCGGAAAGACGCCGTGCGGCGCCAACCCCCACAATCGCGCCGGTAATCGTATGCGTCGTACTAACGGGAATTCCCGCATAGGCCGTGCCAAGCAAAGTGATGGCCCCGGCGGTCTCAGCGCAGAAGCCACCGACAGGCTGTAGCTTGGTGATGCGCATCCCCATCGTTCGCACAATCCGCCAACCGCCGAAAAGGGTACCGAATCCAAGCGCGGCGTGACAAAGGAGAATGACCCAGTACGGAACGTAAAACGTCGAACCTAAGTAGCCTGCATTAAACAGCAGAATCGTGATGATTCCCATAGTTTTTTGGGCGTCGTTCGTGCCGTGCCCTAGGCTATAAAAAGCGGAGGAAACCAACTGCAAGCGGCGAAAATACTTATCCACCCGTCCAGGGGTGGCTTCCCAAAACAGATTCAGCACTCCGATGATGAAAAGGACCCCAAGCGTAAGGCCGATCATAGGTGAGAGCACGATAAACGTGGCTATTTTATTAAATCCCGTGAAGATCACCGCCTTGAATCCCGCTTTGGCGACCGCGGCGCCGGCGAATCCGCCGATGAGCGCGTGCGAAGAACTGGTCGGTAGCCCATAGAACCACGTCAACAGATCCCAAATGATGGCGCCCATCAGCCCGCCGAAGATGACGTGAGCATCGACAACCGCAGGATCAATGACGCCTTTCCCAACCGTAGTCGCCACTTGTACGCCAAAACCAAAGGCGGCGACAAAGTTGAAGAACGCGGCCCACACCACTGCTTGCTGGGGAGAAAGCACGCGGGTCGAAACGACCGTGGCAATCGAGTTGGCGGCGTCGTGAAAACCGTTGATGAAGTCGAAGGCCAACGCCACGATGATTAAGAAGACAATTAATTCCATGCTCACCCCTTGCCAAAAGGATCGCCTCCTTCTGCCTGACATGGCGAGGGGAGTCAATTGTGGCAGTGTGAGATGACACGGAAAGCGCTGGTATATGGAGCGAAGAGCACCTCGTCTTTTTTATCTTTTTACGGATTTGACTCTTTGGGGTGAAGGCAAAAGTTGCGACCTACGTGCGATCCGCGAGCCTGGTCCAGCCGTCAAGTGAAACGGTCGTCGACGGAAAGTCGAAAAATATGAGCCTCTCGGTTGCTGCTTCTGCAGTTCTCCAGCTTGAGTCTCTTGGACGTGTTGTTGTAACCCTTGACGAATGTAGTCAGCATCGAGCTGGAGGTGGGAGCAGATGCTTTCAAACGAATACAACCATTCCTGATCCTCGGCCCAAATCCAAGCCTGGGCTTCGCGAAAGGCGCGTTTCCCGAAGCGCGAGCGCGCGGAACAATATTGAAAAAAGGAACGTAACGCGTCTTGCAGCACGCCCAACAGCAGTCGCCGGGATCCAGTCCACGGCACGAAAGGTTCACGTCCCCAGGGCAAGGCCTGATCTACTTTAGGAGGAGTATCGAACCAAAGGACTTCATGTCGTTTTCCGGAGGGAATTAAAAGGGGCATATGTGGCGACATGCGACGCGGATGAGTAGGAACGTATAGGGCTTTGTTGGGGGCTCCGCCTTTTGCCTGTGGGGAAGGGGACGGCGCAATTGCCGGGCGTTCCGCTGGTGATGTGGAATTCCTCATTGAGCTTTTCCCTTTCTTACGACCAAATTGGCCACGACTGCACACGGCTTTGTCGTGATGTCAATAAGGCATCCTACTCTTAACATGTTACGGCAAGATGACGAGTCTCTCATATTTGTATGACCGCATATCGGCCCGCCGAGGATCGTTGTCATCTCTTTTTCATCGTCAATTCATGCACCCGTCACAATAATCTTGTATGGGTTAACGCTACTGATCGTTTCTTCATCCTCTTTCGGCAAGGGGTCTCTGGGCCGCCTCTTGCGTGCACAGCCGCTTCCTCGCCATCCTTTCACGAGATCATCTGGAGAGGAGAAAACCATGAAAGAATACGAAGCGCGCTGTTTAGTAGAGCGATGGGTACAAGAATTCTCACCGTTCCAGGCGGCGGTGATCGACGTGCGACCTGGGCAACATGGTCATTGGGTCGTGGTGATCGAATGTAGTACAGAGCTGGGAGCGCCAGCGCTGAGCGCGGGAAAAAAGAAACTGTCGTGCGACAACGACGAATCGTATCACTAATGAAGCGTTAGTTCCGAGGGCGAGGCGCGCTCGCCGCGATTGCTTCAAATCCGGTCGTGGTGGAGATGAAACGAAATAGCGGAACTCGTCACCATACTCTTGCCAAAGAATATGAAGAGAAACAGCCACAGCCCCTGTAAAAGTAGGACCACCCACGGGTTCCATAAGGTCGCCAGACCAAGGGTGATGCTTGGCGTGAGTAGTTGAGGAGAGGGAAAGATCATCAGTAATCCCACCGCGTAAGGAATCGAAAGGATGCCCATAATTTGATAGGCGGACAGCTTTCCTTCGCCCCGATAATCTGCGCGAAATCCCTCCGAGAGCACTCGCCAACTCTGTGTCACGGTTACGCTGACGAGTAAAGCGCCGCCAAAATTCGCGCGCAACAGCAACAGGGTCGATATCAACCCCGTCAACAAATACACTCCCGCAGTGAGCGCCTGGATGGGCAGTACTCGCTCTCCTTCCAACCGGCTAGCGTAAGCAATTTTCTTCAGTCCCCCAGAAAAGACAAAATGCCAACGCTCGAAGATCCGTTGGACAATCAGAGAAGACTGAGACAGGGGTTTCCCATAACAACAGCCAAAACTAATGCACGCTAGTCGCCCCAAGCCTTCGCCAAACGCATAGGCGACGGTGATCGCCGCCGTGGTCGCGATCACTGGGACAGGAAATCCAGCTTGGGTTCCTTCCACCCAATTGATGAGGGTGATTGCCCAGGGCGTAGTCACGAATCCGACAAAAAATGCGCCGGCGATGGTGAAGGTGCACCCCTTTTTCTCGACAATTTGCGCAACCAGTTTTGCCGAGGGTAGACAGAGGAGCAACTCAGCCCCGAGAAGAGCGACGACGCCTTGCCACGGTATGCTTAACGCCGTCAAAAAAATGCAAATCAGTGCAATGGCCGTAACCGCAGCATTCGCCGTCAATAATCCATAATACGTCAGATTCACGCCTCGCCAGCGGCCTTCCGCATCTTTAGCGATCGGGATAGCCGCGAGAATTTGCCAGTTCTCGGCCGGCAGCGTCTTACACGCCCACGTCACCATCAAGGCGGCAACGACGGTGAGCCCGAAAACGAACGCTTCATTGGTCATCGAGTGTGTCTCCTTTCCTGAAAAGAGTGTTGTTCTTCAGTGCACCCAACCGTGGGGTGCGACGGACATCCAGAGATCTCGCTTCAGTTTGTCTGCAGTTGTTGACCGGGGCTGAGGGCGCGCTATTTCCGACCGGACCGTGACCTCTGTTTCCACGAGGGAACGACCGCAGCCTTGGGAAAAGCGACTTTTCACACCTGGGCGACGCTGGTTTGCCAGCAAGTCTTGGGCGAATTGCACACGCTCTGGCTGAAACAAGAGTACGGTCGTACTGCTGCCCGGTCGGTACAGACTTTTGGGCAGTCCCTTTTTGACAAACAGGCCCGGCGTGACAGGCTGGGGCGCGTCATAGCGTATTTCGCTATAACACTGGACAATGTCGCCAATCATAAGGGCGACAACTTCGATCAGGGCGACCAAACCGACCTGAGCCCCTTTATCCACGTCGGTGTCTATAATGGTGACGACCCGTTTATTCTTGGCGTACGGAAATCCGGCGGCGGCGAGAAAGCCTGGATTGCATGAGTGATACCCGCCGGAGATCTCGTAAACATCGCGCACCACCCCTGCAACTGGCGTGTGGTTGTAGTGATATTTGTCCGGCGTTAAGCGAAACACGGCGAAGTCGCCATTCGCAAAACTTCGCACCCAGAGCGTCTTCTCCGGACCCAGTAAGTCTTCATAATCAAAAAATTTCTCTTTGAGAAATAAGTGAGGGGTCTCTCGCCAGGAACCAATGAGCAGCCGGGCGTCGGCGGGGCTCACAATTGTCTGGTCGTCATTTGGCAGCGGACGGCAGGACCAATAGCAAATTTTCCGCTCAAAGATTTTTCGAGCGGTGTCGAGTTGCGTTGGCGGGTCAAGACATTCTTCCAGCGCGACGTGGTGAGCCCACAGAAAGCGCCGGGTGCCGGAAAGCCGGTTGCCCAGAGGAAAATCATAACAAAAGAGGCCAAGCAAAGAAGAAAACCGCGCGCTCGTGAGGGCTCGGTACAACATCGGAGCCCGCTCCCAAGCAGCGGTGTAGAGCGAGTTGAGCAGCCAATCGCCATAGAGCTGCTCTGTACAGATTACACCAGTTGTGCGGTCAATATATTGATGTGGACAAGGACGCATACGCAGAACCCTACTTTGAGACCTGACGTTGCTGCACGAGTTCGCCTTGGTTTTATAGACTCAACAATAGCAAAATCGTTGCGACGAAATCGTGACAAGAGAATGAAGTTTCCATGAAGAGCGCCATCAAGGGGCGGCAAGGGAATACAAGCGATGCGGAGAATATGCAGGCTGAGGGAGGGCCCTGGCGGGGAGCTCGCTGGAGAGGGCAGGGTGTCCAAGAGCAACCAGCCAGGGGATGGAGGGACACTAGAGGGCAAGAGTCAAGATAGAAAAAAACTGTGACAAGAGGGTGAAACGATGATGAAAAATTGATGACGTCCCGCATGCAGCGCAGCGCTTCGATCAGGAAATGCTCAAGTTCGTCGCGCGCTGAATCGTACATCGGTATTGTCATGAAATTTTCACACCCTTTTCACCCGAACGTAGAACATATTCGTTATATGAGTCGATGAATCTTGAGAAAGGAGCAACATGGCGTCATGGCTACGGACGATTTGGTCTCCCTGCACCTACTTCTCCCGTTATCCTGGTGGCAACGGTTGCAATGTATGGCCCGCAATTGTTCGACTTCTCCCGGTGAATTCGTCAGAGAGGTGCTAGAAGCAGAAATTGTCAGACGCGAATTGCTCGGCGGAGATCCTGGAGAACCGCCTTTGTTAGACTGGCTTGGAGAGAGCACTGCCCCAAGTTCGACTCAGCTTCACTAGATTGACAGCTTTCTACCTAAGGGAAGGATACATGGCTGACGCATCGATATTACAATTCACGCAAGTCCCCACCCTCTCGCAACGTGACAGAACAACACGAGAAGAATTCATAGTCTGGGATCAGAAGAACCTTGTGATTCTGTGGGCAGACGGTCATCGGTCTTGCTTTTCCTGGCTTGAATTACGTACGACCTGTCCTTGCGAAGCCTGCCAGCAGTCCCGTCTGATAGTTACGCCCGAGCGAGACGCCGCCTGACGCAGTGCTTACGCCTTTTTTTACGACTTCCGTCACCTGCACCCAAGAAGTTATTGCTTCATTCCTCATGGAGTGACTAGAGCAGAATCTTCATCATCTTGTCACCATTTTGTCACATGAGTGTGTCAGAGTGTCGCTGATCAGCCGGATGCTCTCCTCTAGCGTCCCTCACTGCTGATCCTCGCACCCTCGGGAGGCTGGTTTCTCTCGCAGCCGCCTCCCGACTTTTTTCCCCACGCCCGGACGAGAGCCCATTCCACTCCATCACAAAAAATTTACTTGTCCGTCATCAAGAATTCATCGAACGCGGCCATACTCGCCGACTCAGACAGTCAAGCGAAGGAGGTGATTAACAAAAACAAGTATAATAAATAAACACAGAAGTCGCGCTCATGCGCGCCACGATGTCGAGACACCCTTACTCCACCTCATTCCTCAAACAGGAGGTCATAGATGCGAACGAAGAATGCAATCATGAACACAACACTCATCGCCGTACTGGCCGCAGGCGCCCCAGCCCTGGCGGACAGTTTCACGCCGACCAACGTGCCCAATCCACAAGCGAAAGTCGTGGGCAACTCCGCTCCTAACGTCGTGTCCCCTGAACTCGCCCTGGAAACCCTTGCGCAAGGCTCAACCAGGCTCGAACCCAACTCTGATTCATTGACCAAATTCTATGGGTATGACAACGACGGCCCCATGCTTCCGGCCCCCGGAGACGTGCAAAGCACTTCGCACAACGTCGAGGCCACGAAGACCGAACCGGATAAAAACACGTACCTTGTCGTGTGCCCCGACGACCAGGACCATTGTGCTCGGAAACTTACTGGGCCGGACCCGGCGTTCGACTACGGCAGCCATTTTCTTTTCCAGGGGCATGAAAACGGCCTCGTGAATGACGCGAACAAGGCGTTAAGAAAAGGCTACATCACTCGCATCAACCTCGATGTTGACAGCGAGGCGGATGGCGACCACCGCGTCACGCTGCTTGCCACCAAAGATGTGAACGGCAATCCGCTGCCCGCCATCGATGGCTCGACGTGGGATCCGTGGGCGCAACGTTTGCTGTTCACCTCGGAAAACGGCGGCAATGGCGGTGTCTGGCAAGCAACGCTAGACTATCCCGCAAAGGTTGAAGACATCTCTTGCGTGCTTGGTCGTGGCGGCTATGAAGGCATTCAAAACGACTCCGATGGCAATCTTTGGATTGTCGAAGACTCAGGAGGCAAAAACGGGGAAGTCTTGAACACACACGCCAAGAGACCAAATAGTTTTCTGTATCGATTCCTCCCGAACGATAAGACCGACTTGAAAAAGGGAGGAAAACTCCAGGCCTTACAAGTCATCACCTCAAGCGGTCCCCTGGTATTCAATGCGGTGGACTCCGCGGACACCGCCATCAAAGATCCGAAAGTGCAAGAGCTACATACCTGTGGCAAGCTGTTGCAAACCAAATGGATCGATCTCAAAACGACCAATCAATGTGACCCCGCTGCCGCTTTCAACGCTAATGCCCTGGCCAAGACCGCTGGGGCGACTCCCTTCAAGCGCCCCGAGAATGGCCAGTTCCATCCCGGCAGCAAGTTCACCGAATTTTTCTTTGATGAGACCGGTGATACCGATCTGCGCAGTGAGGCGGCTACTCCAGACCCAACCTTCGGCGGCTTTGGCTCCATCCTGAAAGTGACGCAGCTCGACGGTCCGTTAGCCGTGAACGGCACGATTCAGGTATTCTACTTGAGTGCTGCGGCTCACTCTTCGTTTGACAACGTCGGCTTCTGGTCAAAAGATCAAGTTGTTTTTGTGCAAGACATGGGAGATACTTTGCATACGCAGCTCCAGGCGTTGGACTCTGCTTATCTGTTCAATGTCAAGAGGAATTATTGCGATACGGGACTCCAACCGACACGCATTCTTGCGCAAGGCCGCGACGCTTCGGCAACCATCGATTCCGGACTGGGTTCTGTTTCAGGCAACGGCTTTCAGAACGATGGAGACAACGAAATCACCGGCTGGCACACATCGAATGGCGACCCCACGCCGAAAGGCATCCTGGGTGCCAAGATCCCTCATCCCTTCCACAAAGGCTGGCGCACCTTCTATACCCAGCAACATGGAGACAATGTCACCTATGAAGTAGTAAAACGCGCCTCGTGGTCTGACGACGACGAAGAGTAACACCCCGATTGGCGGAGCGGACTTAGTGTGCTCCGCCTGCTTCCTCAGCGCTGTGGCGGCGGCCTGTCCCTACTAAGCAGTGGCGTCTTTGTAAAGGACGTCCGTATGGCGCAGTCTCTCGGAGAGGAGCTGCATCAATTGCAGAGCAAAGTGGGGATTCTGGCGTACGAGCAGGTAAAATTGAGGTTCGTTGATCTCGACCAGTTCGGTTTCTTCTAGGGTGACAACAGTAGCCGCCCGAGTTTTATGCTCTAAGAGCGCCATTTCACCAAAGACTTCTTCCTCACCCAGGGTGTCGACGGCCTTGCCCTCAACAAGAATCGCGACTTTCCCACGTTTGATGGCATACATGACCTGCCCTTCATCACCTGCCGTGAAGATGGTGGTGTTCGGAGGATAGACTGCTGCGTTCGGTGCGTTCCGAAATAAGCCAAATTTTCGCGGAGTAGCGCTCATAAAGCCCAAGACCTCGCTACACCCATTCGCACCCAGATGGAACGACTCTCTCTTGTTCGCATGATCCCTCCCTACTCTCAAACTGCGTCGTAAAAATGACTCCCAATTAAGGGGGCTATTGTGACAGTATCATGAATTCTGTGTTACGAAACTGTGAAATATGTCCGTCATCAATCCACACCTCAGTTGCAATAGTCAAGTAATAAAAGTTTGCTTCGACGAAGCTCGACGTATACATTTGGGAATCGAACCTCTTTACAGATGATTCTTTACTCTTGTATGACTCATCCCAAAAATCTTTCTGGGCAACAACGATTACTGGCCCTCGCTATCCTAGAGATCAGTTTCTTCTTCGCACTCGCTCGTCACTGCGTGTTTGCGGAACAGACTGACGGAGGACTGCAGGACAACTCTGTCGAACGCAGCGAGCGTTGGAGCCTCCATTTTCAATTGACCGGCATTTACCAAGGATATCCGAGCTTTCCAGCGCGCTATTCAGGACAGCATAGCCTGAATCGACACGCACAGATTCGCGAGACGATAACAGCAACAGGATTTCTCGGCGTACGCCTGTGGCGCGGCGCCGCCCTCTACGTCAATCCAGAATTTTTTCAAGGATTAGGCTTCAACAAAACATTCGGCGCGGCTGGCTTTCCCAACGGCGAGGCGACCAAAGCCGGAAGTATTACGCCGAACGCCGATATGGCGCGTTACTTTCTGCGGCAAGAGATCGGTTTGGGCGGGCCGCAAGAATGGATTGAGGCTGCTGGGAATCAGTTGGCAGGCTACCAGGACATCGCCCGTTTGACGATTACAGTGGGAAAGCTCGCCGCCCCGGATCTTTTCGATGGCAACACGTATAGTCACGACCCGCGCACGCAGTTCTGGAACTGGGCGTTGTGGGAGGGCGGCGCGTGGGATTTTGCCGCCGATGCACGTGGGTATACTCAGGGCTTTGCCGTCGAACTCAACCAGCAAGCCTGGGCGCTCCGCTATGGCGTCTTTATGCCGCCGCGCAACCCCAACGGCAAGCATTTGCCTTTTCATGGGCTTGATTCCTTGAGCCAGAATTTGGAGCTTGAAAAACGACACACCCTTTTCTCGCGCCCCGGTAAGGTACGTCTCCTAGGCTTCTATACCCGTGCGCGGATGGGGCGCTTTCATGAGGTATTGCACTTAACGGGGGACATCAACGAGAGCATTGCCCAGACTCGCCGCTATGGTCACGAGAAATATGGTTTCATCCTCAATCTGGAGCAGGAACTCGCGGACAACCTTGGCGGCTTTCTCCGCTTCAGTTGGAACGACGGAGCAACCGAAGATTGGGCGTTTACACAAATTGACCAGAGTCTCGCGCTCGGGCTGAGTCTACAAGGAAAGGCTTGGAACCGCCCCGATGACACTGTGGGACTCGCGGGGGCGGTAAATGAACTCTCTTCCCCCCATCGGCGCTTCCTCGGCGCCGGAGGCTTGGGCCTCATTATTGGCGATAGCCGACTCACGTACGCACCAGAAGGCGTGCTGGAGACCTATTACAATGCGGGTCTGTTCCAAGGAGTTTCACTCTGCATCGATTATCAATTCCTTCCCACGCCTGGGTACAATACCGAGCGGGGCCCCGTCCATGTCTTTGGCGCTCGTCTGCACTTCGAGTATTAAAACAGGTCGTGGTTGTCCTGACTCTTCAGCATCAATTGGTGGTGCTGACGCAGCAGTCTTCCCTTAACTTCCAAGTCGTTTGGCAAGAGCTGGACGGAAAACCCTGCTCTGGCGCGGGGCAAACCGTGGACCTTTGGCTCGGCATAAATGCTGCTGAGTGAACTGAGAGGTAGGTGCACCGCTATCAACGGATTCGAGGTCGCGTCCATTACTGCTCTATGAAGAATGTGTGAAAGGAAAATAATGCGGTGCCGTATAAGAAGGCGGTCTGCTAAAGTGACAAACATTGGAGAACCAATTGGAGACAGCGCCTATTATGTGAACACACCAAGATTTGGATGTTCAGGGAGCGTACTCTTCGAATCCATATCTTGGTGTGCCTTCTATAAAGTCGACAGCCGTTTTCTTCTTCAGGAGCGTTTCACATTGGCTTCCCTTCAGGGTCAAGATAAACAGGAGGTATACACCATGATCGCGCCATCCCCTTTGCTTTCTGGACTGCCCACGGTCGTGCTCGATATGACCACTGATTTTACCCCGCTCTTTGTCGGTCTGGTCGTAGGCCTAGGTTTTTGCGTGTTGGCTTTTGCGATTGCGATCGGGATTTATGACAACTGGTGGTCTCAGCGGAGAGCCCGTGGCGGACGTGTATCCCGAGCCGTGGCCCGCTTTGCTGGAGCCGCCGGACGTCGCCCGGTGAACAGCGTACGATTCCCTGTCCCTCCTACTCAACGTGGTGGGGCGCTCAGGACCACGGGTTTGCCCTTCTTAGATAGCGATTGTTGAAATCAACGACGACGAGTTGACATAACTGAGGAGTGAGAGGAGACGCGTGGACCGCATAAGAACGGTTGGTTGGAGTACGCTAGTGTGTGTTTGCTTGTTTGTCTTGCCCATTCCTTTTGGCTTGCTCAATGCCGCAGAGCTTCAATTGACCTCGCCGAAAACGCTGTGGCTCGAAACTTTTGAAGACGATCCGGGGCTCACCTTTCCCTCGCGCTGGCAAGCGCATGGCGCGAAAGAAGAGGCCATGAAAATCTACCACATCGAAGAAGTCGACGGGAATCATTTCCTCCATGCGCATGCCGAGGATCAAGCGATACAGCTCGGCCTCGCTCGCGCCGCTATGCCCCAGCAGTTTCCCAAACTTCGCTGGCGCTGGCGGGTGAAACAACTGCCGCGCGATGGAGATGAACGACATGCCGAAAGTTACGACTCAGCCGCCGGGGTGTACATACTGTTTGGCAGCCGTATGTTGCCGCGTGTTCTCAAATATGTCTGGAGCGCGACCGTCCCGATCGGCGCTCGTTTGCAGAATCCGCTGTACTGGCGCGGGAAGACGATCGTCTTGCGCAGTGGGGCTGCGGCTCTAGGCGAGTGGACTGAAGAAACCGTCAATTTTTATCACGATTATCGAGACCTCTTTGCCGGAGAACCTGACGAAATGCTGGGCATTGCGCTGATGACAAGCGCCGATTCCACCAAAAGCATGGCTGAAGCCGATTATGATGATTTTCAGCTCCTGCCGCCAGAGTGAATCGGCAAATTTCACACGATTGTAACAAAGAGAACACGGTTGAGTAATTTTCTTTCGCTATTATGTACCGAAGAAAGGGTAAGAAGAGCGTGAAGCAAAGGAAGGGAAGATGCTCAACTCAACCGCTTATGTACATACCTTAGACGGTCGACTCCGCATCAAGAGCGCCGCTGTGAAGGGGGCGCCGGAAAAGGCGCGGGAAATCGAGTCTAAGCTCAAAAACTGTGCGGGCGTTACGCAGGTGACGGCCAACCCGGTCACCGGAAGCGTGCTCGTCCACTATGACTCACAAGGCATCACCCAGCACGACCTGTTGCAGACGCTGGAATCCTTCGACTGCCTCCAGCACAGCAAACATCAAGTTCGCGCCGGGACAGAAAATACACTTACAGCGCAAGAGGGATTTGGGCATGGGCTTCTGAAAACCGTTGTCCTCTCCACGCTTGAGTTTACCGTTCAGCGACTTGTCTTCGCCTTGATTTAGGCGCTGAGCGACCCCAATCGGTTGCCCCGCCAGCCAGCGGCGACATTATTCAGCAGCGTTTGGTCATTTCTTTTCGAGCGTTGCACACGTTTTTTGTTCTTCCACTACGTCACGCCTTCTGTCATCTCTCCACGGTAGTCATCTTCACGTTGTTTTGAGCAAGCAGGATTGCAAAACAGAGAACGTTCTGCAAAAAATCCCCTTGAGGCTTTTGCTGCCTGATGAACACCTCTCCTTCGGCTCCGCCACAGCAGTCCGCCAAGTTAGGGAAGGCCCTAGCTCAAACCTGCGCCCTGACGCTGCTGGGCATGACTGTTTTCGAAGTGATCAAGCAACTCGCGCATCCCACCATCTCCATCTGGGAATCACATGCAGTGACTATCGTGTTCAGCAGTATCCTCGCGACCGCTATCACTTTTTTTGTCGTGCGGAGGCAGCAACAGTTAACACGGCACTTGCTGGAGACCATCGCCGAACAGCGCAGGATTGAAACAAGTTTACAAGAAAACCGGCGCTTTCTGCAAAGAATCGCGGACACAACGCCGCACATTCTATATTTGTACGATATTGTCGAGCGGCGCAATGTGTATGTGAACCAGCAGGTGCACATCCTGTTGGGCTATCGTCCGGAAGAGGTGCAACGCCTGGGCTCTTCCTTCCTGGAAGTCCTCTTGCACCCAGCGGATATCGCCGCCGCCACGGCTCATATTGAGCGTCTGGCCGCCGTGGAGGAACGCCAAGTTGTCGAGAATGAATATCGTCTGAAACATGCGAATGGCGAGTGGCGTTGGTTTCTCAGCCGTGATTCATCCTTTACGAGAACCTCAGAAGGAAAGCCGCGCCTTATTCTCGGGACGGCTGAGGACATCACCCTGCGAAAACAGGCGACGGAGGCGTTACGGCGCACGCAAAGCAAACTGGAAAGACGCGTGCAAGAACGCACCACCGAACTGAGCCGAACCAATAGAGATTTACATGAACAAATTAACGAACACGAACAAGCCGAACAGCTCGCTCGCGAACAAACGGCGCTACTCACCCAGTCGTTACAGTCTCTGACAGCGAATCCAACGTTTGACGCTTTTCTTACGTACGCCATGATGGCGGTCACCGAGCAATTGCACGCTCTTTCCGCCGCGCTCTACTTATGTGACTGGAATCGGAGCCTCGTGTGGTTGGCGATGCGATACTCAACCGGTCAGTCCCGCCCCGAAGCCCCGGCGGATGATCCACGAAAAAATCTTTCCCCTCTACAGTTTTCGACAGAAGACCTGATTATCCAGACCTTGAATCGTACGCCTGCGCCCCTCATCATTGAGCATGTAGCGGACACGCCCTTGCTCACTCGTGAGGTGCGCAGGTGGGCGGCGGAGGCCGGCGTTAAGACGATGCTCTTCGTCCCCCTCTTCTCGGGGCAGAAATTACTCGGCGTCATGCGGCTCTGTCATCAAGCGCAACGCCGGTATTACCGTGTAGAAGAAATAGAACTGGCGCAGGCGTTGGCGCATCAGGCCACGCTGGCCTTGCAATTAACTCGTTTATCAGAGCAAGAACAACGCGCCGCCATCTTTTCCGAGCGCACCCGCATGGCGCGCGAGATACACGATACTTTGAGCCAAGGGTTCACTGGCATCCTCATTCAATTAGAAGGTGCTGAGGACATTGTAGACAATGACCTACAGAACACCGAAGAATTGCGGCTGCACCTGCAGCGGGCGCGGACGCTCGCGCGCGAGAGCCTCGCTGAGGCCCGTCGTTCGGTGTGGGAGCTGCGCCCTTCCCTTCTCGAACAGAGCAACTTGATTACTGCATTGACCCAAATGGTCGAGCAATTCACCAACGGTGCTGGGGTACAAGCTACTTTTTCCTGCGGCGGCGCGCCGTATCCTCTTTCCCCGCTTGTAGAAGAGAGCCTCTTCCGCATTGCCCAAGAAGCGCTGAGCAACGCCTTGTTGCACGCCCAGGCCCAGACCGTGCGGATCCTGCTCACGTTCGCCCCTCAGGAGATTATGCTGGAGATCAAGGACGACGGCCACGGTTTTGATAAAGCGGCGCACACGAAGCGAGGATTTGGTCTGATCAGTATGCAAGAACGCATGGAGAAACTCGACGGGCGCCTAACGATTACCAGTAAGGAAGGGCAGGGCACGACGTTGTGCGCAGTGGCGCCGATTGCTCTCCACCGCCCAGTGAGAGGATCTCGTGAAGCCAACGGACAAGACAAATCCTATTCGCATTCTAATCGCTGATGACCATCCTATCGTGAGTGAAGGGTTGGTTATGCTGCTCAATCGACGGCCAGATATGACTGTGGTGGCCGAGGCGCGCACTGGTCGGGAAGCCGTGGCCTTGTACGATCAACACAAGCCTGATCTTGTCTTGATTGATTTGCGCATGCCGGAGATGGATGGCGTCAGCGCCATCCGCGCCATTTGCGAGCAGCACCCCGCTGCGCGGGTGATCGTGCTGACCACGTATGATGGCGACGAGGACATTTATCGAGCGCTGCGCGCCGGGGCGCAAGCGTACCTCATCAAAGACACCCCGCGAGAAGAGATCTTGGCCTGTATCCGGACCGTGCATCGCGGCGAACATAATCTCTCACAAACAGTGATTTCCAAGCTCCGCGATCGACCACGCAGCGCCGATCTCACACAAAGAGAACTCCAAGTGCTCCAGTTGCTCGGCGAAGGGAAGAGCAATAAGGACATTGCCGCGACGTTGGCCATTGCCGAAGGCACGGTCAAACTACACGTGAATAATCTGCTGAACAAACTGGAAGCTGGGAGTCGCGTCGAAGCCGTCGCTATTGCGCTGAAGCGCGGCATTCTTCACGTGGACTGAATATTGACAGCGGCGGTGAAATCCTCCCTGTCCCTCCTTTGACAAAGGGGGGGACCCAAGCGTTCCCTTTGGGAAAGGGGGCCGCGCGAAGCGCAGGTGGATTTTGCCGCTATCAATATTCCATTCGACCCCCAATCGTGACACTATAACTTTTGGCTAGATTGCGAAAAGGAAGAGAATACTCCACTATCTTTAGCTCGCACAAAACAGGAGGTTGCGATGGCGTTACTTGATGATCTGTTTTCCGGGTGGGGAACAACCGTTTTGATCGGAGTGGGCGTGGCGGCTGCAGCGCCTGCGCTTTTACCTGCGGTCGGCACGGCCATTCGACCAGTCGCCAAAGGGCTCATCAAAGGTGGACTGTATATTGCGGACTCGCTCCAAGAACTCATCGCCGAAGGTGGGGAGCAACTGGGCGATCTGATTGCTGAAGTAAAGGCCGAACGGCATGCCGCGGCGACTAACGCTGCGACGATCGCAACCGAAACACCCTAGCGCGCACCGGACACGGGACGGGACGTCGCAATGAACAGGGCAGCGATACAAATTCTTCATGCCATACCTGGGCGCATTCGTGTAAAGGTGGCGCAGATACGCGAAACCCCGGCTCTGGCGGCGCAGATACGCGAACATCTGGCTTCCGTTCCTGGTGTCCAAAAAGTAGAGACAAACGTCCGCGCCGCCAGCGTGCTGATCCAGTACGACGTTGCAGCGTTGAGTTCGCCTGAAGGGTTTCAGGCGTTTGTGAAGCCGT
This sequence comes from uncultured Enterobacteriaceae bacterium, assembly GCA_964441775.1. Taxonomy (GTDB): domain Bacteria; phylum Desulfobacterota; class Binatia; order Bin18; family Bin18; genus SYOC01. The sequence continues at coordinate 20,858 of CAYTVL010000074.1, forward strand.
TGACCTCGCTGTTTCCAGACCTCACCCAATTAGACTTTAACGCGTGGCAGTCTTTAACAAACAACGACATGGCGAGCATCGCTGCGCTTTCTTCCGTAGGGACGGCGATTCGCTCCTTCTTCGGCGCATTGAACACCAAAATTGATCAAACAACCGCGAGCAGCATCGACCTGAAAGTGATCGCGCCGTTGCTCCTTTTTGGCCTCGGTATTCGCTCGCTCATCACGTCCGAAAAGCTCACGCCGCCAGCCTGGTACGATTTTCTTTGGTTCGCTCTAGGGACCTACTTCATGCTGAACCCCAAGCCAGGCGAAGAACAGCGATAATTGACTTCGTGGGGCGACTGAAGACGGATTGGTTTGCCGTTAAAAGTTGCTTTTTTAACAATTCACGACGGTCGGTGGAACCGTTTCGTGAAACAGAGGAGTTATGGAACACAGTGCGCCACGAAGCGCAAAGATGGAATGAACGGAAAGTTCCACCGCCCGTACAGG
>CAYTVL010000075.1:0-21276 GCA_964441775.1 uncultured Enterobacteriaceae bacterium
GCAGCATGCGGGCTTCATCCGCGCCCATCTGGCGGCTAAAGCCGACGATGTCGGTGAACATGATGGCGGCGAGTTTACGCGCCCCATCGGCAGTTGGCGGTGTCGAGCCCTCTGACATGGCAGCGATTATGCGACGCGCTACGGAGGTTTGTCAAACGCCGCCTGTCAACGAAAATTCCTCCGATACACCATGTAGTTCGCGCACACAGAGCCGCCGAGTTTCTCGCCGGTGCGCCGCGAGGGCCAGTTGTCGTCGAGCACCAGCGTGTAACTCACGTACTGTGCGCCGCGCCTGACGAGTTCTAAAAGCCCGTAGCCCGCCATCGCCAAATTGATGCCCCGTCCCCGCGCCTTTTCTTTTACGCCGATCGCTAAGACATTGAGCTTCTCGCTTGATTGCAAGACGCGGCCCGGCGCTAGCACCGCATGGTCACTATGCTCAGGCGTCACCAACAGCATGCCGACTGGTTGCCCCTGTCGATACGCCAGCACCGAGGCGTCAAGCACGCCAAACGATTCTAATGCCGTAAACAACCCCGCCATTTCAGCTTCTGTGTACGGTGTCCAACCCCAGTGCGCTTGGAAGGTCTCATTAAAGGTGTCAGTAAATTCCCTGACCCGACGTTCTTGGGGCACGCCTCGTAGGGGCACGATGGCGTACCCTCCACGTCGCGCCGCTTCCACCATGTCGGCCCAGCGCGCGATCAGTTCTGCATTCACCTTGATCTTGTAATCAACCCAGCCTTTTTCCGACTCGAACCCGGCGTCTTTCACCAGTGCGTGATAGTAGGGTGGATTATGGCGCAAGATATTGGGCGGCAACGCATCGTACGCGTCGATCACAAAAGGGAACTCCAACGCGCCTGAGCCCAGGCGCGCCGCTTCGGCCCCGCGCTGCTGCAACCAGCGGCACGCTTCTTCTAATAATAGCCGCACCGCTTCCCGGCTGTCGGGCAGTGCTTCGAACCACCACAAATGGCCCAAACGCTCGCGCCAATGCCGTTGGTAGCGCACGTCAAGCACGGCTACGACACGGGCTAAGATGCGCGAGCCCTCGCGCACGAAAAAAGGCTGAAGCGTGCGCTCTTCATTAAAGGGGGTAGAGCCGTGCAACACTTGGAGTTCAAACCGCACCGATGAAGGCCAGTACGCATCTCGGCTCGCATACACTTTGTCACGAAACTGTAGAAATTCAGTCAGTGTCGCTAGATCTCTTGGGGATTCGATAGTGAACGCGGTCATGACCGGCTTTCCTTTCCTTGCCGACGGTTCTTGCGACTCTACGGTAATCCTCCACAGCGTCAAGGGAAGGCGAACAGAAAAGTCGCGTTAACCCCAAATGCTGCTTTCTGCGTTTATAAGCACGGACTGATGAAGAGGAGAGTACGTATGTATCAATTTCGATTCCCCATGTTATGGACCCTCGCCGTCCTGGTGAGTCTTGCGGGCTGCACTTCTTGGCCCACACCGTTCGCGCGCCAGGCGAGTACGGCGCGGAAAGACAAAGAAGCGGATCAGCGTCAAGCTAGACAAGAACTGCCTGCAAGTGCGCCATCTGATAGACCTGAGGAAAGACAAAAAGTTGCGGCGCAGACTTCTCTGTCGCCTTTGTCAATGGAGAGCGCTCCTGTCCTTTCCAAACGCGAGGACAAAGGCATTGCGACAGGAACGTCCATGCCGATGGCTGCACGAGGATTAGCCGCGCCGAATATGAGCCTGGATCAGCTCTGGCTGCCCAGTGAGCCCGTCGACCGTGAGAACTATGCTCACTTCGACAACAACCCTATTCACCGAGTGGCGGAACAGCCAATTTCGACTTTCAGCATTGATGTCGACACTGGGTCGTACGCGAATGTGCGTCGGTTCTTGCGCGGCGGCGCGCTTCCGGTCCGAGATGCGGTGCGCGTGGAAGAACTCGTCAACTACTTCTCATATGATTATCCAGCCCCGGACAGTACGGCGACGCCGTTTCGCGTAACGACGGAAGTGGGGCCGACCCCATGGAATGACGAAACCCTATTGCTCCACGTTGGCATCAAAGGCTACGAGCCGCCGCAAAAAGAGTTCCCCCCTGCAAATCTGGTGTTTTTGATTGACGTGTCCGGTTCGATGGCGTCGCCCGACAAACTTGATCTCGTCAAGTCATCCCTCTTGCTCTTGAGCCGCCACCTCCGCGCTAATGACCGGCTCTCTATCGTCGTGTATGCCGGTGATTCCGGCGTGGTGCTGGAGCCTACGCCCGGCGATCAGAGCGCAAAAATTCAGGCTGCGATCGAGGCGTTACATGCCGGAGGCTCGACCAACGGCGGGTCGGGTATTCGCCTTGCCTATGCGATGGCGGAGCAGGCGTTTATCAAAGACGGCGTCAATCGCGTCTTATTGGCAACCGATGGCGATTTTAACGTGGGCACGGTCAGTATCGAGGTGCTCAAGGATCTCATTGTGGAAAAACGCAAAAGCGGCATTGCGTTGACCACGCTCGGCGTTGGGACGGGAAACTACAACGATCAATTGATGGAGCAACTTGCCGACGTAGGGAACGGCAACTACGCTTATCTCGACTCATTACAGGAGGCGCAGAAGGTGCTGGTGAACCAACGAGCCGCGACTCTGCTCACCATTGCTAAGGATGTGAAAATCCAGATTGAGTTCAACCCCGCTGTGGTCGCCGAGTACCGTTTGATCGGCTACGAAAATCGCGCCCTGCGGCGAGAAGATTTTGCCAATGATAAAGTTGACGCTGGCGAAATCGGCGCTGGGCATACGGTAACCGCGCTCTATGAAGTTGCGCTGGTCGGTAGTCATGGACTCAAGCTGGAGCCGCTGCGCTATGCTCCATCTACTCAAGCTGACGTGGCCAACACCACGGAACTCGGCTTCCTGCGTATCCGCTACAAGCCGCCCACGGAGGAGACCAGTAAGCTGCAAGAATGGCCGATCAACAAAACGGCGATTCTTACTCAGTTGGAACAAACCTCTGAGCGCTTTCGCTTTGCCGCCGCAGTCGCGGCCTTTGGACAACAGTTGCGTGGGGGCGTGTTTACCGGAGCCTTCAATTACGACCAGGTGCTGAAACTTGCTCATGACGCGCGCGGCGATGATCCTTCTGGGTATCGCGGCGAATTTCTCTCGCTTGTGCAACTCGCGCAGTCGTTGAGTCGGAGTGAGCCGATAGCGAAGCAATAAGGACTCGTGCTTTGACGGGCTCAGCACGAACGGATTTGTTTTCTTCTCCTTGGCCTGATTCCGTTCGCCCTGAGCTTGTCGAAGGGTAACTGAATTAAATAAGGAAAGACTTGCAAGAGAAAACCGAGACCATCTGTGCCAGCTCAATCGTCACCTGCTACACTCTCAGCCGTGGTGGATCGTGACGCAACCGATGAAACGTTAATGCTTCGGTATCGCGCCGGTGACGCCGAGGCGTTTTCACTTCTCTATGAACGACATAAAGGTTCCCTCTATCGCTATTTCGTGCGGCAGTGCGATGGCGCGGCAGTCGCGGAAGAATTATTTCAGGATGTATGGTTCAATCTCATTCGCGCCCGGGCGCAATACACGGTGCAAGCGAAATTCTCTACGTATCTGTACCGTCTGGCGCACAACCGGTTGGTTGATTACTATCGTCGACAGTCAACGACACTGGCTGCTGCATGGAACGACGGCGCTGGTCCGCCGATCGAGGAGGCGCCGAGCCTCAACGAGCAGGGGCCTGAGCAGGAAGTACAGACGCGTTTGCGCATGGAACGATTGGTGAGCCTCCTCCGGGTTCTCCCGGAAGTGCAGCGAGAGGCGTTTCTTCTTCGTGAAGAAGCTGGAATGAGTGTTGACGAGATTGCTGAAGCAACGGGCGTCGAACGTGAGACCGCGAAGAGCCGGGTCCGCTACGCCATCAATCGCCTGCGACGCGGGCTCTTGGAGTATCTATGAGCGACGATCGACAGGAACGGCGCTCTCCTGAGAACGTTGTGCCGGGTGAAGAACAACTTTCGCGCTTGTACGAGCAGACGAAAGAAGAGTTGCCCCCGCCGAGTCTCGATGCCGCCGTAGTAGCAGAGGCGCAACGCGCGGTTGCGCGGCCTTCCCCCACTGCTCATGTCTACTTTTTCCCCTCACGGAAATGGGCCATTCCACTTGCTCTCGCCGCCGCTTTGCTGGTGAGCATCGGGGTGGTGCGAGAGTTTCACAAAGACATTATTGTTCCCACTTCTTCGTCGATCTCTCCGATGTTTTCCCGAGGAATGCTACAAGATGAAGAAGCACGCAAGGAGTTTAACGACTCGCTACTGCTTGAGAAGAAGAAGTCGGAAAGTGGGATGGCGAAAGAGCCAGTGGCGCCCGCTAATGAATTCGTCGCCCCGAAGTTAGCCGCGCCTGCGCCAGAGACGCAATCCCGTGAGGGGGGGCTACACATTGGAACGCCGACCGAGTCGGGGCGTCATGATGCGCAGTCGGCTCCGGCTATACCTCGTGCGTTGTCGGAAAAAGATGAACGAGCAGAGACGACAACAACACAAGCACTGCCCCGATCAAAGGAAAGACAACTGCTCTCAGCGCCGAGTAGACCGCAAAACGCTCCAGAGACTAAGGAGCAGACAAGTGTTGACGCACTGAAAGAACAGGAACTCTCACCCGAAGCCTGGATTCGCAAGATCAACGAATTGCGGCGAGCCGGAAAGACGACTGAGGCTGAGGAAAATGTAAAGAAGTTTAAGAAGCGATATCCTGACTATCCACTTGAGAAGTTTTTGGAGCAAACGACGACGAGTTCACCGCGATGATTTTGCTCTCTGGGAGCGCGACCGTCTCGGTCGCCCTTCGTCTGAGTTCAGGACAAGCTTTTTTCGTGGGCGGGACGCCTGCGCTCGCGGCTCTTTGCTTTCTATCGCTCCGGCCCCATCCACGTCGGCGCGGTCCAGCCTGTGAGGTCATAATCGTCCAGACAGCTTTGCACGAGACGATTGAGCTGGTCCGTGTCTCCTGCGGCTTGCGCGGCGAAGAACGTTTCGATCTTGATGTTTTCAAGCGTACCCGCATAGTTGCGTTCGTAAAGCTCATGGCGACCGCCAAATTCGCTGCCGATCGCATCCCACGCGAGCTTGCTCAGTTTGACGCGTTGTTCCGCGTCCATACCTGCGCCTTTATAGTACAAGTCAAGAAACGGCCGTAGTTCGGGATTGGTGAAATCCTTGGCGCTAGAAGGAATTTGGATCAAGCCGCCGGCGGCGACCAGTAGGATCAGCTCTTTCAGCCGTGGGTAAACGGTAGGCGCCAGCATGCGGTAAGCCCAGAGGGGTCGGTGTGCGGGGGCGATGTACCCGTTAGTAGCCGGATCGGGTGTCAGACACGCGTCGCGCACCAGGGCGTTGAAGGTATGGACAAGCGCAACCGCTTCGCCGAGTTTTTCCTGCACGCCGCGAAAGCCTATCGTGCCGTTCGATTCCGCCAGGCGCAGGAAAACGCCGGTGAGGAATTCCAGCTTGGTGACGAAACGCGTGGCGCCTTGCAAGAGCAAGTTTTGCAACACCTGGGCGACCGGGAAAAATCCGTTGGCCTTCTTGATGTCGCGGAAGATGAACACATTTTCCCAGGGGACAAAGACGTTATCGAAGATCATGGTCGCGTCGTTTTCGTCAAAACGGCTTGACAAGGGATAATCAAACGGATGCGCGACGTTGGCAATCAATTCGTACGATGGACGCGAAATCAGTTTCACACCTTTCGCGTTCGTGGGAATAATGAACACCAAAGCGTGGTCCGTATCACCGTCTCCGAGCGGGACCGCACCGTAATTGAAGACAAAGTTGAAATGCGTGAATGCCGCCGCCGTGCCTACCATCTTGGCGCCGCACACTACCAACCCATCGTCTCGTTCTTTGACGGCGCGGACGAAGACTTCCTTTTGTTCGTGCAGCGCCTTGGAGCGGTCCACCATCGGGTTAATGCCGACGTGGTTCAAATAGCAACACTGATCCGCAAGTTGGTGATACCAACGTGTGGCGTTCTGCGCATAGGGCTCAAAATATTCCGGCCACGCGCCCAGGCTCACGGCCAGTCCAGCTTTGTAGTCCGGGCTGCGGCCCATGAAGCCAAAGTGGAGACGGCTCCAGAGGCGCATCGCTTCGGAGCGCGCCAGCAGCTCTTGCGGTGTCCGCACTAAGAGAAACGACTTGTGCGTGAGTGCACCGTTCGGGGTCACGCCGGTGAGCGCCTCTTGTTGAGCGGGGTCATGCAGGGCGTCATACAAACGAGCTACCGACCGCGCGCCGTTACGAAAAGCTGGATGGGTCGTTACATCTTCGACGCGTTCGCCATTCAGCCACAGCTCACGACCATCGCGCAAACTTTCCAGATACTGCGCCCCGGTCATCGGTCGTTGCTGGGCTTGCGGTGGGGTTGTCGCTGCTGCCATACGTCGTTCTCCTTCATCTCTTGCTGGGGTTGTATGTCGGTATAATTCGCGGAACCATAGCGTCAACAGCAGAGAAGAGAAAGGGAGATGGCGCTACACAAAATCGTTTCCGGCGGTCAGACAGGCGTAGACCGCGCCGCGCTGGATGTCGCGCAAGCGTTGCAACTCGAACACGGCGGATGGTGCCCACGAGGACGGCTCGCGGAAGACGGGCGCATTCCCGATGCGTACCTTTTGCAAGAAACCGAGGCGGCTGACTACGCCGAGCGCACGGAACTCAACGTGCGCGATAGCGACGGGACGCTAGTGCTGACAACCGGCGCGCCGATCGGCGGCACGCTCTATACAATCGAATGCGCGGCGAAGCAGCAAAAGCCCTGTCTTGTGGTCGATCTGACTCAGAACGTGGAGCCCGAGGCCGTGAGACGATGGCTTGATGGCAACCACATTGCCATCTTGAATGTGGCCGGGCCCCGACACAGTCAGAGCTCGGAGGGATATCGGTTAGCCTCGCAGCTTTTGCGAGCGTGCTTTGCTCAATCGTTAAACTGAAGCCGAATTCTTCACAACGTCGCTTCAATTCCCTCTTCAACACCCAAGGCGACTTTGAAGATGCCTTCCTGGGCGGCGCGGAATTTCTCGCACCAGGTCTTGAGCGCGGTGCGAATCTTTTCTTGCCGTTCCGGCGTGGTGGCGTACTCTTCCACTAACTTGTAGACCGGGTCGCCATGCGCTTCGGCCTCACCCATGTGGGCGTAGAAGAATTCCAATGCCTCACGGCTCAAGCCGTACTTTTCCGAGAGTGCTTGTACGAGACGCTCCATGGAATTTTCGCGACGGCTTTCACCACCGATGGACATAGCGGCAAGCGTCACCAGCCCATATTCCTGTCGGCCCAATTCGATCACCCAGTTGACGTAGTCAAGCGCTTCTCCCGCCACGCGAGGATGACTGAGTTCTTCCGGAGTGGCGCCGAACGCTTCGGCCAAGCGGCGGGAGAGCAACCAGTGAGCGTCGTCGCCGCGTCCCATGACCGTCTCTTCATCAATCAAGTTTTCTACAATGTGACGACGAATCTTTTGATCCAATGGGCTGAGGCCCGTGTTCAAGAAAATGCCGCCAAAGGCGCGGACGTGTTGCCCGGTGCGGTAGTGGTGCTGAATCGCCCATTTCTTTAGCGCATCGCGGTTCATCGTGCCCGCCATCACGCCTTCAAAAAAACTCTTGCCGTAGAGTGGAGATTTTTCTTGCTCTTGGATGTACGCGCGTAGCTCTTTCGCGAAGGCTTGCGATTGCATAGTCATAAACATTCCCTCCTGTTGGCGACATGCTACACAAGTAACCCACCGCCGTCGACGGTGAGCGTAATGCCGGTGACGTAGGCGTTCTTCATGAGAAAGAGCACGGCGTGGGCGATTTCATCGGCGCGGCCAATACGTTTGACGGGAAGGCGCGCCGCTGCCGCTGCCAAGATTTCTCCCTTCTGGTTGCCGAGCAACCCATCGAGCAGCGGAGTGTCGACGTAGCCCGGTTGAATCGTGTTGACGCGAATCGGGGCAAGATCAACCGCGAGTGCGCGGGCAAAGGCCTCGACGGCGCCGCAGGATGCGGTGGCAACTGAGGCGCCGGGCAAAGGCCGCCGCGCCGCTGTCCCCGACATGAAGGTGATCGAGCCGCCTTCGCGTATTTTCGGCGCGCTGTACTTAGCGGCGAACAGCGCGCCCAGAAAACGCGCGTCCATGGCTGGTCGCAACGCGTCGGTCTCTGGTGTGAGATGTCGATCCCGCACCAACGTGCCGGCAGTAATGAAGAGGTGATCAAGGTGCGGCAGCTCTTGCAAAAAAGCCCGGGTGCCGGCTTCATCGGCCACGTCGAGTTGCAGCGCCCGTGCATTGTTGCCTAACTGTACGCGCGCAGCTTGCAGTTTTTCCGCCGAGCGTCCGGTGATGATGACCTGGGCCCCTTCGGCTTGCGCGGCCTTGGCGGTTTCGAGCCCAATGCCCGAACTCCCGCCCAGCACAATGACGGTGGTGTTGTTCAGTGAGAGAGGCATGTCGCTTTCCTCCTTTATGGGTTCCTTATGCCTTCTTTCCCCATTTGTCCCAGTACAGTACTTCCTCGACCGGCTTGCGCATGGTTTTGCCGAACTTACCTCTGGGGTAGCCGAGCGGCAGCAGGGCTGAGATTTCTACATTGTCCGGCACACCGACCTTCTGTTTGAGTTCATCCTCGAAGAAACAATGAGTGGTGGTGAGGGTGGCGCCGATGCCGAAGGCGCGGCACGCAAGCAGAATGTTCTGCACGGCTGGGTAAATGGACGCGTGCACCGTGGCCGTACTGGCGCGTTCATTTTTGACTTGCGCAAATGAAGGATATTCTTTGAGCGCACACGCTAACAGCAGTACAGGGGCCTCGTGCATGTGGTTCCACAGATACATGGAGGCTTTCAAGGCGCGTCGTCGCTCCGGCGGCAATTCGCCGAGCGGCGGCCGTCCGGCTTGGAACTTTTGTTGCGTCTCCCGATAACGATCACGAATGAAGCGTTTCACTTCGGGGTCGCGCACAAGAATGAACCCCCAATCTTGCCGATTGCCGCCGCTGGGAGCGTGAGTGCCCGCATCCACAATCTTCTTTAAAATATCTTCAGGGATCGGATCGGGTTTGAGCCGTCGAATTGCGCGCATGGAGTAGATTGTCTCAAAAAGCCGGGGATCGGTAGAGGACGAACTCTGCTCCCCTGCAACAGCCGACGTCGCAAGCGTGGCGAGCGCGGTCCCAACGGCGGCAACGGTGGTCTTGCGCAAAAATACGCGACGAGAAACTGTGTCGTGCACAGGTAGCTGTATCGAACGTAACCCCTTCGTGCGCATGAATTCCCTCCCTTTTCTCTCTCTTTATCCTAGCGCTTCATCGTGGCGCTAGCGCCGCTAGGGCGCGCTCGTCTGGAGCCAGTCCGCCATCGGAACTCAGCGGCATAATGCACACATGCGTTGCCCCTGCCTTGTAGTACGAGTCAATACGTTCGCGAATTTGGTCCTTGGTTCCCCACGCGATTAAGGCGTCTACCAGGCGATCGCTGCCGCCGTTGGCGAAGTCGTCATCATTGAAACCAACCTCTCGCAGCCGTTTCACGTAATGCTCAACCCCTAAATACACCTGCATATAACGACGAGCGGCGGTGCGGGCTTTAGTCGCGTCGGTTTCCAACATCACTGCCAGTTCCGCGCACAGCCAGGGACCAGCGCCGATGGCGGCGTGCACGTGCTTCACCTGCTCAAGGGTAGTGAAATAGGTATGCGTCCCTTGCGTTTCACTAGCCGCGAGCTGCAACATCTTCGGCATCATGCCTGCGATGACGATTGGGGCTTCGTACGATGGCTTCGGCCCGGTGTAGGGCGCGGTTCGCATTTTGGCCAGGTAGTCGCGCATGAACGCCACCGGCTTCGCGTAGGGCACGCCGCGTCGCTCGTTGCCGCGTTTGTTGCTGACGCCGAGCCCCAATATAAAACGATCGGCAAACAGTTCACCCAGCGTTTTGGTGGCATTCGCAATCGCAATCGGTTCGTAAGAAAAGACTACAGCAATACCCGTAGCGACCACGAGCCGTTCGGTTTGGCTGAGCAGATACGAAGCGAACGAAAAACTCTCCCGCCCCGTTGCTTCGGCAAACCACAACGCACTGTAGCCCCAGTTCTCCACTTTGCGCGCGCATTGGCCAGTCTGGGCCCCGGTGAGGCTATCAAGGAAACAAAACACTCCCAACTTGCTCAGGTCCATTTTTGGCGTCCTTTCTCTTCCTTGAGCGTTTTCATTTGCCATAACTGATACGATAAATCACATTGGCAAAATCGTCCGACACCAAAAGAGCGCCGTCGGGCATCACTTGCACGTCAACGGGGCGTCCCCACGGGCGACCATTCTGTAGCCATCCTTCGGCGAAGGTTTCATACTTCAGCGACTGGCCTTTAGTCGAGCGCGCCAGCGTGAGGCGATAGCCCAGTGGGGTGCTGCGGTTCCACGAGCCATGCTCGGCAATGAATATCTGGTTATGATACTCAGCCGGAAACATCGCGCCAGTGTAGAAACGCATCCCTAACGAGGCAACGTGCGGCCCCAGACGAAGCGCCGGAGGCGTAAATTCATTGCACGAGCGTTTCTGACCAAATTCCGGATCGGGGATATCGCCTCCGTGGCAATAAGGAAAACCGAAATGCAGCCCTGCCTGTGGGGCTCGGTTCAATTCATCCGGCGGCGCGTCATCTCCGAGCATGTCACGGCCATTGTCCGTGAACCACAACTCCTTCGTTTCAGGCTGCCAATCAAAGCCCACCGTATTGCGGATGCCACGCGCGAAGACCTCAAAGCCACTTCCGTCTGGTTTCATGCGCAACAAAGAAGCGTATTGATCGTCGCGTTCACACACGTTACACGGCGCGCCCACCGGGACGTACAGCATGCCGTCCGGACCGAAACGAATAAACTTCCAACCGTGATGTCGATCACGGGGAAGACTATCGTTCACAATCACGGGTTGCGGCGGAGAGTCTAATCGTTCTTCGATATGATCAAAGCGCAAAATACGACTGATCTCGGCCACGTAGAGTGCGCCGTCATGAAAGGCCACGCCGTTTGGGTCGGTAAGGTCGTGGGCGATGAGATAGACATGGTCCGCTTTATTGTCCTTGTCCGTGTCAACGAGAGCGTAGACCTTGCCCGCCAGCGAACCGACGAACAACGTACCATTGGGACCCAAAGCCAAGGAACGAGCCTCCGGGATATTGGCCGCATAGACACTGATAGTGAAGCCCGGCGGGAGCTTGATCAGTTGCAGGGGCAGATTCGAGTCGCCAAGGGCGTGACATGAGAAAAAACTCCCGGCAAGGAGGAGACTGAAGAGACTGCGGTAGGTCGGAGAAAGACGGACGAAGCTGCGCGTGACATTATCCATAAAGGTGGAAAACGGTTTCAAAACTTCTCCTTAAACGGTCGTACGTCGAGTTCCTGCGTCCACGCACTGCGATCCTGATGCGCCAGATGCCAATAGGCATCGGCGATCGCCGACGGTTTGAGCATGTCCTCTTCTTTAAGATTAGGGAACCGTTGGCGAATGGCGGGCATATCAATGGCGCCGTCGATGTTGACGTACGCAACATGAATGCCTTGGGGACCGAGGTCTCGCGCTAGCACCTGCGCCAGGCCGCGCAATGCGAACTTGGCTGGGCCAAACGCCGCCGAGGTGGGAAAAGGCTTCACACCAGCGGTGGCGCCGGTGAAGAGAATGGAGCCTTTGTTCCTTGTCGACATCTCTGGAACGACTTGCTGGGCACAGACGAACGCGCCCAGCACACTCACACGCCAGGTCATCTCAAATGTTTTGGACGTGGTCTCCATCAACCGTCCCACCTGGCGCATAGCCGCGTTATAAATAAGCACCTCCGGCGCCCCAAGCTGCGCACGGATGGTGGCGAAGGCTGCGGTAATTTCCGCCTCCTTCGCTACATTGGTAGGGACTGCGCACGCGCGCCCACCGGCGCTTTCGATCTCTTTGACCAGAGTAGTGAGGTAGTCTTCTCTACGCGCCAACACCGCAACGGAGTACTCGGCGGCAAACCGGCGCGCAAGCGCAGCCCCCAAGCCGGGGCCGACTCCGACAATGACAGCAACGGGAGCGTGTGTTGATTCACTCATAGTGACCTCACTCTTTCGTCAGTGAACGCAAACAATCCAAGATCGCCGCCGTCTCCAAGCGATGCGTGTAATCTGCGTCAACAAACGCAAGCTTGATGGTCCCATCCTTCGCGATGACGTACGTGCCTGGAACCGGCAGCTCCCAGGACTCGTCCCCGTTGTATGCAGGCAGGTCCGCGCCAATGTTTTTATAGATAGGGCGGAGGACGTCAGCAACGGCAAAAGCAAGACCAAATTGCCGGGCCACCTTGTGGCCTGCATCGGTCAAGACCTCGAATTGTAAATTGTCCTTCTCAGTAGTGGACAGAGATTTGTCCGGCGTCTCCGGAGTGATGGCGACCAAGGAGGCCCCTAACGTTTGCATTTCCGCAAGATGTTTCTGATAATCCCGCAACTGCAGGTTGCAGTAGGGTCACCAACCGCCGCGATAAAAGGTGACCACGGCTGGTCCTTTTGCAAGGAGGTCAGCGAATCTCACCTGTTGGCCTCTGGCGTTTGGCAACGTAAAGTCCGGTACAAGCGCTCCCTCGTGCAACGCACGCTCGGCAATGCCGGTTTTAATGAGGTCGGCTGTGGTTTGCTCAAATGTATCGAGGATCGCTTTAGGGATTTTCGGCAGCATCTGTTGTTGGAACTCGCGAATCTGCGCTTGCAGCGCGCCGTTGAGCCAATTGGGTTGGGCAGTCATGCGTGGCTTTCCCCCTTCATTGCTGAGACGTTCAGGACCAGCCCACCCGTATCTGTGGGAGGCGGATGAATCAATGAGGGGAAAAAAGAAAATTGGCGGAAAAGGCGGTCGTGAGGATTGTTTCTAACTCGTAAAAGGAGTAATTGTAAAAAAAATATATTGTGTCGACGTACAAGGAGGAACGTTATGAGCACACGAGTTTTTCCCATCTGCTGCATTATCCCCCCCCACATGCTGAGAGAGCTTGCCCAGCGGGGCTCCCAACCGCAAAACAGAGCAGCCATGAACACCTTGCTGGTCTCTGCGAATCTTCGTGGCCGACGCGAGGTGTTAGGAGGGTTGACGCTTGCTGTTACTTCAACCGGGGAGAAACGCCGCACTATTTATGATGCCCAACATCAGGAGGAGCTGCCTGGGAAGCTGGTGCGCAGTGAAGGCTCCTCACCGGGCAAAGATGTCGCCGTGAACGAAGCGTATGACGCCGCCGGCTTCACCTATGATTTTTATAAAACGGTCTACGAGCGCAATTCCGTTGACGATCATGGTTTGCGTTTGGATTCGACCGTCCACTATGGGGTGGACTACGACAACGCTTTCTGGGATGGGCAACAGATGGTGTATGGCGACGGGGACGGACAGATTTTCGAACGGTTCACAAAATGTATCGATGTGATTGGTCATGAACTCACTCACGGTGTGACACAGTACGAAGCGAAGCTGGCCTACCGGAATCAACCGGGCGCGCTGAACGAATCCATGTCCGACGTCTTTGGCTCGTTAGTCAAGCAGTACGTGCTCAAACAGACGGCGGACAAAGCCGATTGGCTCATTGGTCAAGGGCTGTTTACCAAGAATGTCAAAGGCGTCGCGCTGCGTTCCATGAAGGCGCCTGGCACGGCGTATGATGATCCCCAGCTCGGCAAAGACCCGCAGCCTGCGCATATGAAGGACTTTGTGCATACAACAGAGGATGAAGGCGGGGTCCACATTAATTCCGGCATCCCGAACCATGCCTTCTACGTCGTGGCGACGGAGATCGGCGGGAATGCCTGGGAAAAAGCAGGGAAGATCTGGTACGTGACGTTGCGCGACCGGTTGCGGAGTCGGGCCTCGTTTCATAGCGCCTCCGTGCTGACTTATCAGGTGGCTGGTGAGCTTTTCGGCGCTGGCAGCAAGGAGCAAAAAGCCGTCCGCACGGGATGGGATGCCGTCGGCCTCAAAGTCGAATAACGGCTCACGAGCCTCGCGGAGAAGCATGAGGATAGGATGCACGGGTTTTCCGGCAGGTTTTCCGGTTGGATTCTTGTGTCTACTATCCTCTGTCTCGCATCTTATGCGTGTCAGGCGGAGGATCAACGCCCACCACCACAGCAACAACAGTTGGGGAACTCGACGATGAAAATCTCGTTTGTGCGTACCGGCGGCATTGCTGGGCTCCGACTTGCCACAGCGGTAGACTCCGCGACCCTCTCTTCTGAAGAAGCGGCTCAGCTTCAGAAGTTGATTGTGGACGCTCAGTTCTTCACGCTGCCCGCGCGGATCAAGACCAAAAGCCCTGGGGCTGACCGCTTTCAATACACCGTGACAGTGGAAACTCCGGATCAACAGCACACCGTCACGGTGGATGAAGGCGCAGCGCCCCAGGAATTGCGTCCGCTGCTCAATTGGCTCACTACAGCGGCCAAAACACCAAAGCCTTGACTGACCTTGACCGTGCTTGCAGCGGCAGTGTTCGGGATGAGGGCGCGTTCTAGTGAGCTGGTTAGAGTCGCGCCCATTCGGGCACTCTTTCCGACAGGTCCCTTTTATAAGCCGTTGCTTTTCGCAAAAAAGAGGCACAAAAACGTCAATAATAGTTGTATGCCAGCGAGTATGATTGTTTAGAGATTTGCGAGGGAAAGGGGACCGGTATGCCAGGGATGTCGGAAGCAGTGGCTCGAGCGCGGTTTCTGACCAAATTCTACGAGGAGTCGCAAAAAGACGCAGCAGGGAAGAAGAACAACCCCGTAACAGTCTGGAAGCGACTGGACCAGATGAGGTCTGCACTAAAAGCAAAAACGAAGGCGGGAAGTCCACGCTACAAACTTGAAGATGTCGCGGTTGCCTTTCGCTTGTGCGAGAAAAACGATGAATTCTACCAGCATCTGCAAACGCACTGGTTCAACGCTGAGACAGGTTGGTGGTCCGCTGAGAAGCTCCAGCCCATAGAGCCGATTATTCGGGAGGGACTCATCGCCGCGTTCGATGTCGCTCTAAAAAATTATGATGACGCCGCACGGCCCCGTCGCGCGAAACCGTTGCCCATCGCCATGATGTGGGAATGTCGCGGTAACGAAGTGCACGTATTTGTCTCATGGACCAAACATCAAGTGTCCGCGATCATTCACACGCCGCCGCCGCCTGCTCCCTGGGACCAAGCCGACCCCAACGCCACTGCCGAGGAGTCTCTCTTCGTGGTGCGCCTCGATGAAGCCGGAGGCGTGGTGCGGAAGCGCCCACGTTATAATCCGTCTATTTCGTAAGGAAGGAGCACAGCTTCGTGCTGTCATCATCCTGGCGCGGGACAGGACCGGCTCTGGCGGACCTCATGGAATCGAGCCCTCCTTTTGTGGATCGCCGGAGACAACTGGAGAGCTGCGACAAATGGCTACAGAGAGCGCTGGCTGGCGAACCTGTGGTCGTGCTGCTCCAAGGCGAAGCCGGCGTGGGGAAAACGCGACTACTCAACGAAATACGCGAACGCGTCCTGCGTCACGGGTTTCTCGTGTGCGCCGGGCGCGCCTACGAGGACATGACGCTCCCGTATCTTCCTTTTGTCAACTCATTATTTGCTCAGTTACAGACCACACCCGGAGCCTGGCGTGACGAGTGTGTGGCCGAATTGGCGCTCCTTGCTCGGCTGGTGCAGGGTGAACCCCAGTCGAGTCTTGCCGTAAGTCCGTTACCGACGGCGGACACCGAATATCAAGCTCTGCAACGCTTGCTCGCCATAGCGCGGGCCACGGTGAAGTTGGCGCAGTTCCATCCACTGCTGTTGATTCTGGATGATGTCCAGTGGGCGGACCAGCCTTCGCTTGAGGTTTTCAGTCATCTCGTATTTTCGCTTGCTGAGACGAGACTGCAAGAACCGATACCGCTCATGCTCGTCGGCGCCTATCGTCCAGGAGAGCCCACCTCGCGCTGGATGCGCGCCGTCGATCGCTTCCGACGAGAGGAACACTGTCACACGTTGTTACTTCCGGCCCTCGAAGAAGACGAGGTGCATGAGCTAATCCGCCATCTGGGAGTTCGCCGCCCGTCACGTCAGCTTGTGAAAACCGTGACGACCGCAGCCCACGGGAATCCCCTCTATATCCAGGAAGTGATGCGTCAGTTGACGGCCCGTGGCGCCTTCGGGGAGCGCGCCGGTTATATAACCGCGACGGTTGCGCCGGCTGACTTGTTTCTACCGGAACAGTTGCAGACCCTCATCGTTGCGCGTACTCAGCCCCTCACCGAACAGCAGAGAAACGTGTTAACTTTTGCCGCCTTGTTGGGCGGGCCTTGGTCCTTATCTATCTTGCAGGAAGTCTCTGGGGTCGAGGAAGAGAGCCTGCTGGATATTGTGGCGCAAGCCGTACGCCAGCGTATCCTCTTAATGGAAGGGCAGACCTTTACTTTTGCTCATCCCTTCATTCGCCAAGGATTACTGGCGGATCTTCTTCCCCTACGTCGGCAACGCCTACATTGGCGCATTGCCCAAACGTTGGCGGCGCTTTCGGCGCCTGAAGAAGAACGTGCGATTGGAGCTATTGCGTTTCATCTTGTTCATGCCGGCTCCGAGGCCGAAGCGGCGACGATTGTCCGTTATACGCGCCGAGCGGCTGAACAAGCCATGACAATGGCGTCCTGGGGTGAGGCAGCGTGGTGCTACGAGGCGGCGCTGTCTGTGGCCGACACTACGCAATGCCTCTCGCCTCGGGAACGCGCGGAACTCCATTTCCGCGCGGGGCTCGCCTACTACCGGGACATGGATGTAGGCCCGTGTCTCAGTCACTATGAACAAGCAATTGCCGCCTATCAACTATGCGATGATCATGAAGGCGCCGCGCGCGTGCTGATGGCGCGCACTCGGGCGTATCTCACACAGGCGTCAGTGCCGTATGGCGCGCTGGTGAACCTGGAGCCGCTGGAAGAAATCCTCCGAGCATTAGGTGAACAGCAGCCGCTCCTGCGCGGCCAAATGCTGGCGACGATGGCGGAAGCCTATTGGACGGCGCGACAGACCGCACGAGCGCGGGACCTTGCCGAACAGGCTGTGACAATTGGGCGGAGTCTTGCGGACGCTGGACTGTGCGCGTTGGCCAGCCACGTGTTGGCCTTGACCTATACGCAGCGCGCCCAACCGCAGGAAGCGCTGGCGCAGTGGAGTGCTGCACTTGATTTTGCGAGGGAGGCCCAAGACCCTTGGTTGCAGCTCTGGCCGCTGGCGCGGATTCCGTGGATGCTCCTGAGCCTTGGCCGCATACCGGAAGCGGAAGTCGCGGCGGAGGAAGCCTGCGCATTCGCACGGAAGCTGCAGAATTGGGCCGAATACTCTCAGGCCCTGGCGACCCAGATCGGAATCGCCGTACTGAAAGGTGATTTCGTCAAGGCTGAGGACTTAGGACGAGAGATCATGCTGATGGTGCAACGTTCTCATTACCCGTGGGGAAGCGCCAGGGCCTTGCCTGCTCTGGCTGGTGCACGAGTTCTGCGCGGGGCATGGGATGACGCCCATGAGGCGATTACGACCTTGATCGAACCGAGGCGTCTTTTTGCGGAAGCAGGTCCGGCATTTCAAGCAGTGGCGCGTGTGTATCATCGGCTGATTCGGGCGCGAAGCGGGGCGCTTGAGGAAGTCCGTACGGAAGTGGCCGCCGATCCCGAATGGGGCCTGCGAAGAACTCGCGCGGAGCAGGGGGCGGTGGCCAGGCTTTGCGCCTTGGTCGAGTTAAGCGATCTTTTAAACGTCCCAGAAGCGGCGGCGGCGCTCTATCCGCTCCTCAGTCAGGTAGCAGCCCAGGGCCTCTTCTTTACGACGGAGTGGATGTTCCTGCTCCCACGTATCCTCGGGGTCGCTGCGGCGCTGAACCACTGGTGGGAAAGCGCTGACACTCATTTTCAAGAGGCGCTGACCGTAGCGAAGCGGAGTGGGGCGCGACCAGAATATGCTCGGACGTGTTTGGACTACGCCCGTATGCTGGTGGGCCGTGACCACGACCACGATCGAGAGCGAGCACTCACGCTCGTTGAGGAAGCCTGTCCTCTGTTCACGGACTTCGCAATGACGCCGTTCCTGAACGAGGCGCGACAATTACTGGAACGACTGCGAGCTCCGGCCTCGACAGCGTTGCCTCTGGAGGAAAGGCCGTCTTCAGTTCATACTGACTCCCTCCCTCAGGCCCTTGCCGACGCATCGTCCGCACTGGTGGCTGAGAATATCTTTCGTCAGGAGGGCGATCACTGGCTGTTATCGTATCAAGGAAAATCCTGCCTACTCAAAAACATGAAAGGGCTTCATGTGATTGCCTATCTCTTGCGTTATCCTAACGAGCAATTTGACGCGACGCTATTGAGCACGTTGGGCGACAAGGTGCGGACGGAGTCTGCTGCTGCGATTCTCGATGTCGCTGAAGAACGCACCCTGATAAAAGACGGCTTACGCGTCGGAAAACAGTCCGCCACTGAACGGTCGGATGCGCAAGCGCGGGTGGCCTATCGTCGTCGCTTGGCGGAATTGCGCGAGGATCTTGCAGAAGCAGAACGATTTCATGATTTAGGGCGCGCGACCAAAGACCGCGCCGAGATAGAGTTCCTCCTCACCGAACTACGAGTGACGACCGGACTCGGAGGCCGAGCGCGTAGGATGAATGCCGTGGATGAACGCGCGCGCCTCGGCGTACGCAAGGCTATCACGACCGCCATTCGTCATATCAAGACGAGACACGCCTCCCTTGCGTCTCATCTCGCGGCCAGCCTCAGAACTGGAACCCGCTGCTGCTACGTGTCGGACCCGACGCGCCCCGTCGAGTGGATCATCTAGACTAGGACGGCTGCCGTCGATAGCGAGCGCGTTCTCTTCCCTCCTGTTTGAACTGGCCGGACTCTGGACAGATTATTCTCTCGTCTTCTCTTGCTACCTCCATTTTTTTCAGTTCTTCCTCCCGCCACAATCGCGAGGGCACATCTGTACCCTCGCAGGGTACGCCTTCTTTCATAAGAACCGCGGTTTCAGTCGTATCAGAAAGGAGGTCATTGTTTGTCGCGAACATGGAGCAGAACCTGTCTCGTATTTACACAATTACCTGTGCGAAGGAGGAACAGCAATGCGTAACGATTTTAAGAATTTCTTTGTTCGGATCGCTCACCTGCTCTTTTTGCGACCGCTCTCCGGTGGAAAAAGAGGAAGGTTGAAAATCGCTCTTGTCGTGCTCTGTGGATATGCACTGTATGGAGTCGTACGACAGTGGCCCCCTGCTCATGCGTTTGATGCAAACACCGGTAGCTCATTCACTGGCTGTTGGTGGTGTGAGCCTCTCGCCTGGGTTTCCACGGAACGTCATCAGCTCGGGGGCTGGGTAACGGCGACCGGAGAGAACTTTAGCCCGTTACGACAAGCCGTCGTGCTGTTCAAAGATACGCAAGGCCGAAACCTTGTCGGTTATCCCGTCAGCACGAATGCTATTGGCGGATTCACCACGACCATTGACGTTCGCTGTTGGGCCTCGCGGTGGGACCCGAGCGCTTATTTATATAGCCCGGCCAGTGTCTATGTCGAGGATCCATTTGTCGGTGAGGTTCCTGCCGGCGCGACCTACGCTTTTCTGTGCCGCTGAAACTTGTTGCTTATAAAGAAAACTACAATGTAAGGAGGAATTCCTCATGAGGAGTGACACTCTATTCGACTGTATCGTTTATCAAAAGAATATTCGTACACTTCGTGCGACGATTGTCGCCTTATGCTTACTTGCGTGGGCAAGCCCCGCTGTCGTCAGCGCTTCTTCAAACCTTCCTGATCCGGCGGCGTTTGATATTGCGGACCTCGGCACGTTCGGCGGAGAGACAACGATCGCCTACGGCATCAACAATGCCGGTGAGGTCACCGGGTTTTCTTATAACGCTCCGTCGCCTGCCGGTTGCCTCAAAGCTTTTCTCTTTCCTCCGCTCACCGCGATCATCCCAGATCGCGCATGCAGCTCGGGACAGGCTATTAACGACTTGGGGCAGATCGCGGGCGAGGCGGATCAACATCCCGGCAGCGGCGATTATCTACCGTTTTTCTACGATGGTGTACGCCACGATATCGATATCTCTTTGATCGGCGACTTTGCTGGCTACGGGATAGGAATCAACGATATCGGTCAAGTCGTCGGTGAATCGACTGCTCCCGGAGGCTCGGAAACCACCGGGTACACCACGCAGGCGTTCTTCTGGGATCGTCAGCTTGGGCTCCGAGGGTTGGGCCGACTGGGCGGACGGCGCTCCGGAGCGCGTGGGATCAACGCGCGCAGTCTGGTGGTTGGTTATTCGCAGTTCTCTGCACCATCGGATGCGCCCCCCTTCACCTTTCCTTGGAATCCAGGTCATGCCTTCGTCTGGGAAAGAAGTGGAGGGATGCGCGATATGAATGACTTCACTGTTTGTGATGGCTGGACCTCGCGGACTGTCCTCGAATTGCGGATGGCCAACGCCATCAACAGCCACGGGAAGATTGTCGGTCTGGCTGCGAATAAGCTGGATAGTACGCTCCACGCCTTCTTGGCCCAGCGCGGCGGAGCATGCAATCCCGTCCCACCCTATCAAGTCAGTGATCTGGGCACGCTTCCGAATGGCGGCATCAGTTATGCGCTCGCGCTCAACAATGCCGACGCAACCGTCGGGGCGGCCTATCTCGACGCCAGCGGTATTGGCAACAACGTAGCGGCCCTCTTTGCGCGCGATCGTGTCGTCAATCTCCACGAATCCCTTGGGCTACTTGATCGCTTGGGCTGGGACCTGAAGGAAGCGACGGGTATTAATGACAATGGGGAAATTGTCGGCTGGGGGTTCCATGAAGGGCAGATCCGGGCCTTCAAACTGACGCCTCGGGCGCACCTGAGCGCTGAGGGTTCGGTGTTCCCTCCCAACCAACATACCCTGGCGGTGATGGGCGTGAATGGCGCCGGTTTCTCGGGGAGTGGAGTCGTCAGGGTCGAAGTCCATAAGTTTGATATTGGTGGGCCTTTGGTGAAGTCGGGGACCGTGACGTCCAGTACCATCGGCGAGTTCTCCTGGGGCGCTCGTGTCCCGTGCGGCGTGGACCTCGCCATCAGCGCCTGGGATCAAGTCACCGGCGTCTACAGTAAGCAGGGCCAGGTCAACATTTCCTGCTATGAGTCGTAAGAGACTGTCCGGAAAGTGGTCTCGGCTGTCCTCTCCCCCCTTTAGCAAAGGTAATAATATACTTGACAGACCAGGGAAGATTTGCTAT
>CAYTVL010000076.1:0-21223 GCA_964441775.1 uncultured Enterobacteriaceae bacterium
TGGCCCTAAGGCGGACCAACGCCTCCTTCTGGTTATCGCTTCCTCAGCCTCTCTTTCCTCTGCCTTGGCCTCTCTTCTTTCACGCTGTCATTTTTCACTTCCGTACTGTCCCGTTCCCTTAGGACAATCGACAGGACGATCTTGTCATTATGATACATGACGTCCTGCTCTTTCTTCGCAAGCATTTAAACGCTTATCTACGCACCCAATCAGGCGGAAATCTAGAAGAATCGGGCGAGGATAAGGTCGTTTTTCTTGATGGGGAGCAGATGGACCCAGTCGCCTTTAAGTTGGGCGCTGTGTCGATCTTATTGATTAACATGCAGGAAGACAGCACGCTCCGCGCCCCGGATTTGTACAGCAGGGTTTTTCCGAATGGCGTGCGTCAACAGGTCCAACCCGACATTAAAATGAACCTGTACGTGCTCTTCGTGGCGCGTTTCAAACAATACGAGGACGCCCTTCGCTATTTGTCGCTGATTGTTCACTACTTCCAAAGCCATCGCGTCCTGACTCATCAGAATGCCCCAGACCTCAGCGACGATATTGAGCAGTTAATCCTGGAGCTGAACACGCTCTCTTTCGCCGAGCAAAATGAAGTGTGGAATGCTTTGCGCACCACCTATCATCCTTCTGTTCTTTACAAAGTCAAAATGGTGGTCTTCAGAGATGAAGATACGGTGGAAGCGCCTGTCGTTGAAGAAAAATCGTTGAGAATTTCGCAATGAAGTTCTTTCCGGTTTTCTCTTTACAACTGCTGCATTCATATTACCGCGATGGTCGGTGCCTTGATTTCGCCATTGAGCCGACACTGGAGACGCAACGGCTGCTCAAGAATCATCGCTGCGTCCTCAAAACTACGCCAAACGGGGTGCAAGTTCTCATCGGCGGTGACGCGCAACATGTTCCATTGATTGCTCTTCAGAAAGGAATGGTCTTCTCTTTCCACTTGCGACTGCAGAACTCCGAATTTCCCTTGTTCACCGACCTGTCAGCAATCACTCCCAATCCAGCGCCTCTGTACACAAACGCCAAGGTTGGTGTGGCGGACAACTCGCCATTCACACTTGCCTCTCGTAAGTCGAAATTGGCGGTGGGGGTGTTTGCCGATATCGAGATCGAAATGACTGACTCGCTACTGGACTTTGCCGCCAAACCTGGTGAGTTTTCCATCATGTTTACGGCGAAGCAAGCAAGATGGGCGTACTATTGCATTACGGATTTGAATGACGCGGGCACCCAGTTGCGGATTATCGACGGGGACGCATCCCCTATTGTTTTTAGCGACACAAATTCTACCCACCTCAATCAGCAACCCGACCCCACCGATGTCGTCGCCGTCTCACTTGGCGAGCAATATCCCGAGAAGCAACGATTCCGCTTCGTCTCAGACAACCTGATTCCCTGTCAGCAGGCGGCAAGAAAACTACTCCAACTCCAGTCAGGCGCGAACCGCCTTGCCGAAGCACTGCCAAATCCTTCGTTACGGGATTACTCGACTATGGGAGCAACCGGAGGGCAGTCTTCACCATCGCAATATGTTTTGTTCCACATTATCAAGTATTTTACTCACGCATTTGTAACCACGGGGAGTTAATTCATTATGGAGACATACAAAACTCCAGGCGTTTATGTCGAAGAGATTTCCACCCTCCCACCATCGGTGGCGGAGGTCTCGACCGCGATCCCAGCGTTTTTTGGCTACACCGAGAAAGGCCCAAAAATCGCTCGCATCAACACGTTACTGGAGTACGAGAGTATTTTCGGCAAGGCGAAGCCTAGTAAATTCGAGGTCACCGCAGGTGAGAATGCCGATACGGGCCTCAAAGAGATACGAGCCTTGCAGCGCAAGACAAACGCTCAAGAAGCCGAGTTCTTGTTGTATTACAGCATCAGCTTGTATTTTAAGAACGGCGGTGGAAGCTGTTATGTGGTCTCGGTGGGCAACTATAGCGCTACCCCAGCCAAGGGGGACATTGAAGCGGGCTTGGCGCTGCTTGAACAGGAAGATGAACCGACGCTCATCGTGCTCACCGATGCGGTCACACTGAATTCCACCGCATATTACGATCTATGTCGGCAGTCGCTTGCCCAGTGTAATAAGCTGAAGGATCGCTTTGCTATCCTGGACGTATTGCCGACGGATGGAGACGCCGTCGCGAATTTCCGCAAAGAAATTGTTTCTGATGGCCTGAAGTATGGGGCTGCATACCACCCGTATCTCCAAACTGCGCTGACGTATCAATACGCAGAGAGCGACGTCGCCATCCAGGGGCTCACTGGAGCGGTCGCTGCTCCAACGTGGCGAAGTGCATTTGGCGGTGGGACTGGTATCGTCGTCACGTATAGCGGGAACGAAGGAGATACGCCCAAGGTGAAGATCGTTGCAGGCGCTGCTGGCGACACTCTCAGCTTCAGCATCGCCGGGCAGGTGATGACGATTAGCAACACTGCGGGGAAACAAGGGACTGATGTCGTGACGGCCTGGAATACGTGGAAGGCGACGAATGCTCCCAATGGATTTAACATTGTCGCCGATGGCGACGGAACCGGCGACGTCCCGAGCACCAGTAACGCGAATGTCGATTTGACCAAACAGACGAGCCAACAAGCAGCCGCCACCCTAGAGTCGATCCGCTCCACGGAAACCGCGCTATATAGTCAAATCAAAACCGCCCTCAGTCAGCAGTGGATTGTACTGCCCCCGAGCGCCGCTCTCGCTGGGGTCTACGCCAGAGTCGACCGCGACCGAGGCGTGTGGAAGGCGCCGGCGAACGTCGGTCTCTTATCCGTCACTGGCCCGGTCACGAAAATTACCAATGAGCAGCAGGAAGAGCTCAACTTAGACCCGACGGCCGGGAAGTCGATTAACGCCCTGCGCGCGTTCACCGGTAAAGGCACCCTGGTGTGGGGCGCACGCACCCTGGCCGGGAACGACAATGAATGGCGCTATATCCCGGTGCGACGCCTTTTTATCTTGATTGAAGAGTCCACGCAAAAAGCGACGGCGTTCGCGGTATTTGAACCCAACGACGCCACCACGTGGCTCAAAGTCAAGGCCATGATCGAGAGTTACCTATACAGCCTGTGGGAACGAGGGGCATTGGCTGGATCGAAGCCCGAAACATCGTACTTTGTCAACGTGGGACTGGGGAAAACCATGACCAGCCAGGATATTCTGGAAGGTCGCATGATCGTGGAGATTGGCGTTGCCGCAGTGAGACCCGCCGAGTTCATTATTCTCCGTTTCAGTCACCAAATGCAGCAAGCATAACAAACGACACACACTCAACACAGGGAGCTCAAAGCTATGGCGCTTTCCAAAGATGAACTCAAAACCGCCTACCCACTTCCCGTTTATAATTACCGGGTTGAGGTGGGGGATCAAACGATTGCCTTCTCGGAAGTGTCCGGATTAAGCATCGCTTTCGAGACGAAAACCTATAAAGAGAGCCCGGTCGAGAGTGGGGCTCCTGGTCCGCGAGTCATGCACATGCTGATGCAAGCGACTCCGGCCAACGTCACGTTGAAAAAAGGCGTGGTGCGAAGCGTGAGTCTCAATACGTTCTATAACTGGATCAACTCAACGCAAATTAACCAGATTGAAAAGAAAGATATTTACGTCCGCCTGTGCGATGAAACCGGCGCGCCGGTCATTAGCTGGAAAGTGATCAACGCGTTTCCCACGAAGCTGGATGCTCCATCCTTCACCGCCGACGCCAACGATGTGGCGATTGAAACCATGACGTTGATGGCGGACGGGGTCTTGATGGAAGAAGCGTAAACGTCACCTATGGCTTTGGACAAGAGCACCATCAAGTCCCTCTATCCGCTCCCGTCATACAACTACCGCGTCACGGTGCTGCAAGACGAGGAGTCGCACGTGATCGGGTTTTCGGAAGTATCCGGCCTGCGGGTTGAATATGATCCGGTGCCCTATTTCCATGGACTGAGCTTCAAGCTTGGGGGGAAAATTATTCCCGGCAAGCGACAGCAGATCAGGATCACGCTGAAAAGAGGCATGATGAAGGGCAACGATTTTTTGCAGAGCTGGTTCTCTGGCGTGTACACCGATCCATTCTTCGCCAGCCCTAAACGTGACATTCTCATTGACCTGTGTGATGAGTCAGGAGTCCCCGTGGTGCAATGGACAGTCACCGGAGCCTTGCCGGTCAAAATGGAAGCGTCGAACTTTGCGGCGGATAGCAACGACGTCGCTATCGAAACCCTCGAACTCGTCGCCCAGCGGCTGAACGTCAACTACAACCCATGATTGTCGCTGTGCACAATTAGGAGGCGCCACTCGTTATGGAAGTTCCAGGCCCGCTTCCCTTCGGTGACCCACCGTTAGGATTCCGCTTTAGTGTGGTCTTCTTTGCCGGAGGAGTGATTCCGAATCCGCTCGACATCTTGTTCCAGAAAGTCTCAGGGTTGAATGCGACGGTGAACACCTCGGCAGTCGAAGAAGGCGGCCAAAATCTCTACTCTCATCGTCTACCAGGGAGAATTCAGTACGACAACCTCGTGCTGGAGCGAGGTTTAGTGGTGGGGTCCCCATTAGTGATTGAGTTCAATGTCGCGATGTCGCTGTTCAAATTTAGTCCGTCAAATGTCTTAGTCACGCTGTTGGACGAGGCCGCGATACCGATCTCTGGATGGCTCTTTATGAATGCGTATCCGGTCAAATGGCGGGTGTCAGACTTGGATGCCACCGCGAACACGGTGGTCATTGAAACCTTAGAGCTCGCATATCAACGCATGCAAGTGATTAGACTGTAGGTTACCTATGCCGGTCGAGATTCGGGAACTGATTATTCGAGCAGTAGTAACAGGGAGTGAGGGAGACTCCGAAGCGACTTCCACGGGCACGATAACCGACGAGGAGCGAGAAGCGATTATTGAGGCGAGTGTTCGTCAGGTGTTGAAAATCCTCAAGAAATCTCAGGAACGATAACATGGCGCTCAAGAATCTGTTCAAGCTGGAAAAGCTCAAAATTAAAGCCTATCCCAATAATAAGCGTGCGGACGCCGAGTGCATCGGCACGTTCGAGGCGATGTTCAACCCCACTTCGTTTCACCAAAAATATGAAATCCAGTATGGCAAAAATCAGGGGTTCAACAGCACTGGCAAGAAGGTGAATTACGCGCGTAGTAAGCCCACGGACCTGAGCCTCAAATTGCTCCTGGATGGGACGGGAGTCCATGAGATGGGTATTCTCCAGCTTCGGCAAAAAAAGGTCGCACAAAGAGTGGAGGAGTTTCTCAATCTGACTTTTCGCATGAACGGCAAAATTCATGAACCGAACTACTTAGTAGTGGAGTGGGGAGAGCTGATTTTTTCCTGCCGACTTGGCACGGTCGATATCAACTATACGAGTTTTGATCGGGATGGCACGGCGCTCCGAGCTGAACTTGAGGCGAGCCTAATTGCCGACCAGGCCGTGAAGAAACGCATGGCGATTGAGAACAAAAGTTCTCCAGACTTGACACATAGTCGGATCGTCAAAAGCGGTGACACGTTGCCGTTGCTCAGCAAAGAGATTTACGGTGACTCTTCCTATTATCTCCGTGTGGCGCAAGTCAATAATTTAGACAATTTTCGCGATTTACAGGCGGGGCAGGAAATTTTTTTTCCGCCACTGGCGCAATAACGACTACGCTGCGCAATCGGCCTTTCTATGAGCGTCGTCACCGTAACAATCTTGAGCGATGGGCAAAAAATGGACCCTGCTTACGAGCTGTTGTCGGTGGACATCACCAAAGAGGTGAACCGCATCCCGACAGCGCAAGTAATCGTCCTCGATGGGGACGCAGCAACACAGGATTTTCCCATTAGCAACACCAGTTTTTTTGCGCCGGGCAAACAGATCGAAATTAAGTTGCGCTATGAAGGAGAAGGACAAGATGTCACCGTGTTCAAAGGCGTGGTCATGCGGCACGGTATCGAAGCCAGCGCCTTGGACTCCTTGCTCACAGTGGAACTGAAGGACACCACCGTCAAGCTTACCCTCAGCAGGAAAAGCACGGTGTATCGAGAGCAAACCGACGGGGATGTGATCAGCAAAATCATTAGCAGTAATGGACTGAAGAAAGGTCAATTTGCGACGACTGAACCGCAGCATCCTGAGATTGTGCAGTACTATTGCACGGACTGGGATTTTATTCTCTCACGAGCAGAAGCGCTTGGCCTCCTGGTCGTTGTCGATGACGGCGTTGTTTCCTTGCGAAAAATCGACTTAAGCGGGCCAGCGAAGTACAACTTTGAATATGGCATCAGTGAAATTTATAACTTCGCCATGGAAGCCGACGCCAGTCGGCAATACGCTTCCGTCGATAGCCTTGGTTGGGATGTGAAAAACCAGAAGATACGCACCAGCAAGGCCAAAGCGTTTTCCCTCGCACAGGGAAATCTGAAGGGCGACTCCATTGCGAGCGCCGTTGGGTTTGCTCCCTACACACAGGTAAGCCCCGTGCCGCTGGAGCCGAAAGAACTACAAGCATGGGCGGACGCCACCGTAACGAGAAGTCGCATGTCTCTGATTCGTGGGCGGGTTTCCATCGCGGGGATCGGTGATCTTAAACCCCTAGATATCGTAAAGGTCGCAGGTATGGGCGATCGCTTCAATGGGTCCACCTTGGTCACCGGCGTGCGCCACCGTGTCGATCAGCACGGGTGGCAGACGGATGTGCAGCTCGGGCTCTCAGCGGAGACCTTTAGTACGCGGGCGGATATTGTCGATGCCCCGGCGGCTGGTTTGCTGCCGGCAGTGACGGGTCTCCAGGTTGGCCTTGTCGATTCTTTTACCGAAGATCAAGACAAAGAGTTCCGCATCAAGATTATCCTGCCAGGTATAGAGGGGAAAGATAGCGCGATCTGGGCGCGCCTCGCTTTTCCTGACGCCGGGAAAGGTCGAGGTTATTTTTTTCAACCGGAACCTGGGGATGAAGTAGTGGTGGGCTTTTTCAACAATGATCCGCGGCAGGCTGTGGTGTTAGGCTCCTTGTATGGGTCAAAGAATGCGCCCAAAGATTTCAAGTTGACAAAAGATAATTTAGAAAAAGGCCTGGTGACGAAAAAAGGCTCCACAATCAAATTCGTTGATAAAGACAAAGCGTCGATACTTATCGAAACACCGAAAAAAAACCTCATCTTGTTGGATGATGACGCGGAGAAAATTGAAGTGGCCGATCAACACGGCAACAAAATCACCATGAGCAAAGACGGCATCACGCTGAAGAGCGCGAAGGATGTAAAGATCGACGCGAGCGGCAATGTGGAAATCAAGGGACAAAAGGTCGATGTGAAATAAACCGCCGGTTGTATGTATGAAAGCAATATCGTTGACACTCACGATCGAGGAAGCCAAGTCAGGCCATCAACTGCTGACGGTGAAAGGCGAAGCTCATGCCTGAGGACCAGTCTTTTTTAGGAACGGGCTGGAGTTTTCCGCCAACTTTCGGTGTAGGTGGCGGCGCGGTCGAAATGGTGTTCGGCATGGACGATATTCACCAGAGTCTTGAAATCCTGCTCGCGACGCGTCTCGGTGAACGAGTCATGCAAGATGAGTACGGTTGTGACCTGACCGCTGTACTGTTTGAGGAAATTGATCAAGGCCTTATCAATTCACTCACTGGCCTCATTTCCGATGCGATCTTGTATCATGAGCCGCGCATCGAACTCAACCGCTTGGATATCTTAGAAGACCAGGCAACGGAAGGACTCTTGCTAATCAGCCTGGATTATAGCGTGCGCAGCACTAATTCACGATTCAACTTGGTCTATCCGTTTTATCTCAACGAGGCGACCACGCCGGGACTCACGTGATGGCGAGCAGATATGGCGGATTTTATTTTGATCGAAGGCGACAAGGCGATTTTTTTGCCTAACTTCGGGGCAGCTCTCGTTGTTGTCAAACCTGGCGACCTCAAAGGCAGTGGGCCAGCGACGCTTAATGGCAAGAAAGTGTGTGTAGATGGCGACGAGAAGAATGTGTCGGTTCCTGGCTGCATGTATATGGCCCCACCATACGTGATCCCAGGAACAGGCACGCTCAAAATCGCCGCTCTGGCCGGTAATCAAAAAGCGCAAAAAACCAAGACTGGCGGCAAACCGGTCCTGCTGAAAGGCAGTAATTTCACTGCAAAGTTTGAAGTGCAGAGCCCGGCGAAACAACCACCTCCTGGGCCGGGCTCGCCTATTCCTGATGCGACGCCACAATACAGTGGCAGCGGAATGTTCGTGACGACGAATATGAAATTTCAAGGAACCTAGCAGCGCGGATAAAGATAAGGAGACAGTAAAACAAGCTGGGGAACTCGCCTCGCTTTCTTTGTCCCTGGTTCAATTCTCACAATGGCAAACCACTCTTCAGACCAACCGCTCCTCCAGCATCGTGATGGCGTCAGTCAGGCCCAGCGCAGACAAGCAGCTTTGGCTCCTGACTACATCGCGGTGGACGAACGCTCGCTCAAAGATCTTCTGGCATTTGCCCGACAATACGCCAAAGAGCTGTACTATTATAATCTTCATAATAAGCCCGATGGCGATTGGAGCGCGTTCCTCAGCCCCAATCGCGACCTTGACGAAGTAGTAGCGTTTATCCAGTACCCCGACGCCGTCCCACCTCAGAAAGCCCAACAGTTCCGACAGCCGCATTTTGTGTTGTTTCTCACCTTTTTACAGTTGCTGCGCCACGCCCAGCAACAGATGAACACGCTGACTCAACGGCATTTGGACTTCTATTATCAGCAGGTGTTACGGATAAGCAAACGACCCGCCGTCCCCGATCGAGTAAACGTTTTGCTCGAATTGGCCGCAGGAGTCGACCAAGCGCTCTTGCCAGCCGGAACACAGTTGCAGGCCGGAACGGATAGTCTGGGACAAGAGCGCTTCTATCAGACCGAGTGCGCAATCGTCGTCAATCGTGCGCAAGTAGCGCGACTCAGTTCCCTCTATACGGAAAAACAGGTGACGGGGATTCGCGATGCGAGAGAGAGCGAGACAGGGACGAAAAACGAGAAGTTTCTCACCATGCTGGGGATTGCTCTTGGTGACCCGAAACCAGGGGATTCTTTGCCGAAGTACGAGACTGGGGAGACCGTCGATTACAATTTCCTTCTTTCCCTGCAACTGTTAGTGAATTTCGTACGCACTGGTCTGTTCTTGGAGTTTTTTGAGTTCCGCGAGCTGATGCGACTCAAGCTTCAACGCGATCAAGGCGCCGAGTGGACAACGATCAATCAATTATTGGAAAAGGCCGGGCAAACGAGGACGAAAGACACCAATTTTCGCTTGAACCCGCATGATCCCAGAGACTTTGACGCGAATCTTGTTACTGCGCTTGGAGGAGCCCCGAATTTTGATGGCATTACCGAAGTGAAAAGTGTCTACGACCTCTATGAGGAACACAACCGACGGAGGCAGGAGGTCCAGCAATTTATTCGCGAGCAGCTCTTCTTTACCGATCTGAACGATTTCGACGAGATGATGAGACTGAAAGTCGGCATCATTGATAGCGCATGGGAAACAATCAATGGCCTGCTTCAGAAAGCGGGTCAGAGTAAGAGAAAAGACCCTGCGTATCTCTTGCCCGTCTCAAACCTCTCTTCTCCTGCTTTTGTTGACAACTTCAACGTGGCAGTCGGCCCCGTCACTTTTCCTGCGCTGGGAGGCGGGGATATCGACAGCTACTATCTCGCTTTTCTCCGGGTGGAACAATTCTTCTTCATGTCCGCCGAGAATTTCACCTCCATCATGGAGGTAGCGGAAAAGACTGATACGACTCCACAAGAATGGAGTAGGGTCTACGAGATTGCGGCTGAAGCCTATCAAGAAAAAGTGTATGCTGCTCGCCGCGAAGAATTAGAAGCAATCCGAGAAGCCAAAGGCCTGGACGCCATGCTGCTGTTTGCCTTGGGCGACACGCAAACAGAGCCTGGAGAAGCTCCACCGCTTGAGAGACTGAGAGCGTTTGTCAAACGGGATGTGGACTGGAACACCCTAAACGACGCTATCAACAACCAAGAGTGGGACGAAGTGTATCGTATTGTGGAAGTTGCCCAACGCAACCGCGAAAATTTCCCCACACCTGTCGCGCAGAAAGAAGAATGGCGCAATCTCTACCCGTTTGCGGACGCCACCACTGTGGGGGTCACACTAGGTGTTGAACAAGAGACAGATACGTCTCGCTGGAAAACCTTTGGGAGGGCGCAGCTCACCGACAAGAGCGACGCCCCGCCGCCTCCTTCGTTTGGCTGGGCGCTATGTTCCCCGCTCTTATCCCTCAGTGAGGGCATTCGTACCGTCACGCTGACGCTCGGGTTTACGCCAGAGCTGTTTAACGATGAAGCGATTGCATCTGTCCTTACACAGGCTCCTTTTCAAGTGCAACTTAGTACAGAAAAAGGTTGGGTAGAGCCAACCACGGTCACGCTGAAGTCTGGTTCTTATCCAGACTTCAGTAATGTGACAGAGCCACTAGCGAGATCGCTCAAGGCACTCCAGTGTGAAATGACGCTGAACGAGCAGGTCGATCCCATCACACCCCTTCCTGTTGAGGCGGACGACATTCATGCTCCCTGGCCCCTATTGCGGCTCCGATTGCGGCCCATACCAGAGGAAGCGGAGTCAACGGACGAAAAGCGATACCGTACGCCCTATCAGCCTTTCAAGGATCTCGTGTTGGTCCGTACACACGTAAAAGTCAAGGTGCTGGGACTCACGGCATTGCAAATCGAGAATGACGAGACCGTGTTGGACCCAAGCCGACCCTTTGAGCCTTTCGGCACAGCCCCGGCGGTTGGTTCACGTTTCTCTCTCGGTCACCCCGAACTTGTCGCCAAGAGGCTTGATAGTTTAGACGTTCATCTCGAGTGGATGGGTGTACCGGAGGCGCTGGGTGAACATTACCGGAACTATCCAGGTATGGAGCAGACAAAGAACACCAGCTTCACGGTCGGAGTGAAACTAGTTGACAAGCGACTCACTGTCCCACTCGCGAGCCAGGCTCAATTATTTCCAGGGGCGAAAGCTACTGAGCCCTACACCATCACGCTCGCTGATGTCCCAGACGCAATCCAGACTGGACGTCGCGGATATGTTTACGAGCGCGAGCCGAATCTGGTCCTAGGTGGAGACCTGCGCACCTGGGGTCGATATCTACAATGGGAGCTGAACGCCCCTGACTTTCAGCACACGGCCTACCCAACCGTGGTGACAAAAAAATCTATTGATCTCGCGATGGCTATCGGCAAGCAGCAAACAGTTGACGCTGCGCAATATCAGGTGAATCCACCCTACACACCTAAAATCAAGAGTTTGAGTGTGGACTACACTTCTTCAACCGAGGTGATGCTGACGACGTATCAGACCGGTGCGGAGATCGATCAGATCTTCCATATCCAACCGTTTGGTTATGATGAAGTCCAGCCTGAGCCACAAACCTTGCGGTATTACTTCTTGCCAAAGTACGACAACGAAGGGGAACTCTATATAGGGTTCCGTGACCTCTCTCCTCCACAAAACCTTGCCATTCTGTTTCAAATGGCGGAAGGGAGCGCCGATCCAGACTTAGCGCCGGTCCCTGTGCAGTGGAGTTATCTCAGCAATAATCGTTGGGTTCCATTGGAAAATGGTCACATCCTGCTGGACACTACCCGTGGTTTGATGAACACCGGCATTATTGAATTTTCGTTGCCATCGGCCCAGCCGAACACTGTGCTTGCGGCGGAACTCTATTGGATTCGTGCTGCTATCATTCAGCATAGTAACAGTGTGTGTGATACCGTCTCGATCTACACCCAGGCTGTCTCCGCCATCTTTACCGACCAAAACAACGCCTCTGACCATCTCAGCAACCCACTGCCGAAGGGGACCATCACCCAACTAGTTGAGCCGCTGCCAGAAATCAGTGGTCTCCAACAGCCGTATACCTCGTATGGGGGACAGATGGCGGAGCAGGACAGCCATTTGTACACACGGGTCAGTGAACGGCTACGACACAAGCACAGAACACTGACCGTGTGGGACTATGAGCATCTCATTTTGCAACAGTTCCCACAGATCTATAAGGCCAAATGCTTGCCTGCGGATCTGAACGCGTACCCAGACGAACCGGGTCGGGTGGAGATTATCGTCATCCCCGATATCAAGAACAAATTGCCCTTCAATCCCTTTGAGCCCAAAGCGCCTGCGAATCTGCTGGCCGACATTGAAACGTACCTGTCGGACAAGGCGCCGAGCTTTGCGACGGTGACCGTACGGAACGCCTATTACGTGCCGGTGAAAGTGCGGTTCGCCGTACGTTTTCTTCCTGTCGGCAACGAAGGATTCTATAAGCAACTGCTCAACGAAGAGATCATCCGCTTCCTTTCTCCTTGGGCCTATGAGGGAAACGTGGATATCGTCATCGGCGGGAAGATTTACGCCAACACGCTCATCAACTTCATCGAGGGGCGGCCCTATGTGGATTATGTAGCGGAAGTAAAGTTGTTTATCAGTAAAGACCAGAGAACCTTCAGCTTGGCTGTCGCTTCTCCGAACGAAGGGTACTACGTAACGACCGACCGTCCTGACGGCGTCCTCGTCACCGTTCGACAACATGAGATCGATATGATTACGGAGGCCGGCTATAACGCGGCAAACTTCCGCGGCCTCAATTACATGAAGATCGGGCTCGACTTTATCGTGGCTGAAGACCGCGCCCAGTAAGGAACACGCTATGGATATTAACAAACGCAATCGCACGGAGCTGAAATCCTACTTCGTGAAAAACGCCATTCCAACCGAAAGCAATTTTGCCGATCTCATCGAAGGGGCGCTCAATCAGAAAGACGACGGCATCGTCAAACTTCCAGGCAACCCGCTAGGTATCGAAGCTGCGGGCGACGCGACGAGCTTGAAGAAAGCGGTCAATCTGTATCGTAATTTTAACGACGCCAACCCGGATTGGACGATCAACCTCAACCCACGAAGCGATCCCAACGACGCGAACACTGCGAGACCGGGGTTCAATATCAGCGATGGGGAGGGCAACAGCCGTTTCTTCATTGATCGTACTACGGGCAACGTCGGAGTTGGCACGACGGATCCTGATGCCTTCAGACTCAAGGTGGAGGAAGGGGATACGTTGCTAGGCGGGGCGCTGACCCTAAGCCGCAAGGACACGATTGCTCCCCATAGGATTAATCTTTTTCAAGGAACAGATAGCCCTGATGCAGGCTTTCTCACGTTTGGTGATGGATCTGGCTGGAAGTTTCATGTTGGCAAAAGCTCAGATAAAGGTGTTACCAAGTTTTTGACCATTCAAGACAATGGCAACGTTGGCGTCGGGACGCCAACGCCGGGAGCGAAATTTCAGGTTGCCGGGGGCGCAATCATGCCTGCGGCTGGCAATTCCGAAACTGCTGGCATCATGTTTCCCAAAGATCCCGGTGGCGGATCAGGAGATGCGGCCTGGATCAGATATTACGCCAGAGCAGGTGAAAGCACTACTTTTGAGATAGGAACCTCGAATGATGGAGATGATCATATTGCTTTGATGGCGTCTGGCAACGTCGGCATCGGGACGACGGGGCCGAATGCAAAGTTGCAAGTTGATAATCCCAATGCTGCGGCCTCTCAAGCCTTGATTCTGAGTAATTCAAATACCGGGTTTGCCGCTGACGAAGGTGTGTATCAGTCCTATTATGTCGGCGCGGCCACTGGCAATGAGATGGCAAGGATCCTGGCTGCTAATAAAACGGCAGGGGTAGGCTCGTACGGTTATTTAGCTTTTTACACACGCAACGCTGACAACGTAACCGAGAAAGTGCGTATTGATAATACCGGCAATGTCGGCATCGGCGTGCCCGTGCCTCGAACCGCCCTAGACACAGGTCTCGGGGTCATGAGCGGCGCCGCCAATGATTATCAGAAAGCCCAGTTTACCCTGAGCGGTGGAGGGACTGTCAGTTGGGGTGGACCAAATAGCTATTTGAAATGGTCGAGTCGTTTTATCGCGATCTCAATGGAACGAGCGAAGACTTTTGCCTCTGGGTATGTCGACATCAATTTCCCCACTAACGCTTCCTTGGTGACAGCTTGGGACAAGTCAACACGGCTGGACGCGGCCCAAGGACTTCTTCTCAAAGATTGGGAAGCCCTCTATGCGGTTCATGAAATTGGACAAGGTAACGATAAAGTGACATTTCAAATTGTTATGTATAACTCCGGTACATTTCATGCGCCAAGCAATTGGCTCTTGGTGGCGGTGGTCAATTCCGACGACAGAACGATCAAATTAGGCACGGGGGTGACGGTCAGCGCATCCAGTACCTTTGCCTCGCTTTATGGCAGCAGTCTGCCGAAAGGCGCAATCATCATGTGGTCGGGTGACACCGCCCCCGCAGGCTGGGCTTTCTGCAATGGCCAAAATGGCACGCCGGACTTGCAAGGCCGGTTTATCTTGGCGGCTGGCAACGGAAGTGGACTAACAGCGCGGAAGCGGGGCGACACAGGAGGAGAGGAGAAGCACCAGCTCTCCCTCAATGAAATGCCCAGCCATAATCACGCTATTTCTGATCCCGGTCATTTCCATAACTGGACCGGAAGCCGTCAATTGGCTGGGACAGACGACAATAACAATACTTCGGAATTTTCTAAAGGTGATAGAAGCACACAAGATACTGTGAGTAAAAATACCGATAGCAAGACTACTGGCATATCCATCAACGCAGCGGGCGGAAACGGAGCACACGAGAACATGCCGCCGTTTTACGTCCTCGCTTACATCATGAAATTGTAAACATGAAAATAAGAAAACCTGATCGCGCCACGCTCAAGTCCTACTCATAGGTAGCGAATACATGGCCTATCCACCTACCCTCGACACCAGTCCACTTGAACATCCTGCGATGGACTATGCCTTCCTGCGCCAAGAAGGCATCCGTCATCTGGAGCGCTTGGCTGGCCCCCTGTGGACGGATTTTAACTCTCATGATCCCGGTATCACGATTCTTGAACAGCTCTGCTATGCGCTCACCGACCTGGCCTACCGTATTAACTATGAACTGCCTGATTTGCTGTCCAAAGCGAACACTGACTCGTATGACAGCCTGTATAGCCCGGCTCAGATTCTCACCTCGTACCCCGTGACCATGACCGACCTCCGCAAGCTCGTTATTGATGTTGCTGGAGTGAAAAATGCCTGGATTGAAAAAGTTGAAGAACAACGCACACCATTGTATTTCGATGCGGGCGGACGGCAGCTGAGCGTCGATACTAAGCCGGACTCCGCGGACCCCATCGCACTGAAAGGTCTTTATGTCGTACAGATCGAAAAGTCCGATCTGCACGACATTGATGGCACGGTCGTGCAAAGAGAAGTCACGCGTCGCTTACACGCCCATCGCAACTTGTGTGAAGACTTTGAAGAGATTCGTATTCTCGATCCGCAGCGGGTTGCCGTCTACGCCCGAATTGAGATTGGCCAAGTCGATGATGCTGAAGATCTGTTAGTCACAATCTATGAACGCATCGCTGAGTACATCTCGCCCACCATCCGGTTTTATACGCTGAGTCAGCTCTTGGCCGCCGGGAAACGAGTCGATGAAATTTTTGACGGACCCCGGCTGGAGCATGGATTCATCGATACTGAAGAATTGCGGCAAGCACAGCGCCGTACAGTGCTCCGCACGTCTGATTTGCTCCACGAGATCATGACTGTCCCCGGGGTGCGGGCCGTGCGGGATATCAGCATTGCCGTGGGAGGCCCACGACAGGCGTGGTCTCTCGATCTGGACCCAAGCAAAACCCCCACACTGGATCTCACTGGTTCCGACATCCGCCTGGAACGAAACCAACTCCGAGCGAGCGTGAATGACGAGAAAGTCAGAGAGGTGTACATTCAACGTCTCAGAACCTCAACGACTTTTCCGCTGCTTGCCCCTGAGGAACGGGATCTACGACCACCCCGTGGTCGGGTCCGAGACGTTGACCGCTATTATTCCATTCAGCATCAATTCCCGGCTGTCTACGGCATTGGCGAGCTAGGGTTACCAGACTCCGCCGCACCCCAGCGCAAAGCCCAAGCTCAACAACTCAAAGCTTATCTCATGTTTTTTGATCAACTGCTGGCGAACTACTTTGCCCAGCTTGCTCAAGTCAAGGACTTGTTTTCGTTCAACGGAACGATCCCGCAGACCTACTTTTCACAAATGCTCGACGACCCGAGTCTGCGCTTAGAAGAAATACTCTGCAACAGCATCTCGACGCATCTGGCCCATCTGCAACAGATAACCGAGAACCCTTATGTTAATCCAGGGATCCAAAGCGCAACGGACTCCATCGATCCGCGCCGGAAGAATCGATTCCTGAATCATTTAATTGCTAGATTTGCGGAACAGTTCACGGACTATTCGCTTTTGTTATATGGGACGATGGCTAAGGACGAGCGAGCAACCGAAGAAAAGTTGATCTTGGACAAGCAGAGATTCTTGCAGGACTATCCACGCATTAGCAGCGCTCGTGGGACGGGCTTCAACTATCTGTCTCCCTGGAGCGACGCCAATAGCTCAGGCTTGGAACAACGAGTCAGACGTAAGTTAGGCATGAACAGTGGGAAAGAAGAAGAGTGCTACGTCGTCGAACACCTCTTGCTGCGACCAATAGAAGACGACAAAGCACAACAAGCGCCGCTTGTAGGGAATACGCGGAGCAAGGACCCTTATTCCTTGCAGCTCAGTTTCGTGTTTCCCAACTGGCCACAACGCTTTCAAGACTCACAGTCCGAGTTCCGGCAGTTTGTCGAGGATGTCGTGCGTGAAGAGACACCAGCACACTTGACGGTGTACATACTGTGGCTGGAAAAAGAGGCGATGACAAGTTTTGTTGCTGCCTATAAAGACTGGGTGAATAAGCGCTGCGAATACTGGAAGGAGAGACTTGGAGTATAACCGTAGAGGCGGTTGCTCTTGTCTTCTGCTCGGCGGGGGAAGAGTCGGCGTGAAGGCGTCAAGAAAAGGAACCGAGAGAGGGTGCAACGATTGCTATGGCGATAACCCCTATTCATGTCCGTGCTGCGCGCGACCGGCTGATTGATCTCCTTGGGATTGGGGAGACGTATCCACTGCGAGACCTGGCCGTGCCGGACGACCAATTAACGGTTGCCTTCAATACCAGCGCGAAGGTTCCTATCGAGCCCAGTCAGATGGATGTCATGTACCAGTTACGTGACAAAAACAACAACCCAGTTGCAGGGGCCGAGGTTCAAGGCAACGGCGACCGAGCCATCATCGAGACGCCCAAGATCCAAGAGAACATCACCTACACGATCTACGCCAAAAAACTTCTTACCGGAAGAGACACGTACCTACGCGAAACTGCTACCGTGCAAGTTGGGCTCGATGTCAGTCTGCAAGCGTGGATTCTCGATGCTCCGCCGCTCGATCCTGCCAGCGAAAATCCGGCCCCGACAGACCCGCGAATTGTTCAATATGGCGCCAGCGTGCAAGTCGAACTCAAGAATAGTCAGGAGGGAGTCGATTATCGGCTAGTCTCGCGTGAGGACACGAGCCGGGGAACAGATTCAAAAGAGACAGTGATCTCAGTCGCCGACGTGCGCGGTAATTTGAGAAACATCGTACTCCGCAGCAAAGCAATCGTTGAGGATACAGACATTCGCATTCGAGCAACCAAAACCTTTGATCGTTCCGAGAACAGACCTTCCGAGACAGAAATCCTAGACGTGATACTGCCTCTCAAAGTGAGGGCGAATTCGGCGCTGCCAGTGTCGGTTGATCCAGTCATTGTTGACTTCAACCAGCAAGCAATGATCACCGTCGCCAATACTCAACGAAGCTCCAGCTACCAGTTATATATACGTAAGATCCTCGATCGGGATTTTTTCCACGGTTCGGTTGCTCCCGAGGAAGTGTTGAAGGTCAATGTCGCGGGCAAACCTGATGTCCAAGTGCGCAAGCCGCCGCACGACGAAATCTGGAGCACTCCAGACGGATTTCGCACCGTGGGTGAGTCCCAACCTGGCTCAGGAGGAGAGGTCCGCTTGCCCGTGCCCGCCCTTACCGACGACAGCCTCGTGATCGTACAAGCAAGGAAAGCACATCAAGCAACATCGGTCATCCCATCAGCCGTACAACTGGAACAGGCGGCGGCAATTCTTGTGCGCCCCAATCCCGCCCCCGGTCTCACGCTGCACGCGTTATCAACTGCCGGAACAGTCCAAGCTGCGGGCGGCCAACCAGGCGTGTTTTATGCTTTTCGGATCGACGCCAAGGGGAACGACGTTGGTGTCCCAATATATTTTCATAAGCGAGATGAGGAGGATCAAAACGTCAACAAAGGAATCGATCAGTTGACGGTTGAAATAGATTTTGTCATCGCGCGGGATTGGTCTCCAGAGAAAACTGGAGCCTCTTCCGGTCTCAACCAGACCCCGCCGGAATTGCCTGTCCTAGAGGCCAGCGGTCTGCAAAGCGGTGCGTCGGTGTACGTCCGCGCCACGAAAGCGCAAACTGGTGTGTCGGTGGAACTCACGCAACCTATCAGTGTGCAACCTCAGGCTTCGACATAGGTAGGTACGGGGGCTTTGTGACCGCACAACGGCATATCATCAAACGGCAAGTGGTAGAGCTGCAAATCGGCGGTGCGATCGACGCTCAACAGTTGCAAACCGAGGTGAGCCGCATTTATCGTCAGCGTATCGTGCCCCTGATCGATCGTTACTGCAGTGAGTTGAGCGCCCCGGAACTTATTCATCGCATTGATTCGTTGGAGCTGAACGTCGGAACGATTCACCCACAACATCTGGAAGAAAACCTTGTTGCCAAAGTGGACAATCAGCTCCGAGCCCTCTTGGCGGAGCAGATTACTGCCGACGAGCGGAAAGCTAAAAATTCTGGGGCCGACCGCAAGACGGCTTCCCACCTAGAGTTGTTTAGCGTCTTTGCCCAAACAGGTAGCGTCCCGTGGTGGGCGGATTCTTCGCACCCTCACCTTTTGGACAATGGTCTGCAATACCTCATGCTCAATGCTCCCGGCCCACTCCGTCGCTTGATGCGGGAACTGGCGCAAGAACAATTCTCCCTCCAGCGGATCGTTCGTCATTTTGACGATCGATTCCTTGCCAACCTTGCGGCTGTTCTGGCGTCATCTCTTAACTTGGCAACTTTTGCTCATCTGGTTCATGACCTGGTATTGGTCCTCCAAAATATGACAAGCGGAGCCAGTCAGCGACAGACTCGACTTCGACATCGAGTTTGGGGCGTGATCTTGCAACGGGCGAATCTGAAGGAAGAAGGAGAAACGACCTGGCCGCCATTCTTTCAGGCAGTGTTGATACGCATCGCGAGAGAGCTAGGGTTTACCTATCCCGCCTTACTGTCAGGGGTTCGTCAGGTCGTGCAGCAAGACCACACCCGCTTCCAGAGCCCGATCAGAGCAATAATAGAAACTCTGTACACGGAACTTTCGCGCACGGAACCAACAAGGCTGGTGAATTTATTGCGAGATACCCCTCACCCTGTCCCTCTCCCCTTAGGGGAGAGGGCGGCGGGCGCGTTAGCGACTGCGAGTGAGGGGTATGTAACACAGACTAGCGGAGACGAAGAACTTTCTCAGCAAGTAAAGCAATTACCGGAAGCCAGTCGTGCATTCGCTAGTCTCTGGCGTCTCCTCGGTACACTAGCGGCGCGGCTCCCAGAACCCAGCCAGGCTCCGGTGTTGGTTGCTCTTGGCCGCTTGGAAAGCGGGCCAATGGATAGTGCAGCATTCACGGTACTGATCTCGCTGTTACAGTCAGTGCTGGCGCAACACCACTTCCCCCCCATTCTTGTTCCTCGATGGCGTGCAAAACTGGAACAACTAGCTAGGCTTGACTTCTCACCGGCGCGAGTACCGGCGCTGACGGAGCTTCTGCAAGATGTCTTACAACAGATTTCCTCTCACCGTGTGAAAGATGCCCGCCCCGGGCCTGCTCGACGGGAACAGGGAGCAGAGTCCATCGGCGCTTCTAAGACGGTAAAAACTCTCCTCAACCTTACTTTCAACGACACTGACGAATTGTATATCGACAACGCCGGTCTGGTGATTCTCCATCCGTTTCTGCGGCACTTCTTTGAACGTCTGGAACTTCTGGAAGATAAGCAGTTCCCAGATCTGGCGTCCAGGCAGCGCGCCATCGGCTTGCTGCAATATGCGGTCAGCGAAGACCCGGCTCCACCAGAATACCTGTTGCCACTGAATAAAGTGCTGTGCGGCGTGGAGTTGGACGACGTGTTCGACTTCGGTCCGCCAGTAACAGAGACCGAAGTCGAAGAATGCACCAGCCTCCTCACAGCTGTCATCGCCAACGCGCCTATCCTGAAAAACATGTCGATAAACGGGTTGCGCGGGACGTTTTTGCTGCGCCCCGGTGTGCTCAGTAGCCGTGACGGCGCGTGGTTGCTACGCGTCGAACGAGAAACGTATGATGTCGTACTTGATCGATTTCCATGGACGCTGCAATGGGTGAAATTACCTTGGATGGACACGCCGCTGCGAGTCGAGTGGTAACGCCGTCCATACTCCAACAGAACGCTGACGATCTTGAACAAGAGCTGGCGTGGTTTGCCCAGGTGCTAAACACGCGGTTCAAACTGTACTTTGAGCAGCAGGCGGCTTACAACAACGTCTTTACAATTTCACCACCTGATCTGAGTCAATCCTCCTCTCCCTACGCGCGCTTCATTCAGCATTATCAATTCTCCTTTGCCGAACGGCTTGCCCTCATTCTTAGCCTCGTCCCGCATCTTCGCCCCCAACTGCTGGATGTGTTTTTCACGAAGAACAAAACCTTCGACCGCCGATTCAGTGAATTCGGCGGGGTGCAACATGGACCGGAGGGTGATTTTCTACCCACTGGAGAAACATTAGTCTTTCTTGTAGCTGGGGCCGATCTGGAAGTCCGGTTTACCCTCCAGGAATTATTCACCCGCGATCACGTCTTCGCTAAGCACAATATCCTGCGGCTCACGCCTCACGGGGCGGACGACTTCGTGATGAAGGCGCCGCTGCAATTGTCCGAGGAGTATATCGGCTACTTTACGACCGGACAGGCGCGCCGTCCGGATTTCGGCGTCAATTTCCCAGCGCGTTACATTGAGACCCCGCTCGACTGGAATGATCTGGTGCTGCATCCCGGCACCCATAAGCAGATTGAAGAGATCGCCACGTGGATTCGTCACGGCG
>CAYTVL010000077.1:0-20991 GCA_964441775.1 uncultured Enterobacteriaceae bacterium
GGCCGCTGCCTTACAATATCAACAGGAATTTCGGTTAGCGGCGTAGCGTGCCACGTAGCGACTTGGTTTCAGACACATTGATCGACCCCGAGATCGGCATCATCAGTACGCCCGTCATTGACCGCGCCAGAGGAACAATCTTCGTTGTGGCGAAGTCGAAGCGAATTGATACCATTGCCGATCAGGCGACTCTCGCGAACAATGACATCGTCACCATTCAGACGCTTGGAAACATTCCTGGACCATCCTGGCTCAACGCGCTCACTGGCAATGGTACCGTCGCGCTGGCACCGCAGTTCGGTGGGGATGTGTTCAGCGGCACCTGGTGGCAAATCGCACGGCATTCCGATGCCATTTCGTTCCGAAGTCTTGGCGCCGCTGTCGGGCCGACTACTCCGGTTTGGCTGGACGGCCGCACCGCCGACGGAACAGTGGGGCTGGCGCCGAATTTTGCGCCGCCCTTCACCGGCGCGTCATGGCGACTCGTGCCTGTCGAAGGGCGCGGCTTTACGATGCAGACGCTCGGCACGATTCCTGGCCCGACCTTCCTCGACGGACGCACCGTAGGCGGAACAGTCGCCCTTATTCTGAGTGTCGATGCGGCTCACAGCGGCGCAGTATGGCGCATCCAGCGTCACTCCTATCATAATATGCTGTATGCCCTCGATCTTCTCACGGGCCAGATCAAGGGATCTATAGAGATTGGTGGCTCGACCCCGGACTTCTCGGACAAGTGGCAGCTCAACCGCCCCGGTCTGCTGCTTGCAAATGGGTCTGTCTACGTCGCGTTCGGTGCGCACGCCGACCAGGGACCCTGGCACGGATGGGTATTTGCCTTTCGTGCGACCGATCTTCGGCCGCAAGGATCCTTTACCACAACTCCAGGTGGGGGCGGTGCTGGACTGTGGCAGTCCGGCACCGGTCTGACGGCCGATGAAGCTGGCCGGATTTATGGAATGACAGGAAACGGAACAGCTGCACCGGGCACGCCCGACCTTACGAACAGCTTTGTACAGCTTCAGCACGATGCTGCGAGCGGCCATTTCCAAGCGATCGGTGTGTTCCGAGCCGCGTCAGGTCAGACGATTAACTTGAATATTTGTGATCTTGATCTAGGGTCGTCCGGTCCTGTGCACGTTCCCGGCACAAACATCATTCTTGGTGGAGGGAAGCAAGGGGTTCTTTACAATATAGAAACCAC
Organism: uncultured Enterobacteriaceae bacterium; assembly: GCA_964441775.1. Taxonomy (GTDB): domain Bacteria; phylum Desulfobacterota; class Binatia; order Bin18; family Bin18; genus SYOC01. Next base: position 1,202 of record CAYTVL010000077.1, read on the forward strand.
CGACCTGGCTCATCCCCGGCAGGCCTTCATGGCCGCCAAGAATCAGTATGATGCCTCTCCGCCACCGTGCAAGGAATGGAACGATGTCATGAAGTGGCCCCATTTGCATGGCGCTCCTGCCTTGTGGCCGGTCTCGGATGGCAGCACGTTGGTGTACATGTGGGCGGAGCGAGACCACTTAAAGGGGTTTCGACTCAAGAACGGACAACTCGACACGAATCCGTTTGCTATGTCGCTAGATGTTGCCCCCAACATGAGCATGCCAGGCGGCGTGCTTTCGGTCTCAGCTGACGGTGGCACGCTCGGCACGGGAGTAGTTTGGGCGACGCGGCCCTTCGACTGTCCTGCTGGCGACAATTCGCCCATGGACGCGCGCCCGTGCAACGCTCAGTTCAAGATTGTCCCGGGCATCCTGAAAGCCTTTGATGCGGCAACGCTCACGGAACTTTGGAGCAGTTCATCTCCTACAGACTCTTTGGGTATGCTCGGGAAGTTCAATCCGCCGACTATTGCTCATGGCCGAGTGTATGTGGGCACGTTCGGGCGCAACTGCACCGGAGCCGACTGCCAAGGTCAACTGGTTGTCTACGGGGTGCGTCCCGGCGTGTGAAATTCGGCTGAACTATCGGTACTTTGTTAACTTGGGGTGAAGTAAAGATTAGCCCCTTTCCCTCAGTGACCCTATGTAACGTGAGTCCCCCATGAGGCGTGGCCTCACCATCACGCATGAAAATCGGGCGCCACGAGCGTATGGTGCATGCTAGCGGCGGTGAGTGCAGGTCGCTTGAAGTTGGTGCGCTTGAAGCCCGCACGTGAGTCTGACCCGAGAGCCTCCTCATAGCAGGTAACACTTAGCTTTAGTACAGGCCTGAGCTAGGAAGGGGTTAAGGAGAGCCACGCGATGGAGTTTGAGAAGTTGTCTGGTGCTTGTTGAAAAAAGATACTCCTGTATCGGACTTCACTTCATGTGATGGGTAGTTTTTCCGAGAAATTTGACGGATACCTTCACTGAAAGTGACGAAGAATGTCACAACAATGCCCTAGTACCAAGCAACTTCGCAAACTCAAACGGGAGCACTTTGCGCGCTTCTTCCCCTGACGGTGACTGCGATTCGATTGTGCGGGGCCGGACGCTGCGGTAAGAGGTGTCGGAGCCCCCTGCTCAGCTGCCTCATGGTGCGATGATCGGAAGGGTTTTGTAAGGAGCTACTGATGAAAAAAATCCAGTTCATTCTCCTGCTCGTGACGAGTGTGAGTACGTTTGGTGTGAACGTCAGGCCGGTCTGGAGTGACCTCGTGCTCCGTGAGACGGTGGACTCATCTGAGACGCGCTACGGGGCCCATCTCGATCCCGACGGAGGGGTCCATTTCGTGGTCCACGCACCGGAGGCGACTGCTGTCAACCTCCTGTTGTTTGCGAAAGCAGACGCCACAACCCCAACGGTGACCATTCCCCTGCGCCACAACGGCCCGGATTGGAAGATTAAGGTCACCGGAGAGGGTATCGGTGCCGGCCTCTTCTACCTCTACCAAGCCCAGGGTCCACGGAAGGTGTTCTTCCATACGGAGGCCGACCAAGATCAGTACGGACCCATGTTTAACGAGAACTTCTACCTCATTGATCCCTATGCGTACGCCACCCAGGACGTCACCTACTCCGCCATGTTCTCCGCCGTGCCTTATGTCGACAGTACCGCGCCAGTCTATAATGGTGGGGCAAAAAGCATCGTGTACGATCATACTAAGGACGCCAACCCCGGTCACGTAGAGGTCAAGCGTGAGGATCTCATCCTCTACGAGCTGCACGTGCAGGATTACACGGCCCGGATCCCCGGCTTGGACCCCGCCAAACGGGGGACGTACGTGGGGCTGGCCCAGGGTGGGTTACGGACGCCGGGCGGCCTCGCGGCCGGGATTGATCACTTGGCCGAGCTCGGAGTCACAGCGGTGGAGCTGATGCCAGTCATGGAGTACGACCAAGAGACCGGCAATGCCCCTGGGCGCTACAACCACTGGGGTTATATGACGAGCAACTTCTTCGCCCCGGAAGCCCGCTACGCCGTGGTCAAGGGAAAACAGGTAGAAGAGCTCAAGGCCTTGATCAAGGCCTTGCACGACCGGGGCATCACGGTCTTCTGCGATGTGGTCTACAACCACACGGCAGAAGGGGGACCCTGGCTCGATCATGAGAAGTTAGCGGCAAAATATTATAATTTGCGGGGGCTGGACAATACCGAGGTGTATCGGGCGACACCCGACGCGCGGTTTTATTTCAACAATACCGGGACGGGCAACGATCTCGCCTATGCGGGTGGGGATGGCACCTTTCCCAAGCAGCTGGTGGAGGATTCGCTGGCGCTGTGGTATGAGGCCTACGGGGTGGATGGCTTCCGCTTTGACTTGGCGCGGATCTTAGCGGACGGTTCGGGGAATGCAGCGGACTGGGTCGATAATGATAAGCGATTTGTGGCAGCGCACCTCCATGCGGAACCCTGGGATATGGGGGGCCAGTGGTACGATTTCATGGATAACTGGGGCTGGAGTGCGGCCAACAACCGCTGGGCGAAGTGGCTGGGGAAGTATCGAGATAAGATACGCAAGTTCTCGGCCTCCAGCCTGAAAAACCGGACGGCGTTCAAGCAACTGATTGAGGGGTACGGATCAGTGAGCGATGGCGCGGGCGCGGCGGCCTCGACCAAGCCCTGGCGCTCGGTGAACGTGGTCGCTGTGCATGACGGATATACGCTGCGAGACTGTACCTATTTCAATGACACCGACGGCTCGCAGAACTGCTGGGACAGCGGCGGTGATGAGAACTTGCGGCGGGAGCGGGAGAAACTCCTGCTAGGGGTGTTGTTGACCTCACAGGGGGTGCCCCTCATTCTCCAAGGGGATGAATTCGGCAGCACGAAGGCCAGCGCCCGTTCGCAGGCTGATGCGCGGAATACGTACAACTATGAATCCTCGACGGGGGACCCGCAGATCAACAACGTGAGTTGGCTCGATTGGCGGTTAAAAGATGGTGATACGAGCGAATCCCCAACCGGTCCCACCTACGGGCCGGAACTGTTCCATTGGACGCGGGATTTGATTCAGCTGCGGAAGAAGTGGACACATTTCCGGCGGGCAGAGTTTGCCCAGTATGTCGACCAGGCGTGGGACGGGGGGGCCAATGCGGGAGCGGGCAATGACGGGAAGTTTTCGTACGCTTGGGAGGGGCCCGCAGATGGCGAGCCGACGCAGGTGGCGGTGGTATGGTGGGGAAAGGCTGGAGAGCCGGACCTCATGATCCTCTACAATGAGCATTGGAATGCGCTGTCGGTTACCAACTTAGCTACTTGGTCCCGAGGGGATTGGAAGATCCTGGCCAAGTCCTGGGCAGACGACGCCGGGGATTTCTGTGATCTGAATGCCTGGGAGACCGCCTGTGCAGCGGCGGGCGGCTCGCTCACTCTGCCGGGCCGGTCGATGGCAATCTTGGTCAGTAGCAATGATTGAAACGAGGGGAAGTGTCAGAATTCAGGTAGTGTCCTAACTTTGGATAACGTCGGGTCACACAGGCAAACCAAATTCATAGCGATTAACGAACAAGCCGATAACGATATCGTGCATCTGTGCGGATTTAGAAAAGCAGATCGTTTTGCGCACCAAGCGTTTGATCCGGGTGCGGAGCGTCAGGTGTTTGCGTTCGATTGTTTGGGTATTGCGCTTGCCTGGGCAATGTCTCTCCGGTGCCAGGTGCCGCTCATAGGCACCCCAGTAATCGGTGTAATAACGCGCGATACCAAACGGCTCCAGTAATCGTTTCAACTCCAGAAAGGGCATTGTCAACTTAAAGCTAACTAAATGTGATATTATACAATATAAGGCATGTAAAAAAATAATGGCCGCAATATGTTGTGGTCATGTCAGGCCGTGATCCATTAAGTTGACAATGCCTTAGGCAGTCATGAAGCATTGCTTCACCATCTGAAATGAAATCAAGGATTTTCACGTCCTATTTCATAGCAGGCCACTGCTGCTAATGGGTTATAGCGACAGATGGCGTTCGGAAAGCTACCCTCACAAATTTGGGCTGCTACATCTTAGCCCTAGCAAAAGGGAGGAGAATAATATGTTCGAGGCATATCACGGGGTCACGGGTGCCCAGCATCAATCAAATTTCAACCGGCTTTTCGGACTCGGGTATCGCATGATTTCGCTCAGTGTCTATGGAGATCCCGGCGACGCGCGCTACGCGGCAGTGTGGGTGCAGCGCCCGGGCTCGGCCTGGGTTGCGGTCCATGGGGTGGACGGTGCCGGCTATCAATCGTTCTTCAACAACTGGACGGCCAAGGGCTATGTCCCCGTCCTCGTTTCGGCGACCGGCACGAGCAGCAACGCGATATTCGCGGCGGTATTCGAGCAGGGCATCCCCGGGACCTGGCTTGCCCGCCACGGTATGACATCGGGCCCTGAATCCAATGCAGGCACTTTTCAGAATCTGAACAAGACTGCACGCGATCAAAAAATGATCTTGCGCTCGGTTGCGATTTATGGCGCGGCTAGCGACCGACGATATGCGGCCGTGTGGCACGCCAATCCTCGATTCGTGAAGTGGCACGTCCATCCATCAGATACAGGCGCAAGTTATCAGGTGGTCTTCAATGCGGAGACTCAGTTGCCCGGATATCAACTGGCCGGCTATCGCCCCGCTTATGTGGCGCTCTCAGGCGACCAGATCTACTGTTCCGTGTTCAAGGACGACGTAGTCGGTGCCTGGGTGGCGCGGCACGGCATGACGGCAGCGGAGTACCAGACGGAATTCGATAAGCAAAACGCCGCCGGCTTCTACCCGATTTGCGTCCATGGTGGCGGGTCCGGCGACAACACCCGCTATGCGGCCATTTTCGCCAAACATGATATCCCGCTGAGCCGGGAATGGACGGTAACGGGCACAGCGGTCCCCGCTCTCGCGGGATTCGACCACCTGATGCAGACATTTATGCAGGCTAATGGAGTCCGCGCGGCGCAGCTGGCGATCGCGAAGAACGGCACCATAAAGTTCTCGCGTGCTTACACAAGGGCCGAAGCGGGCTATCGCATCACGCAACCATCCGACTGCTTTCTGCTTGCGAGCTGCAGCAAGATGTTCCTTGAAGCGGCGGTTCAGGCCCTCTACGACGCCAAACTGATGAATTTTAACCCGGGCACAAAGGTTTATCCGCTTCTCGGCTTCTCGCACCCGGCTGATCCGCGCAGCGACACGATCACGATCCAGCAGCTTCTTGATCACATGGGCGGTTATAACGATGACCCGCCGGCAAAAGGCGGCTCAGGCTTCGATCCTACGTACAACATGCGCAAGATCGCCCTGGACCTTAACTTGGGACATCCGGTGACCAAGCTGGACGTGGCGCGCTATATGTACGGACGGATGCTGGACCTTGACCCGGGAACGGTCTACCACTACTCGAACTTCGGCTATCTGCTCGCCGGAGCCGTCGTCGAGCACGTATCGGGCATGAAGTATTTCGACTATGTGAAGGCAACGCTGCTTCAGTCGGCGAATATTTCCGAGGTTCTGGTTTTTCCTACGCTGGCATCTCAGCGGACGAATAGCATGGCTATCATCGAGGACGAGGATCTGGGACTGAGCCCGCTCGACCTGGCCTCGCAGCTCTTTGTGCCCGCAGTTTATGGCGGAGACGGAGAAATCAACGAAGTAGGTGACCCCAACGATGGGACTGGGGCTTCTGCCCATGCCCTGACTCAGTTCATTCATCTCCACGCAGTCTGGGGGAATGGTCCACGAGCGGCGGGCTTTGCCCGTGCGGGCAGTACGCCTGGTGCCTCATCGCTGGCAGTGTCCCGCACCGATGGTATCGATTGGGCCTGCGTCATCAACACGCGTGACTGGCCGCCCTCCACTTCACCCACGCTCAATGACCTGTTCGACATAACGCCTCCGATCAGCCCGAATTCGATCACGCATCTCCTCGATACGACACCGATCCCATGAGAGCCCGAGGGAAAACAGTGACATAGCGAGAAGTGTCAGAACTCCGAAGTAAGTTTGGCATTGTACTCTGCCCTGCAGTAGCGTAATGAGGCTCACAGAAGGATGAGGGGGGAAGCCATGCTGTGTCCACATTGTGGGGCTACTACAACCACAGAACAAACAGATCACACGGTGCTAGGGTATCGGAGGTTCCGCTGCCAAGCCTGCAAGCGACTCTTCAATGAACGGACGGGCACGCCCTTCAACTTCTTGGAGTATCCCACAGATATCGTCCTTCTCGTCATCGTGTGGCGGTTGCGCTACCAATTGAGCCTGCGGGACTTGGCGGAGATGTTCTTGACCCGCGGCTTTGTATTTACTCACGAAGCCGTACGGAATTGGGAGGCACGGTTTGCGCCGTTGCTGGCCGAGCATCTGCGCACTAAGCGCCGTGAACGAGGTGGAGTCTCGTAGTATGCCGACGAAACCTACGTCAAGGTAGGAGGGCGCTGGTGTTATGTGTACCGCGCAATAGATCGCGAGGGCAACTTGATGGATGCCCGGCTAAGCGAAACGCGAGATTTGCAGGCAGCCAAGCAGTTCTTTGCCCAGACCTTAGCGGTCATAGGGAAGCCTCCGCAGCGCGTCACTACTGACGGGCATCCTGCCTATCCGCGCGCTATCCGGGAAACATTAGGGCGGAAGGTCCTTCACCGCTGTAATCCTTATTTGCATAGCCGATTGGAGCAGGACCATCGGGGAATCAAGCAACGCTATTATCCGATGCAGGGGTTCGGAAAGGTGGGAGCTGCGGCGCGGTTTTGTCAGGCCTTTGAAGAAGTGCGGCAGTGGTTCCGTCCCCGGCAACGGATGTCACAGACGGTGTCCCTGGCCGCCAAGCGCTACCTGTTTGTGGAGCGATTCGCAGCGTTGCATGCGATGATGCTGGCCGCCTGAATGGGAGGAGAAAGAAGGGCGCTAGGACATATATCTATTAGTGACCAAACATTCTGAGTTCTGACACTTCTGAGTGAAGGCTTCAGAAGGGAAGACTACGTGTAACGTTACGAATTGTGCAACAAAGTCTGAGCTCCACTTTTGCCCTTTTGAAGAGTACAGAAAATAGGGGGAGAGCCGCCATACAATCCGCTCTATTCCCGGTAAGATAGTGACCCACAGACTCTATCTATTGAGGAAGTACGGAGAACTCTGTGGACTTGATTCCTTCTCTTGCTCACCCGCTGCTGCGCGCGTTTGCTGCCTCCTTTACCGAGCCCACTTTTCAGCGGTGGCTCCTCTTAGGGGTGGCGGCCATCCTGACCCCGGGCCGTCGCACGGTGAGTAATCTGTTACGCACGGTACAATTGCTCGTAGATGGGCATCCTTCCAGTTACCATCGTGTCTTCTCCCAGCGCCGCTGGACGTTGTGCGGCCTGAGGCAGGCGTTGACGTGCTTCATCCTCATCCATTGGGTGCCAGAGGGTCCCGTCGCGCTCGTGGGCGACGATACCGTCGCGGAGCATCCAGGACGCAAGGTCTTTGGCAAAGCTCGGCATCGTGATCCCGTGCGCTCTTCACATACATTGACGGCGTGGCGCTGGGGCCATAAGTGGGTTGTCCTCGCGATCCTCGTGCAGTTTCCCTTTGCGCACCGACCGTGGGCCCTGCCGGTGCTCGTGGCGTTATATCGCGCAGAGGAGGAGAATGCCCGCCAGGGACGACGGCACAAGACACCCGCCACCTTGCTGAGGCAACTGACCACCGTGCTGCTGCACTGGTTTCCCCAGCGGCAGTTCGTGCTGACGCGTGAAGGTGGCTATGGCACTCATGAAATGGCTCGCTTCGCGCATCGCTATCGTCGCCGTCTGAGCTTGGTCAGCCGCTTGTATGCTACGGCGAATTTGTATGCCCCACCCCCACGCGTCGTCCTGGTCCTCAACTGGGACGGCCTCGGATCAAAGGGGCCAAGCAGCTGTCTCCTTGCCAGGTCGTGACGTGCGCCGCACGGCAGCGGCTGCAGGTGCAGTGGTATGGGGGCACGACGCAAGGTAGACACGGTGAGCCAGCGGGCGCAGTGGTACAAAGCCGGACACGGGCTCGTGCCCATTCGCTGGGTCTTCGTCCACGATGGTCAGGGCACGCATCGGGATGAGTATTTCTTCACCACGGCGGTGGGGATGCCGCCCAAGGAGCTGATCGAACGTTATACAGGCCGCTGGTCTCTGGAAACCACCTTCCAAGAACTGCGTGCCTCCTTGGGACTAGAAACCACCGGGGGTGGACCCAAGCGACCGTGTTACGTGCCGTCCCCTGTCTGTTTGGCCTCTTCTCTGTGGTCGCCTTGCTCTATGCCCACCTCCCAGTCGGCCACACCCAAGGCGTCCAGGTACAGTGGGTCGGCAAACCCCATGCGACCTTCTCAGATTCGCTCGCCGCGGTCCGTCGCTGGCTCTGGAGCGAAGGGATTTTTGTACGGTGTGGGCATCACCACGCCTTTGCGAATTTACCCGCTGCATTAAGAACTACCTTACTCTATGCACTTGCTCCCGCTGCGTGAGCCGGGGAAAAGGGCAAAAGTGGAGCTGAGAGCGTGAGAAATTATCACTTTTTGTTACTTTCTTTAACAACTTGACAAAATCCTCCGCACAGGATGCTCGGGTCAAACTCAGCTGCTTGGACCCCGCAGAATCCCTGCGGTGAAGTACGAATAGAAAAGGATCAAGTTGGCTTCGGTACTCCTCACAAGAGTTTTATACTGAATTTAAGAGTCCGAAGAAAAGTACAATATAGGACCACCCTACCCAGGAATTTACCTTAAAGGCAAAACGGCCTAAGCCAAAGAGACAAGTCACAAGAGCTATCCACACTATCCACGAAACGTCCGATAAAAATGCTAGCCACCCCTCCGGCTCATCGCGATTGCGAAAGACCGAGAATTCCTTCTCGTCACCAGAGAGAATGAAATGGGTAATCGCCTCCAGTTTCCTTTCATTGTTGATGTCTACACCGGTACCGTGGGATCCCTCAGCAAATTGGACATTTTCGATGCGCCCTTTCGTATCCTCAGCAGCCTGTTGGAAGCCGCGAAACCCTGCCGAACCAATGTCCAACAGGCCTTGAACAGGTTGTACGTGCCACCACTCGGCAATCTGTTCGAAGAAACGTGGAAACAGCGCCACCACCCAATCCCCAGCGGCAACCACGTTAGCAATATGTTCTACGCGGCGCTCGTCTACGAGAGCAAGCCATGGATAGTGTTTGGGAACCACACTACCAGCAAAATAGACTCGATTTGCACGCAGAGTCGTGTAGTTTTGTAACGCACTCGCCAGGATATAGGTACCATTTGAATGCCCTATATAATCGAACACTTTGGCATGAGGAAATCGAGCGCGGTTCTCTGTATATTCGTCCATGAATTGACGGACATTCTTTTGCCTATCCCAATAGAGCAGAAAGGGCAACATCGGAAAGTGACCGTACTTATGATTGACAACAGCAAGTTTGCCCCCAAATACCAGAGCCTCGTGCTCAATCCGAGAGCGAAGTCGGTCTGTCCATTCGCCATAGTCACGAATGCCGTGCATCACATAGACGATTCGCTCAACTGAGGTATCCTCTTCCAACATTACTGGCTTATTTGGATCAAGATGACTCAGTTGTCCTTGGAGTGCAAAACGAACCTTTTCTCGTCGATCTTGGTCAGCTTTACTCCCCCCCCACCGAGCGCTGAAGCAATTTCGTGGTGACCTGTGTCTTCTAAAGTCACGAAAATGGTATCTTTGGCTGTGATTAAATCCATGCTGTCTTCGATACTGACAATGTCATCACGATCGCCAATCAGGTGAATTGTCTGGGGTATCTTCGAAGAACTCAAGGTCCTCCCCTGACACAACTCGATCCACTGAACTCTGGCATCAGCAATAAAGGGAGAGCCTCTTTGCAGGGCGAGGATTAGTTGTCCGCTTTGGCTCAGTCTCGCCAGACGTTCGGCGATCCAAATGAAAAGGTACTTGAAGCGGTTCATGGACTTGGGACGTGGATCAATCGACCACCCTCGGTTGACAGAAGCAAGAGAGACGAATCGTGACACATGATCTACCCATTTCCTTTTCCCGTGATGATCAAAATCCGGTCGATCCTCTTCAAGGCCGTTGCCCCAAACAAGAGCCTTGCGCAACAACATCCCTCCCAAACTGTGTCCCACTAGAACAATCTCGCTGGAGGCACGGGTTTCATATGCTTCATTTATTTGCCGTTCTATTACATTAGAGATTGCGTACGGACTTTCATTAGAGAGTACGTGGGTATCGTAATCAAAAATGAGGAAGTCCGAGTCTGGAAGCGCTTCCTGTGCCAAATCGACCGCCGATTGGAACCGCGCGCGCCCAGGTACTCCATGTACGAGAACGACCAAACGTCTGTTTCCCTTGCCTGGAGTTAATGTCCAGTCGGTTCTGCGGTAACCTGAAAGTAGATGCATAGTTGCAAGTAGGACAATGAAAGCGGAACCAAGCCATAGTGGGATTTTTATCCCCACTGGGAGATGATTAGTGATCCAATCCATGACATGAATTCCTCAAGTTTAAAACGGTTTCCAACAAGCCGTGCTAGTGGACTTCCTGACTCATGTGTGCGTAAATCTTGCAGAGTGAAATTCTCTCGATGGTAATGTATCAAATTAGTTGACGCCATCAATTTACATCTGCAGGCCGAACTCAAACCGGTTGATGAACAACCCAATGACAAGTTCGTGCATCTGCACCGATTTAGAGAAGCAACTAGTTTTTCTCACAGGGCGTTTGATCCGCGTACGCAGGGTGAGATGTTTCCGTTCCAGCTGTTGCGTCCTTCGCTTGCCGACCACATGGCGTTGCGGATCCAGGTGCCGAGGATAGGCTCCCCAGCCGTCAGTATAAAAATGACGAATCCCAAAAGGCTCAAGCAATGCCTTGAGTTTCACCAAGACCCGATCCGCACGGCGGCCAAAGGTATAGGCCACGATCCGGCCGGTCTGATGATCGAGCGCCTCCCACAGTCACCGTGGCTGTTTCTTGCTGCCGACAAAGGACCACATTTCATCTAGCTCCGCTTCCTTGACCTGGTGGATTACCACCGCAGGGAGTAATCCTTCCCTCGCAGTCACCAGCGCGGGGTTCACCGAGTGCAGCGCCGACGCTTTTTTTTGAGAGTGCTCATCACCGTTGTCGGGCTGACGCCTAGTACGCGGGCAGTGTCGCAGATGCCGCTGCCATTGAGCGCCATCTCAACCATCTGCTGTTTGACCTCGGGCACCCATCCCGTGTTGTGATACTGCAGGAGAAAGATGCGCCGCTGGCAGGGCGGATTCGTACACCGATAGCGTTGTGCGCCATTCGGCTGCTGCCCGTATTTCACGACCGTGCGGCTTCCACACGCAGGACACTGCACTGCTACAATCGCCACACTGCCTCCTCGTTCAGGTGACAATAGGACCTCTTTTATCTCTGCCAACTATTTTAGTACACTACCACTATGATATTTCCTGATTTCGATGTAGCAGATTCTCTCGGTCATCGCGTGTCACCGCCGCTCGCAGGCACAATCCCAAGTCAAGCGGGGCCTTCCCTCTCCGCAAGGGGATAGACAGCTTCCCCTCGGTCCCCTATCGGTCCCGTACGGGAGGCATCGTTACGGAGTCTAGGGGTTCTTCTTCCGTTCTTACGCTTCATGTGGCCGTCGGGCTGTTTGGCTTGTCGGCCTTGTTTGGCCGCTGGGTGGCGTTGCCCGCACCGCTCATCGCCTTGGGCCGCACGGTGTTCAGTTGCTTGACTCTGGCGCTCCTCGTCGCCATTAGGAAAGACCCAGTACGGCTGAAAAAACGCGCCCATTATGTGCCCCTCCTCGGCTCTGGCGTGCTGCTGGCCGCGCATTGGACCGCGTTTTTTCGCGCCGTGCAAACGGGCAGCGTGGCCATAGCGACGCTTACGTTTGCCACCTTTCCCCTCATGACGGCGCTGACTGAACCATTGCTGTTTCGGGAAGCGTTTCCGGCCCGCAGTCTGCTCGCGGCCTTGGGCGCGTTGGCGCGTGTGGGCGGAATCTCGTGGCCGTTGGGCACCTACTTCTCAGGGAGCAGTGTGCTGTGGGGCCTGAGCTCGGCGGCGAGCTTTGCAGCCTTGTCCCTCCTCAACCGCGGCGGGGCGCGGCAGTATCCCAGCCGCGTGGTGGCCTTGTATCAACATGCCAGTGCGGCCCTGTGTTTGTTACCGGTTCTGTGTCTGACCCAGGTCACGCCTACTGTGACCGATATCGGGTTGCTGCTGCTCCTGGGGCTGTGTTGTACAGCGCTCGCCCATACCCTGTACATCCAGAGTCTAAGTCGGCTCACGGCCACGACCGCGGGGCTGGTGGCGTGTCTTGAGCCGGTGTACGCCATGATGTTCGCGTGGGTCTTGCTGGGCGAAGCCTTGACGTGGCGAGGAGCGCTGAGCGCCGCCCTCATCCTTGGCAGCACCACACTGGCGGCACGACCAAAGAACGACGATGAAGTTTCGGACACGGACACAGTGCCCTCAGAACGGTGCGCTTCCGGTAAGGCGCTCCCTAAAACACGCTGCGAGAACCGCTGATTACTCGCGACTTAGGGTAGCTTAGCGTGTGCTGACCAGCCTGACTTGGATAGCGCTCCCATCTTGTGCACTCTGGTTGAGGAAGAGCACCAGAAGCCGCCCCTGCGAGGGGGCAACGACACCGTCGTGCAAAGCCTGCGACAGAACCCAGCGAGGACGTGGATGATCAATGATCTCTGGTACAAGAACGCGGTGATCTACTGCTTATCGGTCGGCACCTACATGGACGCCAATGGCGACGGGATCGGCGACTTCCAGGGGCTGACGCGCCGTCTGGATTACCTGCACGGGCTGGGCGTCACCGCCCTCTGGCTGATGCCGTTCCAAGCTTCCCCCCATCGTGACGACGGCTATGACGTGGCCGACTATTACAGCGTCGATCCCCGCTATGGGACGCTCGGCGACTTCGTCGAGTTCACGCATGGAGCCAAGCAGCGCGGCATCCGCGTCATCATGGATCTGGTGCTGAACCACACCTCCAACGAGCATGCCTGGTTCAGGGAAGCGCGACGCGACCCCAATTCGAAGTACCGCGATTGGTATGTCTGGTCCAAGAAGAAGCCGCCGCACGCGAACACCGGCATGGTGTTTCCCGGCGTCCAGAAGTCGACCTGGAGCTATGACGAGCAGGCCAAAGCGTGGTACTTCCACCGTTTCTATGACTTCCAACCGGACCTCAACACCTCCCACCCGGAGGTGCAGGCCGAGATGTTCAAGATTATGGGCTTTTGGATCCAACTCGGCGTCGCCGGGTTCCGCATGGATGCGGTGCCGTTCATCATTGCCACCAAGGGTCCCCAGGTGAAGACGCCGGAAAAGCAATACGATATGCTCCGCCGCTTACGCGAATTCCTGCAGTGGCGGCAGGGCGACTGTATCATGCTCGCGGAAGCCAACGTGTTGCCGGAGACGGATATGGACTACTTTGGATCAGATGGCGACCGCATGCACATGATGTTCAATTTCCAAGTCAACCAGCATCTCTTCTATGCGCTTGCCACGGCGGATACGCGCCCGCTCATCAAGGCCCTGCACGCAACGAAACCGCGCCCGGCCACGGCACAGTGGGGACTCTTCTTGCGGAATCATGACGAACTCGATCTAGGGCGGCTGGAAGAAGGGCAGCGCCAACAAGTCTTTGCCGCGTTCGGGCCGCAACCGGAGATGCAGCTGTACCAGCGCGGTATCCGTCGACGCCTTGCGCCCATGCTGGACGGAGACCAACGACGGCTGGAGCTCGCCTACAGTCTGCTGTTCACTCTGCCTGGTACGCCGGTCCTCCGCTACGGCGACGAACTCGGCATGGGAGACAATCTCGCACTGCCCGAACGCAATTGCGCGCGCACCCCGATGCAATGGTCCAACGAGCCCCATGGCGGCTTTACGAAAAACAACAAACCGGTGATGCCGGTGATCAGCGGCGGGCCCTACGGCTTCGAGCATATCAATGCCGCGATCCAGCGGCGCCATCCTGATTCCCTGCTCAACTGGACCGAACGCATTATCCGCATGCGTAAGGAGGTGCCGGAAGTGGGCTGGGGCGACTTCGCGATCATCCCGACCCGCATTCCGGCCATCCTCATAATGCGCTACGCATGGCGCAATAACTGGGTGCTGTTCGTGCATAATTTCGCTGCCACGCCGCACGAGGTGCGTTTCTCCGTCGGCTTGAACACTGAGGCCGAGCGGCTGCTCGTGAATCTGTTGGGTGAGGAGCACAGCCAGAGTGACGAGCAGGGCAAACACCGGCTGATCATTGAGGCCTATGGGTATCGTTGGTATCGAGTGGGCGGATTGGATTACCTGCTCCGGCGGAGCGAGCTCGATCACGTCGAGTACGGGCCATATCGACGAGGCGAGAGCCAGCACTTGAGGTAGGTCGTAGCGAGGATGAGGAATCGTTCGTCCATTCCTCACAATGGCAATCCTCGCTTCATGTTATATGACCTGGAGCCCCAGGCAATTTCACAAACTCGCACGCGAGCAATGAGGTGGTAGCCTGTACTTTCGCTATCGACCCTACGACGTTTCCTCCCTGTTGCTCTGTTCCTTGTTAATGCTGAGGTGCATCCATTCAATATCAAAATACGGCATTGTCAACTTAATGGATCACAGCCTGACATGACTACAACATATTGCAGTCATTATTTTTTTGCATCCTCTTGTATTGTATAACGTCACATTCAGTTAGTCTTAAGTTGACAATGCCGCGGCTTGCTAGTTTGATTTGCTTTCAAAAAAGTCAATCATAGATAGTGTCAAATAGTGTGTAAAAAGAGGCCAACAGCAATCGAGTCAGGGTGAGGGTTATTGCTTCCTCTTCCTTATTCCTTCCACACTTCTTGTTTCAGGCCAATTCTTCCAGAAGCGCCTTCGCCTCCTGCAAATCCTTTGTATCAAACCCTTCCGTGAACCAGCCGTAAATCTCTGTCAGCAGCTGTCGAGCTTGTTTCTTCTTGCCTTGTTTCTGCCATAGACGGCTCAAGCTTACTGCCGCCCGCAATTCCCATAATTTCGCGCCCTGGAGACGAGCTATTTCGATAGCCTGACAAAAGCACTTCTTGGCCTCTTCTTCCGCCGTTCCTGTGGCCCTCGAACGCTGCTGGACCCTTTCCCCGGTTTGTATAAGCTGCAGCTCACCTTTGATCCGGTAGAGCTCGGCTTCCCAAAGATGTTCGCTGCCCTTTCTTACTCCAACCAGCGCCTCGGCTATGATCTTTAATCCGTCTCCGCTTTGTCCTTTTTTTCCGTAGGCTTCCGCCAAAAGCGCGAGCCAATACGTACTTCCTATATCCGCTCCCATAGCTCGGTGGGCAGCCAACCCTTGATGCATTTGGGTAATCCCCTCTTCTACGAGATCCTGTCGTGCCAACTCTCCACCATGTGCGATATGGGCCATGGCTAACCAGAAGGGGAATTCTTGCTCAGTCGCAAGCTCGATCAATTCTCTCGCTTGCTGCTGCACTATTTCTCCATCCCGGCGTTGCTGATGCAAGATAGCGGCGTGGTGAAGAGCCCAATCCAAACTAAAGGGGTGAGCGAGTTCACGCGCCAAGGTGAGCGCCTCTTGGCTTCTTTGCAACGCCTGATCAGGATAGCCAAGGATTCCTAAAAGCCACGCCGCATAGGTTTGACATGCGACTCCAGGGTCTTGTCCGTAGATAAAAGCATGAGAGCTGTGTTGTCGACGGTCATAAAGAGCCAGGCCTTGTTCCAGGTGTGCTTTGGCGGGAATCAGCTCTCCGTGGTAAACCAAGGTTACCCCAAGAACCCAGTGTGCTTCTAAGAGGAGAGCGTCAGCCTGTTGCTTTTGAGCAAGGCGAAAGAGTTGTTCACCGAGCTCACGGGCAGTCGCAAAATCTGCTCGTACCATGTAGAACCTGCACAGGCCTTGCAGTGTTGAGAAAAGTTGCGGAGTCTCCCCCACACGTCGGGCAAGTTCTCTAGCGTAGGTGTATGTTTTTTCAACCTCAGGGGCCGCATACCCATACCGGGCCGATAGGGGCACGCCGAGCGCAACTTGTAGGGCAAGCTCTTGCCGGATCCTTTCCAGATCTTGCGGCAAATTCTTGAGCAAACCTAACGCTTGCCTCAGGTAGTTGATCGCCTCCTGATGGGCAGACCGTCGCGTCGCATTCTCCCCTGCCTGTTGAAGATATTGGACGGCTTTCTGATAGACTCTCCCCTGTTCAAAGTGCATGGCCAACTCAGAGGCAATCTCTCGGCTGCGTGCGCCATACGCCTGTTCTTGGCGTTCGCCGATTAGGCGGTGTACGCGAACGCGGCGCACCGTAGCAATCCGCGCATACAACACATTCTGATACAACACATGACGAAAGGCGTACCGTCCGCTCCAGGTCCCATCCGGCCATTCCGTAACGCCCGCTTCTCGGAGCAAATGGCTCTTCTCTGCCAATTCTTCACAGAGGTCTTCGATGGCGTCGATCTCGCTGGGGAGCGCCGCCGCTACTGCCGCTACCGCAAATTCCCTGCCTGCCACGCTGGCCACTTCTAACACCTGCTGCTTGTGCGCCCCCAATTCGTCGAGCTGCTTCCTAATCATCTGCTGGACGCTCTCCGGCACCCCCAGTGCTTCTGGATTGCCTTTCAGTCGCCATTGGCCGCCCTCCTGCACGAGCCAGTTCTGCTGCAGGCAATACTCGACCACGTTCACCATGAAGAGCGCGTTGCCATCCGTGCGTTGATAAATCAGTTGGGGCAGTTCAGTAGGCACGATAGCGACGGCGAGTCGCTTGGCCATATACTCTCCCACGGCGGCGGGGCTCAACAGCCCCAGCCGTAGTTCCTGACATTGGTCATGCGCGCTCAGCGCCTGTTTAACCCCCTTGAGCGGATGCTCCCGCACTACCACTTCCGTGGGGCGGTACGTCCCCAGAATCAGCAGCTTCGCCTGCTCACGCCGTTGCGCCAAGTACGCCAGCAAGTCCACCGTCGAACGGTCACTGACATGAAGGTCTTCCACCACCAGCACGAGACCCCGCCCCACGGTCAGGGCTTCTAGGGCTTCGGCCATTTCGCGGAGCATCCGTCCCTGCGTTGCTCCTGCCACCTTTCGCTGTAAGTGCTCCAGTTCTGTCTCCGTCACAAAGGCGGGCATTTGCACCACCCATGTTGGTGCATAGCGTTGCAGGAGCGCCAAGGCCTGCTTGCCTCCTGGTCCGCGACAGATCTGTCCCAGTGCTTCTAAGACCGGGAGGTACGCTTCCCCTTCCCCGTACTGCTCCAGACATTGTCCCCGACCAATCCACCACTCCCCGGTAGAGCGGAGCCGCTCTAGCAGCATATCCACGACCGTCGTTTTGCCTACGCCGGGCTCCCCGGTGATAAAGACCATCTGCCGGGCTCCCATCCCACTGGCACGCACCCAGTGGTGGAGCTGCGCGAGTTCTGCGTGCCGGCCCACCACCAGAGAAGACGGCACGCCCAGTATGTCCTGTGGAGTGCGGGCGAGACGTGGACTCCCTCCGGACAGCTGACCCTCAGCGCCGCTGCCAAGAAAGCGGTAGCCCACGCGTCCAACGGTCTCGATATACTGAGCAGCGGTCGCCTCGTCTCCCAGCGCCTCCCGGATCGCGCGGATACTCACTTTGAGCACCGCCTTCGTCACATATGTACCTGCCCAGATCTGTGTGAGAAGTTCCTCCTTGGCCACCGTTTGCCCTGGGCGCTGGGCCAAGTAGTGCAACACCGCAAAGGGGCGCGGCTGGAGGTCAATGAGGTGTTCGCCCCGCCATAGGCGGGTGGTGACAGGTTCAAGGCGAAACGAGCCAAAGACTATCTGCTGCGCTGCGTCCATAGGCTGTCCTTTGGGTAGGTGCCCCCTTCCCGTTCCGCCCCACGTAATTAACCGTCAGGGTGCATTCTTAACCGAAATCTTAACCGTTTGCCGCTGTCTGCTTACCGTTTACCTGCCTATGCTTTGTAGCACTACACCGCTGAAATACCAGATGTCGCGCCCCCCAGCGCAATCATCGGCGAGAAGACTGAAGAGAGGGGGAGAGTCTCATGACCACGAGGGAATCGTCGTTCCCGACCAACCGCGCCTTTGTGGTGCAGTTCCGGGTGCAGCCAGAGGGGGGCCCGCCCGGCTATGAAGGCCGGATGGAACACCTGGTCTCCGGGTGCGCCCCATGCACTTCTCCTCAGGCACCACGCTCCGTTGCTTCATCCGCACAGCGCCTGACCAGCGTGGCCGAGAAACCACCGTGGACCGCGCTACGGCGTTAGGCCATCCCATCTGTGTCGTCCTCTCCATCCAATGGCGCACGAAAGGAGGTGAGAGCCAATATGTACATGTGCCCCTAGTCGAGTAACCACCGTGTCATCAGTGAGATGTTAGACTTTCTACGAGCATCGTGACGATGCTTTCGCAAGGAGGCGTGTTATGAAACCCTACAGACTGTGGCTGTGTAAAACTCTCACCGGGCTGTGTTTCTTCGTAGATGCCATCCATCTGCCGACAGCAGCACTGTCAGTGACTACGGCCCATGCAAACGATCAGGTTCAGTGGCTATCACGCAATCCGCTTCAGCTCGCCCAACAAGGGAATTGCTCGCAACGGTTTGGACCCTATGCCACACAAACCACGGCCTGGCAAAGATGGCGAGAAGCCAAAAGCCGAGGAGCCGCCGTAAGCAATGGTGTGGTTCCCTGCTACGATAATGGATACGGCTACTGCTTTTATGTATTTTCTCCATGCTAGAGCCAGACGGGCTATAAATCGCAGTGTGAAACTGTCCCACGGTAGCGGGTGGCGCCAGCCAGAGTTTGCGAAGTTGCTTGGTGCTAGGGCATTTTTGTGACGTTTTATGGCACTTTCAGTTATGGTATACGTCAAATTGCTTGGGGAAATTGATCTTCACAAGAAGTGAAGCATGATCAGGAGTATCTTTTGTCAACAGTCACCAGACAACTTCTCAAACTCCGCCAGCAGGACGGTTACCGCAGAGGCAGTGGAGGACCCCACTCCTACCACTGTCACGTTCGTCAATGCTGCCAATGCTGCCAATGCTGCCCCTAGCTGTACGTTTGCGTGCCCTCCCGTAGATCTCGCGGGCAGGCCTCTCGAATCGCACAGCAATTCAAGAAGCGAACTCTTCTGCCGGTTCCAGTCGGTTCCCAATGATTTCTTCTGCAAGTACTTTCTCGACACCGGCCTCCTGAAGCAGGACCACGATGCTGGTTTCTGCGCCCCTGTCGCAATCCCTACTTGTAACTGATGGAGCTCGGGGACTTGCGACGGAACCTTGCGGAATGAGAACGCCAGCGTGCAGAGATTGGTGGGGCTGAGACGGAGCCTGCAAGAGAGCATTTCGACCAGAAAGGACTGATGCTGCCGAAAACAGTCGTCAGTCCTTATCGTTCGTGAGGGGAAGCATCCATGTCTTTGGTCTTGTTGCTCGCACGGTGCCTAGCGTCCTCTGTCCCGGTCTTGCTCTAGCTGGTCATACACACGCACCCTTCGTTGTCGATCCTGATACTCATGCTCGCGTTCTTTTTCCCGGCTGCTTCACTTCCTGTGCTCTTTCCATCTCGCGTTCCTTCGAGAGAAAAAAGCAACCTGTTTCTCCTCTCACAAGAGCCGGAGGGGAAACAGCGTCCGAGGATGTCTATGGTGCCGCGTGGCTTTGTTGCGCAATTCCCTGATGTCATTCCAACCATTACGATAAGGCCTGCCC
>CAYTVL010000078.1:0-20970 GCA_964441775.1 uncultured Enterobacteriaceae bacterium
TGACTCCTTGCGCCTCCGGGTCTTCGGCTGGCGCGGTGACTAAACTACTTGAGCGCCGAAAAGTGTTGAAGCCCGGAATCTGCCGCAGTACATCATCGATTACCAACGCACCCGATTGAGCGATATCGTCTTGCGTGAGGATGGTAGTTTGACTCGGCGCTTGCTGGAGTGGAGTCTCACTGCGTGTGGCTGTCACCACAACCGGGGGAAGCTGAGAGACCGGAGAATTTTGTGTGGTTAGCGTTCCACTCTGTTGCACGTCCGCCGCATAGGAGCAAGTCTGCTCGCGTAGGAGCACGCCCGCAAGCAGCGCGAGCAGGAGAGAGAATGCTTGATTTTGTTGCCTCATGTTTTCTGCGGGGGCTAGGCGCGCCACTGGCAGCGCCCGAAATCTCTTACACAAAGCGTGGGGTAGTATAGACCGGCAGACCAAATGCACGTCGACCGAGGAGCGCTTTGCCTTCGAAGCCGGAAAAGGGTTGATGAATGATGGCGGCGCGCACGTCGCGATACATCTGTTCAAGGGGATTCTTCTTGAAGAGTGCGGCTCCACCGACCATGCGCATGGCTTGGTCAACCACGTGCACGCAATTGTCCATGACAAACTGAAAGCAGGAAATCAAATTAACGAGATCCTCCTGACTCCGCACCGCAATGTCCTCATGCGGGGCGATGGTTTGATGTAACATCGCCCGCGCAGAACGCAAACCGATTTCCATCTCCGCCGCCAGCAGTTGGTTACTTGGGTAGTGCGTCATGGGTTGCTCAAAGGGCTCCTGCGTGCGTCCCGCCACCCAATTCATGGCGTAGTCTCGTGCGGCCTGCGCCAGCCCGATATAACAGGCCGGACCAGAGGCGACCCACCACGAGGACGTGATGTCGGACAACATGTCCCAGGTTTGCACGGGCCGGGGCACGGCGGCCTCCTCCGAAATAAAGACGTTATCCCATACCACATCATTGCTGCACGAAGAACGGATGCTCATCGTGTCCCAGTTGTTTTGGATCTGCACTCCCTTGGTAGTGGAGGGGAGAAAACAGAGCAGGCACTGCGAACCTTTTTGCGGGTCTTTATAGCGAGCAGTTGTTAACAAGTAATCAGCACAGGCGGACATCGTGCCAAATCCGCTGCGGCCGTTAATAATATAGCCGCCGTCCACTTTCGTGGCTTGGCGGGTGGTGTCATTGATGCCGGCAAAGCCAATCGAGCTATTCATCTTGGGGTCACTGACCGGCCCGGCGAAGATGATTTTTTTCTTGACTATCGCTTTGAGCATGGGTTCGACGGCGTCAATTTTTGGACCTTCGCCCTTTTGGTTGAGATACCAAAGATCTGCCAGAAGGGACACTGCAATATGGTGCATATTCACGGCGATCGCCATAGGTAGATCGCCATACGCCAAACGTTCTTGCGCTAAAGCGAGGTCTATCGGGGTGGCCCCGCCGCCGCCCAGTGCTTCGGGGGCCACGATCGCCGTGTATCCAGAGGCTTTCATCGCTTCCACATTTTCATGTGGGAAACTGCTCTCTTGGTCATGCTGGGCTACACGAGTCTGGAAATCGTCGGCGTGAGCCGCAGCCATCGCCATGAAGCGTTGTTGACGGTCAGTTAGTTTTGTTTGCATAGAATTGTCCTCGGTGTCCTACGAGTGGCGCGGTTCAACGACGAAGTCCGCTAAATTGGCCTCGCGCGTCATCTCATAAAAGGCCGTGTTGCGATATGGAGAATTGACGACGATTCTCCCCCGCGCGTTGCGGTAGTAGGTCTCCATGCCAGGGTGGGTCCACACCATGTTGGCGTGCAACTGGTCGACTCGCTCGTTGTAAGCGTCATGTACATCTTGGCGACATTCGACAGCGCCGAGGTTCTGCGTCAACATTTTCTTGAGCACATCCATGATGTAACGCATTTGCATTTCGACCACAAAGATCAGGCTTCCGCCGTGGCCCGGTTGGAGATTGGGGCCGTACATGCAGAAGAAGTTCGGGAAATCGGGGATATTCATCCCGAGATACGCCTTTGCGTTGTCATCTTCCCACACTTCCCGTAGGCTCCGGCCCGAGCGGCCGCGCGCTTCGAAGGAGGTCAGGAAGCGCAAGACGTCGAAACCTGTGGCGACAATCAATACATCGGCTTCGTACTCTTTGGCGTTTTGGGTGACGACGCGATCTGAACGAACCTCCACGATAGGATCGGAGACGAGCTCCACTTTCTCGTTGCACAGCATGCGGTACCAGCCGTTGTCCATCAGCATGCGTTTGCCAAAGGGCGGGTAGGGGGGCACAACTTTCTCCAATAAATCGGTTCTGTCGCCGAGCTCCGAAACGATGTACTGCGTAAAGTACGCGCGATGGGAATCGTTGATTTTGTTGAGCGAGCGGTCGGTGTACTGCCAATTGGGGTCTTTCTGGAGAGTCGAGTGGATGCGGTCACCAAACGTCCACGCGAGACGGATGCGGTACCATGCGCGATAGAGCGGTACTTCTCGGAGCAAGAACCGCAGCGGTTCTGGAATCGGTTTACGGAATTGCTCGTTTGGAGCCACCCAATGCGACGAACGCTGAAAGATCGTTAATGACTTGACGATATTTTGGATTTCAGGACCAGTCTGCATGGCGCTGGCCCCGTTGCCGATCATGACCACGCGCTTGCCTGTGAGGTCGACATTGTCTGGCCACTCGGCAGTATGGAAGCAAGGGCCTGCAAAGCTATCGAGCCCCTTAATGTTTGGCAACTTGACCGGATTGAAGATGCCAACCGCGCTGATGAGCACATTCGTCTGTAAGACTTCCGGCGAACCGTCCGCTTGTTGAACATTGACGATCCATTGCTGAGTCTTTTGATCGTAATGTGCCGACTTGACCTCGGTCTCGAAGCGGATATGCGGTCGTAAGTTGAACTTGTCCGCGACGTGTTCGAGGTAGGCGTGGAGTTCGTCCCGCAGCGCGAAATACATCGACCAATCGTAAGGAGCGAATGTATACGAGTAAAGATGATTAGGTGTGTCGACACCCGCGCCCGGATAACGGTTATCCCGCCAGATGCCCCCTAACTGGGAACTTTTTTCTACGATGGTGAAGGGAATGCCTGCTTGCTGGAGTTTGATCGCCGCACACAAACCAGAGACACCGGCGCCGATGATGAGCGCTTTGAACCCATCGGGGATCGGCAGTTTCTCGACGACTTCGTTCTGCACCAGAGGCAGGTCGGCGGCAATAAGGGAATCGTATTCGGCTGGTGCTTCTTCCGCCACTGCCCAACTCAACATCCGCAGTCGTAATTCCGCAGATGGCTCTAGAATAGCCACTGGGCGGCCCGCCCGCCCAGCCAACATAGCCTCAAGCGCTGCTTTACGAACCTCGGCCTGAATCGATTCCGGCAGCCCGCCTGAATCGTTGTCATTCATGCCACGGGCGCGGTTAGGTCGATAGGGCTCTTCCAGCCAGCGTAGGTCGCCGGTTAACTGCACTAGTACCATCAGAAGCGTTGGGACGTTCGCAATCGCGACGGCTTCAGCGAAGCGTGAGGCTTCTTCTTGGCCGTTCGCGTTGATGTGTTCCTGCATAATCATTTTCCTCCCTATGTCGCAGAGACTGCTGACATGAAAATAGAAGGCACGCTATCTTGAGGGCATTAAGCAGTCAAGTCTGACGTGCTCTGCTTGCTGGTTCTTTCCTCGTTGTTCTTCACGCCGCCCATTTGAGCCCTTGGTTCGCGGAGTCAAGCATTAGGTCGAAGACTTTGTTGCATTTTTCCGTGAAGATTGCCCGATCGTAGCTTTCGGGAAGATGCGTATTCAGCACAATTTCAACTGCGGACCGTACACGAGACTTACTTTGCCCGTCCTTGAACCAATCTTGCACTAACACCTTCGGTGACTCTTCACGTAAGCGGTAGAGGAGGGATTTTGCCGCCAGTCGCACTTTTTGTGTTTCTTCAGCAGTCAGTTTGTCTTTTTTGAGAAGATCAAAGAGTTCCAACTCATCTTCTGTTAGTCCCTCGCGAATGTGGCGCTCGGCTTCTTCTTGCAAATCCTGGGTGAATTTGACTAGTTCGGCAAAATAATGATCTGCTGAGGAACTGCCGGCATTGTAGGCGTCAATGATCCTTTGCAATCGTTGGGCAAAGTTGGATCGCATCACGTTTTCTTTGAGCATCTGCTCAAGCTTGCGTTGAATAAATGCACGCAAGTCAGCGATCTCGATATGCTTGTAGGAGGCGTGCCGAAAATCTTCTTTGAGTTTGTCAAAGTTGATTTTGCTCAAATCCCAGGTCTTGCCCGATTGCGTGATCTGCCATTCGATCTCGGGGTGCTGAACGCTTCCAGTGCCGTCAACCACCACGCTTTCGTCAAGCAGTTGGCTGACCCGGATGCCGACGGCGTCGATATCTTTCTGCTCGACAATAGCGTCCACCACGCCGCGCAAATACTGGAAGACCGCTACCGTGCGTACGAGTGGACTCCCGAGAATCTCGGGTTTGCACGCTTCGTACAACGAAGTGATGGTGTTTTCGTAGACAGCGAACCCCTTCCTCCACTCGTCTTTGCTCAACAGGGTGTCGGCATAGTGATGAAACTGGCGGACATTTTTGAAGACATCGTCGCCATTCAAGAGAAGATCGAGATCAATCTCCTTCTCGCAGCAAAACTCTTTGCCTTGAGTGATTGCGTCTTCAAGCAAGTCGAACAGCACTTTCTTTTCTTGGACTGGCGGTTGTTCTTGGCCCTCCTGGCCTTGGGCATAATCCCGCAACGCCTTCCGCATATTGCGAAACACATTGTAATAATCAATGATCTCGCCGTTCCTCTTCTCGACGCCGTTGATTTTCCAGGAGGTGACGCGATTGGCGCGGGCGATGGTCTGCATCAACGTGTGGTCCTTCATTGGCTTATCGAGATACAAAGTTGACACAGTTGGAGCGTCGAAACCGGTCAGCCACATGGCGCAGACAAAGACCAGTTGCAGCGGATGCGCGGGATCTTTGAAGTTGTATTCCACGTCATGTCCGTGCTCATCCACGGTGTTCATTCGCTCTCTGTGCGGTTTGATAGCGAGCTGCTGCTTGGCAAACTTTTTTTCTTCGTCAGCTTCTTCACTGACGACCACCGCCATGTCCACCGAGCGCATGTAGTCCAGGCGCTGTTGCAGGCGTCTTTTTTCCAGGTCATTCATCGACCGTGCGATTTCTCCACGCAGATCTTTGATGCGTTCTTTCCACAGCCGCTGGACTTTGTCATACATCTTGACGGCGGTGAACTTGTCCAACGAGACCACCATGCCTTTGCCGAGGTAACCGCGTCGTGGAAAGTGGTACACGATGTCCCTAGCTATTCGTTCTAAGCGGTCATCGCGCTTAATGACTTCAACTTCCGCTGCGAAGCGGTTCTCCAGTTTTGCCTGTTGCGCGTCGTCGAGGTTTTCGTCCTCAAGAATCTCGTAGAATTCTTCACTGAGTGTGTCGTTCTGGATCAACACTTGTGGGACGCGCTTCTCGTAGAAGAGCGGCACGGTGGCGCCGTCGTCCGTGGATTGCTGGAAGTTGTATTCCGAGACGTAATCACCGAACCATTGGTTGGTCTTACGGTCTCGCCCCAGCAAGGGCGTGCCGGTGAAGGCGAGATACTGGGCGTTTTTGAGGCCCACCCGCATGTTTTCGGCGAGATCTTTGTATTGCGTGCGATGCGCCTCGTCGACAATGACGATAATGTCGTTGCGCGGCGAGAGCAGGGGATAGGGCTTGCCTTTGGGCCAGCGAAATTTCTGAATCAGCGTGAAAACGAGCCGCTTGTTTTGACCGAGGAACTTACGCATCTCCTCGCTGTCTTTGGGCTGCGCTGCTTCGGCTTTGGTGACCGTGCCGGTGTGCAGGAAGTTCCGGTAAATCTGTCCGTCCAAATCATCGCGGTCGGTCACGACGACGAAGGTAAAATTGCCTGTCTGTTTGCGGAAGATCTTGCGGACGTAGAATATCATCGAGAAGCTCTTGCCCGATCCTTGCGTGTGCCAAAACACGCCCAGTTTACCCTGTAAAGCTTCACGATTGAGAAACGTCTCGTAGGCGCGTTTCACGCCGATGAACTGATGATTCTGGGCGATGATTTTCTGGTTGTCCTGGTAGTAGAGAATAAAGTTCTCGACGTAATCCAACAGCTTGGGCCGGGGGAACAGACCAGCAATGACGCCCTCCAGGCTCGTGCCCGCGCTCTGGATGGCCTCGCGGTCGATCTTTTCTTTCTCGTCCTCGGCGCGTAGCCAGTTGAAGAAGTGCTCCCACTCCGCCGTAATGCTGCCGACCTTGGTTTCGATGGCGTTTGACAGCACGCAAAAGGCGTTGGTCAGGAAAAGCTGTGGGATGTCCTTTTTGTAATTGGTCAGGTTGTCATCGAACGCGGTCTTGAGCTTCACGTTCGAGTTTTTCAGTTCAATGAAGACTAGCGGAATGCCGTTGAGGTACAGCAATACGTCGGGGCGGCGAAAGCCGCGCTCGCCTTTGATCCACAGTTGCGTGACGGCCAGGTAGCGATTCTTGTCTGGCTCGTTGAAATGAATCAGCCTCACTCGTTCCTGCTGCTTCTGGCCTTGGGCGTTGTCGAACTCCACCGGAACGCCATCGCGCAGCAAGTTATAGACTTCTCGGTTCGCGGCGACGAGCGAAAGAGCCTGACGTTTATCAAGTAGTTTTTCCAACGCTTCGTCAATGGTTTTGGCGGGAATAGTTGGGTTTAAGCGCAGGGCGGCTTCCTTGGCCCGATCAATCAGGATGACCTCGCGCTTATGGGCGCGGCCCGAGCCGTCGCGCAAATCTTCCGGGTCTTCCGTGTAGCAGTTGAGTGTGTCGAAGCCGTGCAGTTGTTGCAGCTTTTGCACCAAGGCCCGCTCAATCTGGTCTTCGGAGATGAAGTTGGGCATGAGGATGGTGAACTGGCGTTCCTCTGACGTTCAGGACCCTACCGCCGTTAATACGCGCCTCGCCGCTTCTGGCACTTCGATAGGGGCGAACATTGCAGCGGGATAGAGATAGCCATCAGGTTCAGATTGATCTTCGTCAAGTACGCGCACCATGGCGTGCGCCTCTGCCTCGGCGTCAGACAGCGTCCGATAGACTTTGCCCACAATCAGACTGGCGGGGTTGCTCTCGTTGTTGATACAGATCACAAAATCACTCATCGCAGTATCCTCTTGATTTTGAAATCTTTCCGTCCGATCCCATGCGCTGAACAGTACGACCGTTAAGCAACCGCAGTCAAGAAGCGAGATGATCATCAATTAAGGATTTTCAGCCCACCAAAGAATCGATGACCCACCCCGCGCTCAACGACGTCCCTCTTGGACTGCGGATTGAACATCATCCAAAGAAAGCTTTGCTTGGCCAGCGGTACGCTTGGCTATACGTCGTCGCAATTCGCGCAACTTGACGGTGGCGTTACGCACCAACGCCCGGCTGGCCCGGCCTTCGGGAATCAGGCGGGCTACTGGTTTTTCGTGCCTGGTAATGATGATTTCTTCACCTCGCGCCACTCGCTCCAGCAGTTGTCCGAAGCGAGTCTTCGCCTCAAGTGCAGTCACACTCGCCATACTTCACCTATCGTTAAATTAACTAATCATTAGCTAGTTTAGCATCTCGGCGTTTTCCCTGACAATTGGTGGAGAATTTGGTCTTCACTTCTCCAGATATCTTTTCTCGGGTAATTCACGTAACGGGCTCCGCTTCCTCCGCCATGCTCGGCGGGAACTGAATGTCGAGGTTCTCAACCGACAGTTTGCCGGAGATGAGGCGGGGGAGAAGCATGTCCCGCGTGCGGGAAAGAGCGGTCACTTGATTCAGCAAGAGTTCCTTCTCGTCCAGAATCGGCTCGGCGATTCGATTGAACTCGTTGAGCAGAGATTCGGGGGGATAAAGAATTGGAAAGAGCGCCATCGTCGTTGCATTCGCTTGGGGTTGGGCCGCTCCCGTAACAAACATCCAGATAAAATCCCTGAATGCACTGCGCTCTACTGACAGCCCCAAGAAAACGGCGTCGTTTTTGCGCTTGGGAATCAAGCGGACCAGGTATGAAGCAAACACTGCCTTCGGGTGGCGTTTGTTAATTCGTTTGGCATAGCCGACAGTTGCCCCTGTGCGAGCCACCACAATGTCTCCCTCGTGAAGTAGATACTTTTCCTCGTCTTTCTCGTCGATTTTGCAGTGAGGTACGTGCTCCCAATCAATCGCGGCAGGCACAATGTCTGTGATACGTAGAAATTGGGGGCCTTGCCCCTCTATCTCTGCACTCGCGGTATATCCATATTGTGTTCTGGTCAATTCTCCCAGCTTCTTGACTGCCCACCCCTCCGGCACCCCCTTTATAACCTTCACCTTCTCGTGCCCCGGGAAACGGAGGCGGACGAACCACTCGCGGTAGATTTCCTCGGCCATTTTTTCCAACAGCGCGATGCGCCGTTTGTTGTTGTCAATCAGTTCGTCGTAGGCGGAGAGGATTGCGGCGATCTTTTGTTGGATGTGAGGGGGCGGCAGCGGAATCTTGAAATCGCCAATTTGCTTTCCGCTGACGTGTGGAACATTTACTCCCGTGACAATCGGTTGAATGTAGTCCGAAAAATATCCGCTTGATATCAGGCAGCGAAGGTAAGTTTGGTTGAGTCCATTCTTCGCTCGTAACCTTGACACTCGCTGGACCAACAACGATCTTGGGTCGTTCCCTTTGATATACGCCCATTTCAAACCTGCGGTGACCCATGGCCGATCCATCGCCAGCACGACATCACCAACGCGAAGCTCGAACTTCTTGAAAGAATCTACATCTCCGGCTGGCCAGTATTTGGACGCGATCCAGTCAACAAATCCCTGCTGTACGTTTTCGCCTTTGACCAGTGCAACATCCGACGGGTCATCGGTGAAGCGTTCACTCTTGAAGGCAAATCCGGGAAAAATCTCGGCGTAGCGACCGAGCTTATCAACGTCGTATTTAGAGATCTGGTAGCCCATGACTATGCACCGATTATTGAGACGAGGTTGTGGTTGATTATCTTTTCCAAAGTCAAAGACTCTGAGTTCAACGCAGCGAGTTGGTCGTTCAAGCTGGAAATCTCCTCAACAAACTCCTCCTCTGTCTTCCCGTCCTCCTCAATCACCACGCCGACGTAGCGACCGGGGTTGAGCGAATACTCCTGCTCCTGCACGTCCGCTGGGCTGGCGGTTTGCATAGGCCGGTCACGTCTTCGTATTCTGCTTTGGGGAAGCGTTCTTGCAGCCAGTGAATGTGCTGGTAGAAGATTTCGGCGTTCTTCACTTCTTGGTGCAACTCTTCCAGCGCCGTCTTGAGCGCGCGCATTTTGCGATCTGTGATCGTGCGTTTGCCATTGGTCTGCGCTTTCTCGGCTTCTTGCTTCTCGTGCTGGTGCACGGTTTTGTCCAACTGCTTCAAGCCTTCGTGTAGGGCGGCAAAAAAAGGATCGAAGGCTTCGCGCAATTGCTGCTGGGCTTGGTTCTTCTGATCTACCGCTTTTTCATCGACGTGCTTCTCACGATATTGCTCGTAACGGCTCTGGAGTTTGTTGAGGCCCGCCCAGTGCTGCACCAGTCCGGCCACGGCCTCTTTCCCTGCAGCGTCGTCCAACACTTCCAACAGTTGCGCGGAGACAGGTTCGACACGGGTTTTGTTTTCGACAAGTCGTTCCATACCCGCCGCGAAATAACGGTCAATCAGTTGCACGAACTTATCCCGACGGCCTTTGTGGAGCTGGCTGATGATAGCGATGTTTTGAATCTGCTCGTCGGAGAACTCGCGATGAGCGCGGTCAACTTGAGTGAAAATATTGCGAGCGTCGATGAAAAGAATACGATCATCGGGCTTGGCCTTGTCGAAGAACCACAGTGTGGCCGGGAGCGTGACCGTGTAAAACATATTCGAGGGCAACGTCAGCATGGCGTAGATGAGGTTCTGCTCGATCAACATGCGACGGACGTCCGCCTCGGAGTGACGCGCGTCGGAGGCGGAGTTGGCCATGACTAGCGCGGCGCGACCCTGCGGCTTCAATGAAGTGGCGAAGAGATTGATCCACAGATAATTGGCGTTGGGAACGGTCTCCTTGCCTTGCTCCGATTTCTTGACCTTGGATTTGTTGCGCGGGATGCCGAAGGTGTTGAAGCGCTTGTCTTTCTCCACGCTGCTGAGGCTTACCTCGTCCACGTTGAACGGCGGATTGGCAAGGATATAGTCGAACGCGCCGAAGCTGCTGAACGGGTCTTCATAGTAGGTGTTGGCCTGCTTCACTTCACCGCGCAGCCCATTCACCGCCAGATTCATCTTGGCAAGGTTGACAGTCTCGCGCGTCTTCTCCTGGCCGTACACATACACATCGCTATCGGCTGCTTGCAGTTCCTTACGGTGCGCGGCGATGAATTGCCCCGACTGCACGAACATGCCGCCCGAGCCGCACGCCGGATCGAACACTTTGCCGCCGTGCGGTTCGATGATCTCCACCATCAGGCGCACGACGGAACGCGGCGTGAAAAACTCTCCGCCCTTTTGTCCCTCGCTGCGCGCGAACTCGGCGAGGAAGTATTCGTAAATCTGTCCGAACAGATCGCCCATAGCGTCGACAGGAATGTTGGAGAAGTGTTTGAGCAATTGCTTGGGGATCGTTCTGTCGGTGCGGATGAGTCGGGAATACTCGTCCTTGGGCAACGCGCCTTCGAGTTCGGGTTTGTATTCCTCAATGGCCTTCATCGCTTCTTTCAACGCCCTTGCGATGTCCTTTTCCTCCAGCAGACTGAGCAGGTAATCATAGCGCGCATGATCGGGCAGGTAGAACCCGCACTTTTCAATGGCGATTTCCGAGATGGGTTTCTCGCGGCGCGTGCCTTTGAGTTGTTGGTATTCCGTGAGGATCTCAGCTTCGTGACGGCGATAATTGTTATCCGCGAACTTGAGGAAGATGAGGCCCAGGACTGGCGTGGAATATTCGCTAGATTTAAGATCGGAGTTGGCGCGGAGGTTATCCGCCGCGCTCCACAGATCGGCTTCGAGTTGTTTCAGTTGGTCTTTTGTCATGGGGCATTTCGCATAAGAACTGCCAGAGATTTTACGTGAAACAATGAGCGGCTGCCAAGAGCTGGCCACTGACGTCGCTCGTGGTCTATCTCCTGTCATGATCCCGTACGAAGGCCGACCTTGCGGAAAGCAGTGTGATCGTTAGGATGTCAACCATGCAGAAATACGCGATTGCTGGGTTGGGGGTGACGCCCCAAGGAGTGATTCCGAACACCAGCGCGGAGAAGCTGGCCTGGGACGCGGTTGAGTTGGTATTGCGTGACTCTGGTCTACAACGTAGCCAGGTGAATGGCTACATCTACCAGCCTGGCTTTGGCGAACGCACGAACGGCATGGCCGCCAGCCGCGCGAGCCTGGGGACCAACTCGACGCTGCAAGTCGACTCCAGTGGAGCCACGGGGATTTTCACCATTATCTCCGCCATTGGCATGATCGAGGCAGGCGTCTCCGACTATGTAATCTGCGTGCACGCTACGAATGCCCGCTCTCAGGCCATCACGGTTGGCGCTGGTGGGCAGGACCCGCATTCCATCTTCGGCCTCTTCTCGCCCGGCGCTCAGGCTGCGCTAATGGCCCAAGGCTACTTCCACAAGTACGGTAGGACCTCGGCGGATCTGGCGGAAATTGCCGTGGCGCTGCGGTCCAATGCTGTTCCGCGCAGCGACGCCTACATGTTCAATCGTCCGATCACTGTGGACGATCATCAGAACTCGCGGTTCATCGTTAGACCGCTGCATCTGCTCGACTATTGTTTAGTGACCGATGGCGCGATCGCTTTTCTGGTGACCACCACTGAGCGGGCGCGTGACCTGAAGCCGACGCCGGTACAGGTGCTTGGGTTAGGAACAACCCACGAAGTTGGTCAAGGCTACTCACGTGGGTCGAACACTCTCTTAGGACCGGCGGACCTTGAGGTGGAGCCTGCGCGCAGCCGCGCTTTTGGAACCGCAGGGCTTAGTCTTGATGGTATTGACGTGTTTCAATTCTACGATGCCTTCACCATCACGATCGCGCTCCAGATCGAAGCCTACGGGCTCTGCGCGCGCGGAGAAGCGGCGGATTGGGTGCGCGCTGGAAACGTGCGGTGGAATTCTAAGCGTCCCTGCAACACGTCGGGTACGCTGCATTCTTGGGCCTATGTGCAAGGCTTCACCCATCTTGCCGAAGGCGTCCGGCAACTGCGCGGCGAGGGCGGACCCACGCAAGTGTCTGACGCTCGCACCGCCCTGGTTACCAATGTCGGCATCACCGGCGCGGGGTTAGCGCAATCGGCGGTGATTCTCGGCGTGGCGTAAAGTTTTTCGGGAGAAAACTATGAGGGAGAAAGAGATCCAAGCTATTCCGGCCCCTCCCAAGCGTGTGACGCTCATAGAAGACCAACCGTTCTGGGACGCGCTGGATGCAGGCAACTTTGTGCTGGCTCGCTGCACCTGCGGCGCCTATTACTCGCGTTTGCAGGCGTGCCTGCGCTGCGGCGCTGAGGCACAGGCGCTGACCTGGACTACGGCGTCAGGTCGGGGCACGGTTCGCACGTTTGTTGTTTTTGACAAGCCGTATCATCCCTATTTCAAAGATCGACTTCCTTATGCTGTGGCTGTTGTCACGCTCGACGAAGGGCCCGAAATCACGACCAACATCATTGATATCGATATAGCGAACCTCACGATTGGCATGCCTGTGCGCATCGTGATTGGAACGCGCGGCGAGCAGAAGATCCATCAAGCCTCTGCGCGTGTGTGAGTGTTCGCAACTTATGAGGATCGGAATGACATCAGGCTAGGGGAGAATATCGGAGACGGCAATGCTGCTTCCGCCTGGCAGCGTCAATGTTTCATCCGGTTTGACGATTCGCTTCTGCTTGTAATTGCGAGAAGCAGAGTCGGGATCGGTCAGCACTTCTACCTGACGATCAACCAAATTAACAATCCAGTATTCAGGAATACGAGCCGCTGCATACGCGCGAGCTTTCCGCGTGCGATCATACATTAAGCTTGATTCGGCAACTTCTATGACAAGAAGCACCTGATCCGGTGTGGGATGCTTATGTTTATAATTGTCGGGGACGGGGATGCATACTGCGATGTCCGGTTCAGGCTCACTCCGAGAATGCAAAACTATGGGAGCTTGGACTCGAACCAAAGCAGTCTGGCCCAGTTTTGCAATGATTTCATACATCAGTCGATTCACGGCAAAGGCGTGAGGAGTGAGTTGTGGGCTCATCGTGATGATTTCCCCATCCAGCAACTCCACCCGTTTTTTCTCAAAGAGTCCAGCCTCAGCCATGCGATAGTATTCATCCCGAGTGAAGCGATAGGGCGCTGGTGCCGTAGCCGTGCTTGTAGCCATACGAGCGATGCTAGTCCGTGGAAGGGGAGCAGTCAACGTTACTGGCTTTGAAGGAGCCTGGGAGGTTGCGGAACGTATTGGTCGCCAGGTATCCTCGGTGGGCTTCGGCAAATATGTCAGTATTCAAGGAGAGCAGATCGTGTCAACTTCGTATCGTTTTGATGATCGTAATATCAAGTGGCGCACCCTGGGAGACTTTGAACATTTCGAGGTCTTCATCTTTTCAGTGGACGAGAAAAACAATATCGCCGATTTCATCGTGAAGTTTGAACCCGGCAAGCAGATCTTCTTGCACCGTCATCTCGCGCTGACCAACACCTTCGTCGTGGATGGTGAACATATTATCTATGAGCCCAATGGGAAGGTCCGGGAGGTGCGCCCCGTCGGGAAATACACGTCGAGCCCAGCAGGAGATGCGCATCGTGAAGGCGGCGGCGCCAATGGCTGT
Source organism: uncultured Enterobacteriaceae bacterium (assembly GCA_964441775.1). GTDB lineage: Bacteria > Desulfobacterota > Binatia > Bin18 > Bin18 > SYOC01. The sequence goes on from CAYTVL010000078.1 coordinate 13,852, forward strand.
GTGTTGCAGTACAGCGTGCGTGGCGAGACGGATGCCTTGTTTGATGTCCTCGATGATGAGTTGCGCGTCCAGGGCACTCTGCGTACGCAAGACTTCAAAGCCGCTTTCGACGCGCAGTCGCAAGGATAACAATGTCAATGCTGGGCTACCCGCCGAACGTGCCGTCCGGGTAGGCCGCAAAACAAGTAATGCCTGCGGGTAGAGTAAGCCACGGTTGCCCAGCCGAGCACCACACGCTGAAGCTGGGCTTAAGCGTGCTCTTGTCGTCCAAGGTGCCGCCCATTATGGAGCGAATCTCAGGATAGCGATCGAGCGTAATGGATACTGCCGATCCGCAGGTCGGGCAAAAGTGACGCTGCAAGCGATTCTCGCCGTCGATTTGCGCTTCATATGTAGCTAGTGGTCCTTCAATCGTCACGGCGGCTTTGGGGAAAATGACGCCGATTAAGAAGGCCGAACCCGACTGACGCTGGCAACGGTCACATTGACAGAGCCCAATCGTGGTGGGTTCGCCTTCATAACGATACTGGACAGCGCCACATAAACATCGGCCAGTACCGCCGCTGGTTGGTGAGTCGCTCATGGCTGATCCTCTCTTTGTCTTTGGCTCATCCGACAATGTGGATTTCATGACCGCGTGACATCAACAGTGGCCGGATCAGGTCGCTAAATTGATCGGGCTCGTAGCTGGTGACATCGGTCGCGAAGCTCGGGTTCTCGCCCTCAAGGGAGATTTGCGCGATGCCGTCGTAGACACGCTCGCGAGCGGGATCGACCAAATCTACGGTGTATCGTCTCGCACTTGGCGTGCGGCGCAGAGCCGCAGCGACGTTCGGTATATGTATGTCCAGCCAGTAGCGATCAAGGGCCGAACGCTCGACGCCTCCTTTACGCTTTACAAAATACACGAGTTTGGTGGTGTCCCGCGTGGTGGGGCCATCGACGTTAAGATGTTCTGTCACCGAGAGCCACACGCCTTTGCTCATGTCGGCATAGTCGCTAAAGCGATCGGCCATAATCTCCGGAGGGGCTTCTCGTCCGATGGTCGTGTCGAAATGACGCTTGTCACGAAACCAGAGTTCCGCCATCCCATCAAAGCCCGGGTCATAGGCAGTCTGCTGTGGGTCGAAGAAGGTGATGCGATAGCGCTCAGGCCGAACTATTTTGACCACGTGTGGTGCGTGGACGTTTTCCCACACTCTGACCAGCTCGGCGTGAGAAACATGCGCTTGGCGAACTACTAGGGCGGTCATCTTGAACATAGCGCTTCCTTTTTTCGGTCGTTGAGAGGGAGGGAAAAGCAGTCACGCGTGCACTTCTTGGTGACTGCTCTTTTGCGTCATGAGGCGAGGAGTGCGGGACGACACTCCTCGGTACTCGGAGAGGCAATTACAACGAGTGTCCGTGTCGCAGCAATCTTCCTGGGGTGGCTCCGGTGCACTTGCTGTCTTCGAAGGTGACTTGTCCGTTGACCATAATCCAGCGATAGCCTTCCGCTCGCTGCACGCGGCGCCATTCGTCGGCTGGGAGATCATGCAGGATTTCCCATGGACCCGACTTCAAATTCGCTAGATCGTAGACCACAATATCCGCCGCCAAGCCTTCGCGGAGAACGCCTCGATCTTGGAAGCCCGCCGACCAGGCTGGCAAAGCACTAAGGCGGAAATGCGCCTCTTCCAACGACAATAGATTGGCGTCACGCACCATCCAACTGAGCAGTTCTGTGGGGTAGGCTCCGGCGATGATAAACTTCATGTGTGCCCCGCCGTCGGACACGCCCGGCACGGTATACGGTGAACTCATCAGCTCGCGTGCGTAGTCCTCATTGGTGTGGATCAGATCTGTCCGCCACTCCGTCCGCAAGTCGTCGGCGACCGAGATATCCAGCATCGCATCCAGCGGGTGCTTGTTTTCCCGCTCGGCGATCTGCTTCACAGTCATCCCCTCATATCTCTTGAGATCGGACCGCTGCGCCGCGATGAGGGTGAAATTCGGCACTTCACCGAAGAGGTCGATCGGCATCGTGCCCGAGTCATACTCTTCTTTGATGGCCCGACGGACGTCGGGGTTGCCTAACTTCGCTTTTTTCTCTTCTGTGGTACCCAACGTTGCGTCACGCCATACTGGGCTATTGTCGAACAGGTTCCAGTCCTCGAAAGTGAAGGAGAGATGCGTAGCCAACCGCGAGGCGGTCTGTGCGAACACGCGAATGCCTTTGGCGTTGGCGTCTTCCACCCATTTGAGCTGCGAGCGGAACATCTGCGGATACTTGTCGTTAATGGCAATGGCGTTGTAGAGTACGGGCCGACCGCTCTCTTCCGCCAGGCGTGCGTTGAAGTCGAAGTCATATTTAGGGCCGCGCGACGGGTCGTGAATAGAAGCGCTGGCTTGCGTTAATTGGATACAACCCGCGTTGTACTCTCCGAGCGCGCGCGCGAGCGTGAGATAGAAATCATCCGGCAGAACGTCCGAGATCATCGGCGAACCGTCATAGTCGCGTTGCACTGAAGCGAAGCTGTCAGGGAAGAGGCGTTGCGCGCCCCAGCCGACTGCACCAGACCGCATGGCTTCATGGAACAACTGGACAACTTTTTGTACCTCTTGCTCGTCGGGCAAGCGGAGCTTGGCCTCTGCATAGCCGCCCATCACATAGGCCACGAGGGGCGTGACCGGGACGAGTTGAGAGATGTTGATCCCGAGTGGGAGACGATCGATGTGATCCATCCACTGTGGGAACGTTTCCCAATCAAACGCCATCGACGCTTTCATGGTTCTATACGGAATGGCTTCGTTACGCTCCATTGAACGCATGGCCCGCTCGGCGTCTTTTGAGTGCACGGGAGCAAAACCGAAGCCACAGTTGCCGTTGGTCACCGAGGTGACGCCATGCCAGCTACCCATCGAGCAGTAGGGGTCCCAATGAAGCTGTGCATCATAGTGGCAATGTAGATCAATGAAGCCGGGAGCCACAATCAGCCCCGTAGCGTCAATCACTTTCACCGCGTCGCTGCTCTGCAAGCGCCCAATCTGAGCGATCTTGCCATTCTTGATACCGACGTCTGCGCGGTATCGTGGCACTCTGGTGCCGTCAATGACGGTGCCGCCTTTGATAATGGTATCGAACTGCGCCATACAACCCTCCCTTTTTAGTGATAAAAATCAAGAAGAATATGAATGTTGCCATCTTGGAGACGTTTCTACACGCATCCCGCTACGCTTGACGTCGGGCCTCATCCTGTGCGGTTGGCCCTTCCACTTTGTAAAGCTTTTGGGCATTGTCCCACAGAATCTTGCGTCGCACCGACTCTTCACAATCAGAGAGACCGTTGGCAATCCGCTGATGTACTTCATCACCATACAGAGAGGTCGGATGCGGGAAGTCGGTCTCAAACAGAACGTTGTCGACCCCGACTTTATCGATCAAGCGGCGCGGCGCGACTTGCTCGAACCAGTAACACGCGTACACATTGCGGGCAAAATACTCGGATGGCATCATGTCGAGGTCTGGCCGGTCCTCCCTCACTCGATTGCCCATGAATTGATAATCGAGCGCTTCGAGCGCGAATGGAATCCAGCCGATGCCGCTCTCGACCGACACGAACTTAATTTTGGGATAACGCGCCAACACGCCCGACATAATCAAGTCACTCACTTGGATGCCGTTACGCAAAAGAATCTCAATCGAGAGATCGGTAAAGGCGGCCATACGACCGTAGGTTGCCACCTTGTCTTTTCGCAACCCTAAGTCCATGCTGCCGGAGCCGACATGGAAACTGATCGGCAGATCAAGCTCCACCGCCGTTTCCCAGAGCGGGTCCCACGAGCGATCGCCCAGCAAAGGCTGACCGAAAGATTGGGGCTCGCCGGTAAAGAGGATGCTCTTATGTCCCATCGCGGCGCAACGTCGGACTTCCTGCACTGCGGCTTTCACATCCCAGAATGGGATCGAGGTCGTCGGCAGCAGGCGGCGGGAATCGACTGACGCCCACTCAGTCTGCCAATCGTTGTAGGCCTGCACGCACGCGAGCATCAGTTCGGGATCGCCGAGCTTGAGAAACTGTTGGCTGCCGAAGCCGCCGACGTTGGGATACATGACCATAGCCCAAATGCCCATCTGATCCATGTACTTCAGGCGCGCTTTAGCATCGTATGCCCCTGGGTGCATCTCCTCGTAGTTTTTCGGCACGTTCTTCATATCACCCACGCCCGCCGTGGCGCTCAGGCCCGGACTCGCAAGCCGTTTATCGCCTAAAACCCACCACTGCCGCCCCTGGGCGTCGGTATCAACGTGCGGCACAGCATTGCGCATCCGTGCAGGGACGCGGCTAGTCCACACATCTGGTGTTTCCGTCACGTGAGTATCAACGTCAATGATTGTGTAACTGCTCATGGTTTCCCTCCTCTAGTTGAACTACTACTACCTCATCTCCAGTGAAGAATTCAATCTCGTCATACTTTTTCTTTCTCAGGCGAAACTCTACTTGGTGGCGCGCGAAGAAAATAGCATGAGCGTTGCATTTGCGTAACTTCCGGGCCTCCTGGGTTCATCGTAGGAGTTGTCCAGTGAGACTCCCAAGCGTAAAACGACGGCAAGGAGAGGCCATGACGTTCGAGGAAGTGCTGGATCAGGTGCGCGAGGTGCTCCACCGCGAGGGCCGTGTGTCGTACCGCGCGCTCAAGCGGCGCTTTGCGCTGGACGACGAGTATCTCGAAGACCTCAAAGCCGAACTCATTGACGCCAAACAGCTGGCGGTGGATGAGGACGGCAAGGTGTTGGTATGGAAAGGCAGTCTAGGGTCTAGCGTCCAGAGTCGAGCGTCGGAAGTGCAGAAAAGGCAAAAGGCAAAAATCAAAAGGCAAAAGCCTGTCCTGGGCCCTTCGACTTCGCTCAGGATAAACTCCGTCGAAGGAGCAAAAGTTTCTCCTCCTCAGTCCCCAACACCGAGTACCCACTCCCCAGCGGAGCGGCGTCAACTGACGGTGATGTTCTGTGACCTGGTGGGCTCGACCGCGCTCTCGGAACAGTTGGACCCGGAAGAGTATAGCGAGGTCGTGCGTCTGTATCAGGAGACCTGCGCCCAGGCGATTCGCCAGTATGAGGGGCGCGTGGCGCAACACCTGGGCGATGGGCTGTTAGTCTACTTTGGTTATCCCACGGCGCATGAGGATGAGGCGCAGAGAGCCGTGCGCACGGGGTTGGAAATTGTTCAGACTCTGCGGAGGCGCGCGCGGCAGCAAACGGTCCAGACTCCGCTCCCTGACGGTCGCGGCTCAGGTCCCATCCAGGTGCGCATTGGTATTCACACGGGGCTGGTGGTGATCAGTGAACTGGGCAGTAGCGAGAAGAAGGAAATCCTAGCCTTAGGCGAGACCCCGAACCTGGCGGCGCGCATCCAAGGCATGGCCCAGTCCGATGAAGTGGTGATCAGTGCTGCGACGTATCGTCTTGTCGAAGGACTCTTCACGTGTGAGGATCGCGGACAGCCGGAGCTGAAGGGGATCACGACGCCGCTCACGCTGTATCGAGTCGTGCAGGAGAGTGAGGCCCACAGTCGGTTTGAGGTGGTGGTGCGCAAAGGGCTCACTCCGCTCATTGGGCGGGAGCATGAGTTTGGGCTCTTACAAGAACGCTGGCAGCAAGTGAAAGACGGGGCAGGGCAGGTGGTGCTCTTGAGCGGCGAGCCGGGCATCGGCAAATCACGCCTCGTGGAAGCCCTTAAAGAAACCGTGGAACGTGAAGGGGCGCGGTGTGTAGAGTTACGGTGTTCACCCTACACACAGAACAGCGCATTGCAGCCGGTGATCGAGCACCTACAGCGGACCTTGCAGTTTCGTCTCGAAGATTCTGCTGAGGAGAAGCTGCGCAAGCTAGAGACAACATTCGTCGGGGTGCAGCAGGCTGCGCCCCTCCACGAGGCAGTGCCCCTGTTAGCTGCCCTGTTGTCGCTCCCGCATCCCGCAGACTATCCCCCGCTGACGTTCAGTCCGCAGAAGCAGAAAGAGAAGACCCACGAAGCTCTAGTTGCATGGCTGTGTGCTGAAGCGAAGCAGCAGGCGGTGATGTACGCGTGGGAAGATCTGCATTGGGCGGATCCCTCCACTTTAGAGTTGCTCACGCTCTTGTTGCAGCAAGCGCCCACGACACGGCTCCTGGCGGTGCTGACGTTCCGTCCGGAGTTTGTCCCGCCGTGGGGGAGTCATTCGTATGTCAGTCAGCTCACGCTCAGTCGGTTGGGGCGCACGCAGGTCGAGACAATGGTGACGCAGGTGACAGGCGGTCACACGCTTCCCACAGAAGTCATCCAACAGATTGTGAGTAAGACGGATGGCGTACCGTTGTTTGTCGAAGAGCTCACCAAATCAGTCCTAGAAGCCGTCGGGACGCAGCAGGCTGCGCCCGCGCTCCCGTTAGGCATTCCCGCCACGTTGCAGGATGCGTTAATGGCCCGGCTGGATCGACTTGGGAGCGCGAAAGAGATTGCGCAACTCGGTGCGACGTTGGGGCGCGAGTTTAGCTATGAACTGCTGCACGCTGTCTCCAGCCGAGATGAAGCCAGCCTGCAACAAGAGCTGCGACAGTTAGTGGACTCCGAGCTGGTCTATCAGAGTGGGGCGCCGCCCCAGGCGCGCTATCTGTTCAAGCATGCCCTGGTGCAGGACACAGCCTACCAGTCCTTGCTCAAGAGTCGCCGCCAACAACTCCATCAACAAATCGCGTTGGTGCTGGAAAAGAAGTTTCTCCATACCGTAGAGACCCACCCTGAGTTAGTCGCGCATCACTACACGGAAGCGGGTCTTATCGAGCAGGCTATTCCCTACTGGCAAAAAGCTGGACAAGGGGCCGCTGAACGCTCGGCTCATGTGGAAGCGATCAGTCACCTCACCACGGGTCTGGAGCTACTCAAGACTTTACCTGACACCACTGAACGGAGCCAGCAAGAACTAGTGTTGCAACTTACCTTGAGTAATTCGCTGGCGACCACGAAAGGCTTTGCCGCCCTGGAAGTAGAAAACGTCTACGCCCGAGCGCGAGAGCTATGTCAACAAGTGGGGGAAACTCCCCAGCCTTTCAGGGGCAGAGATTTGAGTCAACACGAGCAAGCAAAGCGAAAGGGCTTG
>CAYTVL010000079.1:0-20953 GCA_964441775.1 uncultured Enterobacteriaceae bacterium
CGTCAGCGTGGAGAGGTGGCTTGGCAACCAGGGGCGTCCATGTATAGCACCGCCCAGAAGGGATCTCTCGGCTGGTTTGTTTTGTCCTTGATCGTTGACTTTAGTTTCCTATGGTCTCTGCCGATGATCAGAAACAGGGGGAATAATTGGCCATAATAGGGGAAGCAATTTAGCCCAAAACCGACAGATCCTTAGATTCATCACAGATTAGACAGAAGACACATTTCTCCTCCTATTTTTGTGGGCAATTACATGAGAAAGATATCTTTTAGGTACGCTGAGCTCAGCAAGTTACTCGAAGAGGAAGCAACACATGAAAACGAGTATTCTCTTTGTAGACGATGACACCAAGGTACTGCAGGCGTTCGAACGCATGTGCTACCCGCTGCGCACGGAATGGGAGATGGTGTTTGTGGATCATGCGTCCAAAGCGTTAACTCTTCTGGGACAGGGACCGTGCGATGTCATTGTTTCTGACATGCGTATGCCGGATATCGATGGAGCGGAGTTGCTAGCCCGCGTACAGCGCAATTACCCAAGCACGGCGCGGATCGCCCTGACCGGCTACGCCTACCTCGACAGCGCGGTGCGCGCGATTAATGAGGGACACATTTTTCGCTTCCTGACCAAACCGTGTAGCATAGGCACGTTAATTCTTACGATTCAGGCAGCCTTACAACACCAGGAACAAGAGAAACAAAGGACTCTGTCACACCTCCTCGGTGTCGGCAAGAGGATTCTCTCTTCTTTTACTCCTCAGGTGCTTCTGAAGCGTCTATGCCAACTGACCACGAAAGTCCTGGAATGTGACTACAGCTATACCTTTCTCTGGCAGCCAGAGCAGGACGCCTACGCTTTTGTCTCGGGCCACGGCGACCCTCCAGAGCAAAGGGAAATGCGGCGCGCGCTGAAGGTCCCTCGGGCTGGAGCGCGAGAACTCCTAGCTCGACTCAAACGTGAGGACGTTGTGCAGATGGCGTCTCTTGCCAGCCCGCTCGCGCCACCCGCGCTGCTGTCCCTACCGGACGACATGAACGCGTGCCTCTACGTAGCGCTCCGGGAACATGGAAAAATCATCGGACTCCACACGGCTGGCTATCGTGATCGGGGCAGGTCGTTCACTTTCCAGCAGGAATGTTTCGCTCGCTGGATGTCGCAACTTGCCTCTTTGGCGTTGGAAAACGCACGCCTCGCCTCACAACTCGCGGACGCCACCCAGGTAAAGGAAGAATTTTTGTCTACCATCTCTCATGAGCTGCGGACTCCCTTGCACATCCTCATGGGCTACAATGATTTGCTGCTCGATCAAGCCTTTGGCCCGCTTATGGATGAGCAGCTACGGGTGCTACAGCGGATGGCGAAAAGCTCAGATGCGCTGTTCGACCTGATTAGTTCACTGCTCGAGATGAATCGTCTCCAGACAGGAGAGTTGTCACTCGAACTAGAAGAGATGTATTTCCCCAAATTCTTTCGCGAGTTTCGAGCGGAAATCCAAAATTTATGGGAAAAGCCCAACCTGAACTTTCGCTGGAGCGTGGCCCCAAACCTGCCGCTCGTCTGCACCGATCCGGGCAAGCTCAGAGTGATTCTCAAAAATCTCCTTAGCAATGCCGTGAAGTTTACTGACTCCGGCAGCGTCGACGTCCAGGTCTCTCCCAGTAAGGGTGGAGTAGACATCACTGTTGCCGATACCGGGATAGGCATCGCACCGGAGATACTTCCCTTCCTCTTCGAGCCTTTCCGGCAAGGGGACGGATCGACGACCCGCCGTTACAAGGGCGTAGGGTCGGGACTCTACATTGTAAAGCGACTTCTGGAACTGTTAGGGGGAACCATCACCGTTGACAGTCAACTCGGGCGGGGAACGCTCGTCCATGTCTGGATTCCCACCGCCTCTGAAGTGGAAGCCTGCTCTCCCGCGGTGTCGCTGAACGGCCATTGAGGCGTCGGCGTCGTGTCTTGCGAGGTGGAAAGCACAAGCCGTGTGTCGGAAAGTTAAGAAGGGATACCCATGGCGACGATTTTGGTAGTGGATGATCATCCAACGGATCGCGAGTTCCTCGTCACTCTCTTAGGCTACGCTGGCTATCGCTCGCTCGAAGCTCCAGGTGGGGCAGAGGCACTCGAGGTGGTCCGCGCAGAACGTCCCGATCTGGTCATCGTGGGCTTGGTCATGTCGGCGATGGACGGCTATGAATTCGTGCGTCAACTACGCACTGACCCAACTGTTGCCCACACGCACGTCATATTTTGGACGGCGGTCTACCAGCAATCGGAGGCGTGGGATTTGGCGCAGACCTGCGGAGTACACCACATACTCATCAAACCGACTGAGCCCGAGGTTGTGCTGCGTACGGTAGCCACAACCCTGGCTTCCGCCGCCCCTTTCGACCAACCATTCTCCTCCGAGAAGTTTCGTGCGGACCACCTACATGTGCTCACCGACAAACTCTTCACGCAAGTGCAAGCCCTAAGGTGCGAAGTGGCGAAGCGCAAACACACGGAGGAGAGGCTCCAACAAGCCAACGAAGCGCTGGATCTCCGCGTGCGGGAACGGACGGCAGAGTTGGAACGCGTCAACCAGGAACTGCAAGCTGACATTGCCGCACGTGTCCAGGCTGATGAAGCGCGTCGAGAAAGCGAAGAACGATACCGGATCATTACTCAGGCTCTCTCTGATTACGCCTTTTGTTTCCGCATTGACATAAGCGGCAAAATCGAGGTTGAGTGGCTAACGGAGAGTTTTACTACGACGACTGGTTATACATTCGAGGAGTTGGTGACTCAACCAAATCCTTTTAGCATGTATGTGCATCCGGACGACCTTGAACAGGTTTCTACAATATGGAAATCGGATATTGATGGTACTATAATTTATGAGTTTCGCATTTATACCAAAGAGAGTGACCTTCGTTGGCTTCGTTCCTACATCCAAAAAGTGTGGGATAAGGAGCGGCGTTTTGTCAGAATCTATGGTGCGGCCCAGGATATTACTGCCAAGAGGCGAGCTGAAGAGAAATTTCGTGGGCTCTTAGAGTCCGCCCCGGACGCCATGGTAATTGTCAACCAACATGGGGAGATTGTTCTCGCCAACTCGCGGATGCAGGACCTCTTTGGCTACACCCGTGAGGAATTATTAGGGAAGTCGGTCGAGATCCTCGTGCCTGAGCGCGTTCGCACCAACCATTCTAAGCATCGTGTCAACTATTGTACCGATCCTCGTGTACGGCCTATGGGCGCGAATAGGGAATTATATGGGTTACGCAAAGACGGTTCAGAATTCCCTGTCGAGATTAGTCTTAGTCCGTTAGCAACGGAAGAAGGTCGCCTCATATCGAGCGCTATTCGCGATATTACCTCGCGTAAGCGAGCGGAAGAGGCCTTGCGAGCGAGTGAGAGCAAGTACCGGCTCTTAGTGGAACAAGCTGCCGATGGGATCTGCATCGTAGACCGACATGGACACTTTATAGAAGTCAATCCAAACATGTGTGACCTCTTAGGCTATAGTCGAACAGAGCTTATCCGTCTCACCATTGAAGATATTATTCCCGCCGAAGACCTTGATCTGAGTCCACTACGGTATGATAAACGACAGATCAAAGGGACAATACTGCGATCACACCGACTCCGTCACAAGAATGGCGCTTTCCTGTCTGTGGAAATCAGCGCGAGGAGATTGGCAGAGGCGTATATCCAAGCGATCGTGAGAGACATTACGGAGCGCAAGCAGTTAGAGGCGCAACTCGCCATGGTCCGAAAGCTCGAGTCCATTGGCCAGCTTGCCGCTGGCATTGCTCATGAGATCAACACACCCTTGCAATATGTTGGCGATAATGTCCAGTTTTTGCAGGACGCCTACAAAGAATGTATGCTGCTTCTGCAGAAGTATGAGTGCTTGCTAGAGGCGACCAAGAATGAGGTGGTCTCTGCTACCTTGATAGAGGAAGTCCAAGCCACGGCTAGTACTCCCTACATTCAGTACTTAGCGAAAGAAATTCCCAAAGCGATTGAGCAATCCCAGCAAGGGGTCGAGCATGTTAGCAAAATCGTGTGTGCTCTACGAGAATTCTCGCATCCGGGCAGCGAAGAGAAGAGCGCGATCGATCTCAACAGAGCAATTACGACAACGAGCACTATCAGTCGCAATGTCTGGAAGTACGTGGCCGACGTCGTCACCGATTTCGATCCCAATTTACCTCCAGTCTCTGGTTTTCCTGGAGAATTAAATCAATCGATCCTCAACCTCCTGGTGAACGCCGCCCATGCGATTGGAGAGGTGGTGGGCGACAGCGGCGCACGGAAAGGGACCATCACCATCAGCACCAAACACGAAGGTGACTGGGCCACTATTCGTCTCCATGATACCGGCTCCGGCATTCCCGAGGCGATCCGCTCACGTATCTTCGATCCGTTCTTCACCACGAAAAAAGTGGGCAAAGGCACGGGGCAAGGCCTGGCTATCGTCCACTCGGTGATTGTGGAAAAACACGGTGGAACGATCAACTTGGAGACGGAAGTTGGTCGGGGAACGACGTTCATCCTTCGTCTACCGCTCTGCTCTTCTTCTTCCCTTTCCTAGGAGGTTCTTATGAGAAAATCTATTCTCTTTGTGGATGATGACGCCAAGGTGTTGCAGGCGCTCGAACGCATGCTCTATCCGCTGCGCATGGAATGGGAGATGCAGTTTGTGGGCGGGGCGTCCCAAGCCTTAACGCTGCTTGCGCAGCACCCTTGTGACGTCATCGTCTCTGACATGCGTATGCCCGACATGGATGGCGCACAACTCCTCGCCAAAGTCAGGCATCAGCATCCTCAGATGATTCGTATTGGGCTCTCCGGACAGTCGCCGCAAGAGATGGACTTACGCGCTGTCAGATCGGCCCATCAATACCTGGCGAAGCCGTGCACCCCTGAGCTGTTAAAAGCGACCGTCACTCGCCTATCCAGCCTCGGGGAGCTATTGACCAACTCGCCCTTGCGGGAACTCGTGTCGAAGATGAAATCTCTTCCTAGTTTGCCTTCGCTCTTCCTTGAGATGGTAGAGGCACTGAAATCAACAGCGGTGTCTCTTCAAGACCTCAGCCGTATCATTGAAAAGGATATAGGGATGACCGCCAAGGTCTTGCAGCTGGCTAATTCTGCTTTTTTTGGGGCGCAGCGTTGCGTGGACGACATCCCCCGCGCTATTGCCGCTCTTGGCCTGGATACGATCAGGGCGCTCGCTTTCTCCCTGCAGATCTTCTCTCAGTGTGATCCGACAATCCCCGCTCAGTCTGGCCTTCATTACTTATGGGATCACAGTTTTACTATCGCCGTTTATGCCAGGCTTATCGCTCATATAGAACACCAGCCCTTGCACGTAGTCGACGCGGCGTTCACGGCGGGCTTGTTGCATGATTGCGGAAAGCTTGTACTGGCGACGAATCTCACTGATGTTTATCGCTCCATGATGACACGTGCACGCACTGAGCATGTCTCCATGCGTAAGGTGGAGCGAGAAACTTTTGGCGTAACGCATGCCGAAATAGGCGCATATCTCTTGGGAATCTGGGGTCTCCCTAACCCCATCGTCGAGGCGGTCGCCTTCCATCACGACCCCGCGCATCAGGAAAAGCAGCCATTTGGGCCGCTCACCGCAGTGTACATCGCCGAGGTGCTTGAGCACGAACAAAGAATGAAAGAACTGAACTCCGCGTATTATCCGGTCAACCTTGACCCGCTCGCTAAGCTTGGGCTAAGCGAGCGACTGCCGCACTGGCGCGAACAATGCTCGGCGTACGCACAACGGAGCGCCGAACAGTAAACAACGTACCTCCGAGAGGACCGAAAGAAAAAGGAATACAGAAGATGCAACCTAAAGTACTTTTAGTAGACGACGATGCTCGCGTCACGGAAGCCTTACAGCGAGTCTTGAGTCAAGAAGGGTATGAGATCAGCTCCGCAAATTCAGCCGAGGAAGCCTTAGAAATTCTCCGTCAGAAGTCGGTAGACGTGATTGTTTCCGACGAACAAATGCCTGGTCTCTCCGGATCCGAATTTCTGACTATCGTGCGCCACAGCTACCCGGATATCGTGCGGATCATCCTTACCGGACAAGCGAGTCTGGAAGCGGCACTACGCGCCATCAATAAGGGCGAAGTGTATCGCTTTTTAACGAAGCCTTGCAACCGTCAAGATCTCGCCAATGCGATCGAGCATGGATTAGAACAGAAGGGACACGTCGCAGGACCTTCTAGATCTAGAACTGGAGGGAAGCGCTCATCAGCGCCGCGAGAGGAGCTCGAAATCGACGCCACGGGAATCATGCGATTAAACAGAGATTCCTGCGGGACTATTATCTTGGAGGATGGAGAAACTGACCTGGAAACGCTCGTGCAAACGCTCAAGCTGGTGGCTACAGAGCGAGCAGAACGCAGAGAGATTTGAGACAGCGCCAGCGAGAGAGAAAGAAGCTCTAACTACATCACTACACACGCGCACAAAAAACCGTAGAGACTGTATCCGCGTACAAGAGATGATCGTTAACAGGATTTTCTGATGACTATACAGGGGGTGGCAATATGCAGCTGACAAATCCATTGCGGAATGGCGGTGAGGGTATTCCGTACAGAGTGAAAATTGGTGAACTCCTCATGCAGGAAAAACTCCTGACCGCGGCGCAACTCGAGCAGGCGCTCGCGAATCAAAGGAACCACCAAGCGTCTCTGCCCCTGGAAGAAGTCTGTGTGAAGCTTGGGTTTCTCTCACGAGCAGACCTCAGCAAGGTCTTCCGCAAGATTCAGAACTCCCTTCATTTAGGAGAGCTGCTGAGGGGCTTAGGATTAGTCTCACAGGAACAGCTCCAACAGGCGCTGGCCCAGCACAGGGCCGAAGCCAAGCAGTTGGGAGCCATTTTGATAGAGAAAGGAGTGCTGACTGAAACAACTCTGCTCGATGTGTTCAGTAAGCATCTTGGGGTGCCGAAGCTGACCCCCAGCCACCGGCTCATTGATAAGACCCTGTTGCAGGGCTTCAGCGAAGGGTTTCTACAAAAAAATGTCGTCCTACCCGCCTTCAAGCAGGATGGTGTCCTGACGCTCATCATGGCCGATCCCTGTAACGAGTCCCTCCTGGGTGAACTGGAAAAGGTCTTTGGCTGTCCCATTCAACCGGCCGTGGCTACGGCAGCAGAGATTCAGAACAGCCTGACTCAGTGTTTTCTCACGGCCGACATCCCCATGGGCAGTCTCATTCACAAGCCTCAGCAGAGTCTCATCATCGGGCAGACTAACCTCGCTGCCGGGCAGCAAGATTCCACTATCGAACTCGTCAATACTATTATCTCTCAGGCGATCCGCGAAGGCGCGAGTGATATCCATATTGAGCCGCAGGAGGAACGCTTGCGCGTCCGTTACCGTATCGATGGAGTCTTAGTGCCTCGCGAGGATTTCCCCTTGTCTATGGCCCAAAACCTTATCTCCCGTATCAAGGTCTTGTGTAAACCGGACAGTACAGAGCGACAGCGACATCAAGATGGCCGGGTTACAGCCTGGCTCATGGACCAGGAAGTAGACCTCAGGGTCGCCACCTATGTGACCGTGCATGGAGAAAACGTGGCGATCCGTATTCTGCAGCGGCAATCCCCCTTTGTTGCCCTCGACGCGCTCGGCTTCTCTCCGTTCAACGGGAGCAAATATCAAGAACTGCTTGATTACCCTTCGGGCGTTATCCTGGTAACAGGCCCGACCGGGAGTGGGAAGAGTACAACCCTCTACGCTTCTCTGCACTATCTCAACAGGTTAGACCAGAAGATCCTCACGCTTGAAGATCCAGTTGAGTACTATATCGAAGGGGTTGTTCAAGGGCAACTCGACCCAAAACTCGAGCTAACGTACCGGGATTTCCTCAAAGCGATGATGCGCCAGGACCCGGATGTGCTCATGATTGGCGAAGTCCGGGACGAGGAGGCCGCGAAGGCGGTGATCCAGGCGGCGCTGACAGGCCATAAAGTGTTCAGTACCTTTCATACCGAGGATTCGATTGGCGCGCTCTTACGCCTGATGAATATGGGGATCGAGACGCTGATTTCTTCCACGCTCGTTTCTGTGGTCGCGCAGCGCCTGGTGCGCGTCTTATGTCCAGACTGCCGGCAGCCGACTCGACCTAGCCCTGCTCTCCTCGCCGCATTCTACGTCATCCCCAGCAGTGCAGACGAGTGGACTTTTTACCAAGCTAAGGGTTGCACGCAGTGCAGAGGCACGGGATTTAGAGGTCGTACGGCCATACACGAACTGTTAGTCGTCAATGACGCGGTCCGCGACGCTATCCTGGCGAGCATGCCGTCGAGTCAGATTCGACGGCGTGCTCGCGAAGAGGCGCATCTCGTCTCTATGCGCGAGGATGGTCTCTACAAAGCGACCCAGGGCATTACCTCCTTGAAAGAAATCCTGCGCGTAGTCTTTCACAACGAAAGTGACGCGCTGTTGCCCCGTTCCGTGGAAGAAATTGTCGCCTTATGTGAAGGAAAAAACGCTCTCACCAGGGCTCGACCCGAAGTCTCAATGCCGGAAAAGGAAGTCTATCGCATTCGCTTCGACTGCAACACTATTGCGCAGCAAAGAGAGCGTATCGCTGAATTGTTTCAGACGTGTGAGCAAATGCTGAGACAGCGGAAGCAGCCGTTTGGCCAACAGCTCTTTGACGACTTTGCCGCTTTTGTCATCGAGACCGTAAAGCGGCTGCAGACGGCGGAGGGAGCGGAGTGGATCGAGTTCATCCTCAAAGTCAGGGGAGAAAAGATACGCATTGCCGTCGAGTCGTTTCCGCAGCGCAGACCCCTGATCTCTGCCATTTCCGTGTCAGAGACTGTTGAACAAGAGCTGGATAAAGTCCAGGCATGAAATCTATGCTCTATCCCAGCGACCTTGACAGAAGTGGAATGGCGCATCATTGAACCTTTATTGCCCTTGCCAGCTCGGCGAGGTCGGCCACGAAAGTATACCTTTCGGGAGATTTTCAACGCGATTTTCTCTGTCATCCGTACGGGGTGTCAGTGGCGCGCGGTCCCCCATGATCTGCCCCCGTGGGCCACGGCATATCACTACTGGTGGGTCTGGCAAAAGACCGGGCTCTGGGAGCAGCTCAACACTAGACTACGCGAGCATGTCCGTGTCGCGCTAGGACACGATGCCCAACCCAGCGCAGGCATTATCGCTAGTCAGAGCGTCAAAACGACCGGGGTGGGTGGAGAGCGCGGCTACCGACGGGGCCAAGAAGGTTAAGGGCTTTAAGCGCCATGTGCTCGTGGATACACACGGGTTGGTGCTGAAAGCGAAAGTGCATCCTGCGGACGTGATGGATCGTGCCGGCGTCACCTTACTGTTACCACCCGCAGAGATCACCGAAGAGTTTCCGCGTCTCTCTCCCATGTCGGCTGGATGCAGGCTATAACGGCAAGGACAAAGGCAAGCACTGGATCGAGCAGCAGCTGGGCTGGACCGCGCAAGTCGTGCAGCACCCGCCCCGGCGGCGCTGGGTATGGGCTCCAGAAGGCGCAGTGATTGAGTGGGACAAGATCCTGCCACCCCCGGGCTTTCATGTCCTGCCGAGGCGCTGGGTCGTGGAACGGTCCTTCGCGTGGCTGGGGCAGAGCCGGCGACTGAGCAAAGTGCGAACGACTCTGCGAGACCAGTGAAGCCCTGATCTATGCCACGATGAGTCGATTAATGATGCACCGCCTCGCTCAAATGTAACTTTTTTCAACAGTCTCTAACTCACAAATAACGAAGCGTGCTCCAAGGGTCCCTGGGGGTAGGTGTTCAGCTTGACAGCTCTTAACCAGGAACTTAAAGCTGCTCAACGAGTTACTAAACGGCCTCTCACCAAGCCGTCAATAGTCTAGGCGAGACGGTATTTCTGGCCACCAGTTGTGAAGCAACTCTGACAGGCTTCTGAGCTGGTGAGGGTGAGGATCTGTGTAGTTATTGATGTAGTTGCTTGTGTAGCTGTTGAGGTATGAGAAGCAGTGAGATCAAGAGGGATAGAGTTACTGGGAGGCATGAAAAAGCCCGGATATACTGGGCCTTTTTCTCTTCAGTCGTTGTCTGTCTATTTGCTTATCACAAGCAGTATAAGTATTACGAATCAGTTGCTCTGCCAACTGAGCTAGGGTGGCGTATGAGGAAAATCAGCTATTTAAATAGACTAGTATTAAGCGTCGCTCTTCCGTGTGTGCACGGTACGAAAAAATTTCTTTCACCCTACCATTTTTTTCGGAGGATTTTCTAGTACCACCGCCTTGAGGTCTTCCTTGGTTGGGTTGTTCTACCGTTGGAAGGCAGGAAAGGTTCGGTGTCCAGTAGTTGCCTTGATACGTTTGTAGTCTCAGCCTTCCCGGATGACTACACGAGGCATTGCGTGCCACCGGAGACCAGATGCTCACGTAATCGTGCGATGTCCTTAGTCGGCGAGCTGCCGAAAAAGCGGCTGTATGCCCTGCTGAACTGGGAGATGCTGAGATAGCCGACACGCAAACTCGCGCTGCTCACGTCCATCATCATGGACAGCATTAAATGCCGCGCCTCTTGCAGACGCAGTACTTTTTGGTGCTGCACGAAGCTCATCGACGTGGCGGCTTTGAAATGCTGATGAAAGGCGGATGTATTCAGGTGCGCCAATTTGGCCAGCATCGCGCGGATATGCCATCTTTCTGCTGCGCTAAGATATAGTTTGCGAGCCAGCGGGCATGCTGCACGTGGTCCTTCTGGCCCAGCAGGTCTGTATAAAACCGGGCGGCATTCAGTAAGAGGTAATCGATCATGAGCGAGAACACGCGTTTAGCGCAGGGGCCAGTCGCGCGGGGACCCAGCGATTTCGGGAGAAACATCGCGCTGGAGAGTAGGGGCAGGGAAACAGCGGCACATGTCGGTATTGTCATTGCTGTCCCTGGAGTGCAGGAAGCCTCCGGAGCCAGACTGAGACGCGGCGCAAAAACGGCGAGAGTGCGCCAAGCCGTTTTCATTTCATCCACTCTGGTCTTCGTGACATCACAGATTGTTATGATATGCTCATCGCTCTTTACTCATCCACGGCGCCGCTTCAACTAGTCCCGGACGCGGTCCAACACCTCACGCAACTCCATTAGCCCCCCTTCCCCTAAGGGATCGAATGACGCCTGGGTTTCTTTCATGTCTACAATGTCAATATCACCAGCAAAACAATTGCATATTGTAAACAGAATATTGCATGCTTCGTAGCGCTTGCCTTGGCGCTGCCACAACCGGCTCAAGCTGATCACCGCCCGCAGCTCCAGCGACTTAGCGTACTGGCAAACGATCTCACTGGTTATGAGGAGGCAGGCTTCCGCTTCCCCTTGGACCTCACCCCTCAGCAATTAGGGCTCGGTGACTGTTGCTTGGGACCCGTAGCTCGTGGACGGTGGCCGCCTCTCTCGTACCCCTCAGTCACTACAGCCGGAGAAGAGGAGCGTCCTCTTTCTGTCCCTCGGGCGCGGGCGGTGGCGAGCCCCTGCTGTATCTGGGTCTTTACTTCTTCTTGCACTGGCACAGTTGAGACAGAAAGGCGAATTTGGATACGCTAGACCGGACGTGACAGGATGTGGTTCAGCGATTGGCCGCCGACGTCCGTGGCTTCCAGCCGGGCCCGATACCGAATAGAAATGCGCAAGAAGCGAAACCGCCAACGATCAGCTTCGCGCCGGCAGCGATGCTGATACGTCCCGATCAGCACCCGGTCGTTCGCGACGATCTCGAAAAAGTATGCCAGCGTGGTGGCCTCGTCACCCTGAAGCTCAATTTGCATGTTGGTGCTGAGATGGCCAGTAACGAACAGGGGCGTGGCGCCGTGCGGCGCTACGGCTCCGGTCTGCCGATAGAAATCGTGGATGATTGCGTGTCGGCCGCGATACTGCCCGTCCAAGCCCTTCACCAGATGGTCTAGTCCATCCATCTCAAGGACGGCATCCTCAGTGAACACGTCGCCGAGCGCGTCCCAATCTGCGCAATCCAGGCAAATGCAGTAATCCCGCCAGGTATGCCGAATGGCTTCGAGGTCTTCCAGCCGTGCAAGACGGGCCACTAAATCATCGAGCTTATCACTCATAGGATCTGCCTGACCTTTCCGAGCCTCCCTCAGGACGGTGCTCAGGACGCAGAAGACAGTAACCTAAGGGGCTCACGAGTGTGGGTGATGGCCGCCTCACTAGCCGTCTCTTCCGAGCGGGACATGCCCAGTCCCGCAACAGCATCTGGTGCACTATCGGCTCAGTTTCCCACTTTTGTCAAGCCTTTTCTCAATGGTCACTTTTTGTTTGTCCGCCTCCCGTGCGCTGGGACCACTCGTTACTGTGCACTTACCATCTGTCTCGCTCTTCTCCCCGTAATCTCCCTTCATGGGGCACTCGGATGAGCCGTATGGATCATCACCATGTGGAACTCTCGCCGCAAAAGCGAGGACGTCACCTCCGCTACGTCAGGCGATGGGGAAGGGCGTGGAACAAGCGCGAGGGCAAGCACTAGAGGCTTTGGGTAGAGAGGGACGAGAGGGAGACAGGGGTAGAAGAAGGGGACGCGTTTGCGTTTGCCGTGCCGACTACGGTGTAATAGTCTTATCACCGAGCGACAAGGAGCCAGTATGGGCGCTGAACCGTGGGAATATGTCGTACCGTACGAACCAGATATTCAATCGGCCTTAAACCACCTCCGCCACCGCGAATTCACGGCGGGTCGCTTTCGTGGCAGTGAACTGCATCCGGCCAGTATCGAGGAGGCGTTCGAGAATATGGATGCGGACGGCACCGCCTCCATTCTCGATATGGAGCGGGTCAGCACCACTGCCGACTACGGCGCCGTGTGCCCGCTCTCTGCCAGCGACCTGACCCGCTACTTCGGCACCGAGCAGCCCACCCGCGCCCAGATTGAAGCCACCAGAGACTTCTATGAGGACATCGAACGGGGGCAAGGCATCTATGTGATCGTGTACAAGGATCACCAGCCGTCCGAGCTCTATTTTGCTGGGTACTCGTTCGATTAGGCTCTTCACTGCTGCACGTGGTCACCCGGTTCTCTCGGGCAAAGGACGCGTTAAATCATGGTAGGCTGCCAGTACCTCCCGCAGGGACCCCGCCGCTAGCACCTTGTACCGCCCCGGCGCCACTCGTCGGCTCTGCCACAGCAAGGCAAAGTGCTTCCCTTCTCGCACGATTTTCCAGCCGGGTGTGAGGGCGGCATTGGCAGTGGATAAGGTTCCCTCTTTGCTTGGGACTTTCATGGGGATGCTCATTCCTCCAGCAACGCTTTGGCCTCTTGCAAATCCTTGGGATCAAATCCCTCGGTGAACTCTCCGTGCCACCTCTTCGTCTTCCGTGGTAACGGTCACTGAGAGATCATGGTCGCAAGCGCCTGGTGGTACGTCAGGATCTGGGCGGGCGTGAGCAAGTGGGTCGGAGCCATTACCGTGACCGAATCCGCCACTTCCCACATGGCCGCAAGCTTGCTGCGCACCTCCTCCGGCGTGCCCACGATGGCAAACGTCTCTACCATAGTATCGGGGATCGCACGCAGCATGGTCGAAGGATCCTGCTGTTGGGCGGCCGTCGCCGCGCGCCGGGCAGCGTCGCCAAACCCATGCGCCGCAAAGTACTTCTCGTATTGGCTGATCGACGCGTAGTACGCCACCGTACCTCGGGCGTCAGCCAGCGCCTGACGCCGATCCGGATTGACCGCCACATAGCTCCAGAGGTTCAGCTCAAACGCCTCACGCGCTTTGTGAGCGTGCTGCAACCGCGTGCTCAACGTTGGCATCACCTGCTCGCGAATCCACCCCAGCGACCACATCGGATGCCCAACCAGCCCATCGGCTATCTCCGCTGCTAAGCGAACGGCACCGGGAAAGAGCGCCGGCAGATACAGGGGAATGTGCGGACGGACGGGGTGAAGGAGGGGGTGGAGGTTGCTCAAGTCTACTTTGTAGTAGGTCCCCTCCCACTTGCCCAGCTCTCCCGTAGACCCTTTCTCCACGATGAGCCGGATCAGCGTGACCGCTTCTCGCAGACGCTGCAGCGGCTTATCGTACGGGACGCCGTGCCAGTGCTCATTAATGAATTGCACGCTGGGGCCGACCCCTAAGACTACGCGGCCGCCACTAATCAGGTCGAGGTCCAAGGCGGACATGGCCGTCTCCAAGGGACTGCGGGTAAAGGCCAACGCCACGCCGGTTCCCAGCTTCAGGCGCTCCGTGCCGGCGGCTGCCGTCGCCAACGGTAAAAAGGCCGGGCCCGGCAGTTGGATGCCCCAGAGCCCCTCCATGCCCCCGGCTTCGGCCTGCTGCGCAGAGCTGACAAGCTGAGCTGCCGGTTGCGGCGTCAGCACGCCCCAGTACCGTTTTCCTGTGAGTGTCATAGCGAACCTCCTGTGGGCTGATCTCCCGAGCGGGACTGCTCCGCGCAGTCTCACTCACCGTGAGGCTAGTTCCTCCAGTAATGCTTTCCCCTCTTGCAAGTCTTTGGTGTCAAAGCCTTCGGTGAACCAACCGTAGATTTCAGCTAACAGCTGGTGAGCTTCTTTCTGTTTGCCCTGCTGCTGCCAGAGACGGGCAAGGCTCATCGCCGCTCGCAGCTCTAGTGATTTCGCTTGCTGCTTTTTCGCGATTGTTATCGCTTTCAAAAAACATTCTTCCGCTTCTTGTTCTTTGACTTGTGACTTGTGACTTTCGACTTGTGCCTGAAGGGTCAGTTCTCCTTTCAGCCGATACAGCTCGGCCTCATGGTTAGGCTTTTCGTCTACGAAAGTTAGACCTTCGGCCAGCGCGGTCAGTCCTTCCTCTGCTTGTCCCACTTTGGCATACGCCTCGGCTAGTAGGGCAAGAAAATATGGCAGAAACAGAGCTGCTCCCATAGCCTGAGTGGAGGCGTAACCCTGGCGTATCTGAGCAACCCCTTCTTCTCCTCGTCCCTGCTCGGCCAGGGCCCAACCTCGCAAAGCAACACCTGATGCCTCCCGAAGCATAAACCCCTGCTCAAGAGCAAGCGCGATCAGTGCTTCGGCCTGCTCTTGAGTTGCCTTCACCTCTCGACGGAATTGATGAAGCTCCGCAGCACAATGCAGAGCAAACGACACACTGAAAGGATGAGACAGTTCCTGAGCTAAGGTGAGAGACTCTCGAATTCTCTTGAGGGCTTGGTCCGGATAGCCCAGTGACCATAGGGTAAGAGCCGCGATGGATAGGCAAGCCACTCCAGTATCATGGAAGCCACTGAAGGGACGCCTCGGTGAGTCGTAGAGGGTAATTGCTTGTTCCAGATGTGTTCGGGACTGGGGCAACTCTCCGAGATCGAACAAGCCCTCTCCCATTCCATAGTGGGCAACTTGGAGGAGCACTGGATCGTGTACGCTTTGGGCCACCCGCAGCATCTGCTCGTGCAACTCATGCGCTGTTCGTAACTCTCCACGTATTACGTAAAACGCCGCTAGTCCCCCCAACACACGGAAAAGCTGTGGGCTTTCCCCTACCTGTCGGCACAGCTCTAGCGCTCGAGCCAAAGCTTGGCCGACTTCTGGAGCGGCATAACCTCGGGCAGCCATAAGCGAAATGCCCAGAGTAACTTGTAGCGCGAGTTCGGATTGGACACGCGTGGGGGTGTCCGCCAGAGTCTTGAGCAACTCCAGCCCCCTGGTGAGGTGACTGATCGCTTCTACATAGGCCGAGCGCTGGCTGGCTCTCTGTCCCGCCCGCTGCCAGTAAGGAATGGCCTGCTCGGTGAGCCCCGCTTCGGTATAATGATAGGCTAGCAGTTCAGGCTCCGTCTCTTTGGTGTTTGGAAACTGTGCTTCTATCACTTGAGCAATTTGTTGATGGAGCTGCTGACGTTTGCTCTTCAGTAATGATTGATAGGCTGTATCCTGAATCAGCGCATGCTTGAAGAGATAGTGCGCCTGCGGCGGCAACCCGCGCTGATAGATCAACTCGGTCTCGACTAACTGCCGCAGCCCTTGCTGCAAGCAGCTCTCATCTTGATTGGCGACGGCGTGAAGGAGTTCATAGCTGAACTCTCGCCCAATGGTGGCACCGAGTTGCGCGATCTCTTTGGCTGGCCCCAAGCGATCGAGCCGGGCCATCAGGGCATCTTGTAGGGTGGGAGGAACACCTATTTGAACCAAAGACAAACCAAACTGTTCCCCGATCCCCGTTGCCTGTTGCCCAATGGCCTCCACCACCGTCTTGGTCAATTCTTCGACAAAGAGGGGCACGCCATCGGTCTTGGAGACGATTTGCTGTATTGCCTCCGAAGGCAAAGTTGTGTTGCCCGTGACCCACTTCACCATCCCTTCAACCTGAGACTGCCCCAAGCGGTTGAGTGTTAATTGCGTGAGATACGAACGCGAGCCCCAGGGCGAGATGAACTCAGGGCGACTGGTCAACAGCGCCAGTAATCGTGCTGTGGGGACCTGATCCAGCAAGAGTGTAAGCACCTCCAACGTCGAAGGGTCGGTCCAGTGCAGGTCTTCCCAGACGGTGTAGACTGGCCGCTGCTCCGCCTCTTCGACGATCCATGCTACCAACGCTGCCTGCGTCTTCTCTTTTTGCTTCTGCGGACTGACCGTGATGGGCGAATAGCCCTCTGGATGTGGGAGCGACAGCATCGCGGCCAGCAGTGGCACCGTGTCGGCTTGAGGAAAACGATAACGAGCAAGCACCTGTTGGAGTTTGGCCAGCTTTGCGGCAGGAGTGTCCTCACGGGTAAACTGCAACAGACGATGCAGGTGGTCGATGATCGGATACAAGGCGCTATTTTGATGATAAGGCGAGCAACGGAACTCAATACGGGTAGCACCCTCAGCGCTGACCTGCTCTTTCAGTTCCTGCATTAGGCGGGACTTGCCGATGCCCGGCTCACCACTCAGGAGTACCACGTGGCCGGAGCCCGCTTTGACCTGTTCCCAACGCCGCCGTAATACGCCAAGCTCTTCTTCGCGTCCCACCAGTGGGGTTAACCCAGCACTCACTGACGCCTCAAAGCGGCTCTGCGTAGCACTCTCTCGCGCTACCCGATATACAACCACCGGTGCAGCGAACCCTTTCAACTCGTGTTGCCCGAGCTCCTGGCATTCAAACAATCCCTGCACCAGACGGTGTGTCACGGCACTCAGAGCCACGGTGTTGGGTTCAGCCACGCCTTGCACGCGGGCGGCCAGATTGGGCGTCTCGCCCAGCGCTAGCCTCTCGCGTTTCTCGCTGCCGCCAATTTCCCCGATGACCACCAGCCCCGTGTGAATCCCAATGCGGACCTGCACGGGGTGCGGCAACCGGAGCGTCGGGAAGGAGAGCTGCTGAATTGCTTCGACAACGCCCAAGCCTGTGCGCACCGCCCGCTGCGCATCATCTTCATGCGCCGCCGGATAGCCGAAGTAGACCAGTACCCCATCCCCCAAATGCTGGGGCACGAACCCTTCATAACGCTGAATCACCGCTTCACACGTCTTGTGATACTGTTGTACGACCGTATGGTAGTCTTCGGGATCGAGGTGGGTGGACAGCACCGTCGAGCCCACCAGATCACAGAACATCACCGTCAGCTGGCGCCGCTCTGCTACATCGAGCCTCGGGTCTCTTGGGCGGTCCGTCCCAGAGTCAGGGTAGGTGGGTGCCGGTCTTGGCTCTGCTTCTTCGATCTTTTGTCTCTCCGTATCCTGTGCTGTCGTTGGACCTTTCCATACCAACATCTTGTCGTCTTTATCAATCACCACTTCCTGGATGTCGATCAGTTCTTCCTTGAGCGCTTCGAGCTGCTCCTCATCCAACTGAAACTGCACCTTCAGCGCCCGATAGCTGGCCCGGCCCCGCTGGCGCAGGAGGGCTATCACTTGGTCCAGCACGGCGTAGAAGTCCATCATCGACCTCCCTTCACTGTGGTGAACGAGGCACTAATCATTGGAGCCCCGCCTTCTTCAGCGCCGCAATATGTCGCTCCAGCACGGTGGGGTCTTTGATGGGCATCCGCTGCTTATGCACTTCCAGTGAAAACTTGGGATTGAGCCGCAGCACTTCGGTGGCCTCCTTCTGCGCCTCGGCGGTTTGGCCTAATTCGCTGTAGACTGCTGCGAGCATGAGATGGGCGGGCAATATGTTAGGGTAGTGGTTGAGAAAGCGTTGCAACGGGGCGCGCGCCTCATCATAGCGCCCAGCTACCGCATAAGCATTTCCTACCGCTTTCAAGTATTGCACCCCCGCATCCGACTGCCAGCGTAGCGCTTGGCTAGCAGCCTCCAGGGCCTCCTCCATTTCCCCCATGTAGCTCAATACCTCAGCCTGAGCCGCATAGCTGAAGGCCTCTTTGGGCGCGAGGGGCACGACCTTTACCATCTCAGCTAGAGCCTGTTCATACTGCCGTTGGTAGAGATAGATATAGCCCACATCCATATAGTTCCAGATGAGAGGATTCTTGAGCGCGAGACCTTGTCGCGCCTCCGTCAGCGCTTCCTCTAACGTCGCCTGAGCTGGGGGACTTTGTTGCGAGAGCCACTGCTCCAAATAACTCTCCGACAGATTATTGTACGCATGAGTGAAAGTGGGGCTCCTGCGTATGAGTTCCTTCAGCGCGGTGATCGCTTCGGCATAACGCCCAGTCAAGCGGTAAGCGAAGCCCGATTCGATCAAGTACCACGCCGGATAGTGGGGATTGAGACGCATCGCCTGTTCGATGAACGGCAAGGCGTCTGCTGGTTTGCTCGATGAAAGATTCATTACATCCGCTTGGAACGCATATCTATCGGCATTGTTAGGGTCGAGCGCGATAGCTCGCTCGCCTGCAGCAAGGGCCTGATCGTACTGCTTTCGCTCCGTATAAAGAAAGCTCAGGGCCGAATAGGCCACCGATAGGGAGTCGTCCAGAGTGAGGGCTTTTTGCACCGCATCCAACGCCCGTTTCAAATCTTGCGGATCCGTACTCCACTGAAAGCGCGCCGCCGCTGAGTATGTCAAACTCAAGAGTGCGTAGGCATCGGCGTATTGAGGGTCTAGCTCAATGGCTTTCTCAAACATCTGTCGTGCCCCGACATTGGCCTCTTTTGTGCGATGCTCATATCGCTCCGCTCCACGCAAGAAGGCGTCATAGGCTTCCAAGTTGTCGGTGTGTTTGCGCACGACCCATCCGGCTTCCTCCATCGTGAGCTGTAATTTCAACGTCGTCACAATTTTCTGCACGATCTCATCTTGCAGAGCAAAGATATCTGTGAGCGGTCGATCATACTGCTCGGACCACACATGATAGCCGGTGACAGCGTCAATCAATTGCACCACAATGCGCACGTGCTCCCCGGCTTTCTGTACACTACCTTCCAAGACGTAGCGCACTCCTAGCTCTTTGCTGATCTCGTGCACGTTGACCGCTTTGCCTTGGTAGGTGAACGCCGTGTTGCGGGCGATGACAAACAGGCTGGAGATGCGCGAGAGCGCACTGGTCAGCACGTCGGTCATGCCGTTGCTAAAGTAGTCTTGCGTAGAATCATTGCTCATGTTGACAAAGGGCACGATGATGAGCGAGGGTTTGTCGGGTAAGGGTAACGCTGGAGACTTCGCCTCCTCAGTGAGGAGTGCTGAAGGTTGAGTGTTGAGGGATGGATGAGAACGATAATACACAGCAGCTATAGCGCTGGCGATGAGCAGGATTCCCGCGAGCACCAGGATGCTCGTGCGTTTCTGGTGCACACCTGGCGACTGGTTCACGGTAACCGAGGCTGATGTCTGCCCGTACTCTGCATGGTGTAGCCCGGCTTGCTCGGCCAGGGCTGTTGCGGCGTCATCCATGACCACCCGATAGACCCGCACTGGCTTGGCAATATTCTTGACCGTCTGCTCGCCCAAGTCCTCGTAGGTCAACGCCAGCTTGGTCTCCACCTGATCGTACGCCGTGCCCGAGATGCAGATGCCGCCTGGGATCGCCAAACTCTCCAGCCGAGCGGCGATGTTGACGCCGTCGCCATACAGGCGTTCGTCCTCCACGATTACATCGCCCAGGTTGATGCCGATGCGGAACTGCATCTGCCGACGATCTGGCAACTCGGCGTTCTTTTCTTTGAGGGCGTGTTGGATTTCCACCGCACAGCGCACCGCATCGACGACACTGGCAAACTCGGCGAGCAGATTATCCCCCGGTGCATCGACCACCCGGCCCCGGTAGTGCTTGATCAAAGAGGAAATGAGGGCGCGATACGCCGTCAGCGTACGGATGGTGGCTTCTTCATCCTCGCCCATAAGGCGGCTGTAGCCCGCCACATCGGTGCTGAAGATCGCCGCCAGCTTGCGCGCCATCCCCACTGTGGGCACCTGCTCAGGCATCACTTCTCCTGGCTGTGAATTTGAACGGACAGAGAATCACACAGCGGGGAAAAAGGAAAGAGTTGCAGCTGTGTAGCTCATGCAGGAACACTGCACGAGCGGGTACGAGCGGCGCAAGGACCAATCTCCTCTCTTGTTCCGCCATTCGGAGGAGACTTCATTAAATCAAAAGTTGCCCTCACGTATGGCGCAGATATCGTCACGAGGGCGTCCCGAGAAGGAGAAGTACTTTTGAGGCGATTCGTATGGGAGCCGCAAGCCAATCAAGAAGGGTTTTACTCTTGAGCGGGGCGGGAAAGAGAAATGAGGCACGGATTACTCTGGAAACGGACGGTGAGGAGTGAAAATATCACAAGTTGTATATGCGCCTCTTGCTAGAGATTTGCTACAACTGAGGTGCGGCTGCTACAGTTTTTGCTACAAGTGTACGACGACGCGCTGGGTATGCTTCGGTATCACTCGGTAGCATATAAACATCTTTAACCCATCGTTCCAGCTAGATTTTTTCGCTTTCTCTATTACTCTTGGTATCCCATCATATCCCGTCATCGCACTGACATTCCTGCAATCGCACTCTAGAGGTCGAGGGTTCAATTCCCTTCGGCTCCATTCTGTCTTAGCT
>CAYTVL010000080.1:0-20055 GCA_964441775.1 uncultured Enterobacteriaceae bacterium
GTAAGCCCCCGGCGCTAGTTCCTCCGGTATAGTGGTAATCCCACCGACTGGTGTGAAAGGTATGCCCTGCGAACTGCTCAATGCCAGGGAGGCCGGGCAACTTGGGACGGTTCAGGGGACCACTGCACATGATCACAAACCGTGCGTGGAAGACGTCATCGCGATCCGTCGTGATCGTCCACCGTCCCTTGTCCTCGTTCCATCGCGCCTCTTTGATTTGGGTCTGAAAGCACGCGCGGTCGTAGAGCTGGAAATGGCGCCCGATCCTTTGAGCATGCTCAAGGATCTCCGGCGCAAACGAATACTTCTCCTTGGGCATATAGCCGGTTTCTTCCAACAGCGGCAGATAGACATAGGATTCCACATCACACTGCGCCCCGGGATAGCGATTCCAGTACCAGGTGCCGCCAAAATCCCCGGCTTTCTCGATGATACGAATGTTCGTAATCTCCACCTCTTGCAGCCGCGCTGCGGCCAACAGACCACCGAAGCCGCCGCCAATAATCAGGACATCGAGTTCTTCGTGTAGCGCCGGACGTGCGAACCCCGGTTCCACATACGGGTCCACATTGTAGTGCACAAACTGGCCGGTAATTTCCTGATACTGATTATTTCCGTCTGCTCGCAGTCGCTTGGCTCGTTCTGCGGTATACTTCTCACGCAGGGCCCCCGGGTCAAAACCGAGTTCTTCAACAGTCGGTATGCGGGTTGGCATAGTTTGTCCGATGGATTCACTCATGCTTCGTTCTCCTTAACGTTGTATTTATTATTCGTTCACGTTCATCGACCGCAGTGAAAAATACAGACAGCACTTGTATAGCAAAACACTTGCGCTGAGCAAGCTTTAGAGTGAAATTAAAAGACTACGAAAACGAACCTCATCGAGTCAAAAAACACGATGGATCGTTGATGGTCACTCGTCTGAGGAGTGTCATGGCCGGGGTGTTGAGACGAACATTAACGTACTGGATTGAAAAATTTCGTCAACAGGTTACAGTTTATGGCCCTGCACAAAATATCGTGGACGCTCCATGCTGCGCCACGGGGAGAGGATAGTCTCCGTCAACTATGGAACTGAAAATTACCCAATATGAGGTGGCGGACGGGATCGCCACGATTACGTTAAACCGCCCGCATCGGATGAACGCGTGGGTAGGCCGCACCCACACGGAGTATCGCTGGGTGCTTGCTGAAGCGGAACGGGACCCAGCCGTGAGAGCCGTTGTGGTGACGGGCGCGGGGCGCGCGTTCTGCGTCGGCGCCGATTCGCGGGCCTTGGAAGGACATGTCGCCAAGGGTCGCTATGATTCCGGTACGACAGACGACCTCGCCAAACCCGGCTATAGCGTACGGCCCGAGTTCGATACCGATTTTGCCTATCATTTTGGCTTGACCAAGCCGGTGATCGCCGCCATCAATGGCCCCGCTGCAGGCATAGGCCTGGTGCTTGCTTGCTATGCTGATCTCCGCTTTGCGGCGGCCGGGACAAAATTGACTACGGCGCACGGCAAGCTCAACCTGCCTGCGGAGTATGGATTGTCGTGGCTCCTTCCACGCATGATTGGCTTAACCCGCGCTAATGATCTGCTTCTCACCAGCCGTGTGTTTCTTGCCGAGGAAGCGATGGCGATGGGCTTGGTCAACGCGGTGGTCCCGCCAGAAGAGTTGCTGCCATACACGTACAACTATGTGCGTACCCTGATTACCACCGTGTCTCCCGGGTCACTATGCGAGAGCAAGCGGCAAATTTATAGCGACCTGCATCGCGATGTACGCGCCGCCATAAGTGACTCCGTCGCCCTCGTAGAACGCATGGTGACTGAGCCGGATTTCACGGAAGGCGTCTCAGCCTTTGTGGAGAAACGACCGCCACAGTGGGGGCGGCGGAAGAAGGGGACAGCCTGAGTGGTTTTAGCCCATAAAAATTAGGCAAGTCGTGCATGAAGGAGGGAAGCGCTCGTATGAAAACCGGCTACATGTTGGCTATGCAAAACGGCCATGAAGGAATCAGTGATGCGGAGATGATCCGCAACGAACTGCGCATTGCCGCGCAGGCGGAAGCGTTTGGCTTCGACGTCATCTGGTGCGCTGAGCATCATTTCGACCACTACTCGATCGCTCCTGATAATTTTCAACTGCTGACCTGGCTCGCTGCCCGCACCGAGAAAATCCAGCTAGGCACTGCCGCCGTGATCCTGCCGTGGAATGATCCGTTGCGCCTGGCCGAGAAGGCGTCTGTCCTCGACGCGGTGAGTGAGGGGCGCTTCGTTCTGGGGTTGGGCCGTGGGCTCGCACGCATGGAATACGAGGCGTTCGGCATCGACATGAACGAAGCCCGGGGCCGCTTCGACGAATCCGCCCGCATGGTCGTCACCGCGCTGGAGACCGGGTTTATCGAAGGAGCAGGTCCCTATTATCCACAGAAGCGGACCGAGATTCGGCCACGACCGCTCTACTCGTTCAAAGACAAGCTCTACAGCGTGGCGATGTCGCCGGACTCCATTACAGCTGCCGCACAACTCGGCGCGCGCATGATGTTCTTTATCCAGTTCGCCCTTGAACGGCACTTGCCTATGGTCGAATCGTACCGTCAGCAGTATCTCCAGAAACACGGGACCAGCGCCCCACCTCCGCACGCCATCGATTTTGTCGTGTGTGATCGCGATGCTGGCCGAGCGGAGGAATTAGCGTGGGCGCACTTGTCGGCCTATTACCTCTCGCTCCTGCGGCACTATGAGCTTGAGGCGGGCTACCATGCGGAGATCAAAGGCTATGAATCCTATGGCGCCGCCGCCCAGCTCATCAAGAAACTGGGGCTCGAAGGGGCGGTCAATGACTACATCAGCCATCAAGTATGGGGCACGCCGCAACAGATCTTCGACAAGCTTGAGACGCGTCAGCGAGTGATTGGGGAATTCGAGTGGAATATGGTGATGAGCTTTGGCGGGATCCCGTTCGACGTGGTGGAGGCTAGCACGCGCCTAGTCAGTCAGGAAGTTCTGCCCGAGTTAAATACGTGGGGCGAGGACCGCAGCAGACCGGTTCGTCAGAGCGCTTAGGGAGATAAGGGTGGGGTCTTGCAATCAAACATATGATATCACTGATAGTGAAGACTCAGTCTCACTTGGTAAGGTGCTCAGGTGTGAATGCAAGCTCTGACCTTATTGCCTCTGTCACACATTCTCGATTTACAATTTGGTGATATCGAGACGGCGATTATCCTTCTTGTACGGCGCCGGGGCGACTGTCGCGCGGATCTCTTTCTGCGGCTCGCTTGGCTCGCCCCAGACGACGGTCACCTCTGTCCCGGGCTCACTGTGCTCAACGTCAATCACACAGAGTGAAAGCATTTTCCGGAAGTAATAACTGTAGCCACGCGAGGTCGCCACACCGACGAGCTCGCCGCCTTTGAGGACGTTGTCAGCGTACATGAAGCCCCGTTGATCGCGAGGCATCTCCATGTAGTGATACGGCTTCCCTTGACGAAAAAGCGAGGCGTACACTTCGATCACATCCTCAGCGTTCCAGACTAATGTCCGCATCACTCGTCGTGGATGTGCGACTTCTTCTTCCAGCGCCGCACGCCCGATGAAGTCGTGGTCGAACTTGATCCGATTCGCCCAGCCCAGCTCAACCGGGCTCCGATACCAAGCGCTGATGTCATCAGCCTCAAAGCTGCCGGCAAGGTTAAAGGTTATAGCAAACGCCGGCATGGCCGCCTTGAATTCTTCGAGATACGCTTTCATGTCTTCGCCGAAGATCGCTGGCAAGTAGTCCGTCACGATCGTCGGAAAGCAGGCTTCGAGGTGGTTAATGAAAACAGCTCGTCCACCGAGTCGTCGGATACCGAACTCTTTTCCAGCTTCCAGAAGGGCGTTGTAGATCTCTTGAGCGTAAGCGCTAGGGCCTTGCAGTTCGTACCCAAGTTCGCCAGCCATGCCTTGACGCAGGGCGCGCACCTCCCGGCCGTTAATGTGAATCGTGCCGGAGTGCATGAACTTGATGTCCCTCAGGCTCTCGTTCGCCGCCTTCTCAATCACGTAAAGCGCAGTGGGACCCGAGACCTGGAAGTTGAACCAATCGTCCTGCTCCGAGGTCGCGTTGTAGTGGCCGTGCCGCAACTGGTAGTCCACCCAGAAGCCGCCGCGACCGAACAACATGAATTCGTCTTCGCTAAGGCGGTTGAGGATGCCCTCATGGATCACCTTCCCAGCCTCGTTACAGTGGATGACATGTTTGGCCTGACCAATAGTAAACTTCGTGAAGCTGTTCACGGAAACATCGGAAAAGAGCTTCAGCACGTCCGGCCCTTTGAAGCGGCGCTCCCAGAGGAAGGACCAGTCGCCGATGTAGCAGGTCTCTTTCCAGGACATGCTTTCGTCTATCCAGTCGGTGTACTCCGGCTGCCCCCACCGTACCGTGAAGTACCCTTCAGGCGTGGTCCGCATGTTTTTTACCGAGACAGGCATGGCAGGTTCCTCCAGTGCATAATCATCGGCAATAGGGAATAACTTTCGTGGCAGACTGTTCCATCATCACACGATGGTATTCCCGAGAAATTCGCAGTGAGTTTGTGTTGATCACCGTTATAGTGAATGTCGTAGCCGAATCCGACGTGATCCGGGGGATTGCGTTCCGCGTGCAATCAATCGGCTGCACGCTCTTCATGAAAGGGCGAGAGTGGACAAATCTTACCGACATCGTCGAGACCCAGCGCGTACACCAAACGCCCATAGCCAACGAAAATGGCGATTCGCCAGCCCAGTTCCAGAATCTCCCGATCGGAAAAATATTGATGTAATTCGTCGAACAGGTCCTGCGAGATCTGTTTATGATTCCCAGCCACCATTTCAGCAAAATGGAACGCGGCCTTCTCTCGCGGGGTAAAGAGCGGACTGTTTTGATAGTGGGGAATAGTCGCCAACATTTCGTCGGTCACGCCTTGCTGCCTCGCCGAGGCATAAACGGCGCGTATTCACAACTGACACTGATTCTGTTCGGCGACGACGTGGCGAATGAGCTCTGTTAACTTGAGACTGATCCCTGCGCGGTCAGTCATGATGTAGTCATAGTAGAAACGAGCGAACGGCTTGAAAATCTCCGGCGCGTTAGCAAATGCTTGTAGCCACTCCGAGCCGCCCAACGCTTCATCGCTGGCTTGCACCAGTGCTCGCATCCCTTCATCCATTGCTTCAAACGGGACTGCTCTGACTCGCATCGTAGAAATCCTCCTCTTGCATGTGATGTTTTTTTCAAAACCCTGCTTTTTGCTCTCTTGTAAACGGTGAGCGATGAGAAGCGCAAGGGTGGCGGACGTGTGTTTCTGCTCCTTCACCTTTTACTCGCAAAGGAGTTGTCCCATGACACGGTCAAGCGTAAAACGGCTGCGAGGGTAGGCGATGACCTTCGATGAAGTGCTGGACCAGGTGCGAGAGTTGCTCCAATGTGAGGGCCGTGTAGCATCTGGGCGATGGGCTGTTGGTCTACTTTGGTTATCCCACCGCGCATGAAGATGATGCGCAGAGAGCCGTGCGCACGGGGTTGGCAATTGTTCAGGCTCTGCGGAGCCGCGCGCGTCAGCAAGGGGTCCAGACTCCGCTCCCTGACGGTCGCGGCTCCGCTCCCATCCAGGTGCGCATTGGCATTCACACGGGCTTGGTGGTGATCAGTGAACTGGGCAGCAGCGAGAAGAAGGAAATCCTGGCCTTGGGCGAGACCCCGAACCTGGCGGCGCGCATCCAGGGCCAAGCTCATCCTGAGGAAGTGGTCATTAGCGCTGCGACGTATCGTCTTGTCGAAGGACTCTTCACGTGTGAGGATCGTGGGCAGCCGGAGTTGAAGGGGATCACGACGCCACTCACGCTCTATCGAGTCGTGCAGGAGAGTGAAGCCCGCAGCCGGTTTGAGGTAGTGGTGCGCAGAGGGCTGACGCCGCTCATTGGGCGGGAGCTTGAGGTGGGGGTATTACAAGAGCGTTGGGAGCGGGTGAAAGAGGGGGCGGGGTGCTAGCGATGCAGGAGGGTAAAGAGGAGGGAATCGTGCAGATGCGCCAAAGTTTGGCAGCCTTCCGGGCGACAGGCGCGGAGTTTCACCGGTCTGTTTATCTTGCCATGCTTGCCGAAGCGAATGGAAAAGTAAGGCAGCGAGAAGAAGGACGAGGGGTCCTAGCCGAAGTGTTGGAGACAGTAAACAAAACTAATGATCGATTCTACGAAGCCGAACTGTATCGACTCAAGGGGGAACTGCTGCTGATGCAGGCAGAGAAATTGAGAGATTAAGCCATCGAGCCATTGAAAGACTCTTTTCTCCAATGACCCGATGGAGCAATACTCAATGGCAAAGAGTTGGCCGGCATCACCACGTGAGCAGTGCTGCACTTGCCATGTAATCTTCCTCCAAGATGCTCATTCTCCTGACCGTTTGGCTACCAAGACCCCCGAGGCAGTCAACTGGGCTACACGCTCTGCATCGTAGCCTAAGTACTGCGCCAGCACTGCTTCGTTGTGTTCCCCGAGATCTGGGGCGATCAGGGGGCGAGACTCGCGCGGCGTGGAGAAATGAAAGGGAAAGCCCGGGAGCCGCAGTGTCCCGAACACCCGATCAGAAATCTGTCGCACCGCGCCCCGTTCGAGGAAATGCGGCTGTTGCAACACCTCGGGAATCGTGAGCACCGGAGCGACCGGCACATGCTCTTTCTGCAAAATCGCCAGGATCGAGTCGCGGTCCGGGAACGATTGGAACCACCGCTCAATTTCAACGGTCAGGACCTCGCGATTCTGTGCCCGGTCCGTCATGGTGCGAAATCGTGGATCGTCATACAGCTCGGGCCGGCCCATCACCTGCGTCAGGCTCCGCCAGTGATGGGGGAGAATGGCAATGAGCAAAATGTACCCCTGAGCCGCCTTAAACACGCCGCACGGCGCCACGACGGTGTGATGCGCGCCTCCGCGCGTGGGTACGATTTGACCCTGACTCGCTTCGTACAATTCAAAATTGGCATCGTGTTTGTGAATATACGCGTCGAGCAGCGACACATCGATGAACTGCCCTTCGCCTGTCCGCTCCCGATGCAAGAGAGCGCAGGCAATCGCGGCCAGGGCATGGACGCCGGTACTCACATCACCCATGGCCGTGGTGGGGATCACCGGGGCTTGGGTAGGATCGCCAATCATCTCTGTAATTCCAGCATACGCCTGAGCGATAAAGTCAAAGCCTGGCAGATGGGACAGCGGCCCGGTTTGCCCCAACACTGAGATCGAACACATGATCAAGCGTGGATTCAGTTTCTTAAAGTTGTTATAGTCAAAACCCATGCGCCCCATCACGCCGGGGCTGTAGTTCTCCACCACGACATCCATCTGCGGCGCCAAGGCGTGGATGATCTCCCGCCCAGCCTCTGTCTTGAGGTTGACACAAATCCCCTGCTTGCCGAGGTTATGCTGCACAAAATAGGCGCTCCGCTTGCTCTTAATGACGGGGGTGAACCGGGCTGGGTCGCCATGAGGAGCCTGTTCCACTTTGATGACCTCGGCTCCCATCTCGGCCATCAAGCGCGTAGTGGTCGGACCAGCCAGCGCGTGGGTAAAGTCTAATACTTTGTAGCCTGTCAAAAATGTCGGTGTAGCCATCACTCCCTCCTTAATGGTTCAATGGCCCGATGACTCAATTTCGCAATGGCCCATGGCAAAGGCAGCAGTTCGCCTTCATTTGCTACTGCCGAGGTGCGTCAGCTTTTTGGAACTGCGTCAGCTCCACAACCGTGCCGTCGGGATCTTCAAAGCACACAATGAGTGACTGGCCGCCGCGATACTTA
Organism: uncultured Enterobacteriaceae bacterium; assembly: GCA_964441775.1. Classification (GTDB taxonomy): domain Bacteria; phylum Desulfobacterota; class Binatia; order Bin18; family Bin18; genus SYOC01. The sequence goes on from CAYTVL010000080.1 coordinate 7,814, forward strand.
ATGGTCAGCGGTTCAGAGTAAAATTCGATCCCTTTGCTCTTCAACTCCTCATAATCTTTCCAGATGTTTTTAGAGTACAGGCACACCCGGGCGATGCCGGTATGAGTGAGGCGTTCGTATGGCTTCCCTTCCGTTTTCGGGTCCAGCCACTCGATCAGGTCGATATGACAGGAACGTGGATCGTCGCCGAGTTGCAGAAGTTTCCCCCGTCCACGTGCGCCTTCGAGCTTAGGACTGTGAGACAAAACCTAAAAACGAAGGTCGAAGAGCCTGTCATTGCGAGGAGTCGCAGACGACGAAGCAATCTCGCAAGTGCCGAAATAACTGGGCCAAGATTGCTTCGCTGCGCTCGCAATGACCCCCTGCCCTTACGCCCAGTGTTGGAGTTTTGTCCCATAGTCCTTAAGCCCTTTCATCTGTGGTCCCGAGCCCTCGCCAAAGTCGACCACCTCTTTGAAGCCCAGCATCTTGTAAAAAGCAAGCGAACGCTCGAAGTTGATGCAGTTGATGTTGATATGGTAGATACTTGTGATGTTCATAAGAGACTCCTCACCTACCCGGCGATTTATCGCCGGGCTGCAGCGCAGCGCCCCATCAAAGGGGACTTTCGAGCTGGCTTCAGCCAGCGTTGTTGTGTAGCCCGGACGCTTTATGTCCGGGCGGAGGGTGTCAGGCTTCTGTTGGCTGGTTCAATTCTTCAGCCCTTTGATCACCTGCTGCAGATATGGGTTAACGCTGGGCGCGGCATCGTAATCGGGCTCCAACGTAGAGATCGACACTTTATTGGCGGCAAGCGCCGTTGTATCTGCGTTTTTCTCTGACTCAGAGACTTTTGTGTTAAATCCAATCGTGAGGGCGCTAGATTCGCCGACTGTCGTTGGTAGCGCCCCGCTATAGGTGAGGCCGAAGAACCCGCGACCGTTTTGCGTGAGCACGACACCAATCGGCGGACCCCCATCTTCTACAATTGGGTAGTTCACGTTGAGACCGACAGCTTTGGGGAGAAGCGGACCACCCTTCGCTTGCTTTTGTAGAGCAGCCACGAGTTTGACGATAAAAGCGGCTGTTTCTGTAAATGGCCCATTGTTGGTGGAGAAGTCGATTTCAGTGCTGACGGCGATGGCTGGGACCCCGTCGTTTAACGCTGTGACCGCCGCACCCACCGTGCCCGAGTGCACTGTGGCGGCTCCGATGTTCTGACCGATGTTCGTGCCTGAGATGACGAGATCGGGCGGTTTGTTTACGAAGACGACTGACAGACCGACCCCGACAGAATCGGCGGGAGAGCCCGCGACAGAATACTTGTGATCGGCTTGCAACACGACTTGTAAGGGAGGGCCGCCAAAGGTGATGCGACCACCCACACCACTTTGGTTCGTGAGGGGTGCGACGACCGTTACGTCATGACCAGCAGCAATGAGCGCGTCGTACACAGCAGTGATGCCTACCGCGTTCCAACCGTCGTCGTTGGTGAGCAAGATGCGTAACGGTGCGTTTGCTTTGCTGTCAGCATGCGCCACCACCAGCATGCCGAGGCTTGTACTCACCAGAAGTCCAATTGTCAGTATGAAGCGAAGCCTGCAGCGATGCCGATAGTGTGTCACGTCTGCTCTCTTTCTCCTATTTCACGATGAGGCCTTCAAAGGCGCCCTGTTCGCGCCATTTGGCGAGCATGTCGTAAAAGGCCAGCGCGCCACTGGGGTACACGGCTTGGAGGAACCCTTGCCCTTCGTTTGTCCCCTCACCGTTGTAGTACCCTGGCGTGCAGGCATTTTGGTACTTGGTCATCATGTTCGGCCCAGTCACCAGCTTCACCCACTCTGCCTCAGCCTCAGGCGTTGGCTCGATGGATTTTGCGTTACGTTTGTTAACCAGCGTGATGAGCTGGGCGACATGCTTGGATTGATTATCCAGCATGTAGGTGAAGTTCGCCGTGAGGCCGGTCTGGGTGAGCCCCATGTGGAAGCAGTTCGGGAAACCGCAGCTCAGGAAACCGTGGTAGGTGCGCATTCCACCCTTCCAGGCATCGGCGAGCGACACGCCATTCCGGCCGTACATTGCGAACTCGCCTCGCCGTGTGTAGGCGGTCCCCACTTCGAACCCTGTCGCGAAGATCAAACAGTCTACTTTGTATTCAACCCCATCCACTACGACGCCGTGCTCGGTCACGCGATCAACGCCTTTGCCGCTGGTGTCCACGAGTTTCACGTTCGGTCGATTGAAAGTAGGGAGGTACTCGTCGTTGAAGGTTGGCCGTTTACACCATTGCCCGAACCACGGCTTGAGCGCTTCCGCCGTCGCCTCGTCCTTCACGGTCGAAGACACGCGCGTGCGAATCTCGTTCATTTTCTGAAAGTCGGCAACCTCCGCCAAGGCCGCCTTTTCTACAGCGGAGACATCTCCGCTTTTGCTGTTGAGCAGATCGCCAAGCTTCTTGAGCGGGCTAGTCCACTTGTCGCCAACCTCATCTCCCTCAACGCGTACCCCGTCCAAGAGGGCGGTGAAGTTGCGGTTGCGATAGTACTGCCATCCAGGTTTGAGCGTCTTCGCCCATTCTGGATTGGTGGGTGTGTTGTTGCGTTCGTCCACCGAGGATGGGGTGCGCTGGAAGACATACAGTTGCTTGGCATGCTCGCCGAGATGTGGGATGCACTGGATTGCCGTGGCGCCGGTGCCGATGATGCCAACGCGTTTGTCTTTGAGTTTATGCAAGCCGCCAGTGGTGTCGCCACCAGTGTAGTTGTAGTCCCAGCGACTGGTGTGAAAAGTATGCCCTTTGAAATTTTCGATGCCGAGAATCCCGGGCAACTTGGGCTTGTTCAGCGGTCCACTCGACATGAGCACGAAGCGCGCCTTGAACTCATCCCCGCGATCGGTGATGACGGTCCAGCGCCTCGCTTCTTCATCCCAGCGGGCCTCCTTCACCTTCGTCTGGAAGCAGGCCCGTTCATACAGCTTGTAGCTCTTGCCGATCCGCTGAGCGTGGGCAAAGATTTCCGGTGCAAAAGAGTAGCGTTCCTTCGGGATGTAGTTAAGCTCTTCGAGCAGGGGCAGATAGAGATAGCCTTCGACGTCACACTGGGCGCCGGGGTAACGGTTCCAGTACCAGGTGCCGCCAAAATCCCCAGCTTTTTCGATGATACGAAAGTTCGTGATGCCTGCCTCTTGCAGCCGCACGGCAGCCAGCATACCCCCAAAGCCTCCGCCGACGATCAGGACATCGATTTCTTCTTGCAGCGCGGGGCGGGTGAAGCCTGGCTCGACATAGTGGTCCTCGTTGTAGTGCGCGAACTGGCCGGTGATTTCCTGGTATTGGCCGTTGGCGTCCGCCCGTAAGCGTTTCACGCGCTCAGCGGCGTACTTCTCGCGCAGAGCTCCGGGATCAAAGCCCAGCTCCTCGGCAGTTGGCATGCGATTCGGTTGGGGTTCGGATACGGTTTGACTCATTATGTAGTCCTCCTTTTTCCTTATTGTAATTGAAATCCTTCATAGCCCTTCGCCGCCGCCTCTGCACACCGTTTCCTATAGGCTGGGACGGTGTTGGCATAGAGTAGGAAGACCCGCTTCTTGCCCGGGATATTCGCCCCGACGAACCAGGAATTCCCCGCAGCAAAGAGCGAGCCCTCCGCGAGTTGTGCAGCATGCTCCACCCAGGCTTCCTCTGCTTGAGGGGTCGCAACAATGCGGGAGTACCCTTTCTCGCGTATATGGCGGATACAATCAGTGATCCACTCGACGATCATCTCAGCACAGACAGGATAGTTGCCGAACGCGGTGCTGACCGCGAGGAAGAGGTTCGGGAAATTCGAGACGGTGATCTGCAGATAGGTTTGTGGCCCATCAGCCCATTTGTCTTTGAGCGTCTGTCCGCCTTCGCCGCGAATATCCATCTGGGTCAACGCCCCGGTGAACGCGTCAAACCCTGTGGCGTAGATGATGACGTCAAACTCGTACTCTTTGTCACTCGTCTTGATGCCTTTGGGCGTGATCGCCTCGATGGGAGTCTCTTTGAGATCAACCAGCACGACGTTATCACGATTGTAGGCTTCGTAATAATCGCTCTCCAAGGGAATGCGCTTCGCGCCGAAGGGATGATCCTTGGGCACGAGCTTCTCCGCCACCACTGGATCTTTGACGCGGGCGCGGATCTTGTCTCGGACAAACTCGGCGAAGTCTTCGTTGGCCTCACGGCTGGTCATGATGTCGCGGAAATTCGCTAGCCATTTCGAGAATCCAGGCTGCACCCACAGCCTTTCGTACTGTTCCAGCCGCTCTTCTTTCGAGACCTCCATGGCCTTACGCCGGTCGAAGTCGTGGGTAAACCCCGTTGCAGTCTCACGACACTTTTTGTGAATTTCAGAGTAAGTGGCCTTCCATTGGGCTTGGGTCTCCGCAGACACCAAGCCATTACGCAGCGGCGCACAGTAGTTGGCGGTGCGCTGGAAGACGGTGAGATGGGCCGCTTCTTTGGCTACGTGCGGAATGAGTTGCACAGCGGTCGCGCCGGTGCCGATACACGCCACGCGCTTGCCTGTGAAATCCACTTTTTCCTTAGGCCAACGAGACGTGTGAAACGACTCACCCTTGAAGCTATCGACTCCTGGGAAAGGAGGCGTATACCGAGCAGTTAAGATACCAACTGCCGCGACGAGAAATTGGGCTTGGGCGCGCTGGCCGCTTTCCAGCGTCACTTCCCAGCGATTCGTCTTCTCATCGTAGAACGCCGATTTGACCCGAGAATTGAACTGGATATGGGGACGCAGATTAAACTTGTCCGCGACATAATTGAGATACTTTTCGTTCTCCGGCTGACCGGAGAAGTGCTCTTTCCAATCCCACTCTTGCAACAATTCCTTGGACCACGAATAGCCGTAGGTCTCACTCTCGGAGTCGAAACGGCAGCCGGGGTAACGGTTCCAATACCAGGTGCCGCCTACGCCGCCAGCATCATCGTAACAGCGCACTGAGAGCCCAAACTCTCGAAGTTTGTATAATTGATACAATCCCGCTACGCCGGCGCCGATGACAATCGCATCGAATTGCTCGATCGGCCCCTGAGTGGTGGCCGTCGAGGTTGCTTGAACATTGGTCATAGTGTTCCTCCCGTTTGACTTATTTGACTTATTTGTTGGTCTCTTCCCTTACGGCCATTGAATGAAGATACTCCGCAGCCTGCTTTTCAATGGCCGTCCCTTTGAAAAAATCTGGATTAGCACCGCCCCATAGACGGACAGGGTTGCCAAACACGAAGTCGCGGAAATCCTCTGCCGTCATTAAACCATCGTCAACGAGTTCACGCGCTTCGGGGAGAACGTCCGCCATGTCTACACAGTCAAAATGGCCGATGTCCGAACCCATGAACGCGTTCAACTTGGCGTTAAACGGATTCGCCTTGGCGCGGAAGGCCCATGCATTAACGGGATCGTCTGGTTCACAGCCAAAGTAAAAGTTCGGCACGAAGAGGTCGCGGATATCCGCGGCGCGCGTGATCTCACAGCGTGCGAAATCATCCACTGCCTCGACTCCGGCCAGCACTTCACCAATGGAATCGAGTTGGTCGAGGTGGGCTGTGAGCGACTTCTGTCCATATTTCTTGACGTATTCCGCGAGTACAGGCATATCGAGGTTCGCTGGGTTTGTATGGTCGAGCGCTTGCACGCTGCGTTTCTTCCAATGCCCGATGAGATCACTGTACAGCGTGCAGGCCCAGCCCACACCGCCTTCAAGAAAAGCAAAGTTGAGTGTGGGGAACCGGCGGGTGACGCCGTTCAAGAACAAGGACTTGCAAACCGCTTCGCCCGCCGCCGCAAAATGCCCGATGTGGTTGTAAACAAAGTTAGAATAGGACGCGCGCGCACCCATGCCCTGAGACGCAGTATGAAACGTCGGCGTCACTTTGAGTTCCACGCACTTCGCCCAGACCGGATCGTAATCGTACTGACTGTCCAGCCCTAGCGTGTCAAGCCACATCGCGTGGCGATTCGGCGCGCCATCTTTCTGCAGGGCTGCAATGGGGCGGCGCATCAGACTGGTGAACATCAGTGCTTTTAAGCCGAGTTGGTTGACGACGTCAAGTTCTACCAGCGCCTCTTCCGGTGTTCCCATTGGAATACAAGCGGCGGGGATGAGGCGATCTTCCAGACCGCGAAACATCTCTGCGGCCATCAGATTATATGCCCGATACGCGGCGCTCCGCATCTCAGGGTCTGTCATCGCCGCAAAGAACAGTGCAAGCGTGGGATAGACAACGGCAAAGTCGAGTCCAATGTCTCCCATCCTTTCGTAGAGGAGATGGGGGAGCATCGCGGTCGCACGGTCGAGCGAGTTCTTGGTAGGGAAAGCCCACCAGGCTGGTTGCAGTGCGCGGCGTGCGCGCCGGTTTTCAGGCGTCATCTGCACCCATTTCCGCAAACCAACCGTGTACTCGTTGCGGCGGTAGCGATCGACCATACTCGGGCCGCCAACCTGATTGAGGTAATCGAGCAGCGTCGGTTCGAATTCAATCCAGTGACCATCGCCGTCAATTACGGGATGCGTCAGGTGCGCATGGATCAAGGCCGATGCCGTTTTGTGCTGCGCGTCCATTGTCGATCTCCTTATGGTTCGGTGCGACTCAAAAATGAACTGATTGGTCAGTCTGTAAGGAAGTTCTGAAAAAAGGTCAAGTCATGGGGGAGCGCGGGGTGCATAACAAATTATTGGTAAAGTCCTGATTCGTCGCCTCTGGATTCCGGGTCGCGGTCTGCGGCCTTGCCCGGAATGACGGTTGCGTCTCGTTCGTCATTCCGGCCCTTCGTTTCCGCTCATCCTGAGCCCTTGGGCAAGCTCAGGATAAACTCCAATCGGAATCCAGGATTTTATTATGCACCCGTAACATGGGGTGTCTGTCAAGGTATTGGCCGAGCTGGCTGGCGACTGCGAAATCCTCCACTCGCATCTTGCCAAGAATCTGACGCCGACTACTTGAGGTCGTAGAGCTGGGCCGCATTATCGACGACAATCTTATGGATGAGCGCTTCCGGGATTCCGGCGAAGTCTCTGGCAATGGCTTCTCGTGAATGTGGGAAGGTGCCTTCGGTGTGCGGATAATCCGATCCCCACATGATGCGATCGGGATTCACGATGCCCTCGCGCGCCAGAATGACGCCGGCCCGATCTTCCTCAAAGGTCGCCCAGAACTGGCGGTCAAAGTAGAAACTCGGCTTCTCGTCCAATGTTGGCTCCATCCAGCGACGATGATCCGTCCACCAGTGATCCATAAATCCCACCAGGGTGGGAATCCAGCCGATACCGCCCTCAGCGACGATAAAACGCAGCTTCGGATAGCGTTGTGGCACGCCTGCCCAAATGAGTTCGGCTACGGCTCGCTGGCCGGTGAGGATCTTTGCTTCCACCACGCCAGGACCAATACCGATCTTCAGGAAACGATCATAGACTGGTTCCCCTGTGGTGCCGATATGAATAGACACCGGCAGATTGGCCTCCTGCAGTGCGGCCCATAACGGCTCATAGTCCGGGCTGGCATAGGGACGATCCACCATTGTCGTGGGAATGGAGAGGGTTTTAATGCCTTTCAGTTTGGCCGCGCGTTGGGTTTCTTTCACCGCCAGTTCGATAGGTCCACGCATAGGAATCAACGCTGCGCCCAAGAACCGCCCTGGATCAGCAGAGCAAAACTCACTCACCCAATCGTTATAAATCCGGCAACACTCAGCCTGATAGTCTGCATCCGGCGCGGCCCAGAACTGCAGGCCCAGCGCGCCCGGATACATCACCTCAGCTCTGATGTGATCCAGCGTGAGATCCGCGAGACGGGCTGTGGGGTCCCACGCGCCCGGACGGGTGCTGGCGTGTCGACGTCCGCCCATCATCTTAATTTCTCCGGCGATTTTATCTTCCATCGAAGCCCCTTCGAGCCCGACAGGAAACGCGGTGACGCCGTCAATGAAGTACCAGTCGGCGTCCGCGCGCGATTCAATGCGCGGCGCGCGCTCGCGAAAACGTTTGTCCATCCGCGTCGTCCACAAATTCGCTGGCTCGACAAAATGTCCATCTGCTGAAATGTACCCGCCATCAATGCTTGACATGAGATTGCTCTCCTTTGCTGTAACCAAAGTGAAGAACCGGAGAAACGGAGATGGGGAGAAGCGGGGCGGGAAAGAGTCCCTTCTTCTTCTAGTGCCCCGATTCTCCGATTCCCCGGCTCTCCGATTCTTCTTCTGAAGGTTCTCCGCTTTTTCTTACGCCGCCCGTCCGTGCCGCAACAGTCTGCCCGGCGTAGCGCCTGTGCACTTCCCGTCTTCAAAGGTCACTTGACCATTGACCATAATCCAGCGATAGCCTTCGGCCTTCTGCACGCGTCGCCATTCACCGGCAGGAAGATCGTAGGCGATTTCTTGCGGGAGGATCTTCAAGCGGTCGAAGTCGTAGACTACGATGTCCGCCGCCAAGCCTTCACGGAGCAGGCCGCGATCATGGAACTGCGTCGCGCGCGCCGCCAACCCGCTCAGGCGGAAATGTGCTTCTTCCAACGTGAGCATGCCGGTGTCGCGCACGAGCCAAGTCAACATGTCGGTGGGATACGTCCCGAGCGTGAGGAACTTAATATGCGCGCCACCGTCTGATGCCCCAGGAATCGACGCGAGGGAACTCATCATCTCTTTGTGATACTCGGGATTGCTATTGGTGACAGGGCCTAGCCATTCGGTTTCCAGATTGTCGGCAACCGTGATGTCGAGCATCGCGTCGATTACATGCTTCTTTTCTCGTCTGGCGATTTCTTCCAGAGTGAGCCCCAGATATTTATCGCGCAAATCTGCCCGGACGATCTTCAGGGCGATGAAGCGGGGCAGCTCACCAAACACGTAGTCACGGGTCGGCGTGCCGCCGTCGTATTCGGCGCGCAGCGCTCGGCGCACCTCAGGCTGCGCCAGCTTTGCGCGCTTCTCTTCCACCGTCCCGAGCGTGGCTTCTCGCCAGGTGGGATTATCGTCAAACAAATTCCAGTCTTTGAAGTTGATCGTGAACGGAGCGCGGACCGTGGCGCCGAGGGCGTACACAGAAATCCCTTTTGCAACGGCGTCAGACAACAATTGCAATTGCATCCGCAGCGGTTCCGGAACTTTATCGTTGGCGACAAGCGCATTGTACACCACCGGGTGTTTGCTCTCCGCCGCCAATTGCACACTGAAATTGAAATCGCGCTGCAAGCCAAACCCGCTGTCATTCGGCGTTGAACTGGCCTGCGTGATTTGGATGAAGCCGCTCTCATGGTTCTGTAAGGCCGTCGCCATGCGCATGTAGAATTCATCCGGCAACACATCGGAGATCATCGGCGACCCGTCGTAATCGCGTTGCACTGAGGCCGTGCTTTCCGGAAACAGACGCTGAGCGCCCCAGCCCACAGCGCCGGACTGCATCGCCTCATGGAAAAGTTGGATGGTCTTCTGAGTTTCCTTTTCATTCGGCAGACGGAGCTTCGCTTCCGCAAACCCGCCCATTGCGTAGGCGACCAGTGGCGACACCGGCACGAGGTGCGAAAGGTTGACCCCAAGCGGCAGCTTGTCGAGATGGTCCATCCACTGCGGAAAAGTTTCCCAGTCGAAAGACATCGTCATCTTCATGGGATCGAGGGGAATCGCCTCGTTACGCGACAACGCCAGCATAGCGCGTTCCGCGTCCTTGGGATGCACAGGCGCGAACCCGAATCCGCAGTTGCCAATCGTGAGCGACGTGATGCCGTGCCAGCCGCCGATCGTGCAGTAGGGGTCCCAGTGCACTTGGGCATCGTAGTGTGTGTGGACATCGATGAAGCCCGGCGCGACGATCAATCCCGAAGCGTCGAGTATCTTGGCTGCGTCACCGGTGTTGAGCTGACCGATCTTCGCGATCTTGCCATTCTTGATGCCAATATCGCCTTGAAACCGTGGCATACGAGTTCCATCGACGATCACGCCATTCTTAATAATCGTATCGAACTGCGCCATACGACCCTCCTTTGGAGTAATGGGTTAATGAGACGAATGTAGAAAACGTCAGCAACACTTACATTACTTAATTTCCTCAGGGGCTCTGCAACTCAGAGCCCTGCTCCCTTTACGCGTAGTCTCTTACGCAGCGAATCGTAGTGGTAATGTTTGTACACCACGAACAATGATCGACGCAATCGCTGGGAGGTGCTCCACGGGACAAGTGAATGGCGGACAGTCGAACAACAGCGCCTCCAGGGCGATGCGTCCTTCTAACCGCGCCAAAGGGGCCCCCAAGCAGTAATGAATCCCGTAGCCAAACGCTACGTGGTCCTGCGGATTGCGGGTTACATCGAACCGCTCAGGCTCTGAAAACTTGCGTTCATCACGATTGGCGGAGCCTAAGAGCAAAAGGACCGTGGCTCCGGCAGGAATCGTGCCGCCTTTCAGCTCTACCTCACGCGTGGTGATGCGAGGGAGCAACTGGACTGGTGAGTCGTACCGGAGGATTTCTTCGATCAGCGACGGTACGAGGGAGCGATCAGCCCGCACTTTTGCTAACTCGTCTGGGTGGCTGAGCAGGTTGCGCACGGTGTTGCCGATCAGGTTTGTGGTGGTTTCATTCCCCGCCAACAGTAATAAGACCGAGAGCCCAAGGATTTCATCCGCAGAAAGGATATCATGCTCTTCTTCAGCGCGGACGAGAGCGGTAATGACATCCTCTCCTGGATCGGTGCGGCGACGAGTAATCAGTTTTTCAAAATAGGAACGGAAGGCTTCGCCGCTCTGCCGTACGCGCGCGCGAACGCCTTCATCAGTCGGGCGGCTGGTTCCCAAGACGATGTCGTTCGACCAACGCTTGAATTCATCAAGTCGTTCCGTTTCGACCCCTAGCATTTCTGCAATCACCGTTGTCGGCAGCGGTCCCGACAGCCCTGAAACCAAATCACCCTCAGTGCGGCTTCTCAGGGCAGCAATCAATTCTCGGGAAATTTCCTGCACCCGTGGTTCAAGCTGGCGGATCAAGCGCGGGAGAAACCCTTTGTTGACCAATTTGCGCAACCGGGTGTGGTCGGGCGGATTCATATCGAGAATCCACGGGATGTCAGGCGTGGGGTTGAGGTCGCCCAAGGTCTGCTTGGTGAATTCGGCGGAAGAAAAGACTTGTGGCGTACGCAGGGCGTAGTCCACGTCAGCATAGCGACTCAACGCCCAGGCTTGCATGGGTTCGATCCAGGCAACTGGGGCTTTGTCGCGCAACTCGGCGTAGTAGGGGTAAGGGTTTTCTATGACTTCCGGCGACAATGGATTGTATCTCTCGGCGGTTGGTGCTTGCGACGTCATACGCGCTCCTTCTTTTCGTGACCACAAGGCTGTGGTGGTAAGGAAGTTTTTATAGCAAAAAAGTTACATTATGCAACCTTTTGGGCGCTTTTCTACACCGTATCAAAAATGCAGGCGTTTCCCTCTTTAGGCAGTAGGCCCAGAGCGCAAGCGTTGTACCCGATAGCGTGTAGGCTGCCTTCTGACGGAGCGCCATGTAGCTTTGGGCGTTCTGGAGTACAGCGTCGAGGTGAGGTCCTTTCTTCGAGGCAAAAGCTTGCTGTATATACCACGTTTGACAACAAAGAGTCATCCTTGGTAGAAGCAAAAGAAAGGTCTAGAGCAGTAGTAATTCATTACGGCGTTCGGTCTTGTCAAGACGAGCGCAAAGGAGGGTGTTATGCACGTCGGTTACGGAGCGGTGTTTCAGAATCCGGATAATAAACTTTCTGACCGTGAGGTTTGGCTCAATGAGGTTCGTTTAGCGGAAATGGCGGAGCCTCTGGGGTTTGACTCCGTGTGGGCGATCGAACATCACTTCGACGACTACACCATGTGCCCCGACCCGGTACAGTTCCTCACCTATATGGCGGGCAGAACAAAACATGCCAAGCTGGGGTCGATGGTGATCGTGCTTCCCTGGCATGACCCGGTGCGCGTGGCCGAGCAGATTTCCATGCTGGATCACGTCTCCAACGGGCGCTTTATTCTGGGCATTGGCCGTGGGCTAGCGCGCATCGAGTATGAGGGGTTCAGGATCGATCAAAACGAAGGACGCAGCCGGTTCGTTGAATATGCAGAGTTGATCCTTGAGGCCTTAGAAAAGGGCTACATGGAAGGTGGTCTGCACACCAATCAGCCACGGCGGGAGATTCGTCCGTTCCCGTTTAAGTCATTCCGGGGGCGCTCATACGCAGCGGCAGTCTCGCCGGATTCGTCGCCAATCATGGC
>CAYTVL010000081.1:0-19810 GCA_964441775.1 uncultured Enterobacteriaceae bacterium
CCGCCGTCGATAGCGTTCCCGCAGGCGCAGATGGGCGAGTCTTTGCTGCGGATCGCGTTCACGGCAGCCCAGCGTTTTTTTTCCAGGAGAGCAGGAGCCGATGGAGCCCATACCAAATACAATGGCAAGAGACGCCGAAGTGTCGGGCGCGCTCCTTTTGCGTGGCATCGGGATATTGCCTCACGTGTGCGCGCAACGCCGCCCACTCTAACCGGCGCGGCCCTTTGGGGTCTGGACGCTGGTAGGCTAACCCGGCTGGTCCCTTGGTCCAGCGGTACACACTGGCCCGTCCGACTGGAAAACGGCGCCCCGCTTGGGCTTTGCTGCCCCCACTCTGCACGAAGGCAATTCCACGCTTGCGTAAATCTTGACGGCCTCGCATCTAGGTAGACTATCATGACGATGCTTGTCTGTCTCAATAACTCTGGGGTTAGCTATAGTAATCAAAATCCCGTTCGGTGCGTACGCGACGGCGAAGACGAAAAATATGCGCCGGTATGACCTGGGGATTGAGTTCAACATAGTTCCTCGTTCCCTGCCATAGGTAACGGGCTCCGCTGAGCAAGTCATGCATTTGATAGGGGTGGCGTGGGTTGAGCCCCAGGCCTTCGATCTCCAGGTTCATCCACCCCGCATGGATGTGATGCGGGTCGAGGTTCACTACCACCAACACGGCATTCGCGCCGTCGTCCGTCTGTTTGCTGTAGCAAATGAGCTGCTCGTTATCGATGGGATGGAACTGAAGATTCCGGTCGCTCTGCAGTGATGGATTGTCGCGGCGAATGTGGTTGACGCGAGCAATCAGATCTTTGAGACTGTGCGGCTGGTTGAGCTGCCAGTAGCGCAGCTCGTATTTTTCCGAGTCGAGATACTCCTCACTGCCCGACTCGCGTGGTTGATCTTCGCACAGCTCGAAGGTGGGGCCGTAGATGCCATAGCTGGCGCCCAGTGTTGCGGCCAGCACCAGGCGGGTCATAAACGCCGGACGTCCGCCTACCTGAAGATACTCCGTCAAAATGTCCGGCGTGTTCGGCCAGAGATTGGGTCGGAGATACTCCCGCTCGTCAGTCGATGTCAACTCGGTAAAATACTGTATGAGCTCCGTCTTGGTGTTGCGCCAAGCGAAGTAGGTATACGATTGCGTAAAGCCTAGTTTCGCCAGATGGCGCATCACCGCCGGGCGCGTAAACGCTTCGGCAAGAAAGAGCGTGTCAGGATGTTCGTTTTTTACTTTTGTAATCAACCACTCCCAGAACCTGAACGGCTTGGTGTGAGGGTTATCCACGCGAAAGATCCGCACCCCCTGGTCGATCCAAAAGCGCACGACCCTGAGTAATTCCTCCCACAGCGTTCGCCAGTGCTCCGTCTCAAAGTCGAATGGATAAATGTCTTGATACTTCTTGGGCGGATTCTCGGCGTACTGGATGCTGCCGTCCGGGCGATGGCGAAACCACTCCGGATGCTCTTTGACATAGGGATGGTCCGGGGTGCACTGAAAAGCAAGATCGAGCGCGAGTTCGATGCTGTGCTCCTTGGCCGCAGCGGTCAGTCGCCGGAAATCTTCCAGCGTCCCGAGCTGAGGATGGATAGCCGTGTGGCCTCCTTCCTCAGCGCCGATGGCCCACGGGCTGCCAGGATCATCCGGACCGGCGTCCAGGGCGTTATTTTTCCCTTTGCGATGGGTGCGGCCAATCGGATGAATGGGAGGCAGATACAGGACATCAAATCCCATTGCCGCGACGTAGGACAGTCGCCGCTCGCAATCGGCAAACGTGCCGTGTTGCCCTTTCTCCGCTGCAGACGAACGGGGAAACATTTCATACCATGCGCCAAAGCACGCCTTCTCGCGGTCCACTACGACCACGAGTTCCTTCTCGTACGTCGCTGCAAACCGCTGGTCGGGATATTTGCCAACGAGCAGACCGAGGTCCTCCGCCAGCGCCAACTGCGCCTGTGCGGACGAAGAGGAATCACACGCCAGACGCAGCCTCTTGGCCCATTCCTGTAATGTGCTTACATCGTCGCCGGCAGCGCGTGCGCTCGCTTCTTCGATCAGGTGCGCCCCAACCAACAGTTCAACCTTCATGTCCTGCACATTCTGACTGGCCTCGACACGCTTGGCAAAATCCCGCTGCCACGAGGCGAAACGGTCGATCTGCGCCTGTAGGGTGTAGCGGTAGCGTCCCGTGACGGTAACGAGGAACTGGCCCCGCCACCGATCATTGCCCAGAGGAGAGAGCGCGGCCTGCCGCCAGGCTGTCTCGTCTTCATGACGATAAAGTAGTATGGCGGAGAGCGCATCGTGCCCATCGGTAAAGATGTTGGCCTCGACGACAACGGTTTCATTCACTGTGCGTTTGATAGGGAATCGTCCACCGTCGATCTCAGGTGAGACCTCTGCGATCACGACACGGACACGGCTTTCTGTTTCTTGCATAGTCAGTTCTCCTCTGGTGGGGCGGCAGCCGCGTGCTTCAGAAAGAGAATCGTCAAGGGCGGCAAGGTTAACGTGAGGGAATAGAAGTGGCCGTGGTGAGCGACGGGGTTGGCGTCGAGACCGCCCATATTGCCTTGCTGACTGCCTCCGTACCGTTCGGCGTCGCTATTTAACAGCTCTCGCCAGAAGCCGCCGCCCGGTACGCCAATGTGATAATTGTGACGGGGCACGGGTGTGAAATTGCAGACTATGGCAATCGTTTCCTCCGACGACTGCCCGGTGCGGAGAAAACTCACGACGCTCTGTTCCGCGTCGTTACAATCAATCCAGGCAAACCCAGCGTCTTCACAGTCTCGCTCGTACAGTGCCGGTTCGCTCCGGTATATGCGGTTCAGATCCTCGACCCAGCGTTGGAGCCCAGCATGAGGCTCCCTCTCCAGCAGATGCCAATCCAGGCTTGCGTCATGGTTCCACTCGCGCCACTGGCCGAACTCGCCACCCATGAAGAGCAGTTTTTTCCCCGGCTGTGCATACTGGTAGCCCAACAACAACTTGAGATTCGCAAACTTCTGCCAGTCATCCCCTGGCATCTTTCCGAGAAGCGAGCTCTTGCCGTGGACGACCTCGTCGTGAGAGAGAGGCAGCACGAAGTTCTCGGCGGACGCATAAAGCTGACGAAACGTGAGGTTGCCGTGATGGTGTTTGCGATGGATGGAGTCCCGCGAGAGATAACTCAAGGTGTCATGCATCCAGCCCATGTCCCATTTCAGGCCAAACCCCAGCCCACCGACGTAGAGGGGCCGGGACACCATAGGCCAAGACGTGGACTCCTCGGCGATGGTCTGCACATCAGGGTAGTGTTGGTAAATTTCTGTATTGAAGTGGCGGAGAAACTCAATCGCACGCAGATTTTCACGTCCGCCATATTCGTTCGGAATCCACTCACCTTCTTTGCGGGAGTAGTCCAGATACAGCATCGAGGCGACAGCATCGATGCGCAGCCCGTCAATGTGATACTTCTCCAGCCAGAAAAGAGCGTTACTGAGTAGAAAACTCTGCACCTCGTTGCGACCATAGTTAAAAATGAAACTGTCCCAGTCAGGATGAATGCCTTGTCGGGGATCATCGTGCTCGAAGAGATGCGTGCCGTCGAAGTAGCCTAGGCTATGTTCGTCGCGCGGGAAATGCGCGGGAACCCAGTCCAGGATGACACCGATCCCCTGCTGATGCAGATAGTCAATGAGAAACATCAGATCTTGCGGGGCGCCGTAGCGACTGGTCGGCGCAAAGTAGCCGCTCACCTCATAGCCCCATGAGCCATAGAAGGGATGCTCCATGAGCGGCAGGAATTCAACATGAGTAAAACCCATGTGCTGCACATAAGCGGCGAGCCGGGGCGCTAGTTCTCGATACGTTAAGCAACGATTCTCTTCTTCTGGCACGCGCCGCCAGGAACCAAGGTGCACTTCATAGATCGCCAGCGGCGACGTTAACGTCTGACAGCGGCTTCTCGTCGTCATCCATTGTTGATCCTGCCACTCGTAGGTGAGGTCCCACACGATGGAGCTTGTTTGCGGGGGCGTCTCCGCATAGCAGGCAAACGGATCGGCTTTGTCTACCTGGTAGTCCTGATATCGAGAGACAATATGGTACTTGTAATTCATGCCCTTACCGACGTCAGGGAAAAATCCTTCCCAGATACCGGACTGTCCTCTGGAAGAAAGGCCGTGACTCGCTGTATTCCATTCATTGAATGCGCCCATCACTGACACTCGCTTAGCGTTCGGGGCCCAGACCGCGAAATAAGTTCCGACTTCTCCGTCTCGCGTGAGAAGGTGCGCACCGAGTTTCTCGTAGAGGCGCAGGTGCGTTCCTTCGTTGAAGAAATGCAAGTCTTTGTCGCTTAACCACCCGTATGTTTGCATGAGACTTGCTCCTTGTTAGACGTCGCTTGTTAAGAGCTGCACGATGCCGTGTAAGGGAATGCGCACCCAGTCCGGACGATTGTTGAGTTCATAGTTCAGCTCGTACAGCGCTTTCTCCAACAAAAAGGCATCGAGCAGCGTTTGCAGATCACTGCGATTATGCGGAATCAAATCCGCCACTCCCGCACTCCCGAGATAGGCGTTCAGAAACACCGCCGACACCCATTGACTCCATAATTGCGCCCAAGGCTCAAGCAGCTTCACCTCCTCGGAATGAGAGCCGGGGGCGCCTTTTTGCGCTTGGTGAAACAGCGCGCTGTACGCAGCATACTGAAAGGAACGCAGCATTCCGGCGACATCACGCAATGGGGAACGTTTGATACGCCGTTCGTTGAGCGGGCGGGCCGGCTCCCCCTCAAAGTCGATGATGACGAAATCTTTCCCGGTATAGAGCACCTGCCCTAAATGGTAGTCCCCGTGGTACCGCATCCGCCAAGCAGCGATTTTTCTGTGCAAAAGCGACTGGAAACGGCGGAACACCGCTGACTCCAGGTCTAGTACGGCGCGCGCTTCGGTCTGCACGGTTTCGGGAAGATGCTTTAATCGTTGGCGTAGGAGCTGTAACCTTTGTACGGCGAGGCTGCGCATCGATTGATAAATAGACCGTTGATACAAAGTAGAAAATGGCTCAGGGGCAAAAGCAGGGTCCTGCTTGTCTGACGCAAGAGCGAGGTGCATTTCCGCCGTTCTTTGCCCCAGAAGTTGCGCAGACGCCAAATAGGGGCCAAGGAGCTCACGGACGAGAGCAGGCATGTCCTGCTCCGCCAAAGTGAGGAGTGATTCGCGCGCAGGCGGCAGAGGGATAGAGGCTTGCTGGGCAAGCGCCGCATCAAAATAGCGATCAAGGACCTCCAAGGTATAGCGCCAAGCGTCGCCTTGATTGGGAATGAAGTTATAGAGAATGGCGATAGTAAGAGACCCGCCGCGCTTCAAGCGGTATTCCAGCGCGCCAGCCACAGGGACGTTGTGGGCAAATTGGGCCTTCTCCGTTAAAAACCGCCCAATCTCTAAGTCTGGATTGACCCCCTCCTCCGCTCGACGAAGCAGCTTCAAAATCAACTTGTCCCCGTAGACAATAGAAGTGTTGCTTTGTTCTGCACCAAGCACGGACGGCGTCAGCACCACGTCAGGTGTGTTACGCAGTTGTCGTAGCATCCGGTTCGGAACGCCCACGAGTTCCCCCAGCGTCCCCTTGAACCGGCGTTGTCGGAGGATCCCGTCTAGCAACGCTTGACAGAAACCGGGCTCCCATACCCCTTCATAGAGTAGACCTTCCTCTAGGTCGCTGTGCACTTGCGCTACTACGGCCTGCGGAATTTCGCGGTGTATCTGCTCGGCTCGCGTTCCGCTCGCCAACATAAGCGGGAGAAGGTAGGTTTCCGAGGCGCCCTCAACGTAGTTCACGACAACTGAGGTAATATAGGCAACCGAAGAGTCGAACGGGAAACGAAGGGCTTCGGGAATGAGGGTCGAGCGTATCTGTCGTGCTTTGCCGCCGAACCAACGACGTCTCTTCATATAGCCAGAGAGAAGCGGTTGTAATTGCTCTCTTCCTTCGTCCTGAAAGAGTATCTCCCAAGAGCCGCTGATCTCGATGCTGGGGAGGTGGTAATCCGCCGGTGTCTCACTCATTTCAGCGTGTTGCGCTTCCACACTAAACCAATAAAACGCATGGGGCCCCAGAGTCAGCAGATAGGGCGAATCACCGATAGGGGGAAAAGCCCCATGCCCAAACATTTCTATTGGTCGCATGCCCCGGAACGAGGAAAGGTCCAATTCCACATACTGCACGAACCGGGAGAGGTTCACGACGACAAGGAGAGATTCGCCTTCATAGCGCCGGAGAAACGCCAGCACTTTATGGTTCTCGGGCTGGAGAAATTCAATCGTCCCCCGCCCAAACGCCTTGTACCGTTTGCGCAAGGCGATCAAGCGTTTCATCCACCACAACAGAGAGTGCAGATTGCGCTGCTGCGCATCGACGTGAACCGCTTCGTAATGGTACTCGGGGTCAATGATGATAGGAAGGTAGAGCTTCTGCGGATTGGCGCGGGAGAAGCCCGCGTTGCGGTCGGCGCTCCACTGCATCGGCGTGCGCACGCCATTCCGATCGCCAAGGTACACGTTGTCTCCCATGCCAATCTCGTCACCATAGTAAAGAATAGGAGTTCCAGGGAGTGAAAAGAGCAAGGCGTTCATCAGTTCGATGCGCCGGCGATCGTTGCTCAGGAGCGGGGCCAGGCGGCGGCGAATACCCAGATTGATGCGAGCCTGCGGGTCCTGCGCGTAGACGCGATACATATAGTCGCGCTCCTCATCCGTCACCATTTCCAAGGTCAGTTCATCGTGATTACGCAGGAAGATGCCCCACTGACAGTTCTCCGGGATTGGCGGGGTTTGCTGCAAAATGTCGACGATCGGGAAGCGATCTTCTGTGTGGATCGCCATAAACAGACGCGGCATGAGCGGGAAGTGAAAATTCATGTGACATTCGTCCCCCGCGCCAAAATACGCCGCTGCGTCTTCCGGCCATTGGTTTGCTTCAGCCAGCAGCAGGCGGTCCTTAAACGAGCGGTCGATATGACGTCGCAGCTCTTTAAGAAAAACATGCGTCTCCGGCAAATTCTCACAATTGGTGCCTTCACGCTCATAGAGGTACGGCACGGCGTCCAGCCGCAAGCCGTCTACCCCCAGCTCGAACCAGAAATCCACCACCTCCAGGATCGCCTTCCGTACACGCGGGTTGTCATAGTTGAGGTCCGGCTGATGAGCGTAAAAACGGTGCCAATAATGGGCCTTAGCAACCGGGTCCCAGGTCCAATTCGAGGATTCAAAGTCCTTAAAAATAATCCGCGCGTCCTGGTATTTATCCGGCGTTTCACTCCACGTGTAAAAATCGCGCCATACACTGCCCGGCGCGGCGCGTCGTGCGCGTTGGAACCAGGGGTGTTGATCGGAAGAATGATTGAGCGCGAATTCCGTGATCACCCGAATGTCGCGTTTGTGCGCCTCGCGTAAGAATTCCTGGAAATCATTCAGCGAGCCATAGCGTGGATGTACGTCCGTATAATCAGACATGTCATACCCGTCGTCTTTGAGCGGCGACGGACAAAATGGCAAGAGCCACAGGGCAGTGACGCCAAGGTCGTGCAGGTAGTCCAGCTTTTGGGTCAGTCCACAAAAATCGCCGACGCCCTTATCAGCGCTGTCGTAAAAGGATCGCACATGGAGTTCGTAGATGATTGCGTCTTTGTACCACAACGGATTATCGTCGTGCGGAGCCCGTTGTCGTCTTTTTACTCCCATGCGACTTGTTCTCCTAATGATGGCAGTACGCCTTACCTCTCTCTTCTTCCTACCAGTAGGACGACCGGAAAGGTAGTCATCACCTCTCCCCTCGCCAGCCGCGAGCGGCGGCCTCAGCCGTTCTCATGTCTTCCTCACGCATTGTGACAATCGCATTGACCGGAACCGGGAGACGCGAGAGAAAATGATCGCCGTCTTATTTTTCCGCTTCTTCTGAAATGCTGTCTTCATCGTTTTCAACGTCTCCGGCGCTCCGCAATCGCAACCAGAAAAATCCGTACGGTTGCAAGTCGTAACGATACAAGGAGGAACCGATTCTCGGCAGTCTTGTCGTATGCAAGAGATCGGCGGGCGTAGTCCCCCGAAAGCGCGCCAGGTCAAGTTCCACGAACTGCGCTGAGTGCGACAAATTCTGGATTACCAGCACTGTTTCGGTCTCGTCCTCCCGAAGGTACGCAAGAATGTGCTGGTTTGTAGAAGAAAGAACAACAAGAGCGCCGCGCCCAAACACAGAGTGAAATTTTCTCCTCTTTATCAGGTGCTGCACAGTACGCAATAAGGAAGAAGTCTGCTGAGATTGCGTCTCGACATTGACCGTCGTGTACCCGTACACGGGATCGTCGATCACGGGAAGATACAGTTGGGCAGGGTCAGCACGCGAAAAGCCGGCGTTCAGCTCCGCATTCCACTGCATCGGGGTGCGTAAGCCATTGCGGTCGGCTAACGACAAATCTTCTCCCATGCCTATTTCATCTCCATAGTACAAGACGGGGCTCCCAGGCAGCGTCAATAGAATGCTATGAGCCAGTTCCATCTGTCGCTGATCATTGGCCAACAGCGGGGTAAGACGGCGTCGAATGCCGGTATTGAGCCGCATACCAGGGAGAGGCGCGTACACGCGCAAGAGTTCCGTGCGCTCGTCCGCCGTGAGGCGTGACAGGGTGATTTCATCATGATTCCGTAAAAAGATTCCCCACTGACACCTTGGAGGGAGAGCAGGCGTTTGGGCAAGAATCTCAGTGATAGGCTGCCGATCCTCACGTGCAAGCGCCAAAAAAAGACGAGGAACGAGGGGGAAATAAAAGGCGAGATGGAATTCATCCCCGTCCCCGAAGTAGGCGCACGTATCCGCCGGTGATTGGTTCGCCTCGGCGAGGAGAATGCGGTCAGGATACGAGGTCTCAATGATCCGGCGTAAGGCTTTGCCATAGGTATGGGTCTCTGGCAAATTCTCACAGGTTGTTCCCTCACGTTCAAAGAGGTGAGGCACGGCGTCACAGCGAAAACCATCCAGGCCAAGATCAAGCCAAAACCGCATGACGTTGAGTATCTCGCGCTGCACCTGAGGATTCTCATAATTCAAGTCCGGCTGATGATGGAAGAAGCGGTGCCAGTAATACGCGCGAGCAACCGGGTCCCACGTCCAATTGGACTGCTCGAAATCCTTAAAAATCACACGAGCATCAGCATAACGATCCGGAGTGTCGCTCCAGACATAATAATCTCGTTTCGCGGAAGACGGCGAACTGCGCGCCTCCAGGAACCAGGGATGTTGGTCAGAGGTGTGGTTGAGGACCAAATCAGCAATCACTCGAATGCCGCATTCATGTGCAGCTCGAAGAAAATTGCGAACGTCTAGTAAGGAGCCGTAGGCGGGATGTACTTGATAGTAGTCAGCAATGTCATATCCATCATCTTTGAGCGGAGACGCGTAAAAGGGCAGCAACCAAAGACAGGTGACGCCAAGGTTGCGAAGGTAATCAAGTTTTCGCGTGGCGCCATGAAAATCGCCTACGCCGTCTCCATTGCCGTCACAAAACGCCCGAATATGAAGCTCATAAAAAACTGCATCTTTATACCAGAGAAGATCCGAGCTCACATTGTCCCTTTGCGATGGAATCCGACAAAGCCTCTTGCACTACGGAAAAACTTGCTGCGCACTGTCTATGAGCGCCTGGGGAATCTCTATTTTCATATATTGTGCGGTTTTGAGGTTTACTGCATGCATGACTTTCCGCGGCGACGCCAGGGGTAGAGAGCTCGCCGGTTTTCCCTGTAAAATTTGCAGCGCTTGTTCACCGCATTGCATCCCGAGGTCAGGATAGTCACGGTCTAGTGCATACAAGGCCCCGGCTTTGACCCAAGGAGTGGATAGACCAGCCAACGGGATACGATTGCGAAAGGAGAAGAGGAGAATGGGTTCGGCCGTTTGCGGAGATAACACCATCTGATCCCAAATTCCCCAGATCACATCAGCCTCGCGCGCCAAGCTGTTGAGGGCTTCTGGAAGGCTTTTGGGAGACTCAACTTCCCGGGCAATCAGTCTGAGTCCAAGGCTCTGCGCAATGCGGGCGGCCTCCTCAATCTTGCGTTGATTCTCTTGCGGATTAAAGAGGACTCCAACGACACGGTTCTGCGGCAAAAACCGTCGCATCCACTGCAACTGCGTCTCCACAGAAAAATCAAGGACGACGCCAGTCGCGTTGGCGGCTCCTTGGATATCATTCGCATCCACGATGAGGCAAGCGACGATGGGCAGACCTCCGCCTTCTTTGAGAGCGGTTCGAGTCGCCAGTGAGCCGACGGTTAAGAGCAACCGTGCGCCATTCTGCTTCGCTTCTTGCACGGCTTTGGCGGCTTCGTCGACGTCGCCTTGGAGAAACTGCTCTTCAAAGATGACATGATCATAATGTTGGCTCAGATATTGGCGAAAGCCGCTCAGCACCTCTCGGTAGGGCGGCGCATCTTGGCTGGCAATGAGAGCAATTTTGGCGCTCTCATTCCTTTCCTCCGCGCTCAGCGTCGGTCTTCCTGCTGTGACCGCTAGAACGAACGCCAAAACGAGAACGTGGAGGAAATATATTAGACGGGAAGCAACACTCATCATCAACGGCAGTTAAAATTGATATTTGAGTTTCAACCAAAAAATGCGTCCATCTTGGGCAATGGCGTCTTGCTGATGTTCCGCCGCGCCTGGATCGCTGTAGCGTTCGTCAAAGAGATTCTCAATCTTTCCCGAAACTTCTAAACCCTTGACGAAATCTTGGCTGAATAACGATAGATTCACTATAAACACGTCGCTGATCTTCTTCCCCAAGCGTGTGCGTCTGACATCGAGGTAACGAGTTTCAAGGCTAGAAAACAGCCGCTCGGGGAGCAGGGGCACAATCACCCCAGCTTTGACAAGCTGCTCAGGCGAGTTCGTCAGATCATTCCTCTTTTCCTGCGCTTCTTGGACGGCGTAACTGAGGCGGCCTTCTAGGCCAGACGTCCATTTCCCTTCCAGTTCAAATTCGAGCCCCTTGGCTTCAACGCCTTGCACGTTTCTATACACAATCATATTGTTCGCGGGATCAGTCTGCTGGCTGATGAGGTCATTGATCGTGTAGTAATAGCCGGCGGCGGAGGCGCGTAGCACTTTGCCCAGGTAGTGCTCGACGACCAGTTCGTAGGTTGTAATACGCTCTGGTCTTAAGCGGGGATTCCCCTCGTATGGCGCACTTGTGTAGAACAGTTCATAGGCGTTGGGCGCGCGGAACGCCTCGCCGTACAAGAGCTTCAGCGAGGTCTTTTTGAGATTGTAGATAAGCGCCACCCGTGGGTTCGTTGTGCCGCCAAAGGAATCGTAGTGATCGTAGCGCACTCCCGCATTCAGAATGAGATTGTCCAAGATGCTGAATTCATCCTGAATGTAAAACGCCCAAATTCTTGAACTGCGCTCATCGCGCAAGAACAGGTGACGCGGATTGGTGTCAAGATTTGTTTGGTCTTGATGCAGATTGTCTCGAAATTCCATTCCGATGCTGAGTTTGTGTTTCTCAAAGAGACGCTTCGTCACCTTCAGTTCCGCGCCCCATTGTTCACCAAAAGTGACATCCTGGTTCAGCACCAAAGGCGGTCTCGTGAGATCTTGGTTCGGCTCCAGAGGCGATCTGTCATAGAGATACTTGCCCTTGTAATAGACGCGATCGTAATACAGCCGCGCCAGCACCTCCCAGTGCTGCGCGAATTCATGTTCGTATTTGACGTCAAGATAGCCATGCTCATCCAGCGTCCGCGTCTGTTTTGTATTAAAGACTGTAGCAAAGGCCGCTGTAGGAATGCCTTTCCTCCGACCGACATAACCACCCTGAACAGTCAGGTCGAAAAAGGAGAATTTGCCCCAAAGCGTGTAGGCGCGGTCAGAATCCGCATTCCTGGCGACGCCATTGTTCGTGAAGGGACTGTTAAATTCCTTGTAGAAGAGGCGACGTTGACCCACGCTGTCATAAAAAGAGCCCGAGAGCAGGAGTTCGGCGCCATTCTGAAATTTGTTGCCGTAGGTTCCTCGACCCTTATAGGACTCATAGCTGCCGACCTCGGTTGACGCCTCTGCGCCTTTGATATCGCGGCCTCGCTTGGTGATAATGTTGATCACGCCAAAAAATGCATTCGTGCCGTAGAGCGATGAACTCGGTCCGCGAATGACCTCCACGCGATCGATAAGATCCACATCGATGGGGGATTCAGTGCCAATGGCGGCGGACTCATAGACGTTATCGTTGAGTCGATGACCGTCAACCAGAAGCAAGATTCGGCTATCATAATCGCCAGGCCGATTGAATCCTCGTATCCCAAGGTAGTCGTAGTTCCGATCATAGGTGACATAAAATCCATTGACATTTTGGAGGATATCGGCCAGCGTGCGATACCCATATTTTTTGATTTCGTCCGCCGTGATGATCGTGACCGAAGAGGGAGCTTCTGTCACTTTTTGTTCGTATTTCGAGGCGCCGTACACCGAAGGAATTTCTTGAAAAAGCATGGCTTCACCCGCACTGGTTGACGAAGTGGACTGAGCTGCAGCGTGGCTAAGAGAGAGAAACGGAACAGCAGAGAACACCGTCGCGAGGGACATGCGCCACCGGCTCTTGCTCTGCCGACCAAGGAGCACCTGGCGGTGGAGAGAGAAGTATTTCCACAAGGTAAAGAAGTTCCATCTTGCCATAATCCTTACACCCTGCTTCGGAGAAGAGACCAGTTCATGGCAAGGCGTACAAATCCCATCGACACGACGCGCGTCACCGTCACAGTTCGTACTCTTGTCGAATCAGTTCTTCTATGTACCACGAGAAATAGCCATGATGTCGTGCACGAAAGCTCGCGTTCTTCCAAGCGCTGCCGTCGATCAAGCCGCGGCACTCTGGCGCTCGACACCGACAGACAAACGGGGTCGCCGCGGTTTCTGTTGTATCATAGTCGAAACAAATCTCTTCGCCTTGCAGGATAGGACGCCGAGCAACGATCACAATTTGCCCTTTCACTCCGGCGTTTGGGTCGCAACTGTGATTAAATAACTCGGTGTCGTCAAGTTGAGACGCATTCGTATCAAGCGGGCCTAAATAGAAATCTTTGTAGATCGACACGGTATGCGTTTCAAAGTGTGGATGGTGTTTGGCGATTTCAGTCACTTCTTCCAGGCTGTAAATTATCCCGCCCCAAAGGGCGATCATTTCCTCCTGAGCGATCGCTTGCTTCGCAAAGACGCCCCGTCCATGAATTGGCGACTGCCGAGTCCAACATTTCGGCGACAAATACGAGTGACGCTTCATTCTGACCCCATTCCGAATCTAGTTGCAAAACTCCAAACGCCAATCAAGCAAAGCGAGCGAGCAAGATCAACGCCACAATGGCCGCCGCGATTCCCGCTATTTCACCCAGATTGAGCTGTTCGTCAAAAGCAAAAAAGCCAAGCGCCGCGAGCAGTAACACGGTGAGCACCGAGTAGTACGTCGCCACGGTGGCTAATTTCAGGTGTTTCATAGCGTAGAACCACCCGAACGTCGTCAGGGATTCAATGGCAAAGCCAATCACGAACAGCCGGGGTTCCAGAGTCGTCTCCCGATTTCCAGCAAGTTTCAGGAAATAGTCGCCAATAAGCACGACAACACTCAGGGTGATAAGAGCCAAGAAGGCGAGCAGTTTTTCCATCAGTAAGCCTTCCCACTATCCCTTGACGTCGTGGTCCATAAAAACGGTGAATCAACCCTATCCTTGGAGAGTGTTTCCACGTGCATTGTGTCGTTCTCATACGAGGCACACTCTCTGTAGATTGCTGTTGCACTCTTCATCTCACTTCCCCTCCTTTACTACTCTGACAACATGTTTAGAGACTAGCTTAATCTCTTTGGCCTCTGTCGATATTTAGACAGTCGTCAAAAATTTGACGGAGAAGGCGAGCATCAGGAATTGATGCTCGCCTCAAGGTCATGTTCTCATTCTTTTTGGCGTGTAGGAGTAAAAGCGTATGAGAGTGCCGGAGCATTGCCGGCTTCTCCTGCCGCTCCACTACAGAAGTATTGATTTAGCGGGGCTTTCTGGAGGAAAGCAGCACGGAACAACCAACTGCTGGCTAGCCTGCCAAGATCGAGGGAAGAAAAAAGGGAGTGGGAAAAATGTCCTTGATCCACAACTATTCCGTCTCCTTCCTAGAAGCGGGACAACGCTGTCAGGGAAGGAGCATAATCAATGCCAAAAGAAAAAGCTAAGGCATCTCAAGGACGATGGGAGCGAACGGCATTCCAGAAGCGGAAAGGTATGCAAAGCGTCCAGAGCAAACGAGGGTAAGGCATCCTAGAAGGGTGACACAACAAGAGAGATGAGCTACGGCGATCCCTTAAAGATCTCAGCAGGTTTCTCGAAGGGCAACCAGACACGAAAAGTTGAGCCACGGTCTAACGTGCTCTCAACTCCAATCGTTCCACCTAATAACTCCAGTAATCGCCGCACGATATACAGTCCTAATCCCACGCCGCCTTGAGTTGGACGTGAAGTATCCGTTACTTGCCGAAAAGGTTCAAAAATGACGGACAGAGCTGAAGGGGCAATACCGATGCCTGTATCGGTCACACAAATTTCTGCACCTGCTCCTTGGGCCTGCACCTCCACAGTGACGCTTCCTTGAGGGGTAAATTTCACCGCATTGCCAAGCAGGTTTTTGAGCACGATTTTTAGTTTCAGTGGGTCGGTGCACAAGGGAGGCAAATGCGGGGCAATGCGCCAGAAAAACTGTAAATTCGTCTTCTCGCGCAAGTCCCGTGTCTCAGCTTCAACTTCTTGTAGTAAATCGGCTATTGCTATATCCCTGGCCTCTATGAGGAGATGGCCCGCGTCAAGACGGCTTACATCCAGCATAGTAGTGATCAGCTCAACAAGCCCGCGCGCGTTCTCTCGAATGCGCCGGAGAATGTCCACCTGTGCAGCCGAGAGCTGGCTAATATCATCATCAAGCAGAAGTTCGTTATAACCCAGAATAATGTTGAGCGGAGTGCGTACTTCATGCGATATGGTGGCTAAAAATTCGGATTTGAGTCGATTCGCACTTTCCGCTTGTTCAAGAAGATACGCATTATGCAGCGCGATTGACGCGATCTGCGCGATACCGAGCGCAGTGCGATACTGCTGAGATGTAAACGGAAGCGTACGCTTACGGTATCCAGCCGTCTGAACGCCTATAATGCTGTTTCCCCGCCGTAACGCCGTCGCTAACAGAACAGTGACATTCATGCGCTGGAATAAGGGAGAGGGGAACAGCCCGTGTGGAGCGAACGCTGTATCTTGTACGACATCTTCCTTCTCTAGGAGCGCCACTAAGTCAGAAGTTACCTCGGAGGGAATGATGAGAGTTCCCAGGGTTTCTTGAGGATTTGCGGAATCGCTCCAATTTGCGACCGCGACATAGCTGTGTTCCTCAGGTTGCCACAGGAACGTATGACTACAATCACACCCTAACACTTCAGTTGTCAATTGGCAGAGACGACTTAAAATAGCCTGTGCATCAAGTGAAGACGTAATTTCGCGTCCGACCTGTACGAGTGCAGTAGAAACCTGCACTTCTTGTCGGAGCGCTTCCTCACTTGCATGGAGTTCAGCAAAAGCCCGGCTGGCGCGCACCATATAACGGACGTGATATCCTAACATTGGCCAGGCAATTGGTTTCGTAATAAAGTTGGTGGCTCCGACTTGAAACGCACGATGAATAGAATCTAAGTTATCGAGTCCAGTCACCATTAATACAGGCGTGTATTCTCCTCCTGGCAACGAACGCAGGGCCTGACACACTTCGAATCCGTCCATCCCCGGCATCAGAACATCTAATAAGACAAGATCCGGTTGCAGGCGCGCAAATGCGGATAGGGTTTGCGCCCCATCTGTAACTTCCTCAACGGCAAAGCCCGCCAGTTCTAGAGACTCGCGCATAAGAAGCCGCATTGCGGGTTCATCATCCGCTACCAAGATCAAAGGGACTTGTCGGTGTACAACCATAACTGTCACGCAGAGCGTTTCTCTTGTTCCCTCATAAGTTCTACCCGAGCCGATTGATAGGCGGCTTCAGTCGCTGCAAGCACCCGCATCGCCATGTCTAGGCTCTGCTGTTGTCCCATGATTTCGAGATCCCTGCTCAGCGCCGCTACTGTCAGTGCGCCGAGGTTCGCGCTACTCGACTTCAGACTGTGCGCTGTCTCTCGTACAGTCAAGTAATCGCCGCGCGGAATCGCATCTTGTAAAATCTGCAACAATTGCGGCGCTGACGCAAGATAATGCAGAATAACTTTCCGCAGCAAATCAGGAGCCCCTGGTCGTTGGAGCACGCAAATATTTTCCAGTGCTTTGGGATCAAGCACAGAGATTGAGGAAGAGAAGTCTCGACGAAGCGGCGGCTGGACTTGTGGTTCTTCCATCTTGTCGTGGAACTCGGCGTTCTTCTTCTGCGCTCCGTTCGTGTATCGGTTCCTGGCCGACGAAGTAGGTAGCCAGTGAAGGAGCAGCCCGCGTAATTGCTCCTGCGTAAAGGGTTTGCTGAGATAATCATCCATTCCAACTGCTAGACATTGTTCTCGGTTTTCGTCTGTGGCGTTAGCTGTGAGCGCAATAATAGGCACGTGGAAGGATAGGGAAGAGGTATGGAGTGAGAGACTATCTTCGCCTGTCTGCGTCATGTGTTCACGCATGCGAATCGCTTTCGTGGTGGCAAACCCGTCGAGGTCTGGCATCTGACAATCCATAAAGATCACATCGTATGAGGCACGCTCCAAGGCGGACAATACTTCATGCCCAGTGGTGACGATGTCAACCTCGCATCCTAAGCTTTCCAATAGGCCTCGTGCGACCTCCTGGTTCACCAGATTATCTTCAGCTACCAGCGCGCGCGCCGTAAATAGTGTGGTGCGATCCGCGAGGAAGGATGTGGGAGCCCCAAGCAAGGGAAGGGCGGCCATCGCAGCAGGACGTCGTTCTAAGTGGACAGTAAACCAAAACGTAGAGCCAACCCCAGGCGTGCTTTCTACGCCGATTTCTCCATTCATCATCTGCACGAATTGTTTGGTGATCGCTAATCCTAGTCCTGTCCCACCGTACTTTCGTGTCGTAGACTCATCCGCTTGGGTGAAGGGTTCGAAGAGTCGCTTTTGCGCCTCTGCAGAGATGCCAATGCCAGTATCATGGACTGCAAAGGCGAGGACACAATCCTCTGAACCCGTTTGAGTCACGACGTTCTGTCTACCATGTTCTGCCTGCTTCACCGTCATTCTTACTTCGCCATGCTCGGTAAATTTGATGGCGTTCGCCAAGAGGTTGATGAGAATCTGCCGCAAACGAGTGGGGTCTCCCCGCAGCGCGAGCGGCGCATCAGCGGCGATCTGGGAAAGTATAGGCAATCCTTTGCGACGTGCGGATTCGGCAAGCATGTCAATAACTTGTTCAAGAAGCAGACTAAGATCAAAATCGACTTGCTCCAAGTCCAGTTTTCCAGCCTCAATCTTAGCAAAATCCAGCACATCATTGATGAGACGCAGGAGGCTCTGGCCTGAGTGATGCGCCGTCTCGGCAAACCGATGCTGCTTTTCATCCAAAGCGGTGGCGAGCAAGAGCTCAGTCATACCCAACACCCCATTCATCGGCGTGCGAATCTCGTGACTGATATTTGCGAGAAACTGTGATTTGGCGCGGTTGGCGGCTTCTGCCTGATGCGCCAACGTGTAGGCTTGCTCCATTGTTTTTTGCAGCTCTACCGTGCGCTGGTGTACCCGTGCTTCAAGGGTTTGCTGTGCGCTTTCCACTTCGCATCGGTAATCTCGTAAGCGTTCGATCATCTGATTAAACGCCGTGGCGAGATCACTCAGTTCATCTCTCGTGGAGACGTGAATCTGCTGGTCAAGATTACCCGTAGAGATTTCTTGAGTGACGCCCACTAAGATGCGAATGGGAGCCGTCAGTCGTCTTGTGACTATGACCGTAATCGTGATTCCTATGAGAATAAGAAGGAAGGTGAAAGCGCCGATGGAAATAAGAAATTCCCATTTCCGATTTATCAAGCCTTGGTGGCTTAGTGCGAGCTGAATATAGCCGATCGTTTGTGCCGTTTTGGCTCGTTCGAAAGGTAAGAACAGTTCTGCCGTTGTGTTTACGGAATTCGCTACCACCGGAGCAAGGATTGCCGTATAAGACGCACTGTCCTTTTCGGCAAAAAAGTCGGCGAACAAAACATTCTGTCCCCGCTTGACAGGGGTATAGGATAATGAGGAAGGAATACGCAATTGCGAATTTGTCACTTTCTCGACTAAGGGAGTCTTTTCCTGATTTAGCACCCTGACCGAAACAATTTCGGAATGAACACTGACGCTTTCTACGATCCGCTGCAACGCTTCTTGATTCTCTGTGTAGAGTCCATATTCGCTATTCTGGGCGGTCATGGCGGCAATACTGGCGCCATGACCCACGAGTTCCCGATAGTTGTTTCGTATCTCGTTGTGTATGACAAACACGCCAATGCTCAATGACGTCGTCAAAATCCACGCGAGGGTCAGGATATTGAATTTGGCGACTAGTCTTAGGCCTTTGCTTTTCACCATAACGAACCCGGTCAGGGTGCATGGAAGTCTTGAGGCATTGTCCCTTTAATCAGAAAAACTATACGGGCAAGGGAACGATGATAATGAGAATAGATATACTATTACCATAGGGAGAGGGAGGATGCACGATAAACTGTACAACACTCGGGATTGATTCAGCCAACAATATAACCGCTGCCAGAGATAATTTAACCACTTTTAACGGCAAACCATTTGACATCCTAGGGTGTCCTTTCTATAAAAAATCTTGAGTAAGGATGTCTTCGCACTAGCCTCGTAGGGTCATGCTCTTGATCTAACCATCTTCTTCTTCTGTTTTGCTGGTTTTCCCTTTCCTCCCTCTCGTTCAGGTCTGCTGAGACACCGGGCGAGTTGCGCATGCTCTGTGAGGAACAGGTTCCGGACCATTGAACCCGAGTGGAGTCCCTACACATCTAGGAACAGCCGGATGGATATGCAGGCCATAGCAGGCGAACCCCCGCCTTGAGCAGGGCAACGCCATTGGCAAGAGCAGATTGCCGACCGGTGAAGACGTAGCCCTCAGCATGCGAAATGCTCACAGAGGAACGATGTATGCAGAAACCAGTGATCATGCTGGCCGAACACGATGAGGCCCAACGGAGTCACTTGCACGCCTTCCTGCTCCGTCAGGGCTTCGAGGTACTCACCACATCCGATGTCCATGGCGTCTTACGCGCCGTCCGCCAACGCCGTCACCTTGATCTGTTACTGATCAATGTGGCGCTCGAGACAGCGGGCGATGGGATGGAGGTGGTGCATTTGCTCCACCTCGGGCGCTACGGGGTTCCCGTTATCTTGCTCGCAACGCAGAGTTCGGAGAATCTCGCGATTACCGCGCTACGTGCCGGAGTCCGCGACTATCTCACTCCACCTTTTTCTTGTGACGCTGTGCTGGCCAGTATCCGCCGCTGTCTCGCGGATGGCGCACCGGCCTGTCCAAGCAGACCTGACCCTCGCGTTTGCGCTTCCATCCCCTTTATCGGCGACAGCCCCCAGATGCAGACCCTCAAAGCCTCCCTCGCTCAGGTCGCCGTGACGGATGCCAATGTCCTCATCACCGGTGAGACAGGGACAGGCAAAGAACTGGTGGCTACCCTTCTCCACCAGCAGAGCCACCGCCAGCGCCAGCGCTTGGTCTGCATTAACTGTGCGGCGCTCCCTGACAGTTTGGT
>CAYTVL010000082.1:0-19265 GCA_964441775.1 uncultured Enterobacteriaceae bacterium
AGACAATGGAGATTTCCTCTCATTCCATCTCTGCGCTTCGTGGCGCACTGGCCATGCCTCCTCCTTGATGCGTAGCCGTAGCTCCTTGTAGCAAAATTTCACGCCATTTTCACGCCGATTCCACGCATTTCACATGCTCGTTTAGTCGTATTCCACGGCCGCGCTTTCTAGAATGACTACATGATCAAATGACCAAGGAAAGGACCAATTTGTGAAAACGAAACCGCGACGGCCACCGCTTTCAGCCCCTCTCACTCTAGAACCAGAGCCACCCCTATCTCCTTCACGCGCCTTTGTCGTGCAGTTTCGGGAGGAGACCAAGGCGGCGCGTCCGCGCTTCACTGGCCGGGTTGAGCATATGGTCTCAGGCCGCACCGCGCGTTTCCATTCCCCAGAGGAACTGTGGGCGTTTTTCATGAGTATCCTGGCCAAAATTCAAGAGGAAAAGGAGGTAATCGTATGAAGAGAGGCGAGTAGACCATTCACTCGGTGTGAGGCACTGAGGAGCACTCGCGAAGCGTTTGAGGTTCAGGCACATTTTAGATCGTTCCAGTCCTCATCTCGAACGCGCTATGGGGCAGGCGGCTGCTTTTCCCGCATAGGGCTTAGGACTTTGAGACAAAACCCACGAACGGAAATCAAGGAACCTGTCATTGCGAGGAGTCGGAGACGACGAAGCAATCTCGCAAGAGTCGAAAACATAAGGCAAAGATTGCTTCGCTGCGCTCGCAATGACCCCCGACCTTCTGCAAGGCCGTGGGAGTTTTGTCCCATGATCCTTAGAAACTTGCTCAAATGGACCAGTTTTCCGCGGTCTGACCATTAGCCGTAGGATACATTACTGAGCATTTCGCCCTGCGAGGATAGGAATGCTGAACTTGCCTGCCGAAGTGGTCGCCTTGTTGGCGCTGTTTGCACCAGTGTTTAGTTCCTCGGTCTGGGCCATGACCAGCTCCTGGTCGTGGGTGCAATCTTGACGCCCGGCAGACGGACGGTGACGGCAATTTTGTCGATTATGGGACTGCGCACGATGATTTTTGCAACTTTTTATTGAAAGAGGGTTCCGCTCTGCTTCTCCAGTGATCGTGAGAGGGAGGAGAGGCGGCATGACGACCTTCAAGGGGAGCCAATTTGAGCGAGAGATCATCTTGTGAGAAGTGCGGTGGTACAGAGCGTACCCAATTTCGTATCGGCAGTGAGAGGAAATGATGGGTGAGCGTGGGGTCGCCGTGGATCCTTCCACCCTCAACCCAGGGGTCATCAAATACGCTCCGGAGGTAGAGAAGCAGTTCCGTCGTCGACAGCGTCCCGTAGGCCGGAGCTGGCAACTCGACGAGACCTACGTGAAAATCAAAGGGAAATGGGCATATTTATACCGTGCCGTCGATAAAGAAGGTTACCCAGTTGACTTTCTACTGACGCCCACGCGTGATCGGGACGCGGCCGAGACCTTTTTACGCAAGGCCATTCGCAGCCAAGGGCTCCCAGAAAAAAGCACGATCGATAAGAGCGGCAGCAACACCGCAGCGATCACGCACTACAATAAGACGCATAAGACGGCCATCGTTATCCGCCAAGCTAAATATCTCAATAACATGGTCGAACAGGGCCGTAGGTCGGTGAAACGGCTCACACGTCCGATGCTGGGCTTTAAGGCCTTCTGGGCGGCCCGCTGTACGATTGCGGGGATAGAAATCATGCACGCGATTCGCAAAGGCCAACTGACACGCACTAGACAAGCGCAGCAAACGCCGGCGGAACAGTTTTACGCCTTGGCTGCTTAGATCACAGAAAGTGACGATCTCGCTCACCTTCAACTATAGTTTGCGACGGAACCCAGTAAACCGCCCAGGCCTGCAACGACACCAAACGGCTGTACTGCATCACGCAATAGAAGCGGTTGACGGACTAGTTGTTCGGCAGATCAGACCCGGCGTGCAACACAATAGGTAATAGTGTGTATAGGGTCGTTGTCCCTATGCGACAGCAATTTGCGGACACGAATTCGTCTCACGGGCATTCAGGGCGCGAAAAACCTTATCAGCTGTCCGTAAATTGCTGTCGCACCCTGACGATGGCCCGACACACTCTTCCGTGGCACATGCTGCTTCCATGGCCGCTGCCAGTTCGCTCACGGCTCCCACGGTCGAATGGCCTCTGATAAATCTGTCCGCACCCACTTGAGAGAAGGGCGTAAGGCGACTTTCGCTCCTGCGAAGGTGCCGCAGAGCCGGACACGGCCACTGTTGATGAGGTAGGCCACCGTCGCCACAACTTCGTCATCGTTGCGTGCTGCGTCACTCACGGCCTGGATAAGTTCCAATAGGGTGCATTCGCAGTGGAGTGTCATGGCTGCTGCCTCCTGTTAGGGATAAGCTCAAAACAAGGCGCTGACTGAAGATACAGTCGCTCGACCGTCATCTCTTCACGCTGCCACGCCTTTTGGGCGGCCCGCCGTACACTTGCCGGCAGAGAAGTGATGTTTGCGAATCGCAAAGGACAACCGATAAGCAGGGAGAATGCTCCCCAAACGCCAGCGGAACAGTTCTATACCTTGGCTGCCTAGATCACTACAAGTGAGGATTGTGCTCGTCCTCATTTAAACTTTGCGACACCACCGCTCTAGGAACCTTAACTGCTGGGGAAGCGGCAAAAGCTCTTGCCCCTTCCCCCCCTCTGGGATAGGTTACGTCGTCTTGCCGTCGCCGATAGTACTTTTAATTTCCTTGATTAACTGCAGGATCGGTGTTGCTATGGCGACAGCGCGCTCGAGACGTTGCTGCAAATCGGTGGGGGCCCAAGAATGGAAGACGGCCAGGCTCGTCGTCATCTCCGCCACGTGAGGATCAATGTCCTCGGCCCAATAGACGGTGCGGTCGCTCTGCCCGATCCAGGTACCATCGACACCGAAGACGTGCGATTGAGACATGCCTCTCGGAATGCCATTTGCGTCTGAGAATACGAGATAGACAGCGCCATGGAATCCCCCAAACCAGGTAATAGTCCGTGTACGGGTCTGCGCATCAATGTGCCCATTGCCGTACAGGGCACCGTGGGTGGTCATGTAATGGCCAGCACCCAAAAACGAATCCAAGTCGATGGTCAGCATATCGGTCGGCGCCAGCTGCGGCACAGGGGCTACTGGGAAAGCTACCAGGTCCTGATCAGAGACCACCTCAATGTGTTTCGGGTTATACCCGCGAGCCCGGAAGGTATGAGCATCTGGGACCAACTGGCGCTTGCCACCTTCAATAACGTAGATGTAATTCGAGTTTGCGTCTTGCACCAGTCTCGGGGCTGGCGTGCGAGATTCCATTCCATGTCCTGTTTCCATATATCTCTCCTGTTGTGTGAGAACTTTGAATGTTGATGTTTGTACTTATGACTCTCTCACTGTTGTGGTTATCCGCGCTAGGGGGGATGGATACTCGTAGGCCTCACGCCTGCTCGCCCTGGTGACCCTGTGGCGACGTCAGCCGCAGCGAGGGCCAGCGTGGGAATCAAGGGCAAGTATTCACTTTCTGTGATCCTCTTTTTCTTCATACGTCCGAGCATAAGACTGCCTGCTGTAAAATGCGACGCGCTAACCGTGGAATTTGTGTTAAGGTAGCGTGGAATTAGCGTGAAAGAGCAGAGACAAGCGATGAGGTCAGCTTTGTGGTCACTGAGGGTTCTGTCAGAATTCCCCCAACTTGTTTCCGAGAGTGGCAGCGGGTAGTGTTCTAGATCTGATGTGCAAGAAGCTAAAGTATTGAAAAGCCTCAGGATAAGGACCTATAGCAGCCAGATCTGAAACACTCCCCGGTATCTTACTCAGCCCTATGCTCGCTGCGACCGCGATGACCTTCAGCTCCGTCTCTGTCACCGCCAATGCCTTACGGTTACGCACCCTGGCGCTGTAGGTGCCGAACCGAAAGATCGTGTGCTGGTTTCTCCCGTGCTTGGTGAACAACCGGCTCTATAACGAAGGCCTGAATCTACAAAACATCACAGTTAGTGAAAATATGCCATCTCTCCTTCCGATTATATTCACAACCTGTGACTCTACATCCAACTCCTCATCCCCCTCCGTCCCCCAGTCCGAGGCGTGGGAGGGCAGGGTGTTGTCAACTTGTTGGGTCTTCACTTAGCGTCTCGGTCGGGGATGGTTGAAACCCCTCGCCTTTAGGCCTTGTCATTACCCAAATCTTGACTGGTGA
Source organism: uncultured Enterobacteriaceae bacterium (assembly GCA_964441775.1). GTDB lineage: Bacteria > Desulfobacterota > Binatia > Bin18 > Bin18 > SYOC01. The sequence continues at coordinate 4,200 of CAYTVL010000082.1, forward strand.
AGATGATCAAGTCAAAAGGAGAGAGGCCATGGAGGCAAGAGAGGGAGACGAATGGAGAGGACAGTGCACCAGAGCCCTCCACAGGCGTGGGCTGAGCAGCAGTTTGCCACAGTACAGGTGTCGGATGTACGCCGCGCGAAGCGGGTGAGAAAGATTGCGGCAGCGATGGCCGCGAATCCCGGGCAAAGTATTCCGCAGCTCTGTGCCACTACCTACGATGTCAAGGCGACCTACGCGTTTTTGCGGCATGAAGAGGCCGCCCCCGACAATCGGTAGTGCTATCCAGGTAAGGCTGCACATTTGGTGAGGTTGTAGTCACAGATGAAATACTTGATGGCTCCGATATGATTGGCTAGGTTCCTTGAGAACGACAACGTGCCACGCACGAGCCGCGAGACTCGTTGCCGTAACGTGCAGTTGAAGCGCTCGACGTGATTGGTCTTACGGGCGAGCTTAGAGATGGCACGGTGTTGGGCGGCGGGAATGATTCCGGTGTAGACGGCATACTGATCTGTGTAGAATATCGCTTGCTCACGATACACGGTCGGCAGGTTGGCCCATAACTGTTCGGCGCTGGCCTGGCTGCGGTCCCCGACATGGAAGGCAATGACTTGGCGCGTCGTGGCATCTATCGCAATCCAAACCCACTGCCGGTTCGCCCTCTTCCCCACAAAGCTCCACAGCTCATCCAGCTCGGCCTCCAGCCGCTGCAGGATTACTGTCGGGGTACCTTCTGCCGGCTTAGCATAGAGATCTTCGGGGGCCGCCTGGAACCGCGTGACCATAAACTGCAAGAGCCACTGCAGCCCGATGCCCACCGCGCGGCAGATCCCACGGAGCGAGATACGCTCCAGGAGGAGGCGTTCAATCAGCACGCGCTGTTCCGTGGAGATGACCGAATTTTCTGGCGTCAGCACGAAAGCCCGGCCACACACTTTGCAGCGATGATTTTGTTCCCCCGTATGAATGGGCCCTTTCCTCTCGTACCATCTTGATCCACACTGCGGACATGCTTCTTTCGGTAACATTATTCTCTCCCCGGCTTCCTCTCTTCTTGAGTGCTGTTCCGGACCCACGGTAGCATGAATCTCCCGAGAGCATTACTTGAATAACACCACCGGCAGAACGGGCTATGGGTAGCCAACTCCTGCAACACAAGCAGGAAGAGTGTGTATCGGGTCATAGTCAGGGCGCGACAGCAATTCACGGACAGTTGATAAGGATATTTCACGCCCTGTCTGCATCAGTGACAAATTCGTGTCTGCAAATTGCTGTCGCACAGTAACAACGACCCGATACACAGAATTACTCATAGTGTTGCCCCGGCGCGGCTTCGCGCCTCAATATGGAAAGCTTTCTTTCGTTCCTACGTGACAACAAGCAGGCTGCAAGACTGCCCGTGTCTGGGTATGGACTAGCACGTAGGCTGCACTTCTGCCACACAGTAAAGAGCACTCGCTCCTGGAGAAGTGCGGCAAAAAGACTCTCGCCCGTGGCGCTCCAGGAACAGCCTGCGCGGCTCCCATGTAGAGAAAGGAGCAAGAAAATGTTTGGTATGGGATTTCCCGAATTGGTGGTGATCTTGGTGGTCTGTCTCTTGGTATTTGGGCCAGGCAAAATCCCAGAAGTCGCTGAAGCTTTGGGCAAAGGTATTCGCGATTTTCAACGGGCCCTCACATCGCCGTCAGCCAGCTCTCCCTCTTCTGCGGCGGACGAAACGAATCCTTCAGCGCAGACCGGGCAATCGTAAGATGTTGAAGCCATGGCAGAGTTCTTCCTCTGCGGCGAGGGTCGCTTGAGCAAACAAGGCAACAGCGTACAGTATGGTTACCCTCTTTACCGAGCAAGTATTTCCAGGAACTCCTAGAAGAATGGTCGGTTTGCGAAACCAGCAAAACCACCGGCGCGCACAGGTGGCGCAGCTCTCTCAGAAACCCACAGAGACGAGAGGAAGGGGACTTCGCTCATGCACTTCTCTTTTGAGGGCAAAGTGGCACTGGTGACAGGCGCGGCCTCTGGCATTGGGCTGGCGACGGCGAGAGCCTTCGCGGAGGCAGGAGCAGCGGTGGCGCTAGCGGATGTCAACGAGACGGCGGTGCGCGCTGCCGCAGCAGCACTGGTCTCCGCCGGCCACACGGCGATGGCCGTCCGCTGTAATGTGGCTAACGAGGCGGAAGTGGCCGCAATGGTCGCCCAGACTGTCTCTACCTTCGATCGCCTGGATGCTGCATTCAACAATGCCGGCGTGCATTGTCCGGTCGCGGACACCGCCGATGCGAATGGTGAAGAGTTCGACCGCGTCATCGCCATCAATTTACGAGGAGTCTGGAGTTGTATGAAGTACGAGTTGCGCCACATGCGCGAGCAGGGAAGCGGCACCATCGTGAATTGTTCTTCGCAGAGCGGGCTCGTGGGTATAGCCGGCCTGGGAGCCTATACCGCGTCCAAGCACGGGGTGCTTGGGCTGACGAAGAGCGCAGCCCTCGAATATGCCGCCCAGGGTATTCGCATCAATGCCGTCTGCCCGGGGAGCACCCAGACGCCGATGGTGGCGCATGCGCTGGCCAATGAACCAGAAACTATGAAAGCGGTCATGAAAGAGATCCCGCTCGGGCGACTGGGTCACGCGGAGGAGATCGCCGCTGCGGTGCTGTGGCTGTGCAGCCCTGGCGCAGGCTTCGCTATCGGGCACGCCCTCGTTATTGATGGCGGATATGCGGTACGCTGAGCAGGAGAGCCGAAGGAGAGAGAAAGGCAGGCAAGCGCTCACGCTGGAGGCACGCTGGGAGCCAGGTTTCCCGTGCTGAAGAAGCCGCCACCAGATCTCAGGGATCGAGGAAGCCTCGCGTCGTGGGCTTCACGGCGTGAGGGCGCTCATCACGTCGGCCACCCCAGCTACCCACCCCATGCGGGGAAACACCAGGTTCATACACACCTCATGCTCCTCTACCGTGATGGCCGCACAGCAGTCCCGCACGATCACGCAGTCGTAGTCTTGATCTCGCGCGTCCCGCAGGGTGCCTTCCACCACGCCCGTCGTCGAATACCCGGCGAGAATCAGCGTGGTAATGCCGAACCGGCGCAAATACACCCCGAGGTCTGTGGTGTGGAACGGACTCGTGGTGTGTTTGGTGACGACTACCTCCTGAGGCTGTGGGGCTAACTCGGCAACGATCTCTGCCCCATGGGTTCCTTCAATGAGGAGCGAGGGACCCAATAGGCCGCTCGCAGCGCCTAAAGGCGGGCGTGGGGCATTCTTGAGATCAGGCCGGCGCGAGACCCGGACATGGACGACCAGCATTCCAGCCGCGCGGGCAGCCGTGAGGAGTTGCTGACAGTTGGCAATGAGTTCGACGCCACTCAGTGGCAGGATAGGCCGATTGCCCTTGATGAGATCATTTTGCAAGTCCTGGAGCAGGAGCGCTGAGGTCTTCGTCGAGAGCTGTATAGTCACCATACCTTCTTCTAGCCTTTCCTTTTTTTCACCTATGCTGGCAGAATACACAAAACGCTGCCGGAACGCTTCGCAGTCTCACAAGGCCGTGCTCGTGACGCCGCCCATGTACGGATTGAGGGACGAAGGAAGGTGGTGGTATCCAGGTAAGGCTCTGCCCGGAGCGTGCCGCATAGGAGCCTTGATTATTCAATATGTTACCGAGTAGCTTTTGCCCGCGAGCATTATTTGGATACCACTACCCGCCTGTCTACCTACTCGTTCATACTTAATACCAGCATTGGGTAGAGATGTGGAAGTGCCGCTCCTCTCTGATCTCCTGCACTTCCGCCGGACGTTCGGTCCGGATCGCCAACACAAGTACGACCCGTGATCGCCCACCTCACCGCCCAATACTCGTCCAATTTGACCGGTCATCCCCGCCTCATCATTACCGTGTCCGATAATCCCCATTTATGGTGAAATATATCTTACTTAAGATATTGGTGTCATTGAAGTCACTTCACTTTCTGTGATAACGAACATCAATGGTCGGACTTCGGGGCTGTGAACACCCTTGTTTGCAGGGTTTGGACGGAAAAGAAAACACGGGGAACAGAACTATTTTAGGAAGGTCCGTGGAACGGTGGAACATGGTGAGCAGAGCCGTTTGAGGAACCACGCTTTTTCTCCCTCTTAAATTTCGGCGCGTCGGCTTAGCCGAAGTCTCGAGTCCCGTGTTTGCGAGAACGATTTGTCCACGTGCCCACACCCGCAAGAAGACTCAGCTGTCAGCCCCCACACTGGTACGCAGACCGAAGCCGTGGCAAAGCATGGGAAAACGGAACATAGACAGCCTCTGAAGCGGCCCAGAGGCGACTTGATCACGTAACGGCATGGATGTCCCTCTTCTCGATCCTTCACCGTTGACTTTGGTGCGTAGTTGTTGAGCGTAAGACCCACGAGGCAAGGCTGGTTGACAGGAACAAGGGTTTTCTGCATACCCTAGACACATCTGCACTAAAAGTGAGTAAAGCGCCTATGGCCGTTCCTTCTCGCCAACGCCCCCGTCGCCGCACGTCCGCTGTGGCACCCCAGGTCGCTCAGCGATCGCGTACCCATGTCACGGTTCGCACGCCGCCTCCCAGCAAACCCGTCCTTCCCCTCCCCCCTCTTACGCTGGGTCATTATCCCTTCCTCGGGCCCTTTCTGCACTGGCAGCACCTGGAGCACCGCGCGGGGATTCTGGCGCTCGTGCAACGCGCACCCCTAGGCCCCCTGCCCTATCGGGTGCTGTGGGTCGGTGAGGCGGAGGATGTGCAGGCAGCCGTGGGACAATGGCAGGCCAGAGAGAGAGGAGGAAGCGGACGCGAGAGGGTGCCCATCGCCTACGCCGCGCTGTATACGGACGTGCTGGCGGGCGCTCGGAAACAGATCGTGGCGGAGTTGCGGGCGCAGGCTCAGCCTCCCGAAGATCAACCAACCATCCAGCCCCTAGGGTCGCCTGCTCCTCTCGCACGGACAGCGCGCCGTCGCACCTCCGTACACCGCGGTGCATGAGTTGCGTGCTGGTCAGCACGTGTGTGTCTTACCTGTCTCTTGCCAGGCATTCCTCATAAAGGGTATTTTCCCCTTTTAGGGTATGCATGGAAAAACGCAAACCGGCTTATCCTTTACCGCAGCTCAAGGCCGCCTTCTCCAGCGTGCGCAGTTTAGGGTTGGCGATTACCGCCAGCGCCTTTCGTGGGGCGCAGGAAGCTGGATGTTCACGGGAGGATATCGTGACGGTGATTCAAGTATTGCAGCCGTCCGATTTTTACAAGTCGATGACGACGTACGCTGATGTGCAGCAATGGCAAGATGTCTATCATGCCCGCTTTTGCGGCAAGGTGTGGTATTGCAAGTTCACTCGGACGTCTGCAGATAGCTTCCTCCGAGTTTGCGAAGTTGCGGGTAGTGCTACCCAGGTAAGGCTCTCTGTAGTAATCGTGCTATTCTTGGCCAGAACGGCAAACTGATAAAGAGGAGGCCAGGAGAAGCACTATGATCACAAGAGAGGCGTGTCCTCGATGTGGCTCAAGGCACTATAAGAGGAACGGCCGCATTCACACAGGGAAACAAAACCACAAGTGCAAGGCTTGTGGACGGGCCTTTGTCCTGGTGCCAGAAAATCATGTCATCACGGCGGAGCAACGGGCAGTGATTGAGCGACTGTTGCTGGAACGGATTTCCTTACGTGGGATCTGCCGGGTGATAGGCGTAGGGCTCCGCTGGCTCTTATGTTTCATGGGTGAACGTTTTACCGCAGCTCCGGATGATTTGTATATCCAGCCGACAGCGGGAGCCCAAAGAGTGATCCTGCATTGGCTGGAAGCCGAGGTGGACGAGCTTTGGAGCTTCATCGGCAGGAAAGCAAACCGGCAAGGGGTATGGATTGCTATGGATGGATTGACTCGTCAAATCATCGCCTTTCACGTGGGGGATCGCAGCCGCCAGAGCGCGCAAGCCTTGTGGGGAAAGATCCCCACAGGGTATCAAGAGCAGGCCATGTTCTATACGGATCAGTACGAGGTCTATAAGGGCGTCATCCCCCCAGCGCAACACCGGGCTATCACCAAGCTGGCCCGTAAGACTAATCACGTCGAGCGCTTCAATTGTACGTTACGGCAGCGGGTCTCCCGGCTGGTACGCTCTACCTTATCGTTCTCGAAGAGCCTGGCCAATCATATTGGTGCCATCAAATATTTCATTTGCGATTATAACCTCACCAAATGTGCAGCCTTACTAGGATAGCACCACCAAAGATTGTCCTGAGCTACGTGAGTTCCACGTAACGGGAAGATTCAAAAAGGGCGACTAGCGGGTCGCCCTTTTTCATTTCGCCCTGCAAAGTTTTGAAATTACATATCTCTGTCCTCAAAATCTCACGCATATTACAGAGTTCGATAAATTATGCAACTCTATATAATAGCCATTATGTAATGGCTATCTAGCAGTTATGTAATGGTTAGAATGAACAAGAAAACTTCCCTTATTATAAGTGCTTACTATTGTACCCCTTGTCTAATAGCTATCTAGCAGTTATATAATAGCTATCTAGCAGTTATGTAATGGCTAGAATGAAATTTGTGGAGGAGTGGTATGGGAGAAGAGTCACCAATTGTGAGGTCGACGCATGTTGTCGCTGTCGGTAATCAGAAGGGGGGTGTAGGAAAAACGACGACATGTTGCCATCTAGCTGCAGCGCTGGGGGAACTAGGGCGGCGATGTCTTGTGTGGGATCTGGATATGAACCATGGAGCTACGCGCCATTTCGGCATTCCTCCTGAAACCTTTCTTGGCACATTTGAAGTGCTCATGGGTGAGGAGATGCCAGAAGATGTTATTGTCACGCAAGATGACGAAGGGGTTGCTCTTCCAACAAATGTCCATTTAATCTCTGCGCGTCGCAACCTTGAGAAAATAGATCATGCGCTTTTGTCCAAGAGTAAATTCGTTTTTCTTCAAGATGTGCTGATTAAACCGCTTCGATCGCTCCAGGGAAAATATGACTACATTTTTCTTGATACAGCGCCGAACGCAACAACACCAACCATCGCTGCCTATAAGGGAGCAAAATGGTTTGTGCTTACAGCGATGCCTGATCCATTTGCAATTGCAGGCCTAACGGATGCTTTACATGATATCGAAGATGCCCAAAACAACGGAAACGAAGATCTACGTCTTCTCGGTGTACTGCTAGCGGGAGTTGATAAGAGGACGAGGCTCGCGAACACTCTCACATCCTACGTCGAAGACACCTTTACGATTGATCCCACGAAGTCGCTCAAGTTTGTAACAACCATCAGTCGCTCAACTGTCGTGCCACAAGCTCAGAAAGTCGGCAAGACAGTCCTTCAGACAGACCCGACACACAAAATTGCAGACCAGTACCGCGCGTTGGCCAAAGAAATGGAAGATCGCATCGCAGTCTTTGAAGGGAAGGAACCAACAGCAATCGCAAGTCCTCAGTACGTGCAGCAGGAGATTATCGATGGCCAAACGGGTTAAAGAAGATGATGCACCGTATCGGCCAGTTGAAGCGGCGTTAGTACGCTCGGTCGTTACTGGTCCAAAGAAAATTCTCGAATCCAATGTAATTTACTTTCCTCTCGCAGAAGAGAAAGCGACAGAGATCACAAAGGAGGAACTAAAGACACAGCCTGTTCCTCAAGGACATGTAGGTTTGGAGCCGTTTGATCAACTGATTCGCGTTCTCATGTCAAAATCAGAGAAGGCGGGACTGGAAAATTTAGTGGACCGCCTGGCAAAACAGGCTGATACCACGCTCAAAATATCGCATCTGATGCGTGCCTTTGTGATTCTGCTGAAGCATGGGGAAGACATGCTCTTAGAAGAAGCGCGTCGCGGAACTCGTCTTGTCCGCCCGTCGAACGGGAATCCGATTGGTATTGCAGATTTTGAGCATCGTGTCGCATATATGGTCCTCGCTGCGCTAAAAAACTCTCTACCCCTGTAGTCGGAACTCAAGGCATTCGTATCGTCGCCTTATGATTGATCTCTCTAGGGTACGAGCAGCAGCCCGCGATGGTCGTATTAAATGGCGATATCACGCACTTCTCCGTGCGGCAGAACGTGGGATTACGCGTGAGCAAGCGTTTCGCGTCCTCTCCGAAGGAGAAATTCTTGAGCAACGCCCAGACGCGCAACCCTTCCCGAAATGTCTTATGATGCGAATGGAAGAAGACACTCGGCCTCTCTATGTATCGATAGGTTATGATGAAGAAATTGATACGCTCTATGTTATTACCGTCCACTGGCTTGATCCGGAAAAGTGGGATGATCCCTGGACGAGACGAGAGAAAAAAGAGATAACACCATTATGACAGACCAGCCGACATCAAAACGTGAACGCTGTGCGATCTGTGGTGGAGATTTACGCCCTTCGACGATTACGCATGAAGAGAAGCGGGGTGGGCAAATCTACCTCTTTGAACATGTGCCCGTGCAGGTGTGTTCGGCATGTGGAGAGGTCTGGATTGCAGAATCTACCTTGCGCAAGATTGACCAACTCATTCTCGACGGAACTCCGGTACGTACCGTGCAAACCCCAGTCTACGAATTTGTCACGGGTGATGCACAATAATAAATAATAGAGTATGTAAACAGACGCGCCATATACGGTCGTTGCCATCCATCTGGATAGCATTTGTGCCAAAGGGTAGGGGGGCCCACGATGGCAATGCATCATGGAGGGACCGTTCCACAGTTCCACGCTGCTTCATGAAATAGTTTCTCTCTCCGTGTTTTCTTTTTACCAAAACTGCTGCTAACAGAGCTGCAAACACCCCTATATTCAGGGGCCTTTTCTGGTCTCCTCACAGTCCGTGTCTAAACCTTAATGAAATCAACCACTTAGGCGGGTCGTATTTTACCATAAATCGGAATTATCGGACATTTGAGGGAGGGGGACGATTTGGGCGGTCAGTTTGGACGGCTAGCGTGGTGTTCTTTGTGTTGGGGAAGGGGGGGACTGTTAAGTCGTCCAGCAGCGCCTTGGCTTCCTGCAAGTCTTGCGTGTTAAAGCCCTCAGTGAACCAGTTGTAGATCTCGGATAACCGTCTGTGTGCTTCGTGCCGTTTGCCTTGGCGCTGCCACAACCGCGCCAGACTCGTGGCGGCGCGTAACTCCAGCGACTTCGCCTGCTGTTGGTGGGCAATGTCGAGGGCCCGTCGAAAGTATGATTCGGCTTCGCCGGGAGGATCAAGGATTTGGGACGGAGACTGTGGATTGGCAGACTTGTGATTTTTGCCTTTTGCCTTTTGCTTTTCTTTGAGTGCCGCTGGACTTTGGACGCTCGACTGTAAGACTAATTGGCCCGTGAGCCGATAGAGCTCAGCTTCGAACACACGCTCCCCGCTCCTGTTCACTTGCTCGAGCGCTTCCGCCAGCACGGTGAGGCCTTCCTCTGGGCGGCCCGCTTGCCCATAGGTCTCGGCCAGTAGCGCGAGAAAATACGGCTTTCCTACCTCCATCCCCGTGGCTTTGTAGAGGGCCAGCCCCTGCTGTATCTGTACCACCCCTTTTGCCGCCTGCCCCGATAGGGACAACGCAACACCTCGATGTATTATCCCCACCCCCACAAACTGCGGAAACCCTTTCTCGTCAGCGAGCGCAAGTAAGGCTTCGGTTCGCTCGTGCACGGCGTGCCCCTCCCGGCGCAATGTATGAAAGACAGCCGCAAGCCAGAGCGCCCAAAGTAAGCTAAAGGGGTGCAGCTCGCCGGCCAGGGTGAGGGCCTCGTGACTCTTCCTGAGGGCCTGGTCAGGATAGCCTAGCAACCAAAGGTCCATAGTCACATAGGAAAGGGACATCACCCCAAAGTCTTGGCCGTCACGCAAGGAATAAGAACGGTGTCGTTGAGGATCATACAGCGCCAGGCTGTGGTCGAGCTGTTCTTGGGCGGGGCCCAACTCTCCCAGAAAAAACAGCGTCATCCCCAGCGCGGAGTGCGCCCGCACTAGACGACCTGCGCTCTGCAGACTATAGGCCGGGCTGAGGAGCTGTTCCCCTACCTGTCGCGCTTCTTGAGGCTTTCCTCGCATAAAGTCAAATGCCCAGAGGCCCAAGAGAACCGGAAAGAGCTGGGGATTTTCCCCTATCTGCTGACACAACACCTGCGCCCGGGCATAAGCGTTCTTCACTTCGGGGGCGGCATAGCCTTTGAGGACGATCAGCGGCGTTCCCAGGGTGGTTTGGAGCATGAGTTCCAGCGCCTGGCGCTCGAGCGTGTCGGGTAACCTCTCGAGCAAGTTCAATCCTTTGGTGAGGAGACTGATTGCCTCCCTGGGGGCTGAACGGTGGAGCGCATTCCTCGCCGCTTGCCACAGATACGGTATCGCACGTTGATAATCCTGTTCTTGTTCACAATGCATGGCGAGTTCAGCGGCTATCTCTGCGGCTCGCTCACCGTAACCTTGCTCAAGCCGTCTGCCCAGGTGCTGATGGAGCCGTTGGCGGCGGCTGGTGGAGAGTCGCTCGTACAACACTTCTTGATACAGCGCATGGCGAAAACTATAACACGCTGTGACAGTTCCGTCTGGCCACGTGGCCGAGCCACTTGTCCGCAGAAACTGCTCTCGCCGCGCTAATTCTGCACAGTGTTCTTCGACGATCTCAACTGAGGTTTCTACACCTGCTGCCACGGCAGCGATGGAGAACTGAGCTCCAACGACGCTGGCGACTTCCAAAACGGTGCGGGCGGTGGGCGGCACTTGCGTCAACCGCTGCTCAATCATCTGCCGCAGACTCTCCGGCACAGTCGCAGTAGCCGCAGCTGCGTTCACCGTCCAGTGTTCATCGGTGCGTTCGATCACTCTCTGTGAAAGAAAGTGTTCCACCACGTTGACCATGAACAACGGGTTGCCGTCGGTGCGCTGGTAGATGAGATGGGTGAGCCCGCGCAACGCCGCCGCCTCTCGCGCCGCGACCGGAAAGCGTGTGGCAAGATACTCGTGTACGGCATCTTCCGAAAGAAAGTCCAGCGTCAGCTCCTGGCAGTGCCCATGCAACTGTAACTCCTGCTTGATCGCTCGCAATGGATGCTCGCGCACAAAGACATCGACTGGCCGATACGTCCCCAGCACCAACAGCCGACAGCGTTCCTGTCGCCGCGCTAGGGCCGACAGGAAATCCAAGGTCGAGACGTCGCTCCACTGCAAATCCTCTAACCACAACACCAACGGGTGTCGTGCCGTCAGTACCTCCAGCGCTTCCGCTAACTCGCGGAGCATCCGGTCCCGTGTCGCTCCTTGGACGCGCAGCTGCAGCACGTCCAACTCCGCCGTGCTTACCAACGCTGGCATCTGCCCCAACCACGTCGGCGCATAGTGCCCCAAGACCTCAATCACCTGCCTGCCTCCTGCCTCCCGACTCAACCGCCCCAACGCTTCCAGCACTGGCAGATACCCTTCCCCGGCTCCATAGTGTTCGATGCACTGCCCCCGGCAAACCCAGGGATCAAGGGTTAGAAAGCGAGGGGCAGAACTTTTTACTTTTCGCTTTTCCTTTTGCCCTTGTCTCCCAGACTTCAGGCTGTGGAGAAACGCTTCGACGAGGGTCGTCTTGCCAATCCCCGGCTCACCCGTCACAAAGACAATTTGTCGCTCCCCGTTGAGAGCTTTATCTAACCATTTGTGAAGCTGCGTGAGCTCGTGTTCACGACCCACCAGCCCCGAGTGCTGAGTCCTGAGTGCCGAGTCCTGAGGCGGAGCGATTTTTGCTTTTTGCTTTTCTTCTTTCTCTGGAACCTTGAGCGTGGAACGTGGAACAGAGGGAGGCGTAGTCGCGAGAGAGACGATGAATCGAAACCCGCGCCGATAGACCGTCTCGATATACCGTGGACGTTTGGCATCGTCCCGCAACGCCTGCCGCAGTTCTTGAATGCATGACGTCAGCGCATCATCACTGACCACCGTGCCCGGCCAGACCGTCTCAAAGAGGTCGTCTTTCGTTACCACCTCGCCTGGCCGCGTCAGGAAGAGGCGTAGCACGGCCAGTGCTTTGGGTGTGAGTTTCACTTCGTGTGATCCACGTTTCAGCTGCGCCGCACCGAGGACAAAGTGATAGGGACCAAAACTAAGTAGTGCAGGTGTCTCCATTTTTTCCTACCCTTAGGACCATCCAAACCGCCCGGAGTTTTCCCGGAGAAATCCCGGAATTCTCCCAGGATTTGGCTCACTCGTGTATGGCACACTGTGAGGACAATGACAAGCGAAACGCGCCAGCGTGGCACACCTGGGCCGTCACTGCAAAGGCGCCTGGGCGAGAGGGAGGACGGTCGATGTCAGAAGCAAGCGAACAACTCGCGCCGTTATCCGTGCACCAGGCGTTTGTCGTGCACGTGCGACTGAACAGCGACATTGCCCGTAAGCGCGTCGCAGGGCGGGTTGAGCATGTGGTGTCGGGACAGGCAACGCATTTTCAGTCGCTCGACGAATTACTGGCGTTTATGGCGCACGTGCTGGCGTCGCCGAAGGAAAGGAGGTGAGCCCATTTGCCAGCCTTAACGAAGAGAACCGCCTGTGACTATTTCAAGGAGGAATAAGGGCAACGAATTCCCACGCTGAGGTTCATGGACGCACCTCCACTTTCACTTCTCGACATATCACTCTCAGTGCAACAGAAAGGAGTCTTGTATGATGACGAACCATCTCAGACGTAAACGCAGCATCCGCGCTCTCGCCGCATTCGCGGCCGTCGGGGCCGTTGGGATCGGCTATGCCGCAATCCCGGGGTCGACCGGTGTGATCAGCGGCTGCTACGAGGTAAAGGAAGATGGTGAATTCCGTATCATCGATGCGGAAGCCGGCGCCAAGTGCCGTCGGAGCGAGAAGCTGCTGACCTTCAATCAGACCGGGCCGCAAGGACCCAAGGGTGACAAAGGCGACCCCGGCATAAACGGCACGAATAGTGCCAATGGAGCCGATGGCAAACCCGGGCCGCAGGGACCCCCAGGCCCTGCCGGGATCTCGACGGTCACGTTTGCCTTCGGCGCCAACGTCGATCTTCCTAACTCTGACGAATTCGTGAAAGTCGCGTCGAAGAACCTGCCGGCCGGTAGTTGGGCGATCGTTGCCACGGCGAACTTCGAAAGCCCGATTTTCTTAAGCGACCACAACAGTGATACAGCTTGTGAGCTCCGCAACGGCGCCGACTTCATTGGCGGCGCTCGGGACCGAAGGGTGACCGCGGAAGTGGCGAAGGTGTCGTTGTCGATGAACGGGGGAGCGCAAATCCCGCCGGGCGGCGGCGAGGTCAGTCTGTGGTGCAGCCGTCAGGATGGTGGGGAACTTGCTAATGCCCAGATGATGCTGATGCAGGTCGGCGGCTTCTCCTGATTCACCCATATACGACCGCACAGCGCGAGGCGAAACGCGCACAAAGATTACTCACTTCAGAAGACCTTATCCGAGAAAGGAGCAAGACCATGACAGCGAAGAGACCCATATTAGAAATAGGCAGGTTCGCAGCCGTACTGTTGAGCTGGATGCTCGTCCTTGCGCCGCCTGCGCATGCCGGGCAGTTCCCGGCCACCGGACAAACGACATCGTATCCCGCGGTGAAGAACGGGAGTAGTTGGCCGGTGGCTGTGCCGGACGACGGCGCCCTGCAGCGGGGTGCCTCATTGCACTATCAGGTGTTGTCCAATGGGACGATCCAGGATCTGAACACCGGGCTGATCTGGGAGGTGAAATGCCAGGGCTGCGGCGGGTTGCATGATGTGAGCAATCTTTACCCTTGGTCTGGGAACGGGGCCCAGGTCACCATCTGGGACTGGCTGGACGCCCTCAACGCCGAAGGTGGAACAGGCTATGCGGGCCACCATGACTGGCGGATTCCGAACGTGCGGGAACTGCAGAGCATTGTGGATTATGGCGCGTTACCACCCACAATTGATCCTCTCTTTGGTCCTACCGCCGGAAACCTCGCCGACCCGTTCCCCTACGTGTCGTCTACGACGCTACCGAACGGCCCGGATTTTGTGTTGCAGGTGTCCTTCATCTATGGCTCCATCAATGACAACTTTAGGAATGCCCCGCTCCACGTCCGCGCTGTGCGGGGCGGTCCCAGGTAGGAGGCCCGGATAGCGCGAAGCCCAGTCCCTGGCGCTCAACTCGCTCAAATGCGTGAGTCTCACTCTGCCCCTGGTGACAGCTTCGCGCTATCCGGGCCAATTGGGAAGGTATCCATACTGTAGTCCACCTCGTCACGAGTGACCCAAAGCCTTTATCCGCACCGTGAGCGGGGAGTGCAGCGGACTCAGGGAGGGCTGGAACCACGGCTGACGGCGCCGCCGCAAGATTTTCCTTGCTGCCCTGCAATTCCCCGCTTGCAGGGCATCTCCTTTTTCCTGATGACCCTCTAGAAAAATGGTAGTGTTACTGATTGGTATTTCTTTAAAGGGTAGTGTTACCGTTTAGTATTCTCGCCAATTTTAGACGGGCACTTTAAATTCAAAGCGGTTGATGAACAGGCCAATCATGAGATCATGCATCCGTGTTGACTTGGAGAAACAGATCGTCTTGCGCACCAAGCGCTTGATCCGCGTGCGCAACGTCAAATGTTTGCGTTCCAGTTGCTGGGTATACTGTTTCCCCACTTCATGCTGCTCGGGAGCCAAATGGCGCTGGTATGCCCCCCAACCATCGGTGTAAAAACGTCGGATCCTAAAAGGTGCTAAGAGCGCCTTCAGCTCCAGAAACGCTTGATCTTCCCGCCGCCCAAACACATAAGCTAAGACTTTCCCAGTGCAGTGATCTAAGGCGTGCCACAACCACCTCTGGGTCTGCTTCTTACCAACAAAGGACCACATTTCATCGACTTCTACTGCTTCTACTCTCGCCAGGCGCACGATCGTATCTGCGGCGGTAAGGGTGTCTAACGCGGCTCGGTTGACCGGGGTTAAGGTCGACTCTTTTTTTTAACACGCGCAGCACGGTCACGGGGCTCACCCGCAGCACCCGCGCCGTGTCCCGAATGCCGCTGCCGTTGAGCACCATCTCCACAATCTGCCGCTGGGCAGGGTGAACGCGCTTCGACCCTTGTAAAAAGAAGGAGTTAGGATAGAGAAG
>CAYTVL010000083.1:0-18743 GCA_964441775.1 uncultured Enterobacteriaceae bacterium
CTCTTGACCTGTTAGGATAACGCAAGTGGAAGGTTTTGTCTCATAGTCCTAAGAGATAGCCGATGTTCCTTAGGGAGAGCTAAGTACATCGACTGGAAGAGGAATGATCGTCATGACTAGTATGGTTCCTGTGCTGCCGCCGCGGATTCGCCGACTCGATGACCTCGCCTATAACTTATGGTGGAGTTGGCATACTGAAGTCAGGGAGGTGTTTGGCGCTATCGATCAAACGCTGTGGAGTCTCACGGCTCATAACCCTGTGAAACTTTTGCAAGAGGTCAAGCCCGAGCGGCTCCAAGCATTGGCGTCCGATCCTTCTTTTTTGCGCCGTTACGACACGGCCGTGCTGGCGTTTGACGCTGAGATGAAGACGCAGGAAACCTGGGTGGCGCGGACCGTCCCCCATTTAACCCAGTCAACCGTCGCCTACTTTTCCGCCGAATTTGGCATTCATAGTTCACTGCCCATCTATGGCGGCGGCCTTGGTATTCTTGCGGGAGACCATTGTAAAGAGGCCAGTGACCTGGGGATGCCCCTTGTGGGCGTTGGGTTTATGTATCCGCAGGGCTATTTTCATCAACGCCTCTCTGTGGATGGACGACAGGAAGCGGTCTACGAATATCTTGATCGGGCCAAAGCGCCGTTGGAACTCGTAATGATGCCCAATGGGAAGCGTCTTCTCGTGTCGGTGCCGCTTGATGATCGCCAAATCCATGTGCAGATCTGGCATGTCCGTGTTGGTCGCTCGACGCTGTACTTAATGGATACCGATGTGGAAGAGAATGCTCCGTGGGATCGCGAACTGTCAGCCCGACTGTATGGTGGCGATCTGGAGATGCGTATTCTTCAGGAGATCATTTTGGGAATTGGCGGGGTGCGCGTGCTTCGTGCTCTGGATATTCAGCCGAGTCTGTGGCACCTGAACGAAGGGCATGCGGCCTTTGTGACCATTGAGCGACTACGGGAGTTTATTGCCGCTGGTATGTCGTTTGACGCCGCCGTGGCTGAAGTGCGGCGTTCAACAATGTTTACTACCCATACGCCGGTGCCCGCCGGGCATGACGCCTTTTCTTTCCTCTTAATTGACCGGTATCTACACAAATTTTGGGCGGCGTTAGGGATCGACCGCGAGCGCTTCTTAGCGCTGGGCGCGCACCGCGAGCCTTGGGGCGAAGTGTTCCACATGACGGTCCTGGCGCTGCATTTAGCTGGGTCGTGCAACGGGGTCAGTCAGGCGCACGGAGAGGTGTCGCGTCGCATGTGGCAGCCGTTGTGGCCGAACACCTCAGTTGACAAAGTTCCTATCTCCCATGTCACCAATGGGGTGCACACGCCTACCTGGGTCGCGCCAGAGTTGCATGCGCTGTATGGGAAATATCTCGGGCCGGACTGGCAGAAGCATCACGATAATCCTGCCTTGTGGCAACGGGTGTACGATATTCCGGACGGAGAGCTCTGGTGGGTTCACGTGCGGTTGAAGAATAAGTTGATGGGGTTCGTGCGCGAACGCGCGCGTGACCTCTGGCGCAAGGAGCATCGTGAACCCGTGCAGATTCTCGCATCCGGCGCGTTACTGGACCCGGAAGCCTTAACGATCGGATTTGCGCGTCGGTTCGCCACGTACAAACGAGCCACGTTGCTGTTGCAAGATTTGGCGCGTTTACAAAATATCATGCAGGATCGGTGGAAGCCCGTGCAGCTCATTTTCGCGGGGAAAGCGCATCCCGCCGATGAGCCCGGTAAACATTTGATCCACCAAGTGTATGCGCTCGCCAAAGAATATAACCTCGGCGGACAAATTGCTTTTGTTGAAGACTATGACATGCACGTCGCTAAATTCTTGGTGCAAGGCGTTGATGTGTGGCTGAATAACCCCGTGCCCCCTTTAGAGGCGAGTGGGACCAGCGGGCAGAAAGCGTCGCTGAACGGCGTGCCCAATCTGAGTGTGGCGGACGGTTGGTGGTGCGAGGGCTACAACGGCGGGAATGGATGGACAATCACTGTAAGTGATCCTATCGGAGACGTGCACGAGCGCGATGTGCGTGACGCGCGCACGCTGTACGAGATTCTCGAAAGTGAAATCGTGCCGTTGTATTATCAGCGGGACACCGACGGCGTCCCGCGAGGATGGATGCGCGTGGTCAAGGAAGCGATTTGTTCGATCGCGCCGATTTTTTCTGCGCGGCGCATGGTGAAGGAGTACATCCAGCGTTTCTATGCACCGGCGGTCCAAGCTGGGCGTGAAAAGGTCTAGCGCCTAGGCGGCGAGGCGGAACCCGACTTTGAGCTTCACTTGGAATTGATTGATCTTGCCTTCTTGGATCAGTCCGCGTGTTTCAGTGATCTCAAACCAGTCGAGATTCTTAAGCGTTTGATTCGCGCGAGCAATGGCGTTCTGCACGGCGTCTTCAATGGACGAGGAAGAGACGCCGACGAGTTCGATGAGCTTATAGGTTTTTTCTTGCATGACAATCAGCCTCCGTTCATGAGTGAGAAAAACTCCGCGCTCCGACTACCCTTGTACCCACGCGCGCATTTCCTCGTCCGTTAAGTAGCGAAACCCGACATCCAAAGTGACCTGATATTGTCCGACTTTGCCATCGATGATCGTGCCGCGCACCTCTTTCAGCTCGAACCAATCCAGCGCCTTGAGCGTCTGATTGGCCCGGGCAATGGCGTTCGACACCGCTTGCGAGATCGAGCCGTCAGAGACGCCGACGATTTCGGTGATGACATACGTTTTGTCCTGCATGACAAGTCCTCCTCTCCAGTCAAGTATATAAGGGTGTTTCTTCGCTTCGCTTTGCGCTTCCTCCCTCAGCGCTGTCCATCACAGACTTCACGAGCCGATTCTCCTCTCTCCTTCTCACTACTGTCAAGTCCATCACCGGAAGTTGCTACTTCTTCTTGAACAACGCCTCCAACTGGGCGCGGGCTGTGCTGACGCTGGACGGCGTCTGTGGCTGGCGGTCTTCAACAAACGCGAAGTACTCGCAAAAATTCCCCGCTTCTTTATCCAGCACAGGATCAGCATTGGGCTCCCGACAGGAGTTGGCGTAGTGCGGATCATACAACAAGCAATTGAGACAACAACGCAAGTCCGCGCCGCAGCCCGGGCATGTATCGCGTCGTCCGATGCGGTCTTTCACCACGATCTCTTGGTGGCAGTGATGACACGTCTTCATAAGGTGCTACTCCGTTGCTTACGCTTCTTCACCACAACTGTCTACTTTCCTACTTTCGCCGGTAAAATGATATTGGTATGATACTTCTACTTTTCTTCTGGTTAGACAATGCGTATCGGGGACCTCCAAGAGTTAGTTGTTCGCTATCATACGTTCCTCCGTGTCGAGAAGAATGTATCTGGGCACACGCTGCGGAATTACCTAAGCGACCTCTGGCAATTTTTTGCTTTTTTAGAAACCCCCTCCAGCCCAGCGCCACCGCAAGCCGTGGCGGTGGAGGCGATTGACCATCATCGCATCCACGCGTTTCTGTCTGTCTTGCACCGGGAACATAAGAAAAGTTCCATTGCTCGGAAGCTGGCCGCGATCAAGAGCTTTTTTCGCTTTCTGTTACGCGAAGGCGTAGTGACGCGGGACCCCACCTTGCACGTCGGTTCACCGAAACAAGAACAGCCTCTGCCGACACACCTCACGATCGACGACATGTTTCGTCTGTTAGAAATACCTGCGGCTGACACCCCGGCTGGGCTGCGGGACCGCGCCATGCTGGAAGTGTTGTACTCCTCGGGGCTCCGCGTCAGTGAATTAGTTGGCTTGAACTGGGGCGATATTGATGCGACGCTCGAAGTCGTGCGCGTGCGCGGCAAAGGCAATAAAGAACGTATCGTTCCTATTGGCGGCAAGGCGCTGGCGGCGTTGGAGCGCTATCGCGTGCAGATCCCATCGCTCGTGGCGACCAAAAATCGGGGCGCACTCGCGGGCTCAGCCCATCCTCCTGTATTCCTCAATAGCCGGGGCGGACGTATCACGACGCGCAGCGTGGCTCGCTTGGTGTCGGGGTATGCTCGAGCGTGCGGCATTGCCTTACCGACCAGTCCGCATGCGTTGCGGCATTCATTTGCGACACATCTGCTTGACGCTGGTGCTGACCTGCGTGCTATTCAAGAATTGCTGGGTCACTCAAGTTTATCGACGACCCAACGATACACGCATGTCAATCTTGATCGGTTAATGCAAGTGTATGACAAAGCGCACCCGCACGCATGACCGCAAGGCTGAGTATTGATAAAGGAAACAAGATGATGCGAGCGGTTCCCTACTGGTTACTCACTACCGGCTACTGGCTGTGTGGGAGGCTGGGATGAGCGGAGAAAACATGCACGGCACGACGATTCTCTGCGTCCGCCACAAAGGTCAAGTGGTGATGGCGGGGGATGGGCAGGTGAGTTTGGGTAACGCCGTGGTCAAACATACCGCGCGGAAAATCCGGCGGCTCTCGCAGGGGCGCGTCCTGGCCGGTTTTGCCGGGAGTACCGCGGATGCGCTGACCTTGTGTGAAAAATTTGAAAAGAAACTCGACGAATTCAACGGTAACTTGCGCCGGGCTGCGGTGGAATTGGCGCGTGATTGGCGGTCTGATCGCGTTTTGCGGCGCTTAGAGGCGTTGCTGGCGATCGCTGATCGGGAATCCTCTTTATTGATTTCCGGCAGCGGCGATGTCCTGGAGCCTGACGATGGCGTGCTGGCCATCGGATCGGGAGGAAATTTTGCTTTGGCTGCTGCGCGGGTGCTCGTGCAACACACGGACTTGGATGCGCATACGATTGCGTTGGAGGCGATGAAAGCGGCCGCCGCCATTTGCGTTTACACCAACGAACAAATTGTGCTGGAGGAGTTGTAACATGGCCACTGCTGCTGCCGAACGACCGTTAATGCTGACCGACGAGGCTCGCAGGCATGTGATGACTCCACGCGAGATCGTGTCCGAGCTGGACCGCTATATCATCGGCCAACACAAAGCGAAACGCGCCGTGGCGATTGCCCTGCGTAACCGCTGGCGCCGCCAACAAGTGGCTGAAGAGCTGCGAGACGAGATTTCCCCGAAAAATATCCTCATGATCGGCCCGACCGGCGTCGGCAAGACGGAGATCGCCCGGCGCCTCGCCAAGCTCGCCCAAGCGCCGTTTATTAAAGTGGAAGCCTCCAAGTTTACTGAAGTGGGCTATGTGGGGCGCGACGTGGAGTCAATGGTGCGCGACTTGACGGAGCTTGCGGTCAACATGGTCAAGCAAGAAGCCAAGGAGCGTATCCGCATCAAAGCGCGGGAGCAAGCGGAAGAGCGTGTCCTTGATTTGCTGCTGCCGCCGTCGCCGGGGCGCGCGGGGTTTGGGCCGGACCAGGAACCAGCCGTGACCAGCTCTAACACGAGAGAAAAGATGCGGCGGATGTTACAAAACGGCAAGCTCGACGATCGCGAGGTGGAGCTGGAGGTCACCAAATCGGCGATGCCGTTCATTGAAGTGATGGCGCCGCAAGGCATGGAAGATATGGAGAACCAACTGAAAGAAATGTTCTCGAATATCATGCCGAAGAAGACCAAGAAGCGCCGCCTCAAAGTCCCCGAAGCGCTCGAGCTGTTGGAACAAGAAGAAGCGGATAAACTGGTTGACATGGAAGCCGTCGTACGGGACGCCATCCAGCGGGCGGAACAGAGCGGCATTATTTTCATTGACGAAATTGACAAGATTGCCAGTCGCGATAGCGCACACGGACCGGACGTGTCGCGTCAAGGGGTGCAGCGCGACTTGCTGCCGCTGGTCGAAGGGTGCACGGTGAACACGAAATATGGTATGGTCCACACTGACCATATTTTGTTCGTCGCGTCCGGCGCCTTCCACATGGCGAAACCCTCCGACCTCATTCCTGAATTTCAGGGCCGGTTTCCTATCCGCGTCGAACTGGACCCGCTCACCCGTGAAGATTTCGTGCGGATTCTCACCGAGCCGCGCAACGCCCTGCTGACGCAGTATGTGGCGCTATTGGCGACGGAACGCGTGACGTTGACCTTTCAACCTGATGCTGCGGAAGAGCTGGCGCGAATTGCCGCCGTGGTGAACGAGCGCACCGAGAATATCGGCGCGCGTCGGTTGCATACGGTCGTGGAGCGGCTCTTGGATGAACTCTCGTTTAGCGGGCCTGAGCTGAGCGGCAAGGAAGTGACAATCGACGCCCAGTACGTGAGAGACAAACTCGATGCGATTGTCAAAGATGAAGATCTGGCGCGGTATATTTTGTAAAGAGTCTCAAAAACTCCAATCCTGCAGAATCCGCTCGCGTAGCCGCTCAATTTCACTTTTTTTGTGACCATTGCCGTTGCCGTTTGCTTTTGTTTGCAACGCCAAGAACTGATCGTTCATACGCAACAAGCGACTCGCGAGTAATTGCAGCAGCGCCGTGTTGAGTTTGAACGCGATGGGAGAGCGTTCCTGCAGTTGCTGGGTCAACGCTACGCCGTTCAGTTGGATGGCCGACGTTGCCTGAAGCACTTTGATTGTGGTCGTGCACGGAGTTTGCAACACCCACGCTAGCTCCCCGAGCAGCGTGCCACTGCCGAGACGAGCCAGAACATGTGGTTGCCTGTCGGGGTCTTTCTTGACAATTTCAACTTCTCCACTGAGCAGAAAATAGAGGTGATCGTCTCGTTCGCCCTCTTTACAGAGAAACGCGCCCGGTGGGAATTGTTGTTCGGTGGCCTGGGCGAAGAGATCGCTCAATTCTTCGTCGCTGAAATCACTCAAGAAGGGAAAGCTTCGTAAAACGCTGAAATTCATTGGTCTGGTCCTTGAATAGCTCGGTTCTCTAAATGCCGCGCATCGCCGTGGCGCGTGCGACTCGTCCCAGTGCAAGAATGAAGGCCGCCGTGCGTAGCGGAACCTGGCGGCTTTTCGCCAGATGGGCGACATCACGATACGCTTTGGCCATCGTGGTTTGCAGTTCCTGATTGACGCGCTCACCGTCCCAACGAAATTGTTGGATGTTTTGCGCCCACTCAAAATACGACACCGTGACCCCGCCGGCATTCGCCAGAATATCCGGTACGACGGCGATCCCGCGTTGTTGGAAAATCGCATCGCCCTCCGGCGTGGTGGGAGCGTTGGCGGCTTCAATCACAACCTGTGTCTGTAATGCCCGGGCGCGCTCCGCATTTAAGACGCCACCCAACGCCGCGGGAATAAATACGTCACACGGCAGCGCAAAGATCTCATCGCCGGAGATGGGGTCTCCCTCAGTGAACCCGGTGATACTGCGATGTATGCGCGCATGCTCGAAGAGGTCAGGGATCGGCAATCCGTCCGTACGATACAGACCGCCATGCACGTCACTGACAGCTATAATCTTCGCGCCCATGTGATGCAGAAACATCGCCGCGAAAGAACCGACGTTGCCGAAACCTTGGATGCTGATCCTGGCGCCCCGCAAAGGCTTGCCTAAGTCCGCCAGCATATCAGCGGTGACAAAAGCGACTCCGCGTCCGGTGGCTTCTTCGCGCCCCAGGGAGCCGTGTAGGTCAATTGGTTTACCCGTCACGACTGCCGGCGAGAATCCGTAGAAGCGCGAGTATTCGTCCATGACCCAAGCCATGACCTGTGCGTTGGTGTTCACGTCGGGCGCAGGGATGTCTACATTCGGGCCGATGATCTCTTTGATGTTGCCAACAAATTTTCGTGTCACCCGCTCCAACTCACGAGAGCTGAGTGTTGACGGGTCGCAGTTGATGCCCCCCTTGGCGCCGCCGAAGGGAATATTCACTACGGCAGTTTTCCACGTCATAAGCGAGGCAAGGGTCATCACGTCTTCCGCATCGACCGTGGGATGATAGCGTAACCCGCCCTTCATGGGGCCGCGCGCATTGTTATGCTGGATGCGATAGCCCGTGTAGGTGGCGACATCGCCGTTATCGAGTTCAACCGCGATTTCGACCTTCACCTCGCGGTCTGGCGTCAAGAGCAACTTTTCCACGCGTTCGCCAAGATCTAAAATGGCCGACGCGCGACGGATATTTTCATTGACCATCTCTAGCTGGCTCATAGGCCGACCCCCTGGTTCATACCTTAGGTATCGGCTGTTGTAGAGCCGAGTTGAAAGATAAAGAAAGGAAATTGCAAATTTTCTTGAACGGCGAAACTTGTTTCGTGAGGCGGGCGGCAAAACACGGGTGGATTAGCTGCTGAATAGCCGCACCGGTAAAAACGCGTGTTGCATGGCGCGGATATCCGCCAGCGGCGTGAATGCGCTCAGGTCTTCCAACTCGCAGGTCAGGGCGGTGTCAACCACAGGCGGCAGTTGAGGGCGAACATCCACAAGAATTTTCTGGGCTTCCCGATGGCCCAAATGACCCAAGCGCAGCGCGGCGCTCAAGAAACTTACGGCGAATGTGTAGAGATGGAGCAGCGCGCCTGTGCGAAGCGGGATGCCCCACGCCACACAGAGCACCCCAAGACAGATGGCGGCATTCCCGTCGCTCTCACCGTTTTGCACCAATTGGGAAAACCGTTGAAACAGCGGCGCGTTGATCATCGTGAGGAGCGTAGCCAAGAGCGCCCGGCCTGAACGGGAGGAACTCTGCCGCAATTCTTGCGGTAAGAGTGTAGCGGTAAGAAATTGGTCGATTTCCTGGAGACGAGGCAAATCGCTGGCCACGGCGGCGCGATACGCGTGGGCATAAGCAACGAGGTCGCATGAAGCGATTTTGCCCTGCAAATAATCGTTGAGCAGTTGCGTGATATTGATGCTTACAGGCGGTTGCTCACTCAAGAAGGCTTCCAACCCATGCGAGAAGGTCACCATACCTGAAGGGAAGAACGAATCCGCCAATTGAAAGGCCGCGATTAGTGATGCATCGTCCATGAGTGAGATCCTTCGTCCTTGGGCCAGGAGCGCTGCTCGTAGTGAATGGTGAAGTGCTCAGTGAGGTGGTGAGTCGTCAGTACCGTTTCCATAACCGCGCGATCCACCGTCACCGGCGTGAGAATCTGTTCGCCGACAACCGCGACCGGCCAATGTTGATTGCCGAGCACATGGCCAAGCCGTACAGCCCAGGCCCAACGCTCATGATCATGTAGGTTTGCGTATGGAGTAAGCACAAGGACTTCTTGCAAGGCAATATGGATGAGCAAGCGACCGGCGTCTTCTCCTAGGGCGAAAACATCGCCGTCTCTCAGTTCAGTCCCGCGTGGGACGATCAACCCGATTTCACGCCCGGCGTTGGTGAGGAGCCGCAGCCGGCTTTTGCGTGCAGCACGTTCTTCTATGGTGACTTCGTCAAGGTTGCCTTCTCTTCTCCATTCCGTGGTTTGCTCTTGCAGCATTGGACTCGTATGAACATTGCCAAGGCGATGACTAATGTGCAGCATGCGAGGATTCCTTCTCGTTCACTTGGGAAATAATGGAGCAGGGGCGTGCAAGAATTGAGTGCGTAGATAATCCCACGCGGTATGCAAAGCGCGACGGAGCGCTCGCACCTCTGAACCGACTACTTTCACATACACGCCGCGTGCTTTCTGTAAAAGTGTGGCGCCACAGATAGCGTCTTGTTCCGTCGCCAGTAATGCGTGCAGCTCTCGCACCCAAGCGGACGGAACGGTTGGCCCGACGAGCAACGCTTGCCCCCAGGTATGATAGCCGCCGAGTATGCCCGGTCCAGTCAGATCGTGTTGCTGCGGGAAAATGCTACTGCGGTCGTGCACTAGTATCCCTGTAGTTGCGTCTCTCACATGGAGTGTAGAGACCATCGCCTCAAAAGAGGCGTCGTTGTCCGCGCGACGCGCAAAAAAGATTTCACTAAGAAAAAACCCGGCTTCCCGTTCAAGGGTCACATCGAGAGTTTGAGAGAACCGTGCGCCAGGGAACAAGATGATGGGTTCCGGGCAGTACTCCGCGTATGCGCCCTCGTCTAGTGTGAAGACTGTTTCTTGGATCGCGCAGTTCGCGGTCATGGTGTGGATTTTTTCTGCGGCTTGGGTGGTGAGATGGACGCGAGTGTGTGGTCCACAGGTAAAGTGCATCCGCGCACGGTCGCCTTGAATAAGCCCGCCAGCCGGTGTTTGCAGATACACCACCGCCATGTCTGGAAGATGTGGATCAAGACGCCACGGCGTTGTGAGATGAAACGGATGCGTGACGAACGAAGCCGACAAGGAGGTTCTTCCGTGCACCGTGGCAAAGCTAAGGTCGCAAACCCCATTCTTGCCAGGCGACGCTGCTGGACGCTGTACAAGAAGTTCGTCTAAATAGACAGCGAAAGCACGGGGCGCGGACGACGTTAATGGAAGAGCAGTTCCCGTTCGATCCACGCCCCCACCTCGGCGATGCCTTGGCCAGTTTTACAATTCGTGAGGAGAAAAGGACGCGTCCCGCGCACGCGGCGCGCGTCCGCAAGCATAACGTCGAGATTCGCGCCGACATATGGCGCCAGGTCTACTTTGTTAATGACCAACAAATCTGAGCGGGTGATGCCCGGACCCTGTTTACGCGGGATATCGTCGCCTCCAGCGACATCGATGACAAAGATAAATGCGTCGGCAAGCTCCGGAGAGTATGTGGACGCGAGATTGTCGCCGCCGCTTTCAAGGAGAATGAGGTCGAGTTCAGTGAACTGTTCTTCCAGCACGCGCACGGCCTCCAAATTCATCGTGGGGTCTTCGCGGATGACGGTGTGCGGGCAAGCGCCGGTCTCCACTCCAATGATCCGTTCCGGCGGGAGAAACCCGCGACCACGGAGCCGTTCCGCATCTTCTTGAGTGAGAATATCGTTGGTGACAATAGCAAGGTGCTTGCCGTGTTGCTGGAGGTACGGAACCAACTGTTCAATGAGCGCAGTCTTTCCCGAACCGACAGGACCGCCTATGCCTAAACGCGGAACATTGACGCTCGCCATTACCGGTCTTCCTTTTCCGGGGGAATGTTCGCTTGTGTCGTCTGAACGCTGCTTGATAGAAATCCTCTTTGTTGTGCAGCAAAGAGTGCGTGCTCACGAATGTGACTATCAGTGACCAATCCCTCAGTGAGGCCGTTGAGACCCAGCACCTGTTGTTGCCCGCCAAATGACGTTAATGTCACTTCTTTCTCTTCTCCTGGTTCAAATCGCACCGCCGTGCCCGAGGGAATGTCGAGACGGCATCCAAACGCCGCCGCTCGGTCGAAGCGCAAGGCGCGATTGACTTCAAAGAAATGATAGTGCGAGCCAATCTGAACCGGACGGTCTCCAGTATTGATCACCAAGAGTGTCACTGTGGGTCGACCAGCGTTGAGTGTGAGAGAGCCTGAGGCGGGAATGATTTCACCCGGAATCAACGGTCGTTCAGTTTCACTGGACGCCATGCCTTCCTCCTTCTGCTGAGGTACTGTTCCTTGCTTTCTTTCTTTGTGCAAGAGGCTTGCCTTCATCATCTCTCGCCAAAAAGCTCAAAAGATGTCTTGACGGCAAAATTCCCTGTTGAATTTGAGTCAGCACAGGACACGAAAATCAACAGTCTGCTTTTTTTCTAGGCGCCCTGTCGCTTGCGCCCCGGCCAACCGGAGCGTGAGAGAGGCGAAGAAAAATCCTATAAAATGCTCTTCCGCGCTGTGTGGTCCTTCGTTTCCTGACTACTTTTTGCTTGTGGCTCGATCCTTGCTCTCTTTGCTATCCGTTCGGGGCATACTCTATCGAGAGGAGGAGCGATATGAGGTGGAAAAGAACCGCTGCTCTGACAGCCGGGGCATTCTTTACCATGTTAACGCCGGGGCAAGGAACGACGGCGGACGCGGGAGACGAGATTCAGCAGTTGCGCAAGCAGCTTGCTGATCAACGGCAGTACATGGAAATGATGGAAAAACGGCTGATGGATTTAGAAGGGAAGGAAAAAGAGCGCACAGCAAAAGGCATAGAGGCTGGATACACAAAGGCTGAGGGAGCCATCAGACGCGGACTCACGGCGAAGGATATCTACGACGGCGGATTTTATGTCCGCACTGAGGATGGAAGTTTTTCTCTGAAGGTGAATGGTTTTGCGCAAGTCCGTTACACGTTTTTTGATCAAGAGCATAAGCAGGGAAACAGCAACTTTGATGTCGCGCTGGCGCGCTTCGCGTTCTCTGGGACTGTCTTCGATCCAAAACTTTCTTACTTTTTTCAATATGAAGCCTCGACGTTTGGCAACAACAATCGCACCAACATGCTCGATTGGTGGATGAAGTACAGCCTTTCTCCAGATCTCGCCGTCCAAGCTGGACGCTTCATCCTGCCCTATAGTCGGCAGTTCTATACCCACCCAGGGAATTTACTTTTCCCCGATCTGTCATCGGCGGATTACGCTTTTAACCTACAGCGCGCGGTCGGGGCTCACCTCGGCGGAAAATTCAGCCGTTTGGCCTATGACCTCGCGGTGACGAATAGCATCCGCGCCCTCGACGGTGGCGGACAGCAAAACTTCGGAAAAGAAATTGCGGCGCTGGGCCGGTTGGAATTCGATGTGCTGGAGCCCTACGGCTATCTGGAATCTTCCCCAGCACCAGTTAGCGAGCCGCAAATGTCCGTTGGGCTTGCTGCGTCGTACAACCCTATTGATGAGGCCTCTGTGTTTCAAAACGTCATGCCCGGCGACCGCACTACGAACGTGACGCTTGATGCTGGCTACCGTTGGGATCGGCTGACCTTACAAACGGCGGGATATTATCGCTATAACAATGTCAAAGACTCTGGGCGGCCAAATAATAATGATTGGGGCTACTATGGCCAGATTGGCTATTATCTGGTCCCTGAAATGTGGGAACTGGCGGGCCGCGTTTCAGGCGTCAACTTTGACCACCCGAATAATCCACTCGTGCTTGGTGATGGACGAGAGTACACCATCGGACTCAATTACTATCTGTACGGGCATAACGTGAAAATGCAGATGGACTATAGTTTTCTGGATAACGACAGGTTTGTGGGGACCGGCCCGAACGCGCATCGCCTGCGGGTACAGACACAGTTCTTGTTCTAGGTGGTAAACATTGACTTCGTAAGGAGGAGAATGAAGATGAGCAGGAGATCCGTGGCTCAGAGGTTGGGTCGAGCTGTCGTCTTTTGTGGAGCCTTATTGCTAAGCATGGTCATGTGGGGGCGAGCGGTGGATGCGGCGGACACTGCGCCAATCAAAGTTGGGATTTTGCATTCCTTGAGCGGCACAATGGCGATTAGTGAAACTTCACTGAAAGACGTGGCGCTTATGACTATTGAGGAAATCAACGAGAAAGGCGGCGTGCTCGGACGAAAAATCGAGCCTGTGGTGGTAGACCCTGCGTCGAACTGGCCCCTCTTTGCCGAGAAAGCGCGCGAATTAATCCAAAAGGAGAAAGTGGCGGTCGTTTTCGGCTGCTGGACGTCCGTCTCGCGCAAGTCGGTCCTGCCGGTCTTTGAAGAATTAAACGGTCTACTTTTTTATCCCGTTCAGTACGAAGGCGAGGAATCGTCGTATAACGTGTTTTATACCGGGGCGGCTCCGAATCAACAGGCGATCCCTGCGGTTGAATATCTGATGAGCGATCAGGGCGGCGGCGCCAAGCGCTTCGTGCTGTTGGGGACGGATTACGTCTATCCGCGCACAACGAATAAAATTCTTCGTTACTTCTTGAAGTCCAAGGGCGTAGCGGAAGATGACATCATGGAGCAGTATACGCCCTTTGGCCACAGCGACTATCAGACGATAGTTGCGGATATTAAGAAGTTCGCCATAGGGAAGCGCACGGCGGTGATCTCGACGATCAACGGTGACTCGAATGTGCCCTTCTATAAAGAGTTGGCGAATCAGGGGCTCAAAGCTGAGGATATTCCGGTGGTGGCGTTTTCGGTTGGTGAAGAGGAGCTACGCGGCATCGATACGAAGCCTCTCGTTGGTCACCTGGCGGCGTGGAACTATTTCATGTCCATCGACACGCCTGAGAACAAGGAGTTTATCGCCAAATGGAAAGTGTATGTGAAAAAGCACAACCTGCCGGGTGGCGATAAGCGAGTAACCAATGACCCGATGGAAGCGACCTACATTGGCATCAAGATGTGGGCGCAATCCGTGGACCAGGCCGGAACGACTGATATTAACGCGGTGCGACAAGCAATTGGCTACCAAAAGGTGAAAGCGCCATCGGGGTTCGAGATTGAGATCGATGCGGAAAATCATCATCTGCACAAGCCTGTCTTCATTGGTGAAGTGCAAGAGAATGGTCAGTTCCAGATCGTGTGGAAAACCCCCGGACCAATCAAGGCCCAGGCGTGGAGCCCGTTCATTCCGGACAGCGCCAAGAAGGTCGCCAACTGGACCTACCCGTGGGTGTGCGGCAATTGTACGGAGCCGAAGTATAAGAACTAAACTACTCTTGGGAAATAGACGTAGACTAGAAGGGGCGAAGCGGTTGTCAACTGCATGCCATCTGGACTTTTGGTAGGAGCGCTGGCAACGCTTCGTCCTCACAAAACTCATCGATAGACCTCTATGCGCTGCCAATTACGGTACTGGGGAACTCTCTGCTTTCTGGCGGTTACCTTTATTGCATTCAATATTGTTAACGCTGACGAAAATCTTTCCTCGCTACTGCGAGGGTTGGGTTCGGCAAGTCCGAGCGAGATCGCCAACACAGTGGCCGCTATCGGGGCGCGTAATGATCCTGCGGCGTTGCCTGTGCTCGAAGCATTACGAGACCGACGCCTTCGCGCCGATGATGCAGGCGCCCTTTACATTGTCAGCGAAGACACGATGTCTGTTTACGATGCGATTACTGGAGCCCCGGTCACGGTGGAGGTTTCTCAACTGCGCACGCCGATTGTCAGTAACGTGGTGCGACGGACACTTGCGTCCGTCCTCAGTCAATTGCAGTTACGTTCTCCAGACGCTGACGTTCGCCTCGCTGCGGCTGAAGAATTAAACAAACACCCGCGTACTGATGCGAGCGAGCCTATCCGTGCGGCTTTGTCGCAGGAGAACGACGCACGAGTGCGTCAGGTGCTTGAGGTGGCGCTTGCCCAAGGCCAGTTGTCTAGCAGTGATTCGAAAGCTCGACTGGAAGCAATTCGCATGATCCACTCATCCGGAAACTTGGGCCTCAAGCCGCAACTTGAAGCGATTATGGCAAAGCGAGAGGACGGCTCTTTTGCTGAACCCGACGCGACAGTTCGGCAAGCTGCGGCCAATGCGCTTACCAGTTTCGAGCGCCGACAGTTTTTCATTAGCACGGTCGGGAATCTTTTTTACGGTCTCAGCTTAGGCAGCGTGCTGCTATTGGCGGCGCTGGGCTTGGCGATCACCTTCGGTTTGATGGGGGTGATTAACATGGCCCACGGCGAGATGCTAATGCTGGGAGCGTACGCAACGTATGTGGTCCAACGGCTCTTCCAATCGTACGCTCCGGGCGCTTTCGATTGGTATTTGTCCGCTGCTATTCCTGCCGCCTTCCTCGTCTGCGCCGCGACTGGTATGGTGTTGGAGCGGGGAGTGATTCGTTTTTTGTACGGCCGTCCGTTAGAGACCTTACTGGCGACTTGGGGCATCAGCCTCATGCTGATTCAAAGCATTAGGCTCACGTTCGGCGCCCAGAACGTTGAGGTGGCCAATCCCTCCTGGCTCTCCGGCGGGACCGAGCTACTCTACGGCGTTGTGTTGCCGTACAGCCGCCTCGCTATCCTTGTCTTCGTCTTGCTGGTGGTTGCGCTCATGTGGCTCCTGCTGCAACGCACGTGGCTAGGGCTGCACGTGCGAGCGGTGACGCAGAACCGGCCCATGGCGCTGTGTATGGGGATCGCTGCATCCCGCGTGGATATGTGGACCTTTGGGCTGGGATCTGGTTTGGCTGGGCTGGGTGGTGTGGCTTTGTCTCAGATTGGCAACGTAGGTCCGGAACTCGGACAATCGTACATTATTGACTCGTTTATGGTCGTTGTGCTTGGCGGCGTGGGAAATTTGGCTGGCGCCATCGTGGGCGGTATGGGGCTTGGGTTAGTGAATAAACTGCTGGAGCCGGTGGCTGGCGCTGTGCTGGGTAAGATCGGCGTCTTGATTTTTATCGTGTTGTTCATTCAACGACGTCCACAGGGTCTCTTCGCCCTCAAGGGCCGGATGGCGGAAGGATAACGTGGCAGATTCATCTCTTACTGAGGTTTCGACTGGGGTGACGGATGAGGCGCTCCCCGCGCGTGCACAACTGCGGAGCGCCAAACACTCCGCGGATTTAGCGCCTGAAGCGTTGCGACTCCATTCTCCACAGGAATGGGTGTGGGTTGGGCTGTGGGCGTTTGTTGGGCTGGTGTTGATTCCTTGCCTCAATCAGTTCCCAGCAAGTGACGCCGCGCTGCATCTGCCTGATTATTTGATCCCGCTCTTGGGAAAATTTGCGTGTTACGCCATGGTGGCGCTGGCGATGGACCTCATCTGGGGGTACGCAGGCATTCTCAGTTTAGGGCATGGGGTATTCTTCGCTCTGGGTGGTTACGCCATGGGTATGCATCTCATGCGGGTCATTGCTGGCGAAGGCGTGTATCGCAGTGAATTGCCGGATTTCATGGTGTTTCTCGACTGGAAGACGTTGCCTTGGTATTGGTACGGTTTCAGCAGTTTCAGCTTCGCTTTTTTCATGGCGTTGGCCGTTCCTGGGTTGCTGGCGTACATTTTCGGCTTCTTTGCCTTTCGCTCTCGCATTCGCGGCGTCTATTTTTCTATCATCACCCAAGCGCTGACTTATGCACTGATGCTGCTGTTTTTTCGCAACAACACCGGTTTTGGCGGGAATAACGGATTGACTGATTTTAAACGTCTCTTAGGGTTCTCTCTACAAGAACCAACCACCAAGCTAGGGCTTTATCTCGTTTCTGTTCTTGCCCTCTTGCTGGTGTATTTAGGTTGTCGCTATCTCGTGGTCTCCAAGCTGGGGCGGATCTTGACTGCGGTGCGGGATGCGGAAAGTCGCCTTATGTTCTGCGGCTATGATCCCCGCAGTTACAAACTTTTTTTGTGGGTCGTGTCAGCGATGATCTGTGGGCTAGCTGGCGTACTCTATACACCGCAGGTTGGCATCATTAACCCTAGCGAAATGCAGCCCGCCAATTCGATTGAAATGGCGATCTGGGTCGCGGTGGGTGGTCGTGGGACGCTGGTTGGCGCATTGAGTGGGGCATTGTTGGTCAACGGCACCAAGAGTTGGTGCACGGCGGCTTTTCCTGATCTCTGGCTTTATGTGTTGGGCGCGCTTTTTGTCGTGGTTACTCTCTTCTGCCCCGGTGGCCTTATTAGCCTTGGGCGTGGGATGGGACGAGGCGAAAAAGGAGAACCACGATGATGACCATCGATAGAGACCTGAACGCCACTATTGTCGAAGCACATGTCGCGCAGCCTGGGGTGCTGGACCTTTCTCATGGCGTGATTCTGTACGTTGAAAATCTCACTGTAAGTTTTGACGGATTTAAAGCGCTGAATGGACTGAATCTCTATCTCAATGTCGGCGAGCTGCGTTGTCTCATCGGTCCCAACGGAGCAGGAAAGACCACCTTGATGGACGTCATCACCGGGAAAACTCGGCCTGACGCCGGTCGCGTGCTTTTTGGCAATACCTTGGATCTCACGCAGATGGCGGAGCACGAAATCGCCTTGGCTGGCATCGGACGTAAGTTTCAGCGACCGACGGTATTTCAAGGGCATACGGTCTTTGAGAATTTGGAGCTGGCAATGCGAGCCAATAAGGGGCTCTGGCATAGCTTGGTCACCCGGCTCACAGGAGAACAGCGCGACCGGATCGCTGCGACGCTTGAGGCGATCGGTCTTACGAACCAGATTCGTCTGCGCGCTGGACTGCTCTCCCACGGTCAGAAGCAATGGCTGGAATTAGGCATGTTGCTTATCCAAGAGCCGCAATTGCTATTGGTAGACGAGCCGGTGGCAGGCATGACGCAGCAAGAGACCGAACGCACGGCGGAATTGCTTACCTCGTTGGCGGGGCAACATACAATCGTTGTGGTTGAGCATGATATGGAATTCGTGCGCCGCTTGGCTCGGACCGTGACCGTGCTGCACGAGGGAAGCGTATTAGCGGAAGGATCGATGGAGGCCGTGCAAAATAATGCGCGAGTGCGAGAGGTGTATCTCGGAGCCTAAAGGAAAGCGCTGATGCTGCAAGTGACCAGTCTCAACCAATATTATGGTGAAAGTCACATTTTGTGGGATGTCGCTCTCACCGTTCCCGAGGGTGCTTGTGTCTGTCTCATGGGTCGTAATGGCGTGGGGAAAACGACATTGCTCAAGGCGATCATGGGGCTGCTTCCTGTCAAAGAAGGCAGTATCCGCTTTGCAGGACAAGAATTTGCCGGTCGTCCAGCTGAATCTCGGGCGCGCTGTGGAATTGGCTACGTGCCGCAAGGGCGGGAGATTTTCCCCCAGCTTACGGTCGAAGAAAATTTGCTCATTGGTTTGGCGGCGCGTCATGATGGCGCCCGCGCCATCCCGCCGAAAATTTTTACCTGGTTCCCCGTCCTAGAGCACATGTTGAAACGACGCGGCGGAGATTTATCTGGTGGACAACAACAACAGTTAGCCATTGGCCGTGCGTTGGTCACCAACCCGAAACTGCTGATTCTTGATGAACCCACAGAGGGCATCCAACCCAACATCGTGCAAGAAATTGGAGAGCTCATTCAACGTCTTAACCACGAGGAAAACCTCGCGGTCTTGTTAGTCGAGCAGAAACTGCCCTTTGCGCGTCGCTACGCCCATTCTTTCG
>CAYTVL010000084.1:0-18455 GCA_964441775.1 uncultured Enterobacteriaceae bacterium
GTGGTTCCTTTGAACGGCGCTATCGGGATTTCCAGGCTATGTCGTTACATATCAATGCCCACCCCGATCGCGTGTCCGAGCTGGTGGGAAAATATCTGCTGGGACTGGTGATGGACGCCCCGTTTCAGTGAAGCAGGAATTGTCGCCTGCTTTGCATGACGAGAGGCGATCGGAGAAAGGAAAAGTCTCTCGTTTGTCTGCATTCTTGCGGCGGCGCCCGATTTTTTGGAAAGATGGTGCTGGATTAGGCGGAAGAAAAAAGGGAAAATTGTAAGGTCTTTTAAGCCCTTAGTTAAGAGAAGCGTAAAGGGCTTAACGGTGGCGCCGGCCTTGCTCCTAACCGAGTACCATGACGAATGTTGGAAACGATATGAACTCTCTGCGCATCCTGTTTTGCCTGCATGGCGCACTCGGCGTTATCATCATTGCCGCTCTGGCCTACATTGCCGGAGGGCGGCGGCCCGAGTTCCGGTTTACACTCGTTGTGTCACTTTTGTTGTTGGCCGCGCTTTTTGCGTTCTTACCGTTTATTCCGGCATTCCGGCCTGACATCGCTGTCCACGAAAAAAAGGTGTTGCTGTAAGCGAGAGGAGACCCTGCTCATGGATATCTTGGCGCTCATTGCGGAATTACGACGACAAGGCTTTCAGTTAACCCCGCGTGGGGACAAGCTCGCCGTGTCTCCAGCGAGCAAATTGACGCCTGAATTGACGGAGGTGCTCAAGGCATACAAGCCTGAGATTTTGCGCCTCCTGCGTTCTGGACTGACGGCCGCCAAAAAAGAACCGGTTGTTCTCCATCATCAGGATCCGGACCCGTGTCCGACCTGTGGGAAAAATGTATGGTGGATCACGCCGCATTACTCACGGCTGTGTCACACCTGCCTGCCTGCGCCGTCTCTCGATGTCGTGCTGGAATGGATAAAACCGCAAGCGCAAGGGTTGTAGGTCTCGCGCTTTGTGTGGTCAGTGTTCGGGTGAGTTGCTGTTCTGTTCGTGTTTGTCTCTGTCCTGTGTTGCTGTTCTGTTCGTGTTTGTCTCTATCCTGTGTTTCTGTTCTCTGTCTCTGTTTGTCTCGGCATGGCGGGGCGTTCTGCGGAACGCCCCGTGATGTTTCTACAGCGTAAACGTAAAATCATCGACTACCGCACCGGGCATGCGGCTGCTTGCAGTGGAACGAGCGCCGTAGGTGCTGGGATCGAGAATCAGTTCCCTCTCCGCTGTCAGTCCCACCAATTTTTCTCCTAACAGACGATAAAGCGTCTCGTCAAAGCGCATCACATTGAGCGGCGCCTGGATCACGCCGTTTTCCACCCAAAAAGTGGCGAAGCGCGTCATGCCGGTGATGCGGCACGCGGTCCGATCTGAGTAGTTCAGATACCAGACGTTGTTGATGTAGACTCCGGTGTCGAGGCTACGCATGGTGTCGTGCTCCGGCAACGCGCCTCCCGCCAGGTCAAGCGATTCGGGCATCTCTCCTCCAGAGGCTCCGTTGGTAGCCACGCCATATTCTTTGGCGGAGCGCGGCGACACCAGACACTCGCGAAACGCGCCCTTGTCGATGAAGGTGACGCGGTCCGGTTTGATAAAGCCCGCTTCTTGAAAATTGGCGGCGACGCCTTCAGCGGTATTTTCTTGCAACGTGACCATCGGGTGCAGGCGCATTCCCTCTTCGACCATTTTCAACAACACAGTTTGTTTGGTGCGGTGTTCTTTCAGTCCAAAGCCGCCCCAGCCCAACAGACCGACAATTTCCGCCAGCGCCGCTGGGGCTAGATAGACACGGTAACGTCCGGGCTCAATCGTGCGGGGCGGACGCGTCAGCACTTCCAGTTGGGCGAGAGCGCTGTCAACTTTGTGAGCGAACTCGTGCGGGTTCCACACAAACCCCGCGTAGCCGCATTTTACCGCTTTATCGCCCTGGTGATAAAAACTCCAGTCAAAATTGTAGCTATAACTCGAAAACCAGTTGCGTTGACCAAAAGAATTGGCGAACCCGCTATGGATACCGCCGGCGGCATAAATACCGACCAAATCTCTGCCCCGTCCTGCCGCCACGATGGAGTTGATAAGCGCGCCGGTCTCTTCAGGGAGATGATTCTCGCCGTGATATTCGCTGGAGTGTACTTCCGTGGCGTACAGCAAGTGCGGATCCTCGGGGAGGTACGGGAACTGAGCGCGGAGATTGGTGATTAACGTTATTAACTGAGCGGAATCTTCTTCCCAATCGCCGGACAAGGAGACGCCGCCATGCGTGTGACGTTGCCCGTGGATGAGATTGACGGACAGTGACCGCTGCGCGACCGTACCCGCCTGACGCACGGCGCTGCGGTTCAGGCGCACGAAGTCCGAGTCTTCTGCGTCAAACGTACAAGTGTACACCTCTTCTCCGCGTAAGAGCGTGGTGAGGTGGTCGGCGAGGCGGTAAAAATACTCTTGCATATTACTCCCCCCCGAACACTTCAACATGAGTGAATACGCATGGCGGCGAGGCATGACCCACGCGAATGACCTGGTTTGGCTCTCCCTTGCCGCAGTACGGAGAGCCCAGCACTTCGAGCGTATCCGCTGCGCCGACCATTTTGAGGTTGCGCCAGAACGTGGCGGACACGCCGCGATAGTTCGGGTTTTTGACAACCTTCGTCAGTTGCCCGTTCTCGATCATCTGGCCCCATTCACAGCCGAACTGAAATTTGTTGCGCGAATCATCGATGGACCAGGAGAGGTTGGTCTGCATATAGACGCCGCGCTCGATGGCGCCAACCATGTCCGCAAAGCGGGAGTCGCCTGGCTCCAGATTCAGATTCGCCATGCGATCGATCGGCGGGCGGTTCCAACTCGAGGCCCGCGCATTGGCGACGCCAGGCAGTCCCAGCCGCGTTTGTGAGGTGAAGCTGCCGAGCCCCCGCAGTAGCAAGCCATTGTGAATGAGATACTCACGGCGAGCGGGCTGGCCGTCATCGTCGAAGGCATAGCTGGCGAATTCTTCGGCGCGCGAGGGATCAAAGGTAATGTTCAGCAGCTCGGAACCGTAACGATATGTACCAAACATCTCTGGTGTGACAAAGCTTGTGCCAGCGTAGTTGCGCTCATCGCCGAGAATGCGGTCGAGTTCAAGCGGATGTCCTACCGACTCATGAATTTGCAAGATCATTTGATCCGGGGCCAGGAGAACGTCCATCGTTCCGGTCGGGCAGTTCGGGGCCAGCAAGAGTTGGACAGCTTCGGCGGCAATGCGCGGCGCTGTGTCTTGGAAGGTGCAGTGATCGAGCACTTCCAAGCCGCCTTGCCGGCAGTAGCCGCGTCCCGCAAAGGTTCGCGTTTGCGTTTCCACGCCGGTGTTGGCCGTGGCGCTGAGCATAGGGACCAAATACGAGAACGCTTGCTGCACGCGCCCGCCGTCGGCGGTCACAAAAAGGGTGTCACTATTGGTGTGCCACAAGGACGCTTCCCAATCGACGATCCGCTCGTCGGTTTTGAGTTTTCCGCAGGTGGAGCGCAACAGGTTGATTTTGTCAGCAAGTGGAACCGTGCTCCAAGGAACGTGAACCAGGCTCGCATACCCGCCGGATGGCGGCGGTGGCGTGACCGTCGAGAAGTCCACCACGCTGTAGCCGGCGCTGCGCTGCGCCCACGCGCGCGCGCGTTCGGCGGCGCCTCGCAGTCCACTTTCGGTCAGATCGCTCGTGCCCGCGTAACCGAGGCCGCCTTTGTCGATGACGGTAATCATGGCGCCGATATCTTCCGAGGTCGACACCGGCTGCAAAATGTTTTGCCGCACGGAAAGATATTCCGAGTGGGTGTGCACGAGGCGGAGGGAACAGAACTCGACGGCGGGGGCGCTCGCACGAAAGCGATCAACAATAAGTTGCTGACGATCGGACATGGCGAACCTCACTGTTTTTCCGTGGTCAGAATGACTTCGTGCGTTTCGAGCACGTTGGGACCAGCAAACATTTCTGCTGGAGGCCGGTTACTGTGCGCGATACGGAAGGACTCGCTTTTCGTCCAGTTCCAAAAATCTTGTTCACTTTGCCAATAGGTCTGCACCAGATAATATCCTTGTTCTTTCGTGTCTTCCCACTGCCCGGTCTGATGATTGAAGCGGCGCATAATGGGGCGCAGCACGAGATTCTTGATGAATCCAGGAGACTGGTCGATCAGATGCGCGCGGTTGCGAAAACGATCTTCAAAGTCGGCTTCGTGGCCGGACGAGACGGGGATGCGATTGGTTACGATAAACATAGAAAGGTTCCTTTCTGTACACATCGTACAGGCTGTATAAGCGGCTATTCAAGCGGATAACCGGATTGCGCAGAGTAGACAAGTTCCCTCCGGTGTTGCAAGTTTTTCGTGCTGGCTTAGAGTGAGTCCGAAGGAGAATGACGAAGATGATGAAGAGGTGTCGGCAAAGTATGTATGGAATGATCCTCGGTGTGATTGTGACTCTGACTGGGGTTGCTTGGGCGGACCCGGCAGAGGATGCGTATCAAGAAGGCATGCGCTTTGCCAAGGAAGGGCTCTTTAAAGAAGCGATCCAAGCTTTAGATAAAGCTATTCGTTTGAAGCCCACTTATGCGGAAGCATATTCCGCGCGCGGCAACCTCCACAATCAGCTCGTCGAGCGTGAGCGGGCGATTCAAGACTTTGATGAAGCGATTCGCTTGAACCCCAAGTACGTCGCCGCCTATTACAATCGCGCCAGCGCATACATGGATACTGGACAGTTGGACAAAGCGTTGAAGGATTATGATGAAACGGTGGCCCTGGACCCGGCCAACGCCGACGCGAAGTATAACCGTAGCGTCGTCCATTTACTGCTTGCGCATGGGGAAGCCGCGAACGATGCACGCGCGTATCTGGAGGCCAAGGGCTGGAAGGAGGAGCGCTCGCTGTACGTGGTGCTCCTCGGGTACTTTGGCTATCGCTACGGGCATAGAGACGGTGACGCCAAAAAACTACTTGATGAAGCAAAGGCAAAATGTGACGCCTCCGCATGGCCGTATCCGGTCCTGCGTTATTTATCAGGAGAGCTCCCGTCTCAGGCCTTGCTGAATCTCGCGGTCGATATTGATAAGAAAACGGAAGCGCAAGCCTATATCGGACTTGATCTGGCCCTTGCCGGCAAACGGGACGAAGCCTTGCCGCATTTTGTATGGGTGAAGGACAACGGCAACAAAGGCTTTATCGAATACGCGCTAGCCGCGGCGGAATTTAACCGAA
Organism: uncultured Enterobacteriaceae bacterium; assembly: GCA_964441775.1. GTDB lineage: Bacteria > Desulfobacterota > Binatia > Bin18 > Bin18 > SYOC01. The sequence continues at coordinate 5,223 of CAYTVL010000084.1, forward strand.
TGACGGAGAAGAAATGACGTACTCAATTGTTGCGCGGGACCCGCAGACGGGCGAACTCGGCGTTGCTGTGCAGTCGTGCTATTTCTCGGTCGGTACTATTGTCCCGTGGGCAGAAGCGGGCGTAGGGGCCGTGACGACCCAGTCGTTTGTTGACCCAGCCTATGGCCCGCTGGGGCTCGAACTGATGCGACGCGGCAAAAGCGCACCCGAGGCGCTGCAAACGCTTATTGAGATTGATCCCGGGGCAGAGGTTCGGCAAGTGGCGATGATTGACGCAGCTGGACGAGTGGCGGTCCATACCGGGACACAGTGCTTGGAAGCCGCCGGTCATTGCCTTGGCGAACAAGTTTCGACGCAAGCAAATCTGATGGCGCGTGAGACCGTGTGGAATGCGATGCTTGCCGCTTTCTCCCAAGCCACGGGAGATTTAGCCTCGCGGCTATTGGCTGCGCTGGACGCTGCGGAAGCTGAAGGCGGTGATCGTCGCGGCAAACAATCTGCTGCCATGCTCATCGTGCGGGCGCAACCAACGGGGAAGCTGTGGCTGGACCGGGTCGTTGATCTGCGCGTGGAAGACCACCCTGATCCCGTAAATGAACTGCGACGAATTTTCACTTTGCAACGCGAACGCGCTGAACATTTGGCGGCGGCGAAAACGCTGCTGGATGATGAAACGATTGGAAAGCGGCTTTTGTGAGTCTTGCCAAGCAAAAGCTGTTAATAAAGAAAAAGACTTTGGAAATTCTGCTGGGTTCCCTGTATTCTATCTTTGACAACAAATGAGGAGGAGTGATCGTGCCAATCCGTGGAGCTGTCAGATCGGACACGGGCAGGGTGCGTGCGAGAAACGAGGATGCCTTTGGGTTTTTCCCGGATTCCGATTTCTATGTTGTTGCCGACGGGATGGGAGGACACGCCGGGGGGGAAATTGCGAGCACCTTGGCTGTGGAAACAATGCGAGCGTCTTTGGAAAAGACGAAAGATGAAGATCTAACCCCTATCCTTGATGCGCAAGGGCAAGCCTCTTTCAGTGGGCGCCGCTTGCTGATTGCCGTGGAACAAGCAAACCAGAAACTCTTTTCCATGAGTCAGCAGCACCCAGAGCTGACCGGAATGGGAACAACTATCGCCACCGTGCTTTTTGATGATCAGAACGCACAGGCAAGCATCTGTCATGTGGGAGATAGTCGGGTATACCGTATCCGGGAGAAACACATTGAGCAGCTCACCGAAGATCATTCGGTCGTGCAACAGCTGTTGCGTGATGGAAAAATTAGTCCGCAGGAGCTGAAAATTTCCCCTCATCGACATCTCCTCAGTCGGGTGGTGGGCGCTAGTCCCACGGTCCAATCTGCTATTCGTGTCGAAAAGCCGCAGTCCGGAGATGTGTTCCTGCTCTGTAGCGACGGGGTGCATGGTGTCGTGGAAGCGGAAGAACTCTTGAATATTGTCGTGCAGAAAGGGTCGGATTTATGGAGTGTTTGGTGATACCCTTGTTGACTTAGTCAACGCCAGGGGCGGCCCAGACAATGGCACCGTCATGCTCCTTCGCTACGACGAAGAGCCCTCACCACCGCCGTCCGCATGAAAAGGTGTCCAGAAACGGAACTATGACTCGGGTGATCGCGAACAAATACGAGGAGCTTGAGCCGTTGGGCCAAGGCGGTCAGGGGCTCGTCTCGAAAGTGCGCCATGTTGACCATAAGACGATTCTGGCGCTGAAAGTCCTTCCTTCGTATTTGCTGGAAAATCCGGAGATGGTGGCGCGGTTTGAGCAAGAAGCGTTGCTGATGACCCGCATGCATCACCGCAATATCGTCCGTGTGTTGGGGAGCGGCCGTGACGATACGCTGAAATCTCTCTACATCGTCATGGAGTACATTCAGGGAAGAACTCTCAAGCAATACATTCGAGACAAGGGGCCGTTACCCTTGGCTGAAGTTCTGGAAATTACCCGCCAAATTGCTGGCGCGTTACACTATGCGCACACACAGTCCCCTCCAGTGATTCACCGCGATATCAAGCCGACAAACATCATGATTGAAGACGTCTCGGGACGGGTGGTCATCTTAGACTTTGGTATCGCTAAGGAATTGGGAGACGGAGACGGCGCAAAAACAAAAACCGGCGTGATGGTTGGCACCTGGAAATATTCCTCTCCAGAACAGCTGCGGCATGAGCCATTGACCGGCGGTGTTGATGTCTACTCTGTCGGCATGGTGATGTATGAAATGTACACAGGCGCCCAATTCTATAGCGGCTTAGACGAATACGCCGTGCTCGGCAAAGTATTGTACGACACTCAGGAACACGAGCCCTATTTTTCTCGACCAACTCCCCCTGAATTTGTGGAGCTGGTGAGGAAAGCGATCGCGAGGTCGCGCGTGAAGCGGTACACCAACATGAAGGACTTCCTCAATGCTCTTGAGGCGTGTTGGTCCACGCTGGACGAAACGAAAACGATGATTCTTCCGACTTTAGGAAGCGTTATCTCTCTGCCGGAAAACCGGGATCCGGTCGACGTTGAACAAATTGAGGAGGAGATTCGGCGACTACAAGCTGAACGTCAGCGTCTTATTGTCACCACAACCCAACGACAAGTACAGGACGCGAGAGAGCAGGCGGAGCGAGAGAGTGCTCAACAATGGGCGCCGGAATTTTTCCAGCAGGGACTCTCCCAAGAAGAAGAAGGAGAGGCGCGGCTCCGAGACCAAGCCTATGGGCTCGCTCAAGAAGCCTTTCGGAACGCTCTGGGCTTCTTTACGCAGGCGCGTGAGGCCGCGGCTGCAACAGCGGCGCTCCGCCAAACCGAACAGGCTCGCCAAGGAGTAAAAACAGCCCGGGCTGATGCCGATCGTTATGACGCCCGGGCGCGAGCCCGCTCCGTGTATCATCGCGCTTCTACTCTTCAGGACCAAGCCGAGGCGTTATGGGTGCAGAAACACTACGAGCTTGCACAGCAACGTTACATGGAAGCGCGCAGTCTTTTCGAAGATGCTCGTGATCTTGCCTACCGTGAAACGCTAAGGGAAGAAGCGGAGGCTGCACGCGTACTAGCGCGCGCAACGCGAGAAAAAGCCATTGGCGAAGGGTCAGAAACTTTTGCTGGTGTTGCTCTCCAAGAAGCAACCGCAGTAGAGCAGCAAGCTGCCGCAGCTCTACAACGGGAAGACTTTACTCAGGCTCGGACTTTGTACGAGGCCGCGCACCAGAAATACCAGCAGGCCCAACGGCAAGCGCGAGTAGAGCAAAGACGCCAAGAGGTTGCCGTTACCGCTCAACACGTGCGGCAGGCGCGACAGCGTGCCCTAGCAGAAGGTCTCCGAGAGGATCATCCGCTCTATCAACAAGGGGTCTCAGCCCAGCTGCGAGCTGAAGCATACGTTGCCGCTCAAGACTATACACAAGCAGAGCGAGAATATACCCAAGCGCGAACGCATTATGAAGTCGCGGCTCAGGAGGCTGAACTCGAGCGTCAGCAGTACGCCGTGCGCCAGGCCCGACAACAGATGAATGCAGCCCAAGCCTCGGCGCGAGCGGTCCAAGCCGACCAGCGCTTGCCGCGAGAGTGGAAAGACCTACAGCAAGAGGTTGCGTTGGTGGAAGCGGCTGCGGGGCGCCAAGCTTTTGCTGAAGCGCTAATGGGATATGAACAGGTCCGTCGGCGTTTTGATCAAGTAGCGCAGATGGTGCGCGACCAGCAAGAACGTGAGACGGAACGGCAAAGACAAGAGGCCGTTACACTCGCACAACAAGTGTTACTGGTGAAGCGAGCAGCAGAGGCGGTGGCGCCTTGGTTAGACTCTTCTCTCATTTATCGACGCGCCAATGAGGCATGGCGGCAAGCCGAAGAAGATTTCGTCAATCGCCACTACGTGGAAGCGAGTCACCATTATAGCCAAGCCGGAGAGCTGTATGCCGCGTCTGTGCGCGAAGGCGAGCGGCAACACCAACGCCAGGCGGCGACGCAAGCACGCCAACAGATGGAGTCCGTGCGTGCTGCTGCGGCCCAGGCAAAGGCGGAACTGTATACACCTGATGGATGGGGTGAAGCGCAAACCCTCGCCCAGAGCGCCCAGCAGCAAGAAACGCACGAAGACTTCGCATTGGCGGCGATGCTGTACCGTCAGGCAACCCAACGTTTTACCCAACTGCAACAAGAAGCCATTGTCCAGGCCCAACGCACGATAGCTGAGATAGCTGAGGCTGCCCGTCAGGAAATGTTTGAGGTGAAGACTCAGGCGGAGGCGTTTACGAAATGGGCAAAAGAAAACTGGGTAGAGGCGCAGGCGCGGGAGGCGCAGGCGGCAGTCGCCTTTCAGAATCGGGACTATCATCAGGCGGCTGAGGAGTATGAGGGTGCACGGCAGCTGTATCTCCGCACGAAAGAGTACGGAGAAGCCGAACAGCGACGGCAAAAGGAAGAACGACAGGCCGCCATTTTGTTACTCCAACAAGCCGAACGACTTCGAGAGGAGACTGAGAGAGCAAAAGCGGAGCAGGAAGCAGCTCGACAGGAAACCGAACGATCTCGGTCAGAAGCGGAAGAGAGTAACGCCGCGGAGCTTGCTTCCAACTTGTATGGCCAAGCGCTTGCTTTACAAACTCAAGCCGAAGAGGACCGAAACCGTCAGGCTTATGCGCAGGCGACGCCTGGTTATGCGGAAGCAAGCAGGATATTTAGCTCGGCGCGCACATTAGCCCGACAGATAAGACTTCAGAGAGATTTGGACACTCTCAAGAGTCACGTACAAGCGGCGCGCGCAGCAGCGGAAAAAGAGGATGCGGCCACGCTGGCAACGGCGGCATGGCAGGCGGCGGTCCGGACTGAACAGCAAGCGGCAAGAGCGCTTCAGCAAGAAGAGTGGAGTAACACAGAAAGGCTATATCGCACTGCTTGTGAGGAATATGAAGAGGCGCAGCGCCAAGCTGTTTCGGAGCGCCAACGCCAACACGCACTCATGGTTGCTCAGCAACGGCAGGCGGCGTTGCGTGCCTGTCAACAAATGAAAGAAGCCCAAGTCGCGGCTGAACGAGTGGGGGCAGCGCAGCGATTTGTGGCAGACTGGGAGAATCTCCAGCAGCAGATTGGAGTGGCGCAGCAAAACGAACAACGGGAAGAGTTCAACCAGGCAGCGACTCTCTACTCCCAGCTCCAGCAACGTTTTGAGGGACTGCGGCGGGAAGCGGAGCGACAAGTCGCTGAGGAGAAAGCACGGAGACGCCAGCGAGCATTGCTCGCTCGCGAGCAAGCTGAGCAAAGTTCTCAGGAGGCGGAACGAGTAGAAGCGCAATCCTACGTTCCCGAGCGGTACGCTCAAGCTGTGCTGAAGATGAAAGAAGGAGAACAGAGACTCGCAGCCAAGGATTGGGAGCAAGCGGAGGCGCTTTTCCTTCAGGTCCGTGAACTCTTCATCCATGCGGTGCAGAGCACGCATCGAGAGAAAGCGAAACAGACGGCGCGGACCGTACAGGAGCGCGCCCTGCTCGCGCAACAGGAGGCTCGCCGCAAGCGCGGCGAAGAGCTATTGCCTCAACAGTTTGGGGAAGCGTCCGCGCTCATACGCACCGGACAACAGGACTTGGAGCGTGAACAATTTACGCGCGCACAAGCGAGTTTTGAAAAAAGCCAACGTCTTTTTCAACAAATCATTCAGGACGCTGCTGTAATAATTGCGCGACAACAACAAGTTGCGCAGGAAAAGGCAGTAAACGCCAGCGTGCTTGCTGAAGCGCCTTCAATATCTGCGTTGCCATCGGTGACGACATCGATGGCAACGAGCAAGCCTTTTGTCCTTTTGTCTAGTGCTGCCCTTTTGATGATTGGAGTTGTGGGGCTCTACCTAGTCGGCCCTTTTCGATCGTCTCCTCAAAAAGCAACTGACCTGGCGCTACCAATGACCCAAACAATATCCCCTCCGTCGAAGTCTCCGGTGGAAACGAGTCAAGAAAAGAAACGCAACGAGCCAGCGACGCCGGAAACCTCCGTCTCTGTTGCTGCAACGGCAGCCAAGTCTCCGTCTCCCGTCACGGCGGAACCACAAACGAAGACCCAGCCCTCTCGTTCTTCTCAAGACAAGAAACTAGAACCGGAGGAGTCCCGCGTGCCGCCACAGTCTCAGAATGTGGCTAAAGTCTCTCCTCCGGCTCCTGTGGCTCCTCCTGTCGTGAATCCGCCGTCCATCATTCAGGCGTTGCCGAAGCCCGGGAGGGAAGTCTCGGTCGCCGAAGGTGAGAAGCTGGCATTTGCTGTTGACGCTCGCAGTGCTCAGCCGGAGACGCTTCGCTATACCTGGTTTCTCAACGGTGAGAAGCGAGCAGAGGGTAAGAAGTGGCTTTATCAACCAGGCTATGAAGAGGGCGGCAAAGGAGCAAAAGAGGTCAAGGTTGTTGTGACCGATGGGAAAACCGCTCCGGCTGAACAACGCTGGACGGTGCAGGTCGACGATGTGGATCGACCGCCCGTGATTACAGGAACAACCCCCAAAGCTGGCGTCGTTGAAGTGGCGTCGGGAGAGACACCGAGCTTCAGTATACAGGCTGCGGATCCAGATAAGGATGATAGTCTGGTCTATATCTGGTCCGTGGACGGGAAAGAGATCCTGCGGGGAGATCAGAAGAATTGGCAGTTGCCTGCATCTTCGGACACCGTCCCTCGGAATGTGAAGGTTGAAGTTGTCGATAAAGGAGGTAAGAGCAGCCAGGTGGCTTGGAACGTGTCGCTCAAGGCTCCCCTTCTTCCTCCACGGATCACGAGCGCTGAACCTGAGAAAGATGATCTTGTGTTACAGACCGGGCAGACCATTGATTTTTCTGTGAAGGCGATGGTGCTAGAGGACAATGACAAGACCAAGAAAAAGTTAAGCTACCAATGGACTGTGAATGGAAACTCAATACGTGCGGGAGACAATGGCGATCTGCGTTTTAGCGAGACGCGCCCCGGAACGTATCGGGTATCTGTGGTGGCGATCAATCAAGGAGGCCAAAAAAGCAATCCGCGCGACTGGAAAGTGGAAGTTCGTGCTCCTGAGGTTTCCCCCCCGCCGGCGCTGTCTCAGCTAAGTGCGGCGGAGATCTCAAGCTGGCTGGAATCCTATCGACGCGCTTGGGAAGGAAGAGATGTCGAGACCCTGGTGGCGCTTGGAGCCATCTCTGGTCAAGACGCCCGTAATTTGCAGCCAGTATTAGCTGCTTATAAAGAATTCCACGTCGCCTTCACGGATATCGATATCCAACGCGAAGGAGACCAAGCGAAGGTCTCCTTTAAACGCATCGACACGATTGAGGGTAGGAGCTTACCTCATCCAGATCGTATTGCGCTGACTCTTGAAAAACGTGCAGACGGACGGATCGTGGTTCTGCGTCGTTAACAACACGGCGCCGATTGGGAGAAGAATGCCGAAGGGATTGTGTTTGCTTATGCGCCAGCCCGCCGCCTGAAATAGAGAGCAACTCCCACTCCTGCTTGCAAAGCAAGGAGCACAAGCAACACAGCTTCTAAAGAGATGCGACGGAGCCAGTCAGGTCCGATCCGAGTCGCTGGGGCGGCGCTGTGGTGAGATCGATGGCAATCGAGGCAGGACACGGTTGCCTGTCGTTCCTTGTGACACGAGAAGCATGCTTCCATCGGGAGAGGATACACAATAGCACGCACCCCTGAGCGATACCTGTCTTCATTAGAAACAGTAAAGTGACACACAATACAGTCCGTCGTTTTGTGGTTGTCATGAGAAAAGTGCATGTAAGAAAGGGAACGCGACACGCGGGTCACCTTATTGCCCTCGCGCGTATGGCATTTGCGACACTGCGTGGAAGCGCGGGCGTTGGCGGTCTCAGGATCACGATCTCCAACTTCGCTATGACAGCGGATACATTCCTCATGAGAAGGAAATGCGCGCACTGTCCCGAGGGCGTTGATAATCGTTCCTGGAAGCGGCTGATGACAAGTTTGACAATTTTCTTGTTTGGAGCTTTTGGCGTGAGCAGTGTGGGCGAAAATGAGTCCTGTCTCTTGTTGAGGGATGCTTTGCTGCGGGGCTTGTTGTTCGTCTCCGTGCAATGGCAGCGTTAATGAGAATGGGGTAGAGCCTTTTGTGTTCAGGGCGGCGATTTGTTGATAATACCGCCACGCCGCACGTTTTGAGAACATGGCTTCGTGGCAAATCCAACACCGAGCTGCATCTCCGGCGAGGTTGAAATGGCGGCCGCGGTGTTCCGGGTGGCAGGCCGCACAGTCATCTTGTTTCTGTCCATTGAATTGTAAAACGCCGGCGTGACAATTTGTAGCTCCACAAGTACTGTTCACTGGTTGCACCCCCCAAGGAGGATGACAGGTGATGCATTCTCCCTCCCACCGTGCGTGGCCTGCAGCGACGGGACCGCTGGAAAAAAAGGCCGTTTCATTGACCTGGAGGAGAAGCGCGGCGCTTGCCGTGATGAGCATTAGCGTCGCAAATGCTGCCCAGAAGTAAGAAGATTTAGAAGGAGACTTAGGACTGTGAGACAAAACCTAAAAACGAAGGTCGAAGAGCCTGTCATTGCGAGGAGTCGCAGACGACGAAGCAATCTCGCAAGTGCCGAAATAACTGGGCCAAGATTGCTTCGCTGCGCTCGCAATGACCCCCTGCCTTTACGCCCAGTGTTGGAGTTTTGTCCCATAGTCCTTAGACAGCGACGCAGTCTCTTGTTGACTCGGTCTAGTAGATATTTCTGGGGGTGTGATAGGAAGAGGAGGTTGCGCTGGAGCGAGAAATGGCGGAGCACTGACAAAGACCGTTTTGTCTCCCGAAGAGGATATTTCCACCTGAATACGGGTGTCGCTCAACCGGAGAATCTCTCCTCCGTGCAGTTCAAGTCGGCTAATGCGCGTCGGATTGTCGTTGACAAAAGTTCCGTTGAGACTGCCTTCGTCAATGAGGAGAAAACCTGTCGGGGTTGCCTCCACGGCAAAGTGAATGCGCGACACCCGACGATCCTCAAGAATGAAATTCGCCTCTTGTCCCCGTCCCACAGTAAGGCGTGTGACGCCGGATTGAAGTTCGCAGACTTTTCCGGTGTCTTTTCCCTCAATGACGCGGAGGAGGAGCCGTGGCGGTGTATTTCCCGTCGAGGCTGCACTAACGGTGAGATTTTCTTCTTTCTCCAAAAATTCAATTCGCAGGCGGCTTTTGCCAAAACTGATTTCATCGTGATTCTTGAGCACCTGGGTGCTCACTCGTTCTGGTTGATCATTGACAAAGGTGCCGTTCACACTCCCGAGATCAGTCAGGAGCACCCGGCCTCCTTCTTGGCGGATCTCGCAGTGCCGTCGTCCAAGCGCAGCGTCGTGCAGCATAACGTCGCATGTATTACTCCGTCCGATCACAATCACATCGTGAGCAAGGGGAAAAACACTGCCAGCATCAGGACCGGAGAGCACGGTGAGCGTAATCATTCGTGTCCCTGTTAGTAGTAAACGATCGAGAGAATATGGATGAGAACAAACGCTATCAGTCCAGCCGTGAGGATCGCGTGTATGCTCACACAGCGTCGTCGCAGGCGGAGCAAGCGGGCATGTGAAGCCTGTGCGTCTTGAACAAGGTGGATGTTGGAATAATCGACTATGAAAATTAAGAAGCCGCTGAGCCCCACGCTTATGAGAAAAAGAAATCCCAGCGCGGCAATAAGATTGCCGAAGTGAAAACCTGCATGGGCAAGGATGACACAGATCGACAGACTGCCGAGCAACAAGTGCCAAGGATACCGCACTAAATGGTTATCGAGGTTTTGCCCGCGCCCCGCTCCAGAAAAGAACGAGGCGAGGAGGAGCAAAAGTCCGATGACGCCGAGCAAACGTCCTTGGAAGGTTCGCCCAGAGTAAGAGTCCCCGAGGCTCCAAGAAAAATAGAAATAATAAGTTGTGAGAAGGAGAATAAAAAAGATTAAAGCGATCAAATGCCGGAGCGGGAAGAGCATAACTCGTGGTAGAAACAACTGTACTGAGTGATTTGTCGTTAAGTAGCTGGCGATACTACTTTTGACAAGTAGAAGAAGCTGGAGCGCAGCATGAGATCAACTTGACAGCTAGTATTTTTTCTCTTAGCGTTGCTCGCCATCTTATATCTCATAACAAGAGCTGGGGTACTGGAGCGTGAACCTGAAGTGGCGCCTGTAGAAGCTCGGGAAGAATAATTTGCAGGGAGCAGGAGGGAGAGGACGATGAGAACACGCTATAGCCTACCCGGCTTTCTTTGCATGCTTCTCCTTGTTGGAGGGGCGGCAAGTATCCAAGCGAAAGATTTAGTGGGACAACTCGAAGGGCTTTATCCAGGAGGTCTTACCTTAGTGCCCGCGATTCCCGGTCACGAGGCTCACTTTCGGAGTCAAAGTTTGGCAAGACTCGGCACCTTGACGCAACAGCTCGCGCCCAGTGCGTCAGACTTTCCCGTCATCTCCACCACGCCAGGATTTACATTTCACTATAATTCACAAATTCAAGCGTTTGAGCGCTCCTCTAGCTCGCTGGGACCTGTGTATGTCGAGCGTGCGCAGACGATCGGTCAGGGAAAATTCGATGTTGGCATGTCCTACCTCTATGTGGACTTCGACGAACTCAACGGCAAAAGTCTCAAGGGATTGAATTTTACCCTTGGACACGAAGATTGTTGCGACCCCAATACTGGAGTTGAAACAGGTCCCGGCACCCCTCCCACGCCAAACAATCCTCTTTTTGAGAAGGATTCTATCAAGCTCACGTTTAACCGATTCTCCTTGCGCTCGCATGTCATGTCGTTCTTTGCGACGTACGGCATCACCGATCGGTGGGATGTGAATATCTTGCTCCCTGTGGTGTACACGTCCTTCAAGGTGAGGCTGCATGCGCACATTGATAATAGTGGATCCCAAGAAGAATTCGCGGGTACGCCACTCGCGAGCGGCATCCATTTCTTTGACGCGAACGGCCGGATTGATGACTTCAGGGGTTTTGACAAAAACAAAACAGGAGTCGGCGACATTCAGTTGCGCACGAAGTATCATCTGTTTGCATCCGAGGGCTTCAACTTGGCTTCGGGTCTTGCCCTACGTATCCCTTCTGGTGAGAATGGCAACTTTCAGGGGCTTGGTGATACCACGTTGACCCCCTTTGTTGCTCTTTCTCAGGAGTATGGTCCTGTCGAATTCCACGCCAACGGCGGCATCCAAATCAATTTCAATGATTCGGACCGAAGCCGAGTGCGGTACGCTGGTGGTGTAACGTTCAGATTGATCGAAGAGGTTGCTCTGCTGGTGGATGTCATTGGCAGTTCTAATCTCAAGACCGATAGATTCTCGGTCAAAGTGCCTGTGGACGAAGCTACCCCTTCAGGTGTAGTCCCTGGCAGACTTCACACTGATGTCGTGGACCTCAACGTTGGTTTCAAAACCAGTCCGTTTGGTCCCCAACGGGCGGTTATAGGTTTCGCCACAGTTTTTGTTCCTCTTAATCATGATGGTCTTCGGTCAGATGCAATACCAGCCGTCGGTTTAGAAGTGGGATTCTAGGTAGTTAATACTTCCTCTGACACAATATTAGTAAATATTAGAAAAATTCTGTTCCTCTATTGAGGGTTCGTCATGCGTCACCTCCTTCTTGGCCTAGTATGCATGTACTTTGCTCTCTCTTCTCCTCACTCTTGTCAAGCGGCAACTGCCGATTTTAACGGGGATGGGAAGAGTGATGTCGTGTGGCGGCAATCGAGCACGGGGGCGGTGGTGGTGTGGTTGATGAATGGGAGCGAGATTGAGACGAACAGTCTGGTGGCTACGCCAGGGTTGGAGTGGCAGATTGCGACGGTGGGGGATTTTAACGGGGATGGGAAGAGTGATGTCGTGTGGCGGCAATCGAGCACGGGGGCGGTGGTGGTGTGGTTGATGAATGGGAGCGAGATTGAGACGAACAGTCTGGTGGCTACGCCAGGGTTGGAGTGGCAGATTGTGACGGTGGCTCAGCTCCCCTTGTTAATTTCCAGAGGATTCTTGGATTTTGGGATTGTAACGATACAGACGGATTCGGGGGTGCAATCCTTTACCGTCACGAACACTGGGAATAGAACGTTGACGGGTACGGCGACGACGAGTGCGCCGTTTAGCATCGTATCGGGGGGGAGCTTCAACCTGGGGGCGACGCAGAGTCAAGCGGTGCGAGTGCGTTTCCATCCAACAGGAATCGGCTCTGTGAACAATATTGTTGTTAATGTAAATACGAATGGAGTAGGCGCAAATGGGGGCTTGGCCCAAGTGAGCGTGACGGGGACAGGAGTGCCGCCGCCGCCGCACTTGGCAGTGATAGGAGGGCCGTTGAATTTTGGCAATGTGACGGTGAATACGGATTCGGGGATACAATTCTTCACGGTCCTGAACGATGGAGGAGGGGTATTAACGGGGAACGCCGCGACGAATGCGCCGTTTGGCATCGTGGCGGGCGGGAGTATCAATCTAGGAGCTGGACAGAGTCAGCCGGTGTGGGTGCTTTTTCATCCAACGGTGGCAGGTGGAGCAAATAGTAGCGTGAATGTAAACACGAATGGCGGCTCGACTCAAGTAAGTGAGTCGGGAACGGGACTCCCACCGCCATGTACACTCGACACGTGGAATAACCACATGGCAAGTTGGTTTTCGACCACGTGTGCTTCGTGTCATGTTCCTGAAGGTTTTCATTCCACCGGCACTTATAATTGGACAGACTATCAGAACGTGAAGAATCATCTCGGTACCACGAACAATCCCGGTCGGATTCTCATCAGAGTGAATGCTCATACGATGCCGCCGGGGGACGGTTTGAGTCAGTCAGATATAGATAGGCTTAATCTGTGGGCTAACTGCGGAGCCCCCCAATGAGGCGAAGGCTGCTCAATGTGGATGAAAAAGCAGTGCTAGACCGCCTACGGTGTTCGCCCCGGTGGAACTACCCTCACTACTCGCAACCCGAGAGCCGGATGGCGAAAGTAAGGGCGAGCGCCTTGGCGGCTGATGAGTTGACAATAGAGTGGGCTGGTCCCACGAGACCATCCGCCGCCGCGATAGACACGAAGCGCACCATTCGGAGCCCTTTGAGGGTCAACGATGGCTGTACTCGGATAATCTCCGTACCAATCCTGGCGCCATAGCTCTCCTACGAAAAACAAAAAGCCGCTGGAAATAAATCCAACGGCTCTTGTGAAAACTGGCTCCTCGAGTAGGACTCGAACCTACAACCCATCGGTTACGAAACCCCTG
>CAYTVL010000085.1:0-17987 GCA_964441775.1 uncultured Enterobacteriaceae bacterium
CGCGAGCTGGGTTCAGAACGTCGTGAGACAGTTCGGTCCCTATCCGCCGTGGGCGTAGGATTCTTGAGGGGAGCTGACCCTAGTACGAGAGGACCGGGTTGGACGCACCGCTAGTGTACCGGTTGTTCCGCCAGGAGCAGTGCCGGGTAGCTATGTGCGGTCAGGATAACCGCTGAAAGCATATAAGCGGGAAACCTTCCTCAAGACAAAGAATCCCAGGCAGCAATGCCTCTAAAGGCCCCTCGTAGACTACGAGGTTGATAGGTCGGAAGTAAAAGTGCGGCAACGTACTCAGCTGACCGATACTAATTGGCCGTGCGGCTTTCCCACTCAAAGTTCGCTAGAGTTCCCACTTGTATACATCTGCAAATAGTGATTGTTCGAGAAAAACCGCGACAATTCTTTTCTTTGCCTCTTAAAATCAATCCTAAACAATACTCTAACAATGATTAATGTTTAGGTTCTATTCTCTTCCCATAAGTTACTTCACCTTTGTCAACCCTAAGCGAAAACCCACAATCAGGGTTCGTGCATACCCACGCCTTGAACAAGACAGAAGATCCTTCTTGTCCGTAATCAGAGAGGGGAATTAATACTCCCGTCTCACATTTTTGGCACTTGGGGAAACTTGGCAAATCCATCTACCCCGCTCCTTTCCTCACCAACTCTGCTTAGCCTCGCATTATCAACAAGAAAAAGCAAGAAAAAACTCTATTCTCAAAAAGTGGGCAGGAGAAATCTCATTTACTTTGGAGACCTTCATTGAAGACTCCTGTCTTATAGCCCGCGAGATCGATACCAACGTGATCGAATCCGAGCTCTTTCATCTTCTTCCCTATCATTTTGATCGTGTCATGAAATACAAGAGCGCTAAGGTCCTCTCTTGCAATCTCAATGCGCGCGGTGTTGCCGTGGTGGCGAAGCCGTACTTCTTGAAATCCTTGAGCGCGAAGGAATGCCTCACCCTGAGCGATTTGTGAAAGCATTCCTGCGGTAATGGCGCTTCCATAAGGAACCCGAGAGGAAAGACATGGGGATGCCGGTCGATCCCATGTGGGAAGTCCCAAAAACTTACTGCCTTGACGAATGTCTACTTTGGTGAATCCAGCTTCGATCAATGGGTGTACGATTGTGTACTCATCTGCGGCTTGTAGCCCTGGTCTGTAATCGGTAAGGTCGTCTACATTGACCCCATCGGCGATAGCCTTGAGTGATAAGCGCGCCGCTTCGCGTTGACAGATAGCGTATAGCGAGTCTTTGCAAAAGTAACAGCGATTCTTCGGGTTGGCCGCGTATTGGGGGATCGCCAGTTCATTATGGCGAATCTTCAGGAGTTGCACTTGTAAAGCCTCCGCCAAGAGCGTGGCCCGATGCTCATCTTCTGGCGGAGTTGCAGGGGAAACGGTCATTAAGGCCACAGTATTTTCGTGTAAGACGTTTGCCGCAACCGCTAGGAGAAAGCTCGAATCTACTCCGCCTGAAAAAGCGATCAACAATGACTGCTTTTCGAGGAGCAATTGTTCTAATCGGTGGATTTTCTTCTGAAGCGCAACGTCCGTCACTGGTACTCCTCACTAGATACCTTCAGCATGGAAAAGGTCAGTGGTGAGATAGCGCTCTCCCGTGTCTGCAAGCACGACGACAACGGTCTTCCCTTTTCCTAAGCGGCGGGCGACCTGCAAAGCCGCTGCACAGGCTGCTCCGGAAGAGACGCCGACTAAAATGCCTTCTTCACGCGCGAGCCGCCTCGTGTATGAGATCGCCTCTTCATCAGAAACCTCAATAACTTCATCGTAAATTTCAGTATTGAGGACTGACGGAATAAACCCAGCGCCTATTCCTTGAATTTTATGGTATCCGGGAGGATTGCCGCTCAATACTGAAGAGGAAGCTGGTTCAACCGCGATAATTTGTATGTTAGGGAGCTCTTGTTTCAGTGTTTCTCCCACGCCTGTGATCGTTCCCCCGGTGCCGACGCCAGCCACGAACGCGTCAATATGAGGATGTTGTTGAAGCAGCTCAAGCGCAGTCGTTTCTTTATGCGCTTCTGGGTTCGCGGAATTATTGAACTGCTGGGGCATGAAGTAAGTTTCTTGTTGAGCGACGATCTCGTTTGCCCGCTGAATCGCGGCGTGCATGCCTTTAGTGTCGGGTGTAAGTTCAAGCGTTGCTCCGTAGGCCATTAGCAAGCGTCTCCGTTCTTCGCTCATTGTATCAGGCATGGTGAGAATCAGCTCATAGCCTTTGACTGCCGCCACGAGGGCGAGTCCGATACCGGTATTCCCGCTCGTGGGCTCTACGATCGTGTTGCCTGGGCGTAAGTAGCCGTCTCGCTCAGCCTGTTCAACCATGTTGAGGCAAATGCGATCTTTCACACTGCCTCCTGGATTGAACGATTCTAGCTTTGCCCATATCGTAGCAGAATTGACGTCAACGATGCGATGCAATTGGACCGTGGGCGTATTGCCGATAAGTTCGAGAAGGGAACGGGCGACCTGGCAGGGTATTGCCATAACTTTAAGAAGAAAAATACTAACCCAAGTCTAGATTCAAAGTACTAAACAATGATGCTATAGGCGTCAGGTATGAATGTCAATTGAAAAAGAACATCAGCGTCGACTCGTGCTTTTCCCAGGCAGCCTCGGTGACGCCGTGTGCGCATTACCAGCTATTCAGCATCTGAGTCAGGAGTATCCGCAGACGTGTGTGCTTGCGGTCAGAGGCGAAGCCTTTGAGTTGTACTCCGCTCTCCCTTTTGCAAAAGATGTGATCTCCCTTGAAGGACAGATTTTTTCTCAGTTGTTCCTTTTTCCACCTCTCGTGTCTGAGGAAGCTCACCAATTTTTCTCTTCTTTCTCCGCCATCGTGTCGTGGTATGGCCATACCAATGTCCAAGTTGTTGACAATTTGCAAGCACTGTCGTCCGGTCGTGTCCGTTCTTTTGCTTTTTTTATTGGCCAAGAGGAGAGTCATGCTGTAGCGTATTATTTGCGTTGCGTCGGTGTCGATGATCTGAGACGTCCTTCGCTACGGATTCCAGAGGCTGTTCTACAGTGGCGAGACCAATATTGGCATCAACAAGATTGGGACCTTTCTCAAAAAACATTGCTCCTTCACCCCGGAAGTGGGGGAAAGAAAAAGCGATGGAGTGCTGAGGGCTTTCGTCGTATTGCCGCATGGTGGCAGAGCCAGCAACGAGGGAAAGCCTTGATTCTCCTTGGGCCTGCCGAAGCCTCCGAAGTACAAGAATGGCGAGAAGTTGGCGAGATTATTTCAGGATTATCGGTATGGCAAGTGGCGGCGCTATTAAGCCGAGTCGATCGATATGTGGGGAACGATTCTGGCGTGAGCCATCTCGCTGGGGCAATCGGCGCGCGCGGCGTGGTGGTGTTTGGTCCTACGCAACCACAACAATGGCGGCCCCTCGGTGGGAAATTGTCCGTCCTCCACAACGCTTCGTATCGGTCTGCTTATCCACAAGCTGAAGGTATTGCGCTTGCCGAAATTCCTATCGCTGCAGTGAGGGAAAAATTATTGGAGTGCTGAGCAGAGATCTTTCTTTTCGCGACGTGAGGAAATATATTGATTGACGACCATCCGGAGGCGTTTTTTTAGGGAGGCTGTAACCATGGCAGCGGAAGAACAAGAGAGCGGACGTGGATTTCGTGTTCAAGACCGACGACGGTTTTCTCCAGAGACCGGAGAAGCGCGGAGCGAAGAAACTGAACAAAATACTGCTGAGGCTGCTCAAGGAGAGCAACCCGCACAGTCTGGATCGCAACCCCACGTCGAACGAGAGAGGAGCAGCCCTGTCTCTGAGCCGATTTCGTTCTCAGGCTTTCTGTTGGGATTGACCACTCAGGCCTTGATGTTTATGGGTGAAGTTGCTCCTCCTCCAGGACAGACGAAGCATATTGATTTAGCGGCGGCAAGACAAACGATTGATCTGTTGGCCATGTTAAAATTGAAAACAAAAGGTAATCTTGATGCTCCTGAGGAAGCGATGCTTGAGAATGCTTTGTTCGACCTGCGTATGCGTTATGTGGAAATCGCAAAAAAGTCTTAGGACTTTGAGACAAAACCCACGAACGGAAATCAAGGAGCCTGTCATTGCGAGGAGTCGTAGACGACGAAGCAATCTCGCAAGAATCGAAAACCTAAGGCAAAGATTGCTTCGCTCCGCTCGCAATGACACGTTGACGGTTTGCAGACTGGAGGAGTTTTGTCCCGTAGTCCTTAGTCCCTCCCTATAGAAGAAAAGAACCGGCGTTGCTCTTTGACTTCTGTCACGTAACAAGTGTGAGCGAACATCGGCGCTCCATTGTGTTCGGGCCTTCGAACTTCAGCAACCCTTACTCCGATCGCAGAACAGCAAATCTTCCATATTGAAGAAAAGTGAGTAAAAAAGAGATGCGCCGAGCATTCTGGCGGGCGATACTTGTCACCTTCTTGAGCCTCACCCTTTTGGTGGGAATTGTGGGATGGAGGTTCTATAAAAATCTTGAATCCGAAGTGACGACGCGATTTTCTCATCATCAATGGGATATGCCATCAAAGCTCTACGTCGCGCCAACTCCGCTTTACCCTGGGGTTGATATCGCCGAGATGGGACTGCTCGATCTTCTGAACCGTTTGGATTATCGATCTACGAGTCAATCTGTTCAATCAAGCGGAGAATATTTTTACGCCCCATCCCATAAAGCTCTGCAGCTCTTCTTACATGATTCGCCCGCCCCAAGCGACTTCCAACGGAGATCCCGGCGCATCAACATTGATCTGGCGGAGGAGCGTATCGAAAAGCTTACCGACCTTGATGATGGAAGCGAGTTGCGGAGCGTCGAGGTCGATCCTGAAGTGATTACCAGTCTCTATGATCAAGCCTGGGAAGAACGCCGGGTCGTAAAACTGTATGAAGTGCCTTCTTTGCTCGTCAAGGCGCTTTTAGCGGCGGAAGACCAGCGGTTCTTTGAGCATGAAGGAATTGATCCCTTACGAATCCTTGGCGCCGGACTAGCCAACTTTTCCGCTGGACGGACGACCCAAGGCGGCAGCACGCTGACTCAGCAACTTGTGAAAAATTTCTTTCTCACCCAAGAGCGCACCTTACGTCGCAAGATGGTTGAAGCGTGTATCTCTCTGGTCCTAGAACTGCATTACTCGAAGCTGGAAATCCTGGAAAACTATTTGAACGAAATCTATCTGGGTCAACGGGGCGCGAAAAGCATCTTAGGGATGTGGGAGGCGGCGCGTTTTTATTTTGGCAAAGAACCGCGAGATCTCACTATAGGTGAAATGGCGATTCTTGCCGGCATGGTGAAAGCGCCCAATCTCTATGCGCCGACTCGGCATCCCGATTCGGCATTACAACGTAGAAATTATGTCTTGCAGCGGATGCGTGAGCATGGCGACCTGACGCAAGAAGAGTACGATGCCGCTCTACAAGAGCCGATTGCTCATCGGCAACTGCCCGCGGATGTGAATGAAGCCCCGTACTTTGCTGACTTCGTACGAGATGAATTGCAGGCGCGTTATCCAAGTGATGCGCTGACCACGGCGGGGCTGCATATTCTGACGTCTTTAGACATGCGCCTGCAGAGGGTCGCTCAAGAAGTCGTGCGCAAGGGGATGGAAAGGCTTGAGGCGCAGCATCGGAATTTGCGCAGAGCCAAGCCTGAAGAGCAACTCCAGGCGTGTTTGATCGCCATGCGTCCGCAAACCGGTGAAGTATTGGCTATGGTGGGCGGACGCGACTATCAGGCGTCCCAATTCAACCGGGTCACGCAAGCACATCGTCAGCCTGGGTCGGTCTTCAAACCCGTGGTGTATCTGACCGCTCTTGCCAGGGAACGTGAGCAGCATAAAGGGCGATTTCTGCCAACGAGCGCCGTATTGGATGCGCCGTTCTCATGGTCTTTCGGCGATCAAGTGTGGAGCCCTGGGAACTATAACGACAGATACTACGGAACGGTGACAATGCGACGAGCTTTGGAGCAATCACTGAACGCGGCGACTGCTCGGATTGCCCAACAAGTGGGCCTCAAGTCAATACGCGACACGGCGCGACAGTTAGGCTTTGTGAGTCCGTTACCATTATATCCCTCCATGGTGCTAGGATCAGCCGAAGTGACGCCATACGAAGTGGCTGTAGCGTTCAGCACGTTGGCGAATCAAGGTATTCGTGTGGTTCCATTGCCTATCAAGAAAATTGTCAACCAAGAAGGAGAAACCTTGGAACGGCGGTCTCTCCAAGTTGAACAGGTTATCCCTCCTGACGTGGCGTATATGATCACGCACCTCATGGAAGGAGTGGTGGAAAACGGCACCGCCCGCGAGTCGCGGCGGATGGGCTTCGTGCGACCAGCGGCGGGAAAAACCGGCACGACCAACGATTATGGAGACGCGTGGTTCGTGGGCTTCACGCCGGAACTCCTCACTGTTGTCTGGGTAGGATTCGACCATCGAGAGTCGCTTCATCTTTCTGGTGGCCAGGCGGCGCTGCCGATTTGGACAGAGTTCATGAAACGCGCCACCGAAAGCGATCCAGTGACTTGTTTTGCTCCCCCTCCTGGGATTCGCGTGCGGCATCGAAGTGACTTCGGTGAACAGCCCGATGAATTTTCTTGTCCTTCCGTGTCGGAGGAGGCTTCCTATGCTGTGGAAGAACCAACACCAACAAACGTGCAGCCTGGTTTCGGCGTCACTCGTATTGAAACTGGATCCCCGTTTACCCCTCGTCCGACGCCAGATGCCGTACCGATCCAATCGCCAGCGTCGCCGACTTCTTTGTCCTCTCCTCCGAGTGGAGCGACAGAAAGGAAACCCTGGTGGCGTCTCTTTTGATTTTGTTTACACGAACGATGCGACGGCGCGCCGAAGGAAAAGGGCGATTGCTCTACGGAGCAATCCTGGGCTTGAGCGTTTTCTTGTTTCCCCTCGCGCGAGCGGAAAACGTAAAAGATGTTCTCATGCATGACGACGAAGCAGAACAGGTGCTTCCTTCTGGTAAGGCGGTACAAGAGGAAGACTTGTCTCCAGAGGAATCCGACGCCAATTCGGTACGGGAAGGATACGAACATCCTCCATCCTCTGTCGAAGAAGAAATGGATTCCCCTGATGAGCAACGCACGCAGTTTCCCTCGACGACGGCGGAACCAACGCCGTCGATGGAGCCTTCCGCGCCGGCGGAAATTCCTCCCTTCATGTCGCGTCCATCGGAATGGGAGACTGCTCCGCCAACCGTGATCGGCCTACCCCCTTTGCCAACTGTGGCTTCTTTTTCTGGTCGTGATCTCGCGGCGTTCCAATTCGTCGAAACGGGCAAGGAAAATTTTGACCAAGAGCATTGGGAACAAGCGGAGGAGCAATTCGAGCACGCGATCAGCCTCGCGCCTTTCCTTCCCTACAGCTATTACTTTCTCGGTCGCATTGCTTTTGCCCGTGGGGACCACAAGCGGGCTTTGGCGTTTTTGCAGAAAGCCGAGCTTCTATTCCCGCATACCGAACGAGCTTGGCTCGGGGAAACGGATAACATGAAGGGCCTCGTGTACGAGGACTTGAACGATTATAAGCAAGCCCGGATCGCGTACCAAAAATCTCTCCGTTTCCAGCCCGCCAATTTGAAAGTGCTGAGCGCCTTAGCGCGTCTGCCGGAAGAGGAGCCGCCGCCGAGTAATGCGCTTGTCCAGTGAACCGTTCACCATTCTCGGCCTAGAAACCTCGTGCGACGACACGGCTGCGGCGGTTTTGTGCGGGTCTACGGTGTTAAGCAGTATCGTCTCCTCGCAAGATGAGGTGCATAGCCCCTACGGTGGTGTTGTTCCTGAGCTTGCTTCTCGGCATCATCTGCATAACGTGCTGCCCGTACTTGATCGTGCGCTGAGCGCGGCCGCCGTGCAACTCGATCAACTCGATGGAATTGCCGTGACCTGTGGGCCTGGCCTGGTGGGATCCTTGCTGGTGGGAGTATCCCTGGCCAAATCTCTGGCGATGGCGAAGAACTTGCCTTTGATCGGCGTCAACCACATCGAAGGACATTTGCTGGCTATACAAATTGAACAGGTTGTTCCTTTTCCCTTCCTCTGCTTGATCGTCTCCGGTGGACACACCAGCTTGTATGTGGCGCAAGGTCTAGGCGATTATCTGACCTTGGGCGGGACACGGGACGACGCCGCCGGCGAGGCGTTCGATAAAGCGGCGAAGATGCTGGGGCTCGGCTACCCGGGTGGTCGCATCATTGATCGATTGGCGCAACAAGGAAATGTCTCGGCGATTCGCTTTCCCCGCGCCCATTTGAAAAACGGGAAAGTCGGGTTCAGCTATAGCGGGCTCAAAACCGCTTTGCGTCAGTTCCTGCAATCAGAAGAAAGAACTCATTACCGAATGGAAGACATTGCCGCGAGTTATCAAGAGGCGGTGGTGGATATGCTCGTGGGGCCGACACTCGCAGCCGCGACGGCGCATGGGTTGTCGCGTATTGTCGTATCTGGCGGCGTCTCCGCGAACTCACGATTACGCCAGCGCATGCGTGAAGAAGGGGAAACCCTTGGCTTGCAGATTTTCGTTCCTTCGCCTCAGTTTTGTACGGACAATGCGGCGATGATTGCGTTTGCCGGCGCCTGGCGGTTAGCACAAGGACAGCGCGCCGGGCTCGACCTCAACGCCTCGGCAACGCTACGGCTCTAACTCGTGACGACGCTCCTACAACAGACCCGATTTGCTCTCGGCGAATTAGGGGTGCGACCGCATAAGCACTTCGGTCAACATTTTCTTATTGAGCAAACCGTGGTCGATCGCATGTTGGCTGCGGCGCGGATTCAGCCAACCGATGCAATCTTAGAGATTGGTCCAGGCCTCGGCGTCTTGTCCGATCAGTTAGCGGAATGCGCAGGGAAACTTTATCTTGTCGAAGTTGACAAGATGTTAGCGGAACGACTGCAGAGTCGCTTTGCCAATTGTTCGCACGCGCAAGTGTTGCGCGCGGATTTTCTCGCGCTCGATGTGGCTACCGCTTTCTCAGAGCCAACAATTCATGTGGTGGCGAGCTTGCCGTACAATGTGGCTACGCCGATTCTGTTCCGTCTCTTGGAACATCGACGACAATTTCCTGAAGTGACCGTTATGATCCAGAAAGAAGTCGCGGAGCGCTTGACGGCTGGCCCCGTCTCGAAGGCGTACGGTGTGCCGTCGGTGCTGACGCAACTCTATGCGACTGTAGACACCGTCTGCACGGTTGGTCCGCGCAGTTTTTTCCCCGCCCCGAAAGTCGAGTCGCAAGTCGTCCGGCTAGTGTTTCAAGAAAAACCTCGGGTTGCCGTCCATGATGTCAAGAGGTTTCAGCATGTGGTCAAAGCCGCTTTTGCACAGCGACGGAAAACCCTGCGTAATGCGCTCAAAGCCGCAGGCTATCAAGACCTCGACGCGATCGAGAAGCGCGCTGGCATTGATTTGCAACGGCGCGGGGAGACATTGAGCATCGAGGAGTTCGCGCGGTTGGCGAATGAGTATGTCGAGCTGAGGGCGTCTCCAGCATCTCTGGAGACTGTGTGAGTACGGTTCTCCGTCGTTGACACCTCGTACCCCAGCCGATATCTTCCCCACGGTGTCTTTCCCCTTGATTTTTCTACTGTATCTCTCGTGAGACGAGGCAAAACGTATGACCGAAAAGGTGCTCCTGCGTCACTTGGATGTCCCTGGCATCCATAATCTCGATGTCTACGTGGCGAATGGTGGATATGAAGCGGCGCGCAAAACGCTTACCACCATGAAGCCGGAAGAAGTCGTCGATCAGGTAAAGGCCTCGAACTTGCGCGGCCGCGGCGGCGCGGGGTTCGGTACCGGCATGAAGTGGGGGTTCTTGCCCAAGGACTCACAGAAACCAGTCTACTTATGTTGCAATGCCGATGAAAGCGAACCCGGCACTTTCAAAGATCGTGCGCTCATCGAATGGAACACCCATATTCTGCTCGAAGGCATTCTGATCTCTTCGTATGCGATTAAGTGCCACACCGCCTACATCTACATTCGTGGCGAGTTCGTGTTTGGCGCCAAGCGTCTGGAAGAACAAATCGCTGAAGCGTATGCAAAGGGATATCTCGGCAAAAATATTTTCGGCACGGGCTACGATCTGGATGTTTACATCCATCGGGGCGCAGGCGCGTACATCTGCGGTGAGGAGACGGGGCTGATCGAGTCGTTGGAAGGAAAACGAGCCTACCCACGTATTAAGCCGCCGTTTCCTGCGGTCTACGGACTCTTTGGCTCTCCGACGATTGTGAACAATGTGGAAACACTGGCGTGCGTACCTCTGATTATGCAAAACGGCGCTGCGTGGTTCAAAGCCATCGGACCGGAAAGTGGTCCCGGTCCCAAAATTTATTGTGTCAGCGGTCACGTGGAAAAGCCTGGCCTCTATGAACTGCCGATGGGCGTCTCGCTCCGTTCCATTTTGTACGATCATGCTGGTGGGATTCTCGGCGGCAAAAAGCTCAAAGCGGTGATGCCCGGCGGCTCCTCGTTCCCGATTCTCACAGCGGATGAGATTGATGTGGCGATGGATTTCGATTCCATGCGCAAGATCAATGCGTTCCTCGGCTCGGCTGGCATTGTCGTGATGGATGAAGATACGTGCATGGTCAAAGCATTGGAAGTGATTGATCGCTTCTACCACATGGAGTCCTGTGGCCAGTGTTCGCCGTGCCGCGAAGGAACGGGCTGGCTGCACAAGTTGTTAACTCGCCTGGAAACCGGCGATGGGAAATCCGAAGACATTGAGCTCATGGACCGGATTTGTACGAACATGATGGGGAACACGGTATGCGTGCTGGCGGATGCGGCGGCGATGCCCACGCAGAGTTTCCTCTCGAAGTTCCGCGATGAATTTATTGCGCATATCACTCAAGGTGGCTGCCCCTTCAAGAAAAATGGGGACGCCGTGCATCAGCATGCGGCGTAGAGAACAGTAGGCTAAAGGCTGTAAGCTTCAGGGCTTTCCCCACCGCTCCTTGTAGCCTGTAGCCTATGCGATACTGTCTATTGAATACTGGCTGCTGATTACTTTCAGCGCGCTGATAGCGAAGAGGAACCAATGCCAAAACTCGAAATTGACGGCCAAGAAATTACGGTCGAGGACGGTCTCAACCTCATTCAAGCAGCGGAACGCCTGGGGATTGAGATTCCCCATTATTGTTACCATCCCGGACTGAGCATTTCCGGTAACTGTCGCATGTGTCTTGTCGAAATTGACAAGATGCCGAAGCTGCAGATCGCTTGCAATACTAAAGTGACTGAGGGCATGGTGGTGAAGACCACGAGCCCTAAGACCAAGGTGGCGCAGGCGGCGGTGCTGGAATTCATTTTAATCAATCACCCTATCGATTGCCCGATCTGCGACCAGGCCGGCGAATGTAAACTGCAAGATTATTACATGGACTACGGCAAGTACCGTAGTCAGATGGAAATAGAAGCAAAAGTAGAAAAACGAAAAGTTGTTGACCTCGGTCCGCAAGTCGTGTTGGACCAGGAACGGTGCATCTTGTGCGCCCGCTGCACTCGCTTTCTTGACGAAGTCACTAAGACAAGTGAGCTTGGTCTGTTCTCCCGTGGAGATCGAACCTACATTGATCTCTTCCCAGACAAAAAATTGGACAATCCGTACTCGGCCAATGTCGTTGATGTGTGCCCCGTCGGCGCGCTGACGAGCAAGGATTTTCGCTTCAAAGCTCGGGTGTGGTATCTCCAGAAAACTGAATCGATCTGCACGCGTTGCGCAAATGGCTGCAACATTGACGTGTACCATCGTCGCGGCCAGATGTACCGTTTCCGGCCGCGTTACAATCCCGATGTCAATCAATACTGGATGTGCGACGAGGGGCGGCTCTCGTACAAAGAGCTGCAAAAGGAAAGCCGCCTCATGCGGCCATCGGTGCGTGGCGAGCAGGATTTTGTCGCGGCGACTTGGGACCGAGCGGTCACTGTGACCGTAAGAACGCTGACTGAAGCCAAGGAGCAACACGGGGCAAGCGCCGTGGCTGGCATCGTCGGGGCGAAAGCGACGAATGAAGAAGCCTATCTGTTCACGCGACTCCTGAAGGAACAAATCGGGACTGAGCGCATCGCCGGATTTTCCTGGTCTCCTGAGGGCGCATTACACGATAACTTCTTGATTAAAGCCGATAAGAACCCCAATACCCGCGGTTTGCAGGCGCTCGGCCTGCTCAACGGTGGACCGTCCGCCACGGATATTCTCGCTGCTGCGGAAAAGGGCGAAGTCAAAGCGCTGCTTGTCTTTGGCGCTGATCTGGCGACTGCCTTCGCGCCAGAAAAACTTGACGCGGCGCTTGAGCACGTGCAGGTGATTGTGTGCGACACCGATTATACAGAGATGACCAACTATGCGGACGTCATCTTGCCGATTGGCGCCGCGACGGAAACCGACGGGACATTCACCAACTGTGCTGGTCGCGTGCAACGCATCAAACAAGCGTTCCCGCCGCCGCAACAGTCGAAGCCAGGCTGGGAAGTGTTGGCGACCCTCGGTGGTAAACTCGGCGGCTTCGAGCCCGTGTCCATCTCCGAAGCGTTCGCTGAAGCGGCGAAGAACACGCCCGCTTTTGCAGGGCTCACCTACGGCAAGCTGGGCGAGCAAGGGGTCCCGCTAGCTGGGTAGGCATGGCGACGGTTCGGTTATTGTCGTCTTGCTCTGCTGCTCGTGCCGCTCTAGGATGCCTGTATGGCTGCTGGCGCTGTTGCCGTTCCGACTCTCTATCGTTTTACTCGCGATGAATACCATCGTATGGGCGATGCGGGATTGTTTGTTGACAAACGAGTCGAGTTGCTGGATGGGGAAATCATCACCATGCCGCCACAGAATCCACCGCATGCCGGTGTCCTCACCCTTGTTCCTTCGGTTCTGATGCGTGTACTTGGAGCGTCCGTTGCCATTCGGATCCAACTCCCAATTATGTTGGACGATTGGAGCGAGCCAGAGCCTGATATCGCTGTTTGTCTGCCGGACCCGGACAGCTACATGTTTGCACATCCGAGACCAGATCAAATCCTATTGTTAATCGAAGTTGCTGGGAGCAGTCTTCCGTACGATCGAGGACAGAAGACTACCGCATACGCGAGAAGTAACATTCCTGAATACTGGATCCTGAACCTCATTGATCGGAAAATCGAAATGTTCAGCGATCCTGACCCGGTCGCCCAACGCTATCGCGTGGAGCGCTCCGCAGGCAGCGGCGATATGCTCTTGCTGCCCGGCGGAGTTGCTCTGGCGGCGGCTGATATTTTGCCGCACTATTAACCTGGACAATTTGCAGACTGCTCAGATCTTCCCGATCATCCCATCTCTCGTATGGCTGACAAAATCAAGTAGTTCTTGTTCCGTTTTTGCTCGTCGGAAGGGGATTAAGCGCTGCACGCCGAGGTCGGCATAGCGTTTCGCCATGTCGAGATCGAGTGCTGGCCCAGGCGTGATGCTGATCTCTAACTCGCCAAGTTCCGCAGGGCGTTGAACCTGAGTCGCGGCTTCCTTGAGTCCAGCCAGACATTTCGTGGTTGCTTCCACATCGAGCGCAAATCCATACCAGCCATTGCCGTATTGAACCGCGCGCTGATACGCCTCTTTGGTGTGTCCACCGATGACGATGGGTGGGTGCGGCTTCTGCACGGGCTGTGGCCGCGATTGAATATCATGAAAGGAAACGAACTTGCCCGCGTATGCTGGCTTCTCTTGCGTCCAGATCTCTTTCATGGCTTGAACGTAGTCCATAGACCGAGGCCCTTTCTGGGCGAACGGCGCGCCGAGGGCGTCGAATTCCGCTTTGAGGTAGCCAATCCCGAGACCAAAAATCAGCCGCCCGTTGGAGACCACATCGACGCTCGCAAGCTCTTTGGCGAGTACGAGCGGGTTCCGCTGCGGCAAAATGATAATACCCGTGCCCAGCTTCACCTTCTTGGTATGCGCGGCGATAAAGGCGAGAGCGATGGCGGGGTCGAGCAGTGGATACAACGGCGGCAGAGGCGAGGGCGGTGCTTGTGGATCTGGAAGCACCACATGCTCCCCGGTCCACACCGATTCAAACCCGGCAGCTTCCGCTGCTTGAGCGATCCGCGCCGCCGCCTCAGGATTGCTACAGACGTTCATGTTGATACCGAAGAGGCCGAATTTCATGGTTACACTCCTCCAAATGGTGAAAGTCTTTTCCTGCTTATAGCGGTTCATTGTCAACTTGTCGAAGCAGGAAGAAGCCTGCTGGCGCCATCTGGACTGACTGCTACTTGCTGAGATAGAGAACAAGAGTCCGCAAAATTGTGAAGGAGGAAAAGTTATGGCGGAGAAACAGACCGATTACACTGAATTCTTGAAAGATTCCCCGAAGAACTGGGGACGCTGGGGAGCGGATGATGAACTTGGCTGCCTCAACTTCCTGACGAACGAAGAAGTGCTGCGCGGCGTTCGTGCGGTGAAGCAAGGCAAGACCTTTATGTTGGGAGTACCGGTGGCGCGGCCTCAGGGCGACCCGCTGCATCCCATTCGTTCACAGCCGATCCATACGCTGACGCACGACGAAGGTTTTTATATCAGCGGCCGCTCCAAACCATTCAAGGGCGGGCTCAAGTATTCTGATGACGTGATCGTCATGTACCCTCAGGGCACCACGCAATATGACGCCTTGGGGCACGCTTGGTATGGCGACAAACTGTACAACGGCTACGACTCGAAGACCACGATCGGCGGCCTACAGAAGTGCTCGATCGAGCCCATCGCCAATCATGGCGTGATCGGTCGTGGCGTTTTGATCGATGCCGCTCGCTTCAAGGGGAAGAAACATCTTGACCAAGGTGAAGGCATTACGCTAGACGATCTGTTAGCTGCGGCCAAACAGCAGAACGTGACGATCGAGAAGCACGATATCATCGTGTTGCACACCGGTTGGCTCAATCGCTTTTACGAAGAAGGCCAAGAAGGACTTTTTCCTGGCGGCGAGTTCGATGAACCCGGGCTAGAATACAGCAAAGAACTGGTGCAGTGGTTTCATGACATGGAGATCCCCTCCATTACTGCCGACAATATCGGTTGTGAGCAGGGTTTCAATAAAAAGATCGACGGCATGGGTGTATTGCACGCCGCGTTGCTCTGTAATCTTGGCGTCATTTTTAATGAAATCGTGTGGCTGAAGGACTTAGCCGAGGATTGTGACAAAGACAAACAGTATACATTTCTCTTTGCCGGCGCCCCGCTCAAGCTGGTCTATGGCTGCGGCTCGGCCGTGAATCCAATTGCGATCAAGTAGGCGAGCTCTAGGGATGTCATTCTAAGGCCGCAGGCTGAAGAATCTCGTTAAGCAGTGTCGGTTCATGAGATTCTTCGCCTTCGCAGGGTTTATCCTGAGCCCGATGAGGGGCTGTGGCTCAGAATGACAGTACGCACTGAAACACGTCAGCGTGGCGCGAACGCTTCGACTGCGCGCGGATCGGGCAGCGATTCGTTGTCCGAACGGATCGGCAAAATGCAGACGTGTGTGGCGCCGGCTTTGAGATGGGCGTTGATGCGGTCACGAATTTTGTCTTCACTGCCCCAGGCCACGATGTCATCGACGAGACGGTCGCTGCAACCGTTCTCAAACTCTGCATCCCCATAGCCGAGAGCTTTCAAATTGTTGGTGTAGTTCGGGAGCCGGGGGACGTAGGTCTTCATGTACTGACGCGCCATCGTGCGGGCCTTGGTGGCGTCCTTTTCGAGAATCACTGCTTGTGCGGCGCAAATCCACGGATCAGGGCCGATCTGCGCGCGCACCTTGGCCGTGTGTTCCGGCGGGACGAAGTACGTGTGCGTGCCTTTGGTCTGTTCCGCCGCGAGCGCCAGCATCCTTGGATGCAATGCGGCGATGAGGATCGGCACTTCCTCCTTCGGCTCAGGCGCGCGATAAAGCGCACTTTTCATCTTTGGCAAATACTCCTTCATGTAGCTATACGGCTTGTCGTAACTGTGGCCGCGCAGGTTTGTCACCAACGGTTTGTGGCTCACGCCAATGCCGAGCACGAAGCGTCCGCCCGAAAGTTCCGCGACCGTTTTTGACGCTGCCGCCATTGTGATCGGGTCACGCGCCCAGATGTTCGCAATCCCCGTGGCGATCGAGAGCTGCTCGGTCCGGCTCAGCAGATAGGCCGCGTGCGGGAATGGTTCGCGTCCCACTGCCTCGGGAATCCACAACGCGCGGTAGCCCGCCTTCTCGACCGACTGGGCAAACTGCGCGCTTTCCTGCGCTGACATTGCATCAAGGAAAAACCAAATGCCTACTTTTCCAATATCCATAAGAAAGGCTCCTCTCTAGGTTTTTTATAGCGGTTCACGCCGAAGTTGTCGAAGTGGGAACCACGCTCACGGCGCTGCTGCGGTCTGACCGAGCTCTTCCAGCAACGCTTTCGCCTCTTTCAGATCAACCGTGTCAAACCCTTCGGTGAACCAGTTGTAGACGGCAGCTAACATGTTACAAGCTGCGTGTTGCTTGCCTTGTGTTCGCCACAGACGAGCAAGGCTCACGGTGGCGTGCAGCTCCAGCGATTTGGCTTGTTGCTTTTGTGCAATCTCGATGGCTTTGAGGAAACACGCTTCGGCTTCGCTTTGAGGGCTAGGTGTTAGGGACTGGGTGTTGGGGCCTTGGAACGTGGAACCTTGAACATTGAACTCTCTTTGCAGAGTCAGCTCGCCTTTAAGCCGATACAGCTCAGCCTCATAGTACCGTTCCCCAGTTTTGTCTACTCTTGCTAAGACCTCGCCGAGGAGCGCCAGTCCGTCCTCAACCTGTCCCACTCTTGCATACGCTTCAGCGAGGAGACCCTGATAGGTTGGGCGTCCGAGTTCTGACCCGGTGGCTTGATAGGCCGCCAACCCTTGACGCAGTTGCGCAATCCCTTCAGTTTCTTGCCCTTGGGCGGCTAGCGACCAGCCATACGTCATCGTGCTTATTGCTACTCTGTGGGGGAAGCCGTGTTCGATTCCAATTTTTATGGCTTCCTCTGCGTGCGCTTGAGCAGTTCGCGCTTCACGGCCATAGAGATGCAATTGGGCGGCAAAGAACAAAGCCCGCGCGACATCGAAGGGAAGCGCCAGTTCCCGAGCCAATGCAATTGCCTCAACACTCTTCCTCTGTGCTTGGTCTGGATAGCCCAGAAACCAGAGGGGATAGGTCCCATAAGAGAGCCCATACACCTGGGGGTCTTGTCCGTAGAGTAAACTCTGAGACCGATCCTGTGCGGAATCGTATAGGGCCAGTATTTGCTCTAAGTGAGCGCGGGAGGCGGGGAACTCTCCCAGGTCAAACAAAATTGCGCTCATCGCTACATGCGCTTGCAGGAGGAATGTTGGGTCTTGCAAACTCCGAGCTAAAGCAAAGAGCTGCTCTGCCAACGTACGAGCCTTCTGTAATTCCGAGCGTAATTCGTAGAGGAGACATAGTTGCCGCAACACCAAGAAGCGCTGAGAAGGCTCGCCGATCTGCTGAGACAACTCCAAAGCGCGCGTGTATGTTTGTTCCACTTCTTGGGTTCCGTAGCCCTTCGTGTTCATCAATGCGGGGCCCAGGGCCATGTGAAAGGTTAGCTCTCGCTGGTCGCGCTCAGGTGAGCTTGGCAGTGTCTTGAGCAGGTCCAGAGCCACAGTAAGATGACGAATCGTTTCTGCATACGCGACTCGCTGGGTCGCTTGTCGTCCAGCCTTCTGTAAATACTCGATGGCCTTCTCTGCATTGCTGCTGCGACTGTAGTGATGCGCCAAGTCGCTGTAGCGCTCTTCTAGGTTGTCTTTGTAGAGCTGCTCGATCGCTTGGCCCGTTTGTTCGTGCAAGGTTTTGCGCCGCTCGATGAGCACAGAGTTGTAGGCCACGTCCTGCGTCAGTGCATGCTTAAAGACGTACTCGCTCTCAGGAAAGGCCACGGTAAACGCGCTTCAAGTGCTGTGAAAACCGAGGAGTTGCATCAAGTAG
>CAYTVL010000086.1:0-17148 GCA_964441775.1 uncultured Enterobacteriaceae bacterium
TTCTCTATCCTAACTCCTTCTTTTTACAAGGGTCGAAGCGCGTTCACCCTGGGTGCGATGCAGTCCTCGGGAATCGGGATTTGCGGGTCGAAAGGGAAAAACGAGAACGCTTAATATTATGTCAAGGAAAATTTTTCGCTTGTCATGCGGCAGACGCTTGTGTCGGCAACCACACGCGAAAGATCGTGCCTTGCCCGATTTGGCTTTCAACCGCCACCCGACCACCAAGCAAATCCAACAGCCGCTTCACGATATGCAATCCTAAACCCGATCCTCCATGAGCGCGGCTCGTGGCGTCGTCAAGCTGACGAAAGGGTTCAAAAATCGACGCCAACGCGTCAGCGGGAATGCCCCTCCCGGTATCAGCCACACTGATTTCTACGCCGTCAGCACTGCTGCGCGCGGCAATGGTCACCGACCCTTGCGGAGTGAATTTAATGGCGTTGTTGAGAAGATTTTTGATGATGATTTTGAGCTTCCCAGGGTCGGTTTGCAGGAGAGGAAGGTTCCCCTGCTGGCTCCAGACAAAGTGGAGATTTGATCGTTCGCGTAATTCTTGGGTTTCAGTCTCCACTTGTCGGAGCAGCTCAGGAATAGACACGGATTGATGTTCCACCAAGAGTTTTCCCGCAGCAAGCTGGCTCACATCAAGCACGGCGGAGATGAGGTCAAGGAGATTCTTTGCATTGCTGCGTATCCGCAACAACGCGTGGGTTTGTTCGTCGGTCAAGACGCCACAGGAGCCATCGAGCAGCAAGTCTTCATACCCTAAGATCACATGAAGCGGGGTCCGCAATTCATGGGACATTGTCGCTAAAAACTCAGACTTTGTCCGATCAGCAGTTTCAGCAATTTCTTTTGCTTGTCGTAATTCCTCCGCATTCCTTCTCGCTTCTTCTAACAAAGTCCGATTGTGCGTCTCACTGCGACGAAGCGCGCCAAGAGAGCGGCTTGCCCGCAGAATATACTGTGCTCGCTGTCCTAGAATAATCCAGTTGATCGGCTTCGTAATGAAGTCAGTAGCCCCGACCTCGTACGCGCGTCGAATGGACGCAGTGTCATTCAGCCCCGTCACCATGAGGACCGGCACATGCTCGCCACCGGAGAGGGCGCGAATCCTTTCGCAAGCGGCAAAGCCGTCCATCCCCGGCATGAGTACGTTCAGCAGCACCAGGTCCGGTCGCACAAGAGAAAAAGAAGCAACGGCTTGCTCGCCGGTGGTCGCCTCTTCCACGATAAACCCAGCTTGCTCGAACGCCCCGCGCACGAGGAGCCGCATCGTTTGATCGTCGTCTGCAATCAAAACCACCGGGCGTTCATTTTCTGTCGCAGGTTCCACCGTTACAGGCTCCTTTGCAGCTCTAGAGAAAGAGCTTCTCGCACCTCCAGGTACTCCATCTCCAGGATTGGGAGCACTTCGACAGCAGGAATCGTGGTTCCGGCAACGCCCATCATTTCGAGATCTTTGCATAAGGCGGCAAGCGTGGCCGCCCCTAAGCTTGCACTGCTCGATTTCAACGTATGGGCTGCATAGCGCAGGGCATGAGGATCAGCATGAGAGATCGCACGTTGCAGCTTCTCGATGATCTCTGGAGAGTGCGCAAGATAGCTGCGGATTACCGACTCAAGCATGCCCGGAGCTCCGGCCTCCTGGAGCTCGCGAATGTGGCTGAGCGCATCAGCATCCAGTTGCCACGCGGACACCTTTTGCCTCGGGCGGCTCTGCTCAGGCAGCCAGCGCAGCAGCACCGCCGCTAACTGCTTGCGCGTAAACGGTTTACTGAGATAGTCATCCATGCCCGCAGCGAGGCACTGCTCCCGATCTCCCGCCATAGCGTTGGCGGTCAGCGCGATAATGAGTTGATGTCCCGTCTTTGCCAATACTTCTTGGCGACGAATTTCTCGGGTCGTCATAAACCCGTCCATCTCAGGCATCTGACAATCGAGCAAGAGCAGCGCATACGCCTTGTGTTGTAGGGCAGCAAGCGCTTGTCGTCCATTTTCCACCACGGAGACGCTACAGTCAAAGGTTTCCAAGAGACGGCGGGTGACCTGTTGATTGATCGGATTATCTTCGGCGAGCAACACCTCAATAGGCCAAGACAGCGCCTCGTTAAATGCGTCCTCGGATGACGGAACGGTAATCACTAATTGTTTCTCATCGCTCGCGACAATCCGCCTCGTGAGATCGAATCGTGCAGTGAACCAAAAAGTGGACCCGTGGCCCGCGGCGCTCGCGACGCCAATTTCGCCGTGCATGAGGTCGACCAACTGTCGCGCGATGCTTAAGCCCAGTCCGGTGCCGCCATACTTCCGCGTCGTTGAGTCATCGGCTTGCGCAAACGCCTCAAAGATGCGCGCCTGGGCGTTCGGAGGGATGCCTACGCCAGTATCGCGGACCGAGAAGAACAAGTCGCAAGTCGCAAGTCGCAAGTCGTTAACTCCATCATTCACTTTTTGACTTTTGACTTTTGACTTTTGACTTTTGACCTCGATAGTCACTTCCCCTTGCTCAGTAAACTTGAGCGCATTCGCAATCAGATTCGTCAGCACTTGGCGCAAGCGCATTGGATCACCGTATAGCAGCAGCGGGACATCGGCTTCGACAACGCTCGTCAACTGGATTTGCTTACGGGCGGCGCTTTCGGCAAAGAGTTCCATTACTTCCGCAAGCAGTTTTCGCATGGAGAATTCAAGGCGCGCCAGCTCCAGTTTCCCCGCTTCAATTTTGGAGAGATCCAACAAATCGTTAATGAGCGTGAGCAACATCTCGCCTGACCGCTGAGCGAGCTGCACGACTTGCTGCTGCCGTTGCGTGAGGTTCGTTTGCGCTAACACTTCGATCATCCCCAGCACGCCATTCATCGGCGTCCGTAGTTCATGACTCATGTTCGCAAGAAATCGGGATTTGGCGCGATTGGCGGCTTCAGCGTGCTCTTTGGCCTGAGAGAGATTGCGCACTAAGTCAACATTGACAAATCGCAACCTCAACGTTTCGGAGAGAACAGCATGTAAACGCAGCCCGATGATCACCATAGCCACGCCGAAAGCAAAGAGCATAAAACCTATCGCAGCGAAGACGGCGTCGCCGAATATGCAGAGTCGGAAAACTAGAGGCGTTAACGTTAGGATGAGGAAAGTTACTAAAGCCGACGGCACGGGAGCAAGTGAAGTCATACCCCCAGCGGCGTGTCCGCCAATGATAAACACCAGAAACAGTTGATGGGCAAGAGAATCAGGAGGAAAGAGCACCACACCAATGGAACCCCAGCCGACGCCAGCTAAGCCGTAGCCAATCGTGAAGAGGATGGACCACTTCCGCGCGTGCTGCTGTCCAGGGGCAACACGGCGGAACCGCCACATCATCAAAAAAGCTGGTAACGTGATGGCTCCCATCCATATGACCCAAGCCACTAATATCCAAGGTGAAATGACATTCCGGAGCACCAGGACTATTATCCCAACGGTCAGCGCACCAACGATAAAGCCAATTGGAGCCTGGGCGGCGATCAGCTTGACGTGTTCAGCCTCGATGCGGGCGAGAAGCGTCGGCTCATCCGTAGAGGACAGAAAGGTAATGGAATTTGCGTCGGACTCATCAGAAAAGAGAGCGGCTTCAATAGACATAGTAATTAATCTTCTCCTACGGACTTTCCTCTTCATTTGTCAAGTCGAACCCTCCGCACGGCTGTCCTCAGTATTTCCTTGCTCCTTGTTCTTGAGAGGAGTAAAGAAACACCATGCACTGTGGCAATTGCGGCTTTGACAATCCCGAGGGAACAAAGTTTTGCGAGGAGTGTGGCGCAAAGCTGGTGCGCGCCTGTCCAAGTTGTGGCTATGAAGTGAGGCCGACCGCGAAGTTTTGTGGGGAATGCGGAACACCGCTGACGCGGCAGTCTAGTGTGCAGAGTCTAGCGTCTAGCGTTCAACAACATTCAGAAACACAGCCGCAGACCCTAGACCCTAGACGCCGGACACTAGACTCCGCGAATCCTCAGCCTCCCGTCACGTACACGCCTCGCCATCTCGCAGACCGCATCTTGGCTGAGCGCGAAGCGATGGTAGCGCGCGGGGTCCCGGCGGGTGAGCGCAAGAGCATCACTGCCCTCTTTGCTGATATCAAGGGCTCAACGGAGCTGATTCAAGACCTCGACCCTGAAGAAGCACGTGAAATTCTCGATCCGGTGTTGCAGCTCATGATGGACGCCGTGCATCGCTACGAAGGCTATGTGGCGCAAGCGTTGGGCGACGGTATTTTCGCCTTCTTCGGAGCGCCGATTGCCCATGAAGATCATCCTCAGCGTGCGCTCTATGCCGCCTTGCTTGTACAGGAAGAAAATCGCAAACATGCCGAACGACTGCGACGAGAGAAAGGGTTGAACATTCAGATTCGCGTAGGCGTGCACACCGGCGAAGTGGTGCTGCGCTCGATCCGTAAGGATGACCTACGTACCGATTATGTCCCCGTCGGACACTCTACCCATCTCGCTTCACGCATGGAAAGCCTCGCCACTCCTGGTTCGATCATCGTCAGCACCTTTACTCAGAAACTCACGGAAGGATACTTCGACTTCAAGCCGTTGGGGCCCACCCAGATCAAAGGGTTTACTGAGCCGATTCACATCTTTGAAGTCGCTGGGATTGGCCTCTTGCGCACCAAGCTGCAAGTCGCCGCGCGGCGCGGGCTCGTGCGTTTTGTGGGTCGCCAAAGCGAGATGGAGCAATTGCAACGCGCTCTGGCATCGGCACGGGCGGGGCACGGACAGGTCGCTGGCGTCATGGGCGAGCCGGGTGTGGGCAAATCGCGGCTGTTTCATGAATTCAAATTGCTTGCGCAAAGCGGTTGTCTGGTGTTGGAAGCCTTCTCGGTCTCGCATGGTAAGGCCTATCCCTATTTGCCGCTGATTGATTTACTTAAGAACTATTTTCAGCTTGGACCGCATGATGA
This sequence comes from uncultured Enterobacteriaceae bacterium, assembly GCA_964441775.1. Lineage (GTDB taxonomy): Bacteria > Desulfobacterota > Binatia > Bin18 > Bin18 > SYOC01. The sequence goes on from CAYTVL010000086.1 coordinate 4,949, forward strand.
CGAGCGTATCCGCCGAGAGAAAGTCACCGGTCGTGTGCTCACGCTGGATCGCGGTCTTGAAGACATTCTCCCCTATTTGTTCTTTCTGCTTGGCCTCGCCGAATCGACCTCACCGCTGCAACAGATGGATGCGCAGATCCGGCGGCGACGGATTTTAGAGGCGATCAAACGACTGCTGTTGCGCGAGAGCCGCAACCAACCGCTCATCCTCATCTTTGAGGACCTGCACTGGCTGGATGCCGAGACCCAGGCGTTTCTGACTCTCTTGAGCGACAGTATTCCCACCGCGAGAATGCTCCTGCTGGTCAATTATCGGCCTGAATATCGGCACGAGTGGGGCAACAAAGGGTATTACACCCAGTTGCGGCTTGATCCTTTGGGGAAAGCGCAAGCGGAGGAATTGTTGACAGCATTATTAGGAGACACGAACGCTTTGCTTCCGCTCAAGCAGTTTATTTTGGAAAAAACCGAAGGCAACCCGTTTTTCATAGAGGAGATCGTCCAGGCGTTGCGAGAGCAGGGGCTGCTTGACGTTGGAACCCAGCGCGTTGTGCCCCGACTGACTGACCTTCGCCTTCCCACTACCGTGCAAGGCGTCTTGGCGGCTCGTATGGACCGTTTGCCGCCGGATGAAAAAGCCCTATTGCAAACTCTCGCGGTGTTGGGCCGCGAGTTCTCGGCCAGCTTGCTAAACAAAGTTGTCGAGCAACCCGAAACGGAAGTGTATCAGCAGCTCTCACATCTTCAGGCCGCAGAATTTCTCTACGAGCAACCCGCCTTTCCGGAAGTGGAATACACTTTCAAGCATGCGCTCACGCAAGAAGTGGCCTACAGTTCCTTGCTCCAAGAGCGGCGTAAGGTGTTGCACGAGCGCGCAGCCCGCGCCATCGAGGAAGTGTACCGTTACAAACTGGATGACCACTATAGCGAGTTAGCGCACCACTACAGCCGCAGCGGCAATACGCAAAAGGCGGTGGATTATCTCCAGCTCGCTGGCCAACAGGCCGTCCAACGGTCGGCGCATGAGGAAGCGATTACGCATTTGACCACGGCCCTAGAGTTGCTCAAGACGTTGCCGGACATGCCTGAACGTACGCGGCAAGAACTTTTTCTGCAAGTCGCCATAGGACCAGTTTTGATTGTGACGAAGGGTTACGCAGCATCGGAAGTGGCGAGAGTTTATCTTCGCGCCCAAGAACTCTGTCAACAAGTAGGAGAGACTCCTCAGCTTTTTCCCGTCCTCTGGGGGCTGTGGTATTTTTATTTCTCCCAAGCCAAATACCAAGCAGCAAAAGAGCTGGGAGAACAGTGCTTAACCCTGGCCCACAAGGTGCAAGATCATGTTCTCCTCATGGAAGCTCACTTTGTGTTAGGTTCGTCATTACTTCCGATTGGAGAGTTTTCCTCAGCGAGAGAACATTATGAACGGGGCATCTCGCTCTACGATCCCCAACAACATAATTCTCTGGCTCTTTTGTATGGCCAAGATCCTAAAGTCACTTCCTTATCCCCTATGGCATGGGCTTTGTGGGAGCTTGGCTATCCGGATCAAAGCGTAAAGAGTCTTAATACTGCACTCACCCTAGCCCAAAATCTTTCTCATCCTTTTAGCCTCACTTTTGCTTTCGGCTTCGCCGCCTGGATTCATCAATATCGTCGAGAAGAGCCTTTAGCACAAGAGAGAGCCGAGACAGCCATAGCTCTCTCAACCGAGCAGGGTTTTCCCGTCTGGCTCGCGTGGGGAACTATTACGAGGGGCTGGGCGTTGGCCTTACAAGGTCAAGGGAAAGAAGGGATTGAGCAGATCCATCAGGGTATGGACGCTTTGCGAACCATAGGGGCCGAGTTGCAAGGGTCGTACTTTCTTGCTCTCTTAGCTGAAGCTTACGGGCATGTAGGGCAGACAGAAGAAGGACTGAGTGCGTTGGCCGAGGCGTTGGCGATGGTAGACAAAACGGAGGAACGCTTTTGGGAAGCCGAACTCTATCGCCTCAAAGGCGAGCTGTTGCTGCAACTGGCGGAACGGAAGTAGGGTGCGCTTGCGCACCAACAGAATTCTCTCTACTGCTCGACCGCGAGAGTTAAGCCGTGTACAATCCGCCCACATGTGGTTTCCGGGGAGCCTAACTGGAGACGCACTGACAAATTTCTGGATCGACAAAAAGGGAGGGACGCCATGAACAACGCCGCTCCGTCTCCTCGCATCTTCTACGGGTGGTGGATGGTGATCGTATCGTGCATCACGATGGCGGTCGGCCCCATCCTCATTACTGGCACGTTCAGTATTTTCATTAAACCCTTGGCGGCGGAGTTTCACTGGAGTCGCAGCGACATCTCGTTTGGGTTCTCTCTGATTGCGCTCATGGTGACTTTCTACGCGCCGGTGATTGGCGTTTTGGTGGACCGCTTCGGCGCACGGAAAGTCATTCTCTACGGCTCGATGATCTTCGGCGGCGGATTCTGTTCGTTCTGGTTTCTTACAGCTTCCTTGTGGCAATTTTACGCTTCCTATCTGCTGACCGCGTTTGGCGGCGCCTGTCTTACCTCGCTCCCCTTTGGCACGGCCATCGCTCGCTGGTTTGCTCAGCGTCGGGGCATCGCTCTAGGCATCATGGGCGTCGGCGTCTTCCTCGGCGGGATGTATGCTCCGCCCTTGGTCACCTATGTGATTACAACGGCGGGCTGGCGTTGGGCCTATGTGACCCTGGGGCTCATTATCTGGGCCGTAGCGATTCCCATAATTGGACTCTTCTTCATCGACTATCCGCAAAAAATCGGCCTGCATCCGTATGGTGAAGGTGAAAGTAGTCGAGAGCTGGCTTCTACCACTCATCACCGCAATAGTCAGGACCTAACTCTCGCCGAAGCACGGGGCACGCTCGCGTTCTGGAGCATGGCGCTCAGTTTTTGCCTCCTCAGCGGCGTGCTGCACGGCTGTATTACCCACTTTGCCCCGTTGTTGACGGACAAGGGGCTCACCCCACAACAAGCCGCGCTTGCTCTGGTTGTTTTGTCAGGCATGGGGGTGCTCGGCAGAATCATTGCTGGTTATCTTGTTGACCGCATGTCGCCGCACTTTGTCGCTGCAGGATTGTTCCTCGGTGTGGTGGTTGGCCTGTGCGCCGCGTTCGGAGCCAACGATATGCGTTTTGCACTCGTGTTCGCAGCCATGGCGGGGCTCGGCTTCGGGGCGGAAACGGATATCATGCCCTATCTCATTGGTCACCATTTTGGCGTAGCCTCATTCGGAAAGATCTTTGGGTGGGTTTACGGCGCGTTCGCCTTCGGCGGCATGCTTGGCCCCCTACTCATGGGTAAGGTCTTCGACGCGACCGGCTCGTACCATCTGGCGCTGACGATCCTCATTCCCGCCACGATCATCGGCGCCGGGCTCATGCTTCCCCTTGGATGGAAATCCGCAGTAATCAAAGTCAAAAGCGTTCAATTACAAGCAGAAGGATAACATCCGCATCTTTTGTGAGGAGAAGCGCGTATGGCCATCACAATACTTGAGCAACGCCAAATTGAAGCCAACGTGCTCGTGCCTTTGATCAAGGCCTTTCAAGCTGAGTTCGGCGTGGAACAGACTAATGCTGTCGCACGCAGAGTCATTACTGAACTTGCTCGTAAGCACGGAGAGTCTATCGCCGCCGCTCAAGGAGAAGGCAATCCCATCGAGCGACTTGCCTCTGGGCTGTCTCGCTTCTCCACTAATGGCGAGCTAGAGACGGAAGAAGTCGAACACACCCAGGACACCTACGCGTACAACGTCACTCGCTGTGGTTACGCAGAATTTTACAAGAAGATGGGAGTTCCGGAACTTGGCTTTCTCCTCTCGTGCAGTCGGGACTTTGCGCTGACGGAAGGCATGAGCCCCGACTTGCAACTCATGCGTACGCAAACGATCATGCAAGGTGCGAGTCACTGCGACTTTCGCTTTCGCCTCAAGCTCAAATCAAACGATGAGAAAATTTCGTAGTCCATCCGCCTCCAGGTTGCTTCAACGGTCGAGGCCAGATAGATAAAAGCGGCTTCGTATTTTATTGCCGATCTGAAGGAGGCTCGCCTATGAAGTTCTACAATTCTCTTGGTCCCAATCCACGCTGCGTGCGCATGTTCATGGCGGAAAAAGGCGTCACGTTGCCGGCGATCGAAATCAACCTGCTCGCCGCCGAAAATCGTAAACCGCCCTACACGGATAAGAATCCCGGCGGACAGATGCCTGCGCTCGAACTGGATAACGGCAGCACCCTGGCTGAAACTGTTGCCATTTGTGAATACCTTGAAGAGAAGCACCCCACGCCGGCGCTCGTTGGGGCTACCGCAGAGGAGCGCGCAGAAACCCGCATGTGGCAACGCCGTGTCGAACTCAATATCACCGAGCATTTGTATAACGGTTTCCGCTATGCCGAAGGATTACAACTCTTTAAGGATCGTATGCACTGCCTGCCTGAAGCAGCGGTTGGCCTCAAAGCCATCGTGCAAGAGAAACTAGAGTGGCTCGACAAATTGCTGGAAGGTAAACAGTTCGTTGCAGGCAATCGCTTCACGCTCGTCGACATTATCCTCTTTTCCGCACTCGACTTCGGGGCTGGCGTGGGCCAAACCATCAACCCAGCACTGAAGAACATGACTGCTTGGTTTGACCGCGTCGCGGCGCGCCCCAGCGCGACGGCAAGTCTGTCTCCGAAGGACCAGGCAAGCGGCATGCGCGGGGTGTGAAGCAAACTGGAAACGGAGAATTGATAGAAGAAAGGCGCGCTGAGAAGCAGATGGTAATCACGTCATTCCGGGGGAGCAACGCGAGACCCGGAATCCAGGGGCATAATCTGAAGCAAGTGCTCAATCTCCCTGGATGCCAGCTTTCGCTGGCATGACGCCTCCTCTTCAAAAGCAATAAGGTAGACGACCAGGTCTCCGTTTCTCCGATTCATGTTTTCACAAAGGAGGGACAGTCATGGAACGTAAAGTACAATTTTACAGCGAGGGGACGCCGTGCGTTGGCGTGTTGGGTATACCCGATGATTACAAGTCCGGCGAGAAACGCGGCGCGGTGATTTTTTGTCACGGCTTTACTGGGGTCAAGGAGATGTACCTACCAAAAAACGCGGAACGGCTGCGTGCGGACGGGTACGTCACCTTAAATTTTGATTATCGCTACTTTGGCGAGAGCGGCGGCGAGCCGCGTAGTCGCCTTGTGCCGATGGCGCAAGTAGATGACATCCGCAATGCCATAACCTACATGCAAACCTTGCCAGAGGTGAATCCCGAGCGCATCGGTCTCTATGGCACCAGCTTCGGCTGCGCCAATGTTGTCTATACCGCCGGCGTTGACGAACGCGCTAAATGCACGGTCGCGGTGGTAGGCCCTGGTGACTGCGAACGGCAGTTTCGCTTAGGCCCCAACTTCGACGCGTTCATGGACAAAGTCCGGCGCGCCAAAGCGGAGTTCGTGGCTACCGGGCGTGTCACTTACATGCAGACAACACGCATGATGGCGCGCGATCCCGGCGTGGTGGCGGAGCTGGAAAAGACGCAGAGCCTTTTCCCTACTTGGCGACCGGAAGTCTCATTTGAATCGCTCGCCGACATCATGGAATTCAAGCCGGAGAATGAGGCCGATCGCATTGCGCCCCGTGCGCTGCTCTTGATTCACACGGATCAGGATAAACTCGTGCCCTTGTCCGAAGGGCAAAGCATCTACGCCAAGGCGCGGCAACCAAAGAAACTGGTGGTCTTGGAAAACATGGTGCACGAGGATGTGTATCACGGCGAAGGCTTCGCCCAGGTCGTGCAGCACACCAACGCGTGGTTCAAGGAACACATGCCGGCGAAATAAACAGGAGAGAAGAGCATTACTGCTAGACAAGCTAGCAGCGGCGCTCGCCGCTCAAGACCAACGCAAGAGGCGTCAACCATGTCTACTCAAGTCGTCCACACCCACTGCACGATGGATTGTCCGGATACGTGTAGCCTGGCAGTCACCGTGACTGACGGCAGGATTCAGAAAATCCAAGGGACACACGCGCACCCAACCACCGACGGATTTATTTGTGACAAAATCGCCAAGTTCGATCGGCGCGTCTACCATGAAGAACGCTTGCTGTATCCCTTGCGTCGCAGCGGGCCAAAAGGCGCGGGGCAGTTCACGCGCATCTCCTGGGACGAAGCGATCGCGGAGATCACCGGACGCTTCAAGGCGATTATCAAGCAGTGGGGTGGTGAGGCGATTTTACCGTATCACTATGGCGGCACGAATGGCTTGCTCGGCGACGGCTTTCTCGACGATTATTATTTCGCCGCGCTGGGGACTTCGCGCATGGCCAAGACGCTCTGCGCCGCACCCTCGACTGCTGTAGCGATGGACATGTATGGTCGCATGCCCGGCGTCGCGTTTGAAGATTATCCGCTGGCCAAGTGCATCATCATTTGGGGCGCGAATCCTAAGGCGTCCAACATTCACCTGGTTCCGTTCCTGCGACAAGCCAAGAAAAACGGAGCGTTTATCGCCTCTGTCAACCCTGTACAAACGTTTTCCGCGCAAGAAGTCGACTTGCACCTGCCGGTGTACCCCGGCGCCGATCTTCCCGTGGCGCTGGCGATGATTCGCTTGTGGAAGGAAGCGGAGCGGTTCGATCTCCAGTTTCTGCAAAACCACGCGGTGGGGCTCGACCCCTTATTGGAGCAAGCGAATCACTGGACGGTGGAACGGGCGGCGGAAGCCGCGCGGGTTGATCCTGAAGCGATTCGCACCCTGGCGCGCGTTTACGCGGAAGCAACTCCCGCTCTCATCCGCACAGGCTGGGGCACGGAACGCAACCGCAACGGCGGTCGAGCGCTGGCGGCGATCTTGGCCATGCCCGCGTTGTTGGGAAAATTCGGGGTGCGCGGCGGTGGCTACACGATGAGCAATAGCGGCGCGGCGCAACTCGATGTGACAAAGATTTTTGGTCGAGTCTCGTGGCAAACGCGCATCATCAACCAAACGCAGCTCGGTGCGGTGTTAACCAACGATCTCCAGCCGCCCATTAAAGGACTCTTTGTCTACAATTGCAATCCTGTAGCGACCGCCCCAGACCAAAACGCCGTCGTGAACGGTCTCATGCGCGAGGATTTGTTCACCATTGTCTCGGAACAGGTCATGACCGACACTTGTCACTACGCGGACATCATTTTGCCCGCCGTCACTTTCTTGGAGCAATACGAAATTCGCCGTTCTTACGGCAGCTATGTCATCGGCGGTGTGCAACCTGCCATTGCCCCAAGAGGGGAAGCCAAACCTAACGAAGAAGTGTTTGCCGCGCTCGGACGCGCCCTGGGCGGGACGCAGGAGCCGTTCACCTGGACCACGGACGAGTGCATGCGAAAAGTCGCGGACACGCTGAAACTCGCGCAAAAGCCAGCTATCCTGTCCGCCCTCGCCGCAGGTCACAACCAAGAATACGATTTTCCTGGCACGCCGGTCCAATTCAGCACGGTGAGGCCCCGCACTCCAGACCAGAAAGCGCATCTCACGCCGGCGGCATTGGGCAAGACGCCGTTTCAGTATCAACCCGTGCAGAAGGCCGCGTATCCTCTGGCGCTCATCAGCCCCAGCAATAACAAAATGATCTCCAGCATCCTGGGCGAGTTCAATTATCCAGAACTGCGCCTCGCAATCCATCCGGATGACGCCACGGCGCGCGAGATTCACGATGGCGACCTGGTGCGGATCTTCAACGACCTTGGAGAAGTGCTTTGTCGCGCGCAAATCAATGCGCATATCCGTTCCGGCGTAGTTTCCTTGCCCAAGGGCGCGTGGCGCAAGTCTTCACGCAATGGCTTCACCGCCACCGCCCTGTGCCCCGCTGACGTCAACGACGTGGGCGGCGGAGCCTGCTTTAATGACGCGCGGGTGGAAGTGACAAAAGTGACGAGTCACGAGTGAGAGTGCCGAGGGCGTGAGACGAGTATGGCGACGTGGCTGATCTATGCAACAAGTTGTGTGGGGTTTTGGGGAGTATGGGGGTTTGTGGCGAAATTGACGACCGCGCGCGGCGTGCATCCTTTGGCTTTGAGCGCCATCTCGTCGGTCACCGGGGCCGTACTGACGTGGCTCACGGTCTATTTTGTACAACCGCCATTGGAACGCGCCGCGCCAAATCTCGGCCTCGTGCTCATGACAGGTCTTTGCGGGAACTTAGGAGCGATTGCGTTTTTCTTCGCGTTGGGACACGGGCGCGCCTCGATTGTCGTGCCGCTTTCTTCACTTTATCCGGCAATTACTATCTTGCTCAGTCTGATATTCCTCGGCGAGCATCCCTCGCTCACGCAAGGAATCGGCATCGCCCTGGCGTTAGTCGCATCGATTCTGCTCGGACTGTAAAGAACGCGACGGTTTAGTGTCCGCCGCCTCCACTCACAGCATACTGCGGGCGTCGCATCAAAAAAACCAGCGGGCTGAGAAAGAAAAACAAGTAGGCAATAATGCGAAAATCGTCAACAAACGCCATGAGTAAAGATTGGCGTTGCACTTCGCCATACATCATGGCGAGCGACGCAGTCCCGACCCCGCCTTCGCCGGACGTCCACGGCAACGCGCCTCCGACTGCCGCCACACGGCGCCACACTACCGGATTAAACATGTGGACATGGGAACTCAGATCACTTTGGTGAATCTGCGCCCCACGACTGAGAAAGGTCACGAGCAGGGCAATGCCAATGCCGCCGCCGATCGTGCGCACCATATTAAATAGGCCGGAGGCCGTACCCATTTGCACCTTCGGCACGGCGCCGAGGCTCAGCGTCGACAGCGGCATAAAAATGAACCCCGAGCCCATCCCACGGAAAAATCCCGGCCAAGCAATGCCCCAGTAATCGGTCTGAGGATTGAAGCTTGTCATATCCCACGCGCCGTAGCCCGCCAGCCAGCAACCGATGAACACTAACATGCGCGGATCAAAGCGATTAAAAAGACGTCCGGCTAACAAAATTGACACGAGCGTGCCGATGTACTGGAACGCCAGCACTTTCCCCGCGAGCAAGGGCGTGTATCCAGCCAGAAGCTGACAATAGAGCGGCGTCAACACCATCGTGCCGTACAACGCGAACATCACGATCGTCGTGAAGATCGTTCCGACCGTAAACGTACGATTTTTGAAAACATGTAAATCAACAATCGGCTCTTTGGTGTGCAACTCTTGCCAAATAAACAATACCAACGACACGGCGGCCATGACCGTAAGGGAAACGATAAAATTCGACGAAAACCAGTCTTCTCGTTCGCCTTTGTCGAGCACGATTTGCAAGGAGCCCACGCCCAGAACGAGATAGCCGAGCCCCCACCAATCGATGCGCTTGATTTCGCGTTTGACATACGGCGGGTCTTCGAGAATCGTGGACACCAAGAAAAAGGCGAGGATGCCAAACGGAGCGTTAATGTAGAAAATCCACCGCCAACTGTAACTCTCAGTGATCCAGCCGCCTAGAATAGGACCGAGGATCGGCCCCAACATCATGCCGAGCCCCCACACCGCCATCGCCTTGGCGTGTTCTTTCGGCGGAAACGTTTCGAGGAGAATCGCCTGCGACATGGGCATCAATGCACCGCCGCCCGCGCCTTGCAAGATGCGGAACAACACCAGCAACTCCAAATTGGGTGCGGCGCCGCAAAGAAGAGAACTCAGGGTAAAAAACACCACGCAGAACAGGAAGAAGCGTTTGCGTCCGAAATAGCTGCCAAACCACCCGGTCAGCGGCAGCACGACGGCATTGGTGACAATGTACGAAGTGAGCACCCAGGCTGCTTCATCAACACCGGCGGAGAGACTGCCCCGAATATGATCAAGCGCCACGTTGGCGATGGTCATATCCAGCACTTCCATGACGGCAGCCATCATGACCGCCAGCGCGATCAACCATTTGTTGCCCGCCCTCGCGGCGGGTGGCGCCATAAGGGGTTGCGCTTCAGACATAACGCCGCCTAGCGATCGAGCGCGGCGTTATCCGGCATTTGCGACGAGACGGCAGCGGCTTGTTGGGCCTCTTTTTTGACACGCTCCATCTGCAACAGCGAAGTCAGCAAAGCGCCGTCACGAACTGTGGTGTCGATGGTCGTCTCTACCGAGAGCCCAATGCGTAACGGGTGCTCCGGCGGCGGCGGTTCATCGAGAATAATTTTGACCGGCACGCGCTGCACGACTTTGACCCAGTTGCCGGTCGCGTTCTCCGGCGGCAACAAGGAAAACGCCGCGCCAGTGCCGGCGCTCAAGCTGTCCACCCTGCCGCGATAGACATGGTCAGGGTAGATATCGGCGCGAATTTCCACAGGTTGTCCGACGCGGACGTTTGTCAACTGCGTCTCCTTATAATTCGCTTCGATATAAACGCCCCGCAGCGGCACTACCGCGAGAAGCGGCTGTCCAGGCTGAATCCTTTGCCCTTTCTCCACGGCCTTCTTACTGGTCATCCCTTCAAACGGAGCGACAATGGTGCAATAGCTCAGATTCAGCTCCGCTTCCTTCACCACGACTTCCGCCTCCTGAATAAACGCATGCGCGAGCCGCTCCGACTTCGTGACCGGACCGAGCGCAGCCTTTGCTTGAGCAAGTTCTTGGGTTCTGGTCGCCGTCGCTTGCTTCACTTGATCGAGCACACGCTGCTGGGTGCGCACCTTCGACAGCGCCACATCATAATTCGTCTTGGCCTGATCGAGCTGTCGCACGGCAATGACTTCTTCCGTCGCCAGTTGCTGGGCGCGCTGTAAATCCAAATCGGCCTGATGAAATTCCGCCTGGAAGGTCGCCAGTTGCGCCTGCGCCGCGGCTAAATCCGAGTCGACACTTTTGACGCGCTCTTGGGCCACATCAACGGCGGCAAAAAGCTGATCGACAGTATCTTTTGCTTTCTGGAGCGCCGCTCTGGCGTCAGCCAGCCGCACTTCAGCATCGCGCGTATCGAGCTGCACTAGGACTTGCCCCGGCTTCACCCACCAATTATCGCGCACCAGCACTTCCGCCACGGCGCCAGGAATGCGCGCAGTAATCTGCGCCGACGAGACACCCACATAGGCATTCTCCGTGCTCACATGGGTCGCATAATAGCTCCACACCCGCCTCCCGTAATAGCCGCCAATCGGCAACGCCAGCACCAGCAGGCCAAAGAAAATAATCTTCTTCTTCGAGAAGCGCGGACTCTCGTCGTGCACGCTTAACCCTCCTGTAGCAAATAAAGAGACTGAAGGATTCCAAAATGAGACTCTTCGGTCACTTTTCTGAGATTACAAGACCATTGAGCCCATGTCAAGAGAAAAGACGAGTGTTCCCTTTTTTTCTGGAATTTTCGGGATATTGAGTCTTTCTTGACAAGGGGAGCACTCTGACAGAATAATCCATGCAAAGGAGGCGTGACATTATGCGAGAGAACCAACTGAAAAAAATCCTGAAAGCTGGCCGCCCGGCGCTGGGCACGTTATTGTGGGACACCAGAAGTCGCGGCGTCGTCCATACGCTGGCGCAAGCGGGCATGGATTTCGTCATGATCTGTATGGAGCACTCGTCGTACAGTCTTGAGACGGTGGTCGATTTGGTGGCTCATTCCCATGCTGCGGGGATTACGCCGATCGTGCGGATTCCCGACCTCCAGTATGAGTACGTCACCCGGTTGCTCGACAGCGGCTGCCAAAGCCTCATCGTTCCTCACGTGAAGACCGGCGCGGAAGTCCGTCGCTTCGTCGAAATGGCGAAATATTACCCTGAAGGCAGACGCGGCATGGCCATTCTGCAAGGGGCGAACACCGACTATGAAGATGTAGACACGTTAGGCGCGATGGCGCACGCAAATGCACAGACCTTACTGAGCGTTATTGTAGAAACCGCCGAGGCGCTAGAAAATGTTGAAGAGATTCTTATCCCCGGCATTGACTTGGTGCTGGTCGGACATCAAGACCTCGCACAAAGCCTCGGGGTCCCTGGTCAGTTTGACAATCCCCGCCTGCGCGAAGGCAACGCGCGAGTAGTGAGCCTCGCGAAAGAACGCGGCATCGCCACGGCCGGCGCGGTGAATCGTCCAGAAAGCATGAAAGCGGCAGTAGACAGCGGCGCGCAATTTCTTCTGTATGGAACCGATCTCATCCTCATGCGCCGCGAAGCCCAGCGCGCCGCCGACGCCTTGGCTCCGTTGCGTAAGTAGTTTACAAAAATAACTTCAGGCTCCAAGCGGGG
>CAYTVL010000087.1:0-16628 GCA_964441775.1 uncultured Enterobacteriaceae bacterium
AGTGGTCCAGCTATGGACAGGCAAGAAGCTAAAAGGTTGAAAAGTCTCAGGAAAACAATTATCGTGTCCAGCCCTGAAACGCTACCGTATTTTGGTAGTCTTCAGGCCATCATCCGGAACTGGCTCGGGGCAGCCTCTTACCCCCTGAGGGAAGCGCGTCCGGCTCTGGTAAGAACCTGAGTTCGGCGTAATCACAGAACGACCACGGGCCACGAAGTATGCTGTGGCATCCGAATGTGGAGCAAGGGTTTCTTGGGCTGATAGGTATACGCAATCAACCCGGCCACGAGATTGACCAAGAAGTTCGTGACACTGCGATGGCGAGAATGCTCGATCTGGGAGATATTCTTGAGCAAAGTGTCGTCCTTTGAAAAGCACTGTCACTGGCTTCAGGCGTAGATTCATGCCACCGGATTAGCATGGTCACTACCAGTTTGCACCACATCCGCTGGACTCCCTGTGTACACCTCCACACACGGCTGTACACCGCCACTGGTCCCCTCCGCTTGCAACACCACCCGCGTCGGCGCGGTTAATTCAAAGCAGTACCGATCTTTTTCTCCCAGCACGTTGATCGAGTCACTCACCATTGCGTCAGGCGTCAGCAGCGTGGCTCCGCTGGCCGAAACCGGAGCCTGGATCGAACCTGTTGAGGTCGTAATTGTCGCTGTTCCTGTCGGGTTGCAGGAATCCGCTGGAGCGAGTACACAGAAATTGACCGTCGTCTCGTCATCACTGCTTGTTACGTTCGTGACACTCGCGCCAGGAATGTCCGTCGTGACGGTGGCGCCGAAGAGGTTCTGCCCGGTGACGGTGAAGCGGTTTGGGGCTGACCCCGTAGTGATGCTTGTAAATGTTGGCGGGGCGAGGCAGTTCGTCCGTCGGTCAATGGCGGTGATGTTGCCGACCTGGTCATAGGAGTAAACAATGCACTCTCCAGTGGTGGTGTCGATGGCTTTTTTGAGCTGGCCGAGGTCGTCGTAGAGATATTGAAAGGTGCGTGGCTGCTGCGCGAGCGCGGGCGCGGCCAGCAGCAATGCCAGCAGGAAGGTGGAGAACCAGCGGATGAATTGGCGAGGTTTCACAGTCACAGCGCTTCCCTTCGTATCAGGGCCTTCCTCCTCCCGTTTCCCCGTTTCCCCGTTTACTTTCTCGACTGAAGAGTTATGCTCGCCCGAGATAGCAGGCGAGAACACAAAGGAGACAGGCCGTGCTGACTGACGATCAAGTCGCAACCCTGATAGAAAAGATCCGTATTCTCCCGCCCGAAAAACTGGTTGAGGTAGAAGATTTTGTTGACTTTCTGCAGCAGCGAGAAGAGGACCGTCATCTGACCCGGAGTGCGACCAAGCTCTCCGAGGCGGCTTTTCACAAAGTGTGGGACAATCCCGACGATGCCGACTATGACCAGCTATGAGTTTGGCGATATCGTGCTCGCGCCCTTTCCGTTCACGGACCAAACCTCCAGCAAAAAGCGTCCTGCCGTGGTCGTGAGTTCTGCTGCCTATCATCGAGAACGCCCTGACCTCATCATTATGGCAATTACCAGCCAACTCAGGCCCTCCGCCACTTTTGGCGAGGTGACCATCACAAGCTGGCAAATAGCTGGACTCCTGAAACCCTCGGCCATCAAGCCTGTCCTCACCTCCATTGAAAAGCGCCTGATTTTACGAAAATTGGGCCGACTGGAAGGAGCAGACCGACAGGAATTGCGGGAGACCTTGCAAAAGATCCTCGGTCCTTAGCCATGGCAGAGGGTTGTAATGGAATGGACCGTCCCCCTCAGAAAATGACTGCAAGCTAGGTCAGAATGGCTGTAGCAGAACATGAGAGGGAGGGTTCACCATGAAAGTCACGACATTAGGGATTGATTTGGCCAAAAGCATCTTTCAACTGCATGGAGTTGATGCGCATGGGAAAATCGCCGTACAGAAGCGGGTGATGCGAGCAAAGTTACGGGCAACGATCGCGCAGCTCCCGCCGTGCCTGATTGAGATGGAGGCGTGTGGCAGTGCGCAGTACTGGGCACGAGAGTTTCAACAGTTGGGGCATACGGTCAAGCTCATCGGCCCCCAGTTTGTGCAGCCGTACGGAAGGCAACAAGAACGATAGCCGTGATGCCGAAGCGATTTGTGAAGTAGTCTCACGGCCGCACATGCGATTCGTGCCGCTCAAGACGGTCGAGAGCCAAGATGTCCAAGTCATCCACCGACTGTGCAGTCGGCTAATTAAGGAGCGCACGGCGCTGGTGAATCAAGTGCGGGGGCTGCTCGCGGAGAGGGGAATTGTCATTGCCCAAGGGATTACAAAGCTCAGAACGCAACTCCCCACGATCGTCGAAGACCTGGAGAACGCGTTGACGCCGTTAAGTCGAGAAGTCATGCGGGAGTTGTCTGAGGAATGGGTGGCGTTGGACGAGCGGGTGAGGCGGGCCGACGCCATGGTGCACCGCGTCTTTCCCCAAAGTGCCGCCTGCCAGAAGCTGGCGCAGATCGAAGGCATCGGGCCTGTGGTGGCCACGGCGCTGGTGGCCGCCGTGGGCAACTCGCAGGAGTTTGCCACTGGACGGCAGCTCGCTGCCTGGCTCGGGCTGGTGCCCCGCCAGTGCTCCAGCGGGGGTAAGGAGCGCCTGCTGGGGATGAGCAAACGGGGCGATCGGTACCTGCGGACCTTATTGATTCATGGGGCGCGGGCAACAGTGCATCGCGCACGGCGCAACACCGATGCCCGTAGTCGCTGGATCATGAGCCTGGAACAGCGCCGTGGGAAGAATATTGCCGCGCTGGCCATTGCGAACAAGAATGCGCGCATTGCCTGGGCCTTGTTAACCAGGGACGCAGAGTACCGCAAAGCGGCGTAAGGGGAGCACTGGCATTGATACCGAAAGAAGAACAGTTGCTGTAACCTATTGAGAGAGGCTTGCCGACAGTTGCGAGGGTGAAACTGGAGTGATGGCAGCGGGGTCAGCCCCGCGTGCGCAGAGCCTGGGTTGCGACACGGCCCACAGAGGTCTCGGTTGTGTTGAGGCGCGCACGCGTGGAATCCGTCAGGGCGAGAGAGTCTCCCAACTTTCTGACAACGCCGCATATATATCCGCAACTGACTCACATGTTGTCGTACTCACTTATCCCCTTGCAATGGGGAGCGGTCCATATATGTCGCAACTTTGTACTTGAGGAACGTTTCGCTATGCTGCTCCACTGAGCGTGAGGTGGAGGAGAGGCAGCATGATCGACTTTAAGGGAAGCCAGTTTGAGAAAGAGAGCATTTTGTGGGGCGTGCGATGGTATGTGGCCTATCCCATTTCGTACCGGCAACTGGAGGAGATGATGAGCGAGCGAGGGGTCACGGTGGATCATTCCACACTGAACCGCTGGGTGATCAAGTACGCCCCGGAGTTCGAAAAGCAGTTCCGCCGCTACCAGCACCCTGTGGGCCAGAGCTGGAGAATGGACGAGACCTATGTGAAAATTAAGGGGAAATCGGCCTATTTATACCGAGCAGTCGATAAAGCAGGCCACACCATCGATTTTCTGTTGACTCCCACACGCGATCGGGACGCCGCCGAGGCCTTCTTACGCAAGGCCATTCGCAGTCAGGGGCTCCCAGAGAAGATCACCATCGATAAGAGTGGTGCGAATACCGTAGCCATCACGCATTACAACAAGACGCACCAGACTGCGATCGTCATTCGCCACTCCAAATATCTCAATAACCTCGTGGAACAGGACCAGCGGGCAGTGAAACGGCTGACTCGTCCCATGCTGGGCTTCAAGTCGTTTTGGGCGGCCCGCTGTACGATCGCGGGCATAAAAGTGATGCACGCGATTCGCAAGGGGCAGGGGTGGACAGCAAAGAACGCGCCCCACACGCCGGCAGAGCAGTTCTACGCCTTGGCTGCATAGATCACTCAAAGTGAAGACTACGCTCGTCTTCATTTAAACTTTGCGACGGAACCCATCCTTTTCCTCTGCGAGGCATCGTCCAGTCCTGCGCTCTTACGATGCGGCTCGCTCAGGCGCGATCTCTTCTAGCTCGCGGCTGGCCGTCTCGGGGAGAAAGAGCACCACGAGCACCGGCGCAATCGGGGTACTTAAGAGCATCGTCATGATCGCCGCACTGTGACTGCCACGGTGTTGGAACAGTAGCCCTTCGACGACTAGGCCCAGGGCGGCTCCCGCCGTGGCCAGGACTGCGCGCACCCCGGAGGCCGTGGCGCGATGGGAGGTCGGGAATAACTCTGCCCCCAGGGCGGCGAACAAGACGTTGACGAGCATCAGCGAGAAGAGCATCAGGCTCCAGGCTATGGGAGCCCAGAAGTTACTCGCCTGGTAGAACGCCGCCACCGCGCCAGTGTTGAGGACGACCCCCGCGATGAGCAGCCCCTTACGGCCGCACCGGTCGCCATACCGCCCCGCCACCAGGTTCCCAAGAGGGGCGGCAATGCCAGCGGTGAGATACAGCAGCGTGACGTCGACTGGGGAGTAATGGCGCACCTGTTGGAGCGTCTTCGAGGCGAAGAAGACCGCCGGTTCGCAACAGAACGACACGCAGAACAGGGCGCTGCCCAGCGCCAGCACGCGACTGGGGTACATGCGTACGAGGTGATGGAAGGGGCGCAGCGCCTCGCGCCAGGGGGAGAGGTTGCCACGGCTGCCGTGGTGCGCCTCAAAGCGAGGCGTCTCCTCGAGTGAGCGGCGCACCCAGGCGAGCAGCAGGAGCGGCGCGACGCCCAGGAGGTACAAGGCGCGCCAGCCAAAGGGCAAGACCGTCACCACAGCGAACACGAGTGAGGCTACCCCATGTCCCAGTGCGCCTACGGCTCCCAAGACCCCAAGGCCCCAGCCGCGTGCGTGCGCCCCGAAGGCTTCCGCCAGTACGACAATCGCGAGAACGGCCTCCGTCGCCATGAAGACCCGGGCCAGGAATTGCAGCAGCATGAACTGACTCGCGGTCTGCGCCAGCGCGGTGAGCGCTGTCATCACGGTGAAACCGAGGATAGTGACCAGAAGCACCCGACGGCGACCGATGCCGTCGGCCAGAGCGCTCAAGCAGACTGCTGGCAGCACCCCCAACCGAATCACGGCGCTCATCCCGCCGAGCTGATCATCCGGAATCAACAACCCCGCCTGGATTTGGGGTAAAGCCAAACCGAGCAGCCCCAGATCGTAGTTATCGACCAAGTTCACCGTGCTCAGGACGTTGAGCAGCCGCCGCTGCTGCCGAGTGAGTTCAGGTTGCTGGCCCAGCCCCGGCAGTCCCCAGCGCCACCACGGACGCTGCCCGGGCTCAGGGGGCTCCTGCGTGCTGAGGGGCGTGCGGCTTTGCAGAGTTCTAAGATGCGGGGGAGGCGGGAGCGACGTCATAGGGAACATCTTCCTGTGAGGACGCGCTCGGTGAAGGATTGAGAGGGCAGAGGCCATTCCACTGCTCGGGAACGGCGTCCCTGACGGTTGCTGCCGAGGCCACTAGGAGGTGGTTTGTCCAGCGTGTCCATGCGTTCCTGCTCCTGCGTTCGGTCTGCTGGACAAAGAGCAAAGTCGGGGCCGCCCGCACTGGGAGAAAAACTGCTGATGCTTCAAGAGGGTCAATATGAAAAAAGAGCCGCCCCGCAAGCGGGGAGTTGCAGGGCAGCAAGGAAAAGCTTGCGGCGGCACCTGTAGCCAGGGGAATCGGGCCGTTGTGACTCCACATCAGCAATTAGCAGACGCCACGGTGTCGCTGAAGCTGACGAGGTTCCAACACCCTGTGTCAACGGTCCGCGCATTGCCGACGAGTCCAGACTATGGCCTGACAGACACAGCACTAAAAAGAACAATTGCAAAAAATAGACCTATCGCAAGGAAGAGGCCTTGTTCTCCGCACCATGCGGAATGTCTCGGGCAGACGGTAGGTAGACGTTGCGAATTGCCTTTCATGCTTCCCGGACGCACTCTGTACTCGCTCAGCCTTTTTTCATACTACCGCGTTATCCGACGTTGGGTGAGAGGAGGGAGACTCTTTCAGGGGTAGGGATTTCATGTAAAAGTCAACACCCGATCTGACAAAGTGTGATATTGCTCCTCGTTGTCAGGTTGATGGTAGTGTCCGATCGTCTACGCCGCTAACAACTTCTCCTTGGCTAAGGGAATCGCGTCACGGAACGTTTGCCTGGGGGCGCGCCCATAGCACCAGCGGCCTTGGTGGACGCGTTCCTCATTGTAGTACTGCAACCACTCCTCCAAGTCGGCCTGTAATTCCTCCAGCCTCGGGTAGATCTTCTTGCGAAAGGTAATCCGATAGAACGCATTGAGCAGCGTCCTATGCCAGCGTTCCACGATCCCGTGGGTTTGCGGACTCTTGACCTTGGGGCGGGTATGATCGATGTTTTCGATCGCTAAATACAGCTCATCCTCATGGCGGTCGGGACTGCCACAATACGCCGTGCCCCGATCGGTGAGAATCCGACTCAGAGGGACTTCGCGTTCCTCAAAGAACGGCACCACTTGGTCATTGAGGAGATCGGCCGCCGTTAAGGAGGTCTTGCGATCGTACAGTTTCGCGAAAGCCATCTTACTAGAGGTATCGATGAAGGTTTGTTGATAGAGACGTCCCACCCCTTTTAACGTCCCGACGTAGAACGGATCCTGGGCCCCACAAGAGCCTGGACATTCGCTCTCAAACTCTCCATGGGCCTCTTTGTCCACCTTCGCCTTCTCTAACGCGGCCAATTGCGCTTCGGTCAGAATATGACTCTCCCGGGCCACCTTAGCTTCTAACGCGCGCAGACGTTTGGTGAGGTTTTCCAAGCCATTGCGCTCCCACACACACCGCACCCCTGCTGGCGAGATAGGAATCCCGCGTTGGGCCAATTCGTTGGCCGCGCGCAACTGCCCCCAGGCCGGCTGCTCTAGGGCAATGCCGCAGACGGCTTCTTCTCCCTCAGGCGCGACCCGGTTCTTGATATTCGGTTTACGCCGACTCAACTCCTGCAAGGCCGCTTCCCCACCTTCGTCATACAGCTCCTTAAAGCGATAGAAACTATCGCGGCTGTAGCCCATCACTTTGCACGCCTGGGACACATGGCCCCACTGCTTGGCTACCTCCAACAACCCCACTTTCACCTTGATCACTTTTTGCCCCGTATTCATTGCTTCGCTCCTTTCTCTCTGCCGAGAGGGTCGGACAACGAAGACTCTACCTCAGTGTCAAATCTGATTGTAGCTTCTACAGATTTCACGCAGCAAGCGGCACCTCGATAGGGACGCTGAGCGTGATGCCCTGTTTGGCCCGTGGCCAGGGTTCAGGGACGAAGCGGCCCAGGGGCAGACGATGGTGGTTAAGAAGCGCTACGAGGATCGAGATCCACCCCTGGCGAAAGACACTGGCCAAGCGCAGTTGGGTGGCACGTCGCGGGCGAGACCCCGGTTCATCGTTGGCCGGGAGTGCGAGCAGGGTTCCCACTGGGATCGCCTCCTCTGCCATGCCTCCGACGCTGAGCAGCCACAAGGTGGTCACGGCCACCGCCAACCACAAGCGGGCCGCGCGCTGGGGATCGGTCATGCGGGTGCGCTGCCATTGCCAGCCCCCACGCTTAGTGATTTCAAAGCCCTGTTCACTCCACGCCCGCAGCCCGTACCAACACGCCTCGCCCGCGCTGGGGGCCAGATCAGTCAGCAACAACCACGGATCGGTGTAGCCGGCTTCCCAGCGCGCCAACAGCGTACAATTAAGCCGACGACGAGGACCGACAAAGGCTGTACCCGCGCCGACCCACTGGCTGCCAGGCTGTGGGACCAAGCTGCGCAGCGGCTGATACCGAGCGCTGTGAGCGGGCCGAAAAGTTCCGCCTCCGTTGATCCGCAAGAGCGGATGCCAGCCCAAGCGGACGATGCGTTGAAACAACCAGCGCGCATACAACCCTCGATCGGTCAAGACAATCACAAAGAAGCGGCGCAGCATCGCCGCTCGTACCTGGCGCAGCATCCGCAGCCACTCTCCGCGCCACGCGTGTTTCTGGTCGGCGGGCAGCACGGTCCAGGCTACGGGAATGGCACAGCCGCGGTAAAGCACGCTGATCACCAACACCACAAAGCGTGGCCCCAACGTGGTCGCGTCCAAAGCCAACGCCAGGTGGTGGCCTTCCCACCACCTCAGCACCCATGCCAATAACGGGGCAAAGCACGTCTCGACTTGCAGCTCTTGGCGAGGCGGCCCCCGCTTGGCTTGGGCTTCGTAACAGAAGTCCCGTAACTGCTGGCGCATACTGTTGGGGTGGCGCTCCAAGCCCCGCGCCAAAAACTGACTGACCGCACTCAGGGCGCACAACCGTGCCAAGATCATCCCTACACTCCACAACGCCAACACCCTCACTTGGGGTTTGCTCAACTGGGGCATCTGAGTGGTGAGCACTGCGGTCCACTGATAGACTGCACGTTGGCAAGACATCGGCTCCCTCCGGCTTCCTGGGTTTATGAGGTAGGGTTCCTGTAACCGATGAGGGAGTAGACGGGAATCACTTCTGGGATAGGTAATCGGCTTGTGAGAACGCTTAACCCTAACCGAAGAAGGAGGACTCCCGATGGAGAAGAAGATAGCACCGAGTGAACACAAGGCCCAGGCGTTACGAGCCTTGTTGCAGGGACAGGCTGAAGGGCAAAGCGGAGAAGAACTCTTGAGTCTCTTGGTTCGCCTCTCGACCGAGCGGATTTTGCAAGAAGCGTTAGAGCAGGAACAGGCGGTGGCGTTGGGCCGGGGACGGTATGAAGCGCGCGGCGAGAAAGGGGGCTATCGCAATGGCTATGAGGACGGGACATTGAAGACCGGCGAAGGGATTTTGCACGTGAAGGTGCCGCAGATTCGGGGCCAGGCGGAGCCGTATCGCTCGCAGCTGTGGAGCCACGTGAGTCGGACCAGTGAGGTGCTCAAGAAACTGATTGTCGAGATGTATGTCGGCGGGATGTCACAGCGAGATATTGAGCAGGGCTTAGAGAAGGCGGTGGGGCATTTGCGGCTCTCCCAAAGTACGGTGAGTGAAATCGCGGAGAGTTTAGGCGAGGAATACGAGGCCTTTCGGACCCGGGATTTGCGCCAGGAGCCGGTGGCCTACCTCTTTATGGATACGGTATATGAACCGTTACGGCGCTGGGGGCAGAAAACCGGCGTGCTCTGCGTATGGGCGATCTGCGTTGATGGGCGCAAAGTGTTACTGAGTCTCTCGACGGCCAATAGTGAGAGTTTTGAGAGTTGTCGGGACGTGCTACGTGAGTTGGTGAAGCGGGGGCTGTGTCCTCCGGCCACGATCACGACCGCTGGCGCGCTCGGCTTGACGCACGCCATTGATGCCGTGTGGCCCAAAGCGCTGCGCATTCGCTGCTGGTTTCATAAGATGCAAAACCTCCAACAAAAGGTCCCGGCTCAAGCCTGGCCAGAAGTGAAAGCCCTGCTGGTGGATATGCGCGATGCCCCGAGCCAGGAGAAAGGAGAGCAACGACGCGAGGCCATTGTGGAACGGTATCAGCGCGAGTTTCCGGAATTGTGTCGCTGTCTACTGGATGACGCAGACGCAAGTCTCAACCCTCTGGCCGTGCCCCAACGTCATCAACCATAGGTGCGCACCTCCAATCGGGTCGAGCGGGCGTTTGTGGAAGAACGGCGTCGGACCAAGGGCATTCCGCACCTGTGGACCGAGGGCAGTTTAGTGCAGTTAGTCTTTGGCGGCTTAATCCGCGTCAGCGATCGCTGGGGCAAGCAGTGTTTTAGTGAGATTGAGCAACAACAGATTCGCAGCTTACGAGCACGACTCAAGCTGGACGAACAGGAAGTGAGTATGGACGAATCATCATCCTATGTCCCAACCCGCAGAAGTGCCGCGTCTGCTGCCTAAGCGGATTTACAGGAACCGAGACTCTTGACCCGCATCAATCACGATATGCCGCGGGCCACTCTGGGGCAGAGCAGACGCGGGAACTTGCAGCGCCCCTTGGCGACGACTGACCGTACTGTAGTCGGGAATGGGTCAGGGTAGCTGCAGCAGTTCCATCACGGACGAGAGGAAACCCTGCGCAGCACGTAAACTGAGGTGATAGACCGACTTGAAGACGAGGGTGCACTCAATCGCGAGATCAGCATACGTCCGTGGCGCACCTGGTCCTGCCGCTGGTTCTGTGTTGCGCCACGCCGCGATTACCTGGTCGTCGAACCAGATGGTGAGGCGACCGCGATTGATAAGGGCGCGATTGTATTCGTGCCAGTTGCGTATCCGATAACGGACGATAGAGGACGGTTTGGGCATGGCCCTACCATAACAGTTGGTGCGCCAGTAGTGAATTGCGCAACAAAGCCTCACGACCTCCACATCTACAACACGACCCGGAAGTTATACTGATCTACTATGAAGTTAACCGACACCCAATGGGCCATCGTGGCCCCGTTGTTGCCTCAGCCACAACCCCGAGCTGACCGGCGGGGACGGCCTCGCCAGGACGACCGCAAGATCCTGGACGGGATTTTGTGGATCTTACGGACTGGCGCGCAATGGGAGGAGCTACCCAAGATCGTTCCGCCGAAATCGACGTGCCACGATCGCTTCCAGCAATGGACGCGGGCGGGAGCGCTGGCGGAGGTGCTCAAGGCCCTAGCCGAGGACCTGCAGGAACGAGGGGCGCTTGCTCTCTCCGAGTGTTTTATTGACGCGACGTTCGCCTCAGCAAAAAAAGGGGTGGGGCCGTGGGCAAAACCAAGCGGGGCAAAGGCACTAAAATCCTGGCAGTGGCAGACGCTGGAGGGGTACCTATCGCCGTGCACGTGGCGAGCGCTACCCCTCATGAAACGACGTTGGTTGCGGCAACACTTGCGCATCGGTTCACTCCAGAGAGTCCGCCGCGCCTTATTGGCGACCGCGCTTTCGACAGCGACCCCCTCGATGCCCAACTGCGGACCCGGGGGATTCTCATGATTGCCCCGCACCGCCGCAATCGGACGCAGCCCAAGACCCAAGACGGGCGAGCACTGCGCCGCTACAAGCGCCGCTGGAAGGTGGAGCGGTTGTGGGCGTGGTTGCAAAACTTTCGCCGGGTGCTGGTGCGCCATGAGCGGCATGTCCACAACTATCTCGGGTTTGTGTATCTCGGATGCCTCGTCATTCTGCTCAGAACTTTTTTCGGAGGACTTCTAGTCACTTCATGTGAAGCACACTACAAAAGCATTTTTTTAACGCAGCACCAGACAACTTCTCAAACTCCTTGCTTGAGCCCTATTTTCGAGGGAGAGCCCCAATTACCGCGGTACGATTTTCTGCCCAAGGTCTAGGAACCACCCGCCGCAACCTAGCATCTTCACCGTCTCCACCTCCCGACGGGCAGTATTGATCGTGGATACCATACGAACAAGCATCGGTTGCACGCACCCCTCCGTCAGCGCCTCCTCCTCTGCCTCGTGGCCGAGTTGTTCTGTTAGAAAGGTTGGGACTAAGCCCCCGCTCAGTCCCACTTATTCAACTCTAGCTTTGATTAGCTCGCGCTGCCATGACGCAACAACCGGCCCGGCTGCGCGCCGGTGCACTGGCCATCTGCAAAGGTGACTTGGCCGTTGACCATGATCCAGCGGTATCCTTCCGCCCGCTGTACCCGCCGCCAATCATTCGGCGGCACATCGTGCACGATCTCCCGTGGCAAAATGTTTAGTTTCTCAAGATCGTAGACGAGTATATCCGCTGCCAACCCTTCGCGCAGGCAACCACGGTCCTTGAAGCCCGCCGTCCAGGCCGGCAGGTAGCTTAAGTGGTAGTGAGCGTCTTCTAGCGTGACATACCCCTTCTCCCGCACCATCCACATCAACAGATCCGTGGGATAGGCACCCAAGGTCTGGAACTTCATGTGCGCACCGCCATCGGAAATGCCAGCGGTGATATACGGATAGTTCAACAACTCGCGGCAGTTCTCCGCACTCTGGTTCCGTACCGGCGTCAGCCATTCGGTCTTCAGGTTGTCCGCCAGCGAGAGATCCAGAATCGCGTCCACCACGTGCTTGTGTTCCCGCTCAGCAATTTGCCGCGCCGACAGTCCTTCGTACTGCTCCCGTAAGTCCTCCCGGGCTACGTCAGTGACAATGAACTCGGCCATATCGCCCAAAACTTTGGGTTGCTTGGTCCGGTCATATTCTTCTCGCATCGCCTGCCGCAACGTCGGGTTGGCTAGTTTCGCTTTGCGCTCCTCTACTGTCCCCAACGTCGCCTCTCGCCAGGAGGGCACGTTGTCAAAGAGGTTCCAGTCCTCAAAGGTAAAGCGGAAATCGGCGCGAATAGTTACCCCTTGCCCGATCAAGGGAATCCCTTTGTTGTTGAACTCGGCCAGGCATTGGAGCTGGGCCCGCATCAAGTTTAGCTTCTCATCGATGACCGCAACCGCATTGTACAGCACCGGTCGATTGCTGAGCTCAGCCAGCCGCCCGCAGGACCGCAGATCGCTAATCGGGCCCTTTTCCGGATCCTCAAATCCTTTGGTGAACTGGGTGATCTGGATGCAGCCGCGATCATACTCCCCAAGGGCTTTCGCTAAGTTGAGATAGAATTCATCCGATAACAGGTCCGAGACCATGAGGGTGCCGTCGAAATCCCGTTGCACCGAGGCCTCTTCGCCGCTGAGCCGCTGAGCGCCCCAACCGCCCGCGCCCGCCACCATGGCCTCATGGAACAGGCGCAGAATCTCCGCCGTCTCCTTGTCATTGGGCTGTCGGCTCTTGGCCTCAATCCACCCGCCCATCACGTAACTGACCAACGGGGTCACGGGAACAAGATTGATCAGGTTTATGCCTTTAGGCAAGCGATCGACATGATCCATCCATTGTGGGAAGGTTTCCCAGTTAAAAGGCATGGAGACTTTCATCGCTTCATAAGGCACTGCCTCGTTGCGCTGCATCGATAGCATGGCGCGGTCGGCATCCTTAGCGTGTACGGGCGCAAAACCAAAGCCACAGTTGCCAATGGTGACTGAGGTCACACCGTGCCAGCTACCTATGGTGCAGTAGGGATCCCAGTGGAGCGGCGCATCATAGTGCGTATGGAGGTCGATGGCGCCCGGGGCGACAAATAACCCAGAGGCATCCAAGACCTGGGCCGCATCATTGCTCTGCAAGCGGCCGATCTTGGCGATTTTCCCATTTTTAATGCCAATATCCGCATGGTACCGCGGTAGACGCGTGCCATCGATAATGGTGCCGTTTTTAATGATGGTATCAAACGTAGCCATAACCCCTCCTTTATTGGTGTGATGGTTGCTACTCATCTTGGAAGCAGGGTTTGCTTCGTCAGTGCGGCAGGATTCAGGCATGAAAAGCAAAGACTGCTATTATACGGCGTTTAAGAATGACGTGAAACACGGAGCGCCAGCCAGGGGGAGCTCGGCCCTGATGCGAACTGCGCAGAATTTTTTCTCCCAGGTGGATGTACCGGCCAATTATGCTCGGAACTTCGCTACGCTGCAGTTTCCTGGTCGTTGAGCGCGCCGCCGCGACAGCGCGACGGTTCGGTGGGCAAATCCGAGCAGGTCGACATGGCTTGCTCAGCAGGGGGATGGGGTACTGTACGAACCCCCAATCTACCATAGCGGCAGTCATCCTCCCTATGGCGTTACGGTGACCCTCCCCTCCTCAACCACAGAGTCTACCTTCAATTGGAGTTACTATCTCTCTAGCACACTACTTCCTGGGGTCAAGAGACAACGAGGGTACGGCATTGTCAATTTCATGGATCACCGCCCCTCATAACCGCAATATCTTGCGATCATTATTTTCTTCCCGACCCTCTCTAGGATAAGGTCACAGTTCGTTATCCTTAAGTGGACAATGCCTTCAGGAGGCCGAGCGCTCATTTTGCTCTGCCTGGCTACGAAAGAAGCGCGTACGCACGCCGCTGGGGCGTCGTGGTCTGTGAAGTGGTCCATCCTCGAACAACCACCGGCATGGCGTGGCCGTCTTCCTGGGTTCCTACCCGCCGGACGACCGCGTCCCCAACGACCAGAGGGCCTCTGCCATCGTCACGCCTCCCGTCAGCAGAAAAATGGCCGCAGCGCCATACTTGATAGCCCTCTCTGGCAGCTGTTTGCCGAGCACTTTCCCCACCAGAATGGCGAGCCCATCGGCCCCGACCATCCCTACTGTACTGCCGATCCAGACACCAATGAAGTCGTGGTGCTGGCTGGCAATCGTCACCGTGGCCAACATCGTCTTATCGCCGAGTTCGGCCAGAAAGAACGTGATTGCGACGGTCACCACGGGACCAAAGCGCGAAGCGGGACCTTCCTTCTCCTCAAGCTCATCCCCCCGTAAGGTCCACAGGCCAAAGCCCACAAACGCAGCTCCCGCCGAGAGCTTGACCCAGAACACGGGGAGCGCCAGGCCGATCAGCTCCCCCAGTACGACCGAAAACAAGTGAACGAGCAGGGTAGCGGCAAAGACCCCGGCCAGCACGGTCTGGGCCGCATAGCGCGTGGCAAACGCCAGCGCCACGAGTTGGGTTTTATCACCCATCTCGGCAAGGAACACCAACACCAAGGCAAGCAAAAAAGGCGGCATAGCGTTTGTCCTTTCCTGTGGGTTTCAAGGTCAGTGAAGGAGATGGAGAAGGATTTGCAACAGAACCCTTGGCGTTGTTATCCTTGGACTGCCACGGGCGCTGCCAAGAGGAACAAGGGCGCGCCACGCAGACGGGCATCCTGCCATTACCAGCGTGGAGGGATGCAGACTCTCCATCCTCGGGGCATGCCCCGACAGGAGCCATGGCGTGAGAGAGACAGCCTACGATACAGGGAGATATGAGGATGGACACCACAACCAGTTCCTTCTTTCTCTGGCTGAGATGCCATCTCGACGAGCGAAACGCACCACGGCCAGGATGTTCCTGATCCGTAGGTCTCGTTCGCCTCGTCTGTGAGGTGGGGGACCGGGCCCGCAGGCCAGTGTGTCGATCGTCCCGACGCTGGAGGACAGAGCCAGCGTGAACTACTCCCCTAACGTGAGGAGATCATTGTAAGGATCCTCCTTGCTCCGTCAAGCCAACAGCGCTTCCGGTCCGAAAGTTTCTTCCTTTCCCGAGAGATCGAACAGAGGGAGTATGCGATACCGAGTGCCGCACGAGAGTATCTAGTTCGAAATTCCTCATGTATGATTGGTAGCCGACGGAGCAGTGGGATTTTCGCCTGTAGCGAAGGCTTCTGCCGCCTCAGCCTCCGAGGAATAGCCGTCAACTTTAGTTCCGCTCACCGACGTTGAAGCACCGTAACGCCGGTGTCATGAGATTCCACGAGGCCCGGGTAATTTCATTGCTTTGGGGGGCGCAGGTCAGCGTTTATGGCACCTGCCACAGCGGCTTGCCATCCTGCCCGGCTAGCGAGAGGGTGGGGATACCTTCTGGAGAGACGTCTAAGGCCGCTCGTGGATGTAACCCTCGGTCATAGAGTACGAGTCCTGGTCGTCCTTCAGCGCTCAGAATCAGCCCGGCTCGGGTACGACCCTCTGGCCCTGCTAACGCGAGGGCCGGCGCTCCGTCCGGCGACACATCGAGTGCTACCCGATACTTTAAGCCTTTGTCGTACAGCAGTAACCCTGGGTCCCCGGCATCAGAGAGCCCCAGGGAGGCCCGCGTTTGTCCCTCGTGGTCCAGGAGCGTCAGGCTCGGCCCGCCCTCCAACGACCCACCCAACACCGCCTGAGGGCGGCCGTCCTGCCCAACGAGGATCAACCGGGCAGCCTGGATCTCTGGGGCGACGGGAGACGCGGGCCGGGCGCAGGCCGGGGCATTTCCGCCCAGTCGCTGCTCCATGCCTCCGCCAACCACCCCAGCCAGTAGAGCCCCTACCACCACCAGGCCTTCCCTTCTCCAGTCCATGCGCGCGTTCTCCGTGCCTCGTTCGTTATCCATCCAGCATAGCGTAGGGTGGGCGTCAGCACCAAATCTGCAGGGGTACTGTATTAAAGTAGTCGCGGTGGGCAATTTCCATCTGCAGGCCCAACTCGAACCGATTCATACGGTAATGTGTGTTGGGTCATTGTCGTGGCGTGACAGCAATTCGCGGACAGTCGATAAAAGTTTTTCGCGCCCCGTCTACATCAAAGACGAATTTATGTCCACAATTTGTGGTCGCATAGTAACAACGACCCGATACAAGATTTTTACGGATGCGGAGGAGCGGTTAGCCCAGGCGGTGAGTCGGCCGTGGGGGAAGTCCACGGCGCTGGACGACAGCGGAAGCGCCAGAGCCCCAGGGCCACAGGTCCGACCGGAGCCCACACCCCGACCTGGACCTGCAGAGCACCGACCATCGGACCTCGGAGCCCACCCGATTGTCACGCCGCCCCGGTCGACGTGGTCCTTCGTATCGACGGCTCAGCGGGGAAGGTGGCGACAGGAGCAGCGGACTCCGGGTCGGAGCAGCGGCGGACCAGCCCCCGCCATGCCAGCGCCCCGTCCGTGCGCCAGCGCCACCGCAGGAGACGCCACGCCTGCGTCCTGGCGTGCGTTGGCGGCGGTAGGGCGACGACGGAATACGGCATGAGGAGTGGACACCCGTGCTGTCTGGGGATGCCCACAGGAACGATGACTCCTAAGCTCGACTTTATCCAATCACGCCGCATAGCAGACCACGTCGGTTAAG
>CAYTVL010000088.1:0-16417 GCA_964441775.1 uncultured Enterobacteriaceae bacterium
AGAAGCGCCTCCCGTCTACTCCCACCTTTTTCCAGGCATACTAGGACATGATCAGGCCAGAGCAAGAAAACGCCCCAGATGAGGAGTATGCCCATCGCCCACGGGGCCGCATGGACTAGGGCCCCACGCAGCGGCAGGCCACAGTAGAGGTGACCAAGCCCAGGCGCGAGGAGCCCGAGGAAGGCGGCGCGCCACGGCACCCGCTTGGCCCCCTCAGCGGTTTGTTTGGCAATCCTCACGTCCCTCCGTCTCTCCTTTCCACGTGCACTTTCATTCCACGCCAATCGTTCCTGGCGATTACCCGCATCATAGGCCTCATCGGAGTGTCGAGCCTTTTCTTGAAATTTCCTACGGTAGCGGCGAAGGTTCTATAAAGAGGTGACCTACATTCAGGCCGTGAGCAGCGATGTTCACTGGCGAATGGCACAGTGTGATTTCCGTTAATCACCTTGGCCATTTCGGACAAAATCAACCAGTCATGAGACTCGCTTGAGCCATGTTTTGGTCTTAGCGTATTGTTTTTCGGAAAAAGCACAGACACTCCTTCTCATTTACGGCTCAGGAGAATCGGGCTGTGTAAGACACGTTGCCTGTACTCTTTAGCCCAAATACCGATTTCCTAGGAAGGTACTATTACTGTACCTCAGTCGCGCCACATGGAGCAGTCGCTTTCATGGCGGACCGAAATACCGTACCGCAAGAAGGTGAGGCTATGAAAAGTTGGCTTCTTCTCGTTGGTGTCATGCTCGGTTTTGTCTCGCTGCCACCCGCTGTGATTGCAGACGACCCTCCGGATGCTGTCCTTGCAAAGCTGGCTCAACAGTATTTTGCTCGTGTGAACAAAGGGAACTTTGCAGAAGCGGCTGCCCTGTTTCACTATCCCAAACCATATACCCCAACAGAACGATCCAACGATGAACGGTCCGTCACGCAGTTACTCACAATCCTCACACGCGAGTTTGGCGGTCCTTCTCACCCGCGAGTGCCCCAGCAGCCATTTCTGATTTACAATGTCGGAGGCGGGAGCGGTGACCTTCCTTATTGGCAACAACATCCGACGTTGCTTCAGAAACAATATGAAGTCACGTTCACCCGCGAAGCGAGTGGCTACGTGATCATTCAGTTTTGTCATATTATGGGAGTCTGGGAGATTCGCGGCGTACAGTATGGCCTGTCGGTGCAAAGACCTGAGGCAAAGACCCGCATTGCGGACATTCAACAGGTTGTGTCGCAAAGTTTCAATGAGGGCGGGCAAAATCCTCACTTTTAGTGCTCTATGCGGCCAAGGCATAGAATTGCTCTACCGGCGTGTGTGACGCGTTCTCCGGGGTTCGCACCTGCCCCTTGCGAATCGCATGCATGACTTCCATGCCGGCAATCGTACACTGGGCCGCCCAAAAGGACTTGAAGCCGAGCATAGGCCGCGTGAGCCGTTTCACCGATCTATGGTCCTGTTCCACAATGTTATTGAGATATGGAGAGTGGCGGATGACAATCGCGGTCTTGTGTGTCTTATTGTAGTGTGTGATCGCTGCCGTATTGGCCCCACTCTTATCGATCGTGATTTTCTCTGGCAGCCCCTGGGTACGGATGGCCTTCTGTAGGAAGGCTTCAGCGGCGTCCCGATCCCGATTTGGCGTGAGCAGAAAATCAATCGTGTGACCGTCTTTATCCACGGCCCGGTAAAGGTAGGCCCATTTCCCTTTAATTTTCACGTAGGTCTCGTCCATCCGCCAGCTTCGACCCACCGGGCTCTGTCGGCGACGGAACTGCTTCTCCATCTTTGGGGCATATTTGATGACCCAGCGATTGAGCGTGGCATGATCCACAGTGACACCTCGTTCGCCCATCATTTCTTCCAACTGCCGGTAGGAAATCGGGTACGCCACATACCACCGCACTCCCCACAAGATGATCTCCCGCTCAAATTGGCTCCCCTTGAAGTAATCATACTGCTTCTCCCCTATCTCACGATTAGTGGAAAAGCCTAGCGGAAGCCCCCTTAAGTGAAAACTTGCGACAAAGCCCGTTTTTCTGCGGTGTGTATCAGTTCTGCCAGTCCACGTTGGCAAAACCCGTCCCGCTCGTGGGAACGATGAAGGTATGGTTCTGGCCGCCCTCCCAAGTGACCGTATTGTCCGCAGCAATTTTGATGAATTTGAACTGAATGGTCCGCCCAGCCGGTACGCTGACGTTTAGAAACCAGTTCGGATAATTCGGGGTCAGCATTGGGCCTATGGCTCCATCATACGTTGTGCTCCAATTACTGAGCTCCACCGTGTCTCCGGTCAGGAAGATGTAATCGCCGATCTTTGTTGGCACGGCGTTGTTGACGGTGAACGTCACCGGGATGAGCTTCGCGGCCAGGACCGTGAACGGCACGCTGTTCGAAATACGCCCGTCGGAACCGGTTACCGTCACGGGATAGTTGCCGTTCGAAACAGGAGGAACGGTCACCACGATCTGGTTCTTGCCCGAGCTGACTACAGGCGCCACGGTCGAGCCAAACTTCACTGTATTCGTTCCCGTGAAGGAGCCGGCGAGGGTGACCTGCACTTCTGGCTGCGCGACGTCCGGTCCAACAGATGCCAGGACCGGCGTGGCGGCCGCGGCCGGGCTGAAAGTCCATACCGCGACGGTGTGCGCCGGCAGAGCGAAATCATCGACTGGGTTGTTACCACCGCCATCCTTCACGGTAATCGAGGAGCCGCCGAGGGTACCACCCAGGTAGTCGCTGTAATCGCCCGCGGGAAGCGCTGTGAATAGGCCACTAATCTGGGTGGCCGCGCTGTCGTTCTTATTGATCGCCACCAGGACCACACTGCCGGCGAACGCTCTCTCGTAGATATAGACATCGTTGTTGATCCAGCGTTGGCCCATGGTCCCATAAGGTATGGCGGGATTGCTCCTGCGCAGGGCCGTCAGCTTGCTGATGAGCTTGTAAGCCGTCGTGGTCGTGTCGAAATTGCTCATCATGGGGCGATTGAAGGGATCGTTACCGGAGTTGGTGTCATTGTGCAGGTATTGCTCCGTGCCATAGTAGATCACGGGCACGCCGCGGCAGGTGAGCAGGAATGCTAGCGCTTCACGAAGGCGGTTCTCGTTGTTGCTGATAGAGAGGAAGCGCTGGCGGTCGTGGTTGTCGAGGAAGGTCACCAAGTCATTGACCTGCTGGAAGTTCGATGCCTCCTGCGAAAGCACGGAGTCGATCTCGCTGAAGCTGTTGTCGCGGGCGAATACATCATCGATGGCGTGATAGAGCGGGAAGTCGAGGACCGAGAAGCCGGAGTGGTTCGCGAGTTTGTAGAGATCGTGATACAGCGGATCGGATGTGGTATCCGCAATCCATTCGCCGAAGGTGAATGTGTTCGCGTTGGTGTAAATGCTATTGATAAAACTGTAGAGCCAGCCCCAGGTGACGTGCTTGATGGCGTCCACGCGGAAGCCGTCGACATGGTGCTGCTGGAAGACCTGCACGGCGCTCTTCAGGTAGGCGTCAACGATGGGGTTTTCCTGGTTGAAGTCGGCGAGGTTGGAAAGTGTGTAGTACTGGTCCTGGTAGCGGTCATTGAAGTCGCTGATGTTGGGGTTGTGATGGAAATAACCGTTGGTATCATTGGTGAAATTTCCCACGAGCACCCCGTTATCGAAGAACGCTCCAAATTCGCCGTTGTTGTTGTTGTTCGAATGATTGGGGGCGAAATCGACGATCACCTTGATGCCATTAGTGTGCGCGACCGTGACCAGGTTGTCGAAGGCTGTAAAGGAATTGGTGGCGTCTCCGAAGTGTTCCTCCACGCGCTTGAAGTCGCGGCCTTGATAACCGTGGTAGGGCGCGGCGATGGCAGCACCACCTTCATTCTTGTTCTCGTTATCGATGGGTGGGGAGATCCAGATGGCGGTCACGCCCATGCCGGCGATATAAGCCATCTTCTGCTGGATACCAGCAAGGTCGCCACCCCAGTAAGCTTGAAAGTCGATCTTTGTCGAGTCGAACAGCTCGCTGCTTTGAGGCGGGTCGTCATTCTTAGTGTCTTCATTGAAGAAGCGGTCGGTGACGATTTGGTAAATGATATCGCCCTTAAAATCGTCGGCTCCGGATGGGAGAGGCGCGAGCAAAAGGGCGACGAATGCAAACGAAATGCTCTTGATGGTCTTGATAAATAGCTCGTGCATGGCATTGTCCTTTCTGGGGTGTGTACCTGCTAACTGCGGATAATTATTCTAGCCCGGTTCGAAGCGTCTTCGCCACGTGCTGCAGCCGGTCATGTCCTCTCAAATCCAGCGTCCAGGTCCGGGTTGAGCCTGATCCACCGACTCCCGGGCACACTTAGGCCCTACAGGAGGGAACGTGCGATAAGCGGCAACAAGACCAACAAGCTGACAAAAGTAATTTCCGAGAAACCGTGGAACCGGAAGTTTTTGCTTGCTTTTGGAGTTTCAACGAAAGGAAAAACAGCTCGTTTAACAGCTTATTGCCAGTGCCAAAAATAAAAACGGAAATAGGGAAAAACTCCTTATTTTACAAAGGCAAATTTTCCTTCTTGCCGCTTATCGCACGTTCCCTCCTGTAGGGCCTAAATGGCGGCCACGCCCGCCAAGGCCGCACGGAGAACGGCCTACGACGCCTCAAATTTCGAGTGGTTTCGGTCGCGCCGGCTCTTGGGCATCATCTCTTTCGCTTAACCCCGACAGGATGTAACCGACAACCGTACCAATTAACGTGCCCACGGTCGTCTTGTCCATCTCGCCTGACACCGCAAGCAGTACAATCACCGGAAAGACGAACGACACGCCCAGATATTGAATGGACCGCATCGTGAAGCCTGGCCTGCGGCCCCCGGCGTTTATGACCATCCAGCGATTGACTAACACGCTGGCAGCCCCAAAGATCATCAGACCGACCATGCTCAACTCAATTACATTGTTTACAGTGTCAGTACTCATAGAATGCCCTCCGGAAAGGTTCGTCTGTTCCCCTTGGCGCACTATTATACTGGATTTGCCCCCTTTTTTTGTCTGGACTTGTCCGCTGTTTTCGCTTCCCATTTTGTCGTTACCGTAAGCCGTTCACAGGAGTTAGTAACTCATCTCTTTTTTCGTGTGAAACCGACACTTGGGACAAAAGGTATTCTTTTGTGTGTCGGATCATTGTCAGGGCGCGACAGCAATTCACGGACAGTTGATTAGGTTTTTTCACGCCCTGTCTGCATCAGTGACGAATTCGTGTCTGCAAATTGCTGTTGCGCAGGAACAACGACCCGATACACACTATTACGAATTGTGTTGCAGCGCTCCCTACTTTGCTCAGCTTCCTTTGTTTCAGTACACTACCTGTCAGCCCTCACCGCTACGGGTGTGACCATCAAGGAGATGACCTCGGAGCACACGGTGGAACGGCGAGTAGGGTAACGGCGCCGAGAAGCGGACGGACGACAATAATTGGCCCCGACAACTTTGTCTATTGAATAGAGGAAAGGTGTGACCACCACGACCCAGCAACCCCCGCCGTCAGATCCCCGCACAGCGGCAGAATGGATCGAATTCTACTACGCGCAGGGCTGGAGTGACGGACTGCCGCTCGTGCCGCCAACGGAAGCATCCGTCGGCGCCATGCTTGCCACTGGAGGAGTGTCGGCAGAAGACATCCTTGGTTCAATTGCCGAGCGCAATGCGATTATTCCGGCGGAAAAGGTGGCGATCAATGCCGTGATGGCGGGCTGCCTATCAGCATATTTTCCCGTCGTGCTGGCGGCCGTCCAGGCGCTCTGTCACCCGGATTTTCATTACCATAATCCCGCCACCAGCACGGGGGGGTCAGGCCTCGCGGTGATTGTGAACGGTCCACTTGGGCCAGCGTTAGGGATTAATGCGACCAACAATGTCTTTGGTCCTGGGGTGCGGGCGAACGCCACGATTGGGCGCGCGCTGCGGCTCGTGATGATGAACGTACTTAATACTCGACCAGGTTTCTTGGACAAAGCGACGCTGGGCACGCCCGCGAAGTACACCTGCTGTTTTGCCGAGAATGAAGTGGACCATCCGTGGACGCCGCTCCATGTTGAACGGGGGTTTCGTCCGGACGACAGCACGATCACCCTGTACGCCTCGAACACCCTCATGGGCGTGTATAACCAACTGGCCAGTACGCCAGAGCCATTGTTGCTGGAATTTGCCGATGCCGTCTGTCACCTGGCAACACCGAATATCTTAGGATTTAATGAAACCTTGATCGTGCTGGCCGGAGAACATGCCGAGATTATGCGCCGGAGCGGTTGGAGCCGACGGCAGGTGCAAGAATTCATCATGCAGCACGCCCGGCGGACCGTGGCCGATTTTAAACGCGCAGCGCGGCTCCCCGGCGCCATCGAGCCGGCAGATGAAACGACATGGCGGTATGTGCTGAATGCCCCAGATGATCTCCTCATCGTCTGTGCGGGGGCGCAAGGTGGAAGCTGGTCCGCCTGTCTCCCAGGCTGGGGCAATAAATGGACGCGGAGTATTACCTTACCAATCCGTACAGGAGGACAGTCATGAGCCGCACCGTTTTCGATCCCACCGTGCCACCGGCACCCACGTCGGGTGCTTTCTGCTACGCCCCACGTCCCAGCTCGCTGAAGGGATTGTGTGTGGGGTTGGTGGAGAATACGAAATTCAATTCTGAGGTGATCCTGCGCAAAATCGCTGAGCGCCTCGCGGCCCGGTATCAGGTCACTCTGACCCATCTGGATCGCAAAAAGTCACCGGGCCACAGCGTGACGCCAGGAGCGCTTACTTTCTTCCAACAAAAGGCGGATTTTGTCCTCGCTGGGGTCGGCGATTGAGGGTCGTGTAGTTCGGGCAGTGTGCTCGACGGCATCAAGTTAGAACAAGCGGGACTCCCGGCGGTCGCGATTGTGACGACGCCGTTTATCTCCACCGCGCGGGCGATGGCGACGAATTGGGGCGCGCCTGCCTATGAGTTTGTGGTCACGTCGCATCCCATCGCCAACCTCAGTGAAGCCGAACTCGACGCCAAGGCGGATGAACTGACCACCCAAGTCGTCCGTTTTCTCTTGAGGGAGTGACGCACCCGCAAGACTCATCACACCAAGGAGAGAAGGTGGCGGCAGAACTCATGCTTCACCTCGACAACTTTTTTAACTATGCCGAGAAGGTCCGCCTGGTCCTTGGGCTCAAAGGGCTGTTCTGGCGGTCGGTCGACATTCCACCGGTCCTACCCGAATATGATCCGACACAGTATTGGCGAGGAGGAAATGATGCCGACATTCCTGACCAAAGACGGCGCTGAGTTGTACTATCAAGTAGAGGGCCATGAATGGGGAAACCCTCCCCTGATCTTCATTCACGGCTGGTGTTCGAATCTGAACCACTGGGAACACCAGGTCAGCTACTTCCAGGACTCCCATCGTATTCTCCGCCTGGATAGGCGGGGCATGGGCAAGTCCACCACTCCCGGAACTGGGCATACTCCAGAGCAGCACGCCGCGGACATCGCTGCCCTGGCTCAGCACGAAGGCTTCACCAACGCGATAGCGATCGCTCACGCTGGTGGCGGCCCAGTGGGGGTGCACTTCTGCTCCGGCTATCCTGAGTTGGTCAGGGCCTATGTCATGATTGATACGGCCATCACGCCTGGAGTCGCTCTCGACCATCCGACCACAAGGACGGCGCGGTTTTACACCGAGATGATCGACAAGATGACGGCGCCGGACGGAGAACGATATTTTCGGGAGCTGTATAGCAGCTTTTTTGGTGCCCAGGCTGACCGTGAACTCGTCGACTCCGTCGTCGCAGAAGCCAGTCGTATCCCAGTAGAGACCCGCGTCAAAGAGCTCAAGCTCCTGGCAGCCGACACCGCTACGCCAGCTGCGACAATAGAGCAGCCGACCCTCATGATCGCCGGGACCTGGCTGGTAGACACCTTTCCCCAGGCCGTTGACCATGCGCGACTCAAATCCTTTCTCAAGCAGGCCAAGACGGTGGAACTCGCTCGCGCTATCGGCACGGGCCATTTCGTGCAGCTTGAGGTGCCTGACCAAACGAACGCCTTTATCAAAAGCTTTGTGTCTCGATTAGCCTAAGCGGGCCGTAATCGTTCTCTAGGGGATACAGGTCAGTTCACGAGGGATGTGGCAAAATCGCCATGAACGCACGGGCTTCGTCACCATGCACTTTTCGCGGTTTGACTATACGGCGCGTGCGGAGGGTGTATCTGTCAGCCCAATCCACCAAAGCGGCGGTCCTCTCTCCCAGGGAGGAAGGAGAAATTGATGAGCATCGTGGAGAACAAAAAACTTATCCAGGACGCCTTTACGGCCTGGGCCAACGGCGACGGGATGGCGTTCTTCAATCTCTTGACGGACCATGCCACCTGGACGGTGATGGGGAGTTGTCCCATTTCAGGGACCTACGTCGGCCGACAACGGTTAGTCGAGGACGCGCTCACACCCCAACGCGAGAAACTTGCCGGCCCTCCAACACCGACAGTAATAAATATTATCGCTGAAGGCGACACGGTGGTGATTCAGTGGGGTGGGAAAGGCACGACCAAAACCGGGCAACCGTATAACAACAGCTACTGCTACGTTATACAGATGGAAAATGGAAAAATTACCCGCGGGACAGCGTACCTCGATACCGAGTTGGTCCGGTCGATCTGGTAGCGCCTTCGCGTCTCTCGCAGCATAAGGAAGCGAGGTTGTCATGGCAAGCAGCCCTTCGACTCTACTTCGTGACACTCAGAACAGGCTTCGCGACAAAGCAATCTCTGAGTTCAGGCTGTGCGATTCCGGGAATGCTGCTCTCTGAGAGACGTTTTTTTCACGGTTACTCTCGGAACCCCAAAGCGGAAGGCTTTCGTCTCACGTCTCCTGAGGCCCAAGAGGCGCGCTACGCCCTGCGGCGGCTACAGCGTGTGATGCCAAGCTGGAGCAACTGACGGAGGAATATGCCCAGCTCGTAGGCGAGTAGGCCCGCACCCGGGACGGCGCGCGCTGCCCTGTTGGGAATCTGAGGGGAAGGGCAGTAGGCGGAGCAGCCACGGCATTCCGGGCATGGCAACGCAGCTGAGCACTGCTATACTTCGAGTATGATGCCGTATTCTTTCGCAGCTAGACAGGCCTGTAAGAGGCCCTGTTTCTCCTTCCGAACTGAGGTGCCGTCCCACCTCGCCTGCCGCTGGGGGCGGTTCCTCTGGCTTGGGGCAGCCCTGACTCTGGGTGGCTGCGCGGCCCCGACGTATGAGCAGACGCACGACTCGCTGTCGGCGTTGTCTTCCATGCTGGGAGTAGTGGCGGCCGCGGTCCCAGGCGTGGGCGCGGTGGGGCTCGCTGGGCAGAGTCTGTCCACTGCGACGACGCTGACCAGCGCAGCCCGTCCTAGTGCTTCCTCTCCTACGGCTGCCCGGCACGGGACGGAAACGGTCTACGACGAAACCTATCGAGTGAGAGGCTATTTCGAATACCAGGGCGAGACGATCCGCGTGTTTGACCGCGACCATCACGTGTTAGGGTATGCGGACGCGACAGGCACCTACGACCATACAGGGCAACGGATCAGCCCGAACACGGTGCCTGGGCTACTGTTAGGGAACACGTAGTCCTCCTTTGCTCTCTCCGTGCTGTCTCCCGTGCTCCTGGCGGCTCCGCTCTGCAGGCTCGGAGTGCCACAGCACCCAAGACCCCGTGCGCCGTAGCCAGAGACGAGCGATGCCAGTGGATGTGTCAAAGCCTTCTCCTTTTTCCGCCTCGCTAGACGCCTCCACCTATGGCTCCCTCTCTGGCGTGAGCAGAGGGCTAAGCCCGGGGGACGGTAACGCGCGTCCCGAGCACGGCTGGGGAGCTCTCGAAGCGAGAAGTGGTCCTCCCTTCATGGCGGGAGGCAGGTGCCTGGCCTCGAGTCGCAACCAAGAACGGGCTCTGAGGCTAGCAAAGGCGGTCAGAGGAACGGCTCAAAGGCGCTATGTTCCATTCTCTTTGCCAGTCATTTTGACCGGGCAAAATACTTTCCCTCTTTCCATGTCCGATAATACTATTTTATGGTAAAATACAATCAAGCTAAGTCCTTGATTTCCTTAGAGTCAGGACTCTGACAATTTGCAGGTGCAAAAAGGCGCGGAATGTGTGACTGCTAGCACCCTTGTTAGCGGCCCTTCCGGGAAAAAGAAAACACGGAGCAAGGAAACGTTGGGGAACTTTTTGTGAAACTGTGAAACATCCACAGCAATGCGTATCGTGGCAGTTCCCCCCTACCCTTCTGACTGAAAAGCGTCTCCATACTCCCACCCCTATAGAAAGCTATAGCTTTCTATGGAAGACCCTCGCTCCAGGTCTTGCAGTCATGCCAGGTGCATTTCCCCTCGCTGCGCCTGTACTAAAGCCACCAGTGCCCCAGGGCCATAGGAATTCTTCGTCCGTTCTGTCAGCCAGACTTCCCGCTGACGTCGCCAGGCGGCTTCTCGTTTGTGCTCAATCTGCCGTCGGCGTTCTCCGTCCCGCTCCGCCTTTCCCAGATCCTCTAGGCGGCTCTGTATCCATCCTGCCCAGGACTGCACGCGGTCTAAATTGGCTAAGAGCGCTTCAAGGGCTTCCTGCAGCTGGCGACAGGAGATGCCGGCGCGTAACTTGGACGAGACCCAATCTCGGATGTGCTTAAAACGGGTGGCATCGGTACGTTCAAGCATTGTAAGGATGGGTTCTAGCTCCCGGTCACACGATGTCGCTATACGAGGTGTAGTAG
Source organism: uncultured Enterobacteriaceae bacterium (assembly GCA_964441775.1). Classification (GTDB taxonomy): domain Bacteria; phylum Desulfobacterota; class Binatia; order Bin18; family Bin18; genus SYOC01. Next base: position 10,741 of record CAYTVL010000088.1, read on the forward strand.
CACGAGCAGCCATTTCCACGTGGGCCATTGGTGGCATGCTCGTCTGTTTATCAGAGTTTTTGTTTATACTCTTTAAAGAAATAGGCACGTCACATATGGCCCGCGCGGAGAAATCGATAGTATGCGAACCTGAGCCAAGCAGCGCCGCTACATGGCGACCCAAGGCTGTGAGGCGATAGATATTCGGTTTCCAGCAATCGAACCCATGAGGGATAGGCTGTGCTGCTTCTAATAGACTGAGAGCTTTCAGCCTTGCAATGGCACGACTGACAGTCCGAATTGATCTTCCACTGTGTCTTGCTAGTATATCTCGAGAAATTTGTACACTGTCACCCTCACCCTTCCCGGTGATATAGGCGAGCGACTTCAAAACGAGAATCCCAGTGTTCCCAGCGGTATGGTAAGTCGTTAAAAACCACTGCTCTCCCATCGGGAGTGTACACCGACTGTAACTTTCCTCTTGTTGTACCAAAATATCCACCCTTCCCGCGTGTGAGCAAACCACTCCGTTGACTTCGTCGGGCGGGTTAAGGTAGAGTGTGAGCGTTGGACTAAGTCACATCGATTTCTGCTACCCAGCGAAATCAGCTTTTGCGAGAGAGCGACCCTGCCAGGTCGCTCTCTTTGCTTTCGTGCTGCCTTTACGCGTTACATGCCGAATCCTTCGTGTGCACACCATACCGATTTTGTGGCATTTGTCTAGAGGCAACACAAGCTAAGTATTTATTAAATAAGAGAAATAATATTATATCATATAATATTATATTATTTTGATATTATATCCTCATTTTCTCTCTTGCATGTGGAGGAACGCCATTTGTTCTTCTTCTAAAAGACGTAGAATAGCATGGCGAACCCAGGAGGCTTTACTAACGCCAAGAACAGTTGTATGGCGTTCAAGCGAATTCCACTGCTGCTCAGTTAGATGAATAAGGAGAGGCTTCTTAAGATCTTCACGTCCTTTAGCGAGGCTTGGCTCTGGATGGGATTGAGTAAGTGGCCACGGCCTAGTGCGTACATATCGATGTAGATCTACTGTCTTTGGAGCAGATATTTCCTGCTCGGTGGAGGCGGCATCAATAAACTCATCTTCACGGAATCGGGAATCATCTTGGGTAAGCGTCGCTGATCGTCTACGCATCTTTGAACACCTCCTCCACAAGATGCCCCATTTCCGAAATCGCACGTGGATCTTTCTTAGCGAGTTCATTGACTGCTTGCCCCTCAGCGGCTGCACGTCGGTAGGCGACGCGATACCCAAGTCGCACATCTAACAAGCGTATATGGGAGAGGTCTTTTGTAAACTCAGCCGTTTCGTCGGCTAGCCCAACGCGGGGGTTGGTGTCGACTTTATTGAGGACCGTGACGGCTCGTAATTCTTCATTCAATGCTGCGGCCTCTCGTACGAGCGCATTCATTCCTTCAATACTCCAAACATCGAACTGTCCAGGTAGGCAAGGAACAACCATGACATTTGCTACGAGCATTGATGAACGCAAAGCAGCCGAATCACGACCACCAACATCGATAATGACATCATTAAAACGAGGAACAAGTTTACGGACTTCGCTCGCGACACTACGTCCGGTCACCATAACGCAGGTCACTGAGGGAGTATGTCCTTCACTCTCACGAACGCGCGAAAATTCAATCGCCGATCCTTGTGGATCGGCGTCGACCAAAAGAACATCTTTACTGGCTTGCGCACGGTAGATCGCCAAATTTGTGGCGATAGTAGTTTTGCCTGTCCCACCTTTTTCGGAACCGACCACTACAACCATAACCACCTCCTATAATATAATATTATATCATAGAAAATCGGAGACATTGTCAACCCTCACGCCCTTATGGCATTCGAGATTATTGCATTTAGATGCAACCGTATGTCAGTGAATTCTTCCGAGGCTCCGCTTGGGCGACCGGTAAAGAATGTATCAAGGTTGTAAACTCGATAAGATATAATATTATATAATATTATATCTTATTATATCATTCTGATTTCTACCCAAAAATAAACAGGAGGAAGATAGATAGGGTAGGGGACAGACAAAAGAGTTAAGCTCCTACTTAAAGGAGAAATTATCGGAAGTTCCTATCTATGAGCTCCGTCAATTGTGCAGGCTAGTCCTGGAACGGAACGCGAGAAGGTCTATGCTCGCGCTGCTTCCGAAGCAAGACGAAGCTCTGCGGGCTGCCGCCACTGCACCCTTAATACCCGTAAGATTGCCGCGATCCGCTCGAGATTCGCAGACTGATAGTCAGTTGCCTCGTAGCGTTGGATCTGTTGGGATTTCAGTCCTAACTTGGCCGCCAACTCTTCCTGACTCAATCCTGCGGCAATCCGGGCTTGGATCAAGACCTGCGCTACCCGCTCCAGCGAGTCGAGCGCGAGGACGATGCGTTTGCCTGAACGCAGGGCTTCATACTCTGCCAGCTCTTTCTGCAACTCTTTCCATTGACTGTGCATGGCGTCGAGTTGCGCCTTATACAGCTGTGGATGCTGAGCCCCTTTTCCCTTCGTCCTGAGTTCCTGTAGAGCAGTAGCAAACTTCTCGGTTTGCGCTTTGGTGATCCGATACTGTCGTTCGTTTTTTATCATGGTCGCCATCTCCGAAGGTTGAACGCTACGATCCCTTTGGCAGCGCCGGTCTCCTTGTCAACTTGGAAAAACTCCAGGAAGGTCTTGCCGGTAAGGCCTTCGGGCAAATCGGCGGGGAAGAACTCACACTTAAATCGGGCCTTCTGTGCGGCACGTCCCTGCGAGAAGTCCAAAAAGACCGGATCAAGCTGTTCAGGATCGACCCCTTCGATTGCCCAGCATGCATCAATGTCTCCTGGTTCTGGTTTGCTCGTGACAAAACTGCCATCCAGATACACGCTACGACACCTGGCTCGCTTGAGGAGTATCAGTGCGGCTTTCAACCCCATGAGAAGTTGTTGGCGTCGTGGGGTGAACCCAAACCTCGTGACAAGCTCTTTCCAAGTGCCCCAATGAATCCCGATCGGGAGTTTCCCGGTTGGATCAAAACGTGGAATCACTGACACAACTATATTGTTGTGTTCTAGGCTAGGTCAAGAGGAGATTTGGTCGAGCCAGAGAGGAGAGGGGGATGAGGAAAGAAGTGACGGCAAGGTTTGGTCGGGTCGCGAAGAAGAGGTGCTAAAATGAACACCGCTATGACGCCGTTCCGCAAAAAATCTCAAAACTTTTTGTTCCTCCGTATTCTCATTTTGAGAGAATTCTCGCTAACAGCAGTGCTAACAGGCAGGTTTTCTGCGCGATTTCTATCGGTCTCTCAGACAGTGTCATGATATGAGGAAAGTCTGATTATTTTACTTGACTATTTTATATAAATTCGGCTTATCAGACATTCTCGAGGGGAAGGGATTTGGACGTCTGCGACTGACCAGTCAGCCTGACTGGTACAGGTGCAAAAAAAGGGCGGCGTACTGTTTTTGCCGCTCTGGACCAAAGACCCGCCGCATAATCAGTTCATCGAGCTTATGGCGTTGGAGAGGAGAGGGCACGAGATCGGCCGCTTCGGCTTCGAGGGCGGCCAGATCCAGTTGACTGAGAGCGCGTTTGCCCACGAGAAACAAGGCGCGGTCTTCAGGGGTGAACTGATCGTAAATGGCGGTCGTAAGGAAGGGAGTGGCTCTGGGTGTTTGCGGGACAAGGTGAAGGGTGAAGGTGGTGGCCTGATTACGTTCCCATCGGGTCTGGAGCAGGTTGCGAGTACGAAGGGATTTAATCACGCGTTGGACAGCCGAGAGGGAGAGGTGACACCGCCAGGCCAGGTCTTCGTAGCGCATCCGGGTGATGAGATGGTCTGATTCATACCACAGGCGCAGGTAGACGCTTTGTTCTGGTGGGGTGAGAAAGGGTATCACCCGCGTCATGATCTGTGAGAATTGCCGCTCGTCCACCACTCACTCCTTCGTCCGTGAGCAAAGATACCGTAAAAGGCGCGGCGGAGCCAGTTCTCCCCTCGGCAAAACTCACCCCTTGGACTTTTGCGCCGCAAGTCTGACACGATCAACTCCCCTGGATCTGGGTACCGTGCACTGTCTCCTTTCCTCCTCGCTCTGCGTTTAGCGGCTCACTGCGGGAGCGGAAGATGATCGCAAATCGTTTGGCTGGCACAGGAAGCACCAGATGAGACCACTCCCAGGGTATTGTCAAGGTAAGGATAACGAGTTTGTGAAGTTGCTTGGTGTTAGAGCATTACTGTGCCGTTATTCATCACTTTCAGTGATGGTCTACGTCAAATTTCCCGGAAAAACTATTCGTCACATGAAGTGAAGTCCGATCGGGAGTATCTTTTTTCAATACGCACCAGACACCTTCTCAAACTCGACTTGACCCCATTCTTCTGTTTTGTCACCCCTGAAGGCAAAACATCCAACACCGGTTCTCACTTCTCCCTCTTCTGGTCCTCAGTATCGCGTGACTGCCGGGGGAAGAGTGGTAAAGAAGGCTTGCAAGGCCGCTCGGCTTACCGCCGTTTGCACAGAGTCTCTATAACTCCTCAGCGAAGCAGCCTGGGCTTTCTGCGTGTCCATACACACGGCCACAGCTTCGAGTTGCGGGTGCGGGCGCTGGAGCTGATAGCCGTGCATGGTGATGCCAACTGCTTCCCGAGCTGTGACCGTCATTCTCTTCGCCCCCTCGTCCCATAAGTTTTCCCACCTGAGCGGGGAAGCAAAGTGGAATTCGGTCTGAGCGTGGATGCCGCCCAGGAGCCAAGCGTCATTGGCCAGCAGTGACCAGTTGCCCGTGGTTAAAATACTCCCCGTTTCCTGTGTGTCTTCATCCACGATCCGTAGGTTCTGTTTCATAATCTCGTCGATGCTGGGAAAGGCTTCATCTGACGGCACCCACCGATACTCCGGCTCTCTCTGTGACGGGGAGACCTTCACCTTAAGCGCGAGACGACCAACGATGGTCACTCCAAAAGGGATCACGTTATGGTCAGCGTCGTGTAAGGTTGTCCCCTGCTTGGCGCGTTGATAGATGGCGTAGGCAACAGCGAGCCGTCGCGGTTCGCACGATGAATCTGGGTAATAGGTAGGACCACAAGACAAGGCATGATCACGAAAGGTCGCAAAGGAATCGTACATAGTGCCGCCTCTGCAGAGCAACGAGAATGTCTTTTTTGCATTCAGCAACCTATATCAGAAAATTAGAGGGCAGGCCTTTACTGTGACCTCTAACCCCTTGTTGCCCCTCGGCGACAAAGTGGCGATACGCAGTTTACGCGCGCAGGCAGGTGCGCGCAAACGGCCCCAACACGAGTGTGAGACGTTGTCTGGTACTCCTTGAAAAAAGATACTCCCGATCGGACTTCACTTCATGTGACGAATAGTTTTTCCGGGAAATTTGACGTAGACCATCACTGAAAGTGATGAATAACGGCACAGTAATGCTCTAACACCAAGCAACTTCGCAAACTCCCACCCAGGCACGAGCCTTAGGACTATGAGACAAAACCTCCCGCTTGGCTTATGCTTACGGAGGCAGGAGCACGAAGGAGGAGCGGTATATGCAACTGACGGACTTTGCCCGGAAAGTGCCCGATGAGGTCTGGATGCTCTTTGAGCCGATTCTTCCTCCAGTGGTCTGGGGTGCCACGCTACGCCGCTAACCAGCTGTCATCGGGAAGGGGAGAAAGTCTTG
>CAYTVL010000089.1:0-16292 GCA_964441775.1 uncultured Enterobacteriaceae bacterium
AGATGATTTTTTCGAGCCCACACTGGCGCTTGCGCTTAGCTGAATGTATATGCCCCGGACGGCAGCCCGAGAATGCCATCGAGCGGACTCGCGTTGCGGCCATCCATATATTGGTCCGACATCCACGCAATGAGATACTTGGGTCGCTCGTGGTCCCATGCTTGAGCGGTGGCGCCGAGGGCGAATACGCTGACTCCCAGCACTGCTACGAGCACGGCGTTCAGCAGTGTTTTCCTGGCCATCCAGAACTCCTCCTTATCGGTGCAGGTAGTGAAAAGACCGCAAATTCCCTGTACCGCGCTGCCTGTTGCGACGGCAGAGTACGCTTGTGTTCAAGCGTTGTCAACAAAAAGTGAGAATACCAACCTGCCCAAATGGATTATGACGCTTTGCCGAGAAACCGGAGAATCCGCGCGTTGATTTCTGCCGGTTTTTCGACCAGCATAAAGTGCCCCACGCCCAGGACGCGCTCAATTTCGGAGCCTGGGCCGAAGAATGGCGCCACGTCCTTAATGGTCTCCGCGTCGAGCGCGATGCAGCCATCCTGCGTGCCGTGAAGATAGAGCGTGGGCTGGGGAATGGGCTTACCCCAAATCGCTCCTTGTTCCTCCATGCCCGCCGGTGAGCCGAACCGGGCGGGATTGAACATGGCGCGATAGTAGCCCAACGCCGCCTGGAGATTCGCCGGGTTCCGTAAGCATTCTTTGACATGCCCCAGTTCTGCCTTGGCGTCGAAGCCCGGCGACCAATCCGCCCACAACCCGTCAATAAACGCAAGGTCATTTGCCGGCACGATCGCGTCGGAAATCTGCATCTGAAAAAACCAAAAATAAAAAGAGCGCTTGAGCTGATCGTAACGAAACGCCACTTGTCCAAACACGGAGAGGGGAGGCACGTTCATGATGGCGCAGCGACGCCAGCGCATCGGATCGAGCGCGACGCCTCCATACGCGGCCACCGCGCCCCAGTCGTGAGCGATGAGTACAGCATTGCTGTTGCCGCCCAACGCTCCATGCAGAGCCGCGACATCGGCGGCGAGAGCGCTGGTGTGATAGCGCGCGTCAGCCGGAACCTCGGTCGGCGCATAGCCGCGCATGAACGGGGCCACGGCGCGATAACCGGCTTGCGCCAACTCGGGAAGGAGATGCCGATAAGTCCACGGAGAGTCCGGAAACCCGTGCAGGCACAGCGCCAGCGGTCCTTGCCCCATTGCTAAATAGTGAAACTGTAATCCATTCGCCTGCACCGTGCCAGTCTGCAATGCTGTCATCGTTGTGCTCCTATTTGCCAAACAATCTATCAATCTCTCTTGCTACCCCGCGAATTCAGCGGACTTCGTTGTCTCTGCCTGGTGTGGCGACGAGGCCAGAGCAGACCTCGGAATAGCGCCGCGCAATCCCGCCAGTTGGTTCAGCATAAGGGAACCAATAACGACGAGTCCTCCCACCAGAGCCAGATCGCTTGGTCGTTCTCCGATCCCCAGCCATACCCAAACCGGGCCTAGCGTCGTTTCAAGTAGCGATAATAGACCGATTTCTGCGGCAGACAGATACGGCGCGGCTAAGGTTAACAAGAGACAGCCCAGCCCCAACTGAAAAAAGCCCATAATCGCTAGCACGCCAACATCATGCCAGGAGGCGGTCAACGGCCAGCTCAGCGGGAGGGCAACAGTGACGGCAATGAGTCCAGCAAGGAGCACCGTAGGCGTCATGTCAACCGAGACGCTTTTCCGCCGCAATACGATGACATTCACTCCAAAAGCAAAGGGCACTTCCAGGGCCAACAGATTGCCGTCCAAAGAGCCTGTCCCGAGCGCATCGGCAAACATGATGAAGATACCGACAAGCCCAGCGGTCATCGCCACATAGGTGCGACGAGGGATCAGTTCACCAAGAAACATTCTCCCAAACGCAGCAGTGACGAACGGCGCCAGACTCTCAATCACTAACGCATTTGCTACGGTGGTGTTCATCACTGACAAAATGAAAAAGAAGAAGGTTGAGGCGAGCAGGAGCCCAGCCATGAATCCAGGACTACTCACGGCTGCGATCCGTTTGAGGAGGTCGCGACGATAGCGAGCCGTGAGAAACATACTGACGAAGAGAGTCATGAACAGGGCGCGCCAAAACACCACCTCCCAGGCGCTCGTGAGCGTGGTGGAACGAATCAGGATACCGCCAGTGCTCCAGGCTAGTCCGGCCCCAGCCATCAGGAGCATGCCCTTGAGGTGCTCGGTGCGCTTCGTCATTTTCATGATGGGGAGAAGAGTGTCCTCAATAACATCAATGTGCAAGGCCGTCGCTTTACGCATCCACCCCTTTATGCTGCCCGCCGTCCACGATGATGTGCGTTCCCGTCACCCAACTGGCGGCGGGGCTGGCCATGAACACCACCACCCGCGCCACTTCTTCGGGGAAGCCATAACGACCAAAGGGAATCGACTTCTTTACTTTTTCAAAATAATCGGGCATGTTTTTTTCTACTCGGTCCCAGGCCCCGCCTTTGAAATAGATCGACCCGGGCGAAACTGTGTTAACACGAATACCTTTGCGCGCCACCGCTTGCGCGAGATCGTTGGTGTAGGCCAGCATCGCGAGTTTCATAGCGCTGTAGGAATTCGGCGGACCAAAGCTTTCGATCGCGGCGGTGGTGCCGATAAAAATGATGCTGCCCGCTTGCGACTTTTCCAGATAGGGTTGCGCCGCTTCCGCGCCGCGCACGGAGCCCATCATGTCGATCTGAAAACTCTTCATCCAGCCTTCTTCACCTTGCCCGACCATCGCGCTCACATTGTGGATAAAAATATCGAGCCCGCCGAGCGCTTCCGCTGCTTCGGCAATGAAGGCTTTGTATTCGTCAGCCTTGCTGACATCGACCACTTTCGAGCAGGCTTTTACGCCTTTGGCTTGCAGGACGGCTACGGCTTCCTGGAGCCCAGCGTCCTTCCGTGCACAGATGGCCACATCCACCCCTTCATCGGCCAGATGCTCGGCGATGCAACGGCCAATCCCGCGGCTGCCGCCGGTCACGATCGCTTTTTTCCCTTTGAGACCTAAATCCATCTTCGACCTCCTTTGTCCTTCCGGCTTGCACTCTTGTGCTCAGAGTGCTAACTGAGCCTCATATCAAGAAGAAGGAGGAAGCTCTATGGTCTATCTGCAGGCGTCAATTAAGCTCTATCCTGGGAAGTTGCAAGACTTCACCAAGCTTATCAACACGTTGCTGCCTTTGGTTGGCAAACATGGGTGGAAGCTGGTAGGCAGCTATGCCACTATCAGTGGTCGTCTCAACACCGTTATGGACTTGTGGGAAGTCCCGGACCCCAATGCGGTCCAAGCTGTCCTGTCCGATCCGGAGTTCGCAAAATATGCCCCACAGATTCATGAGATTGTTGAGGACGAAGTCCTGTCAATTCTGACGAAGCTGCCGATCGGGTGAGTCAAGTTAGGGAGAGCAAGTCTTTGTAGGGTGCGCTTTGCGCACCAAAAAATGGTGCATAGATGCACCCTACGACTATTGCTTTCTTTTCCTAGTCATATGTAACAGCGCCAAAAACCCTGCACTCAATCCATACATCAGCGTAAACTCCGGCGCAGCCAGCAAACCAAACTTATTCTGCACTCCCACAGGCGTCAGTTCATAGGCGTGAATTACTCCGAGCGCAGATAACCCAGCGGCTACCATCATCCAACCCGCCGCTTTGAGAAATTCCTTTTCAATGACGAATACTAACATAGCGGCCAGCACCATTGCACTCAGCAAAAAGCCCTGACTGAGCGCAATTACCCCATGAATGTAAAGATCGCTGCCGAACGTCGGCGCCATCTCAAAGAGGGTCTTCCCTGCCTTTCGCAAACTCGTTTCGACCAGAAGCAGCGCCCACGCCGCGAGCGATGGAATCAGCCCAAAGGCCACCGCCAACGCATGGTTGCGGGGCACTTCTTGAAACGACTGCGCAGTGATGATGAGACCCACCCACAGTAAAATGCCAAGAGTTGCTTCCAAGGGTACGATTTTGAGCACGAGCGTGACGCCGCCAAACAAACACAACAGGGTGATGACGCCGCCGTTGAGAATCGAATAGCCCGCCCGCGCGCCCATCGCTTTCCAGGCCGGATGTCCGATGTAGATAGTGGTAGGGAACGCGCTGCCAAGAAACGCCGCTACAATAGTGCCAATACCGTTTGCTAAGAGTGACGGCTTGGTTTCGTAGCGATCGCCGGCGGCCTCCGCACTTTCCAGGTTTTGCAGCGACCCGACCACGTTGAAAAGCCCCATGGGAAAAATCACCGCGAGATATTGCCAACCTGTGGCGCTTGTAAACAAAGCAAAGACATCGGTGGGAACAGGCGCAGGGAGATGCACAGCGAAGGTGTAGGGCTCGGGCGAGGGCTCGAACGACGGCAAGCCAAACGCGCGCAGCAGCCAGGCGATCACAACCCCAGCGGTCACAGCGAGCATGCCGCCTGGAAACCCGAACGGCAGTTTGAGCCCTGAGGCGTAGCACACCAGAATCATCATCATGGGGAGAAGCGCCAGCAGCGGCGCAGCAAAGATCTGAAAGACGAAGCCCATCGCAATGAATGTGATCGCCACGCCCGCCAGTGCAGTCAGCAGCGCTGCCCGCGGCGTATGGCGTCGCACCCAATCGCCAACGAAGGCGCCCGCCGCCTCCATGATGCCGCTCAACAGGCAAGCGAACAGCCCGGCCTGCCAGGCCAGCGTGGGATTCCTGGTCTCTTGGTACACTGGACCCATGATTAACAAAATAAAGGCGAACAGGCTGGGCGTATTGATGCCAAAGGGCAATGCCGTCACATCGTCACGGCCAGTGCGTTGCATCAGTTGCCGCGCCTGCCAGGCGTAGAACAAATTGCCGATCAAAATCGACACCGCCGCCCCGGGCAAAATGCGACCAGTGATCAGCTCCGACGGCAGGCCACTGACGACTTTGCACAGCACCGCGATGAGCATGAGCTGCAACAAGTTGTCAATGAACAGTCCGAAGAAACCGTCAAGATCGCTGCGGACGAACCAGGGAAGGTTGGGAGAATCGGAAACGGGTGCTGGGTGTTGAGTGCTCGATGTGAGCTGTTGTACTTTTGTCATTAAGGCGGCATGTTAGCGTGCACCTGGTAATTCGTCTAGGAATTTGGCAAGCTGTTCCCCACAGTGATTAGCTAAAAGGAGGGAAACATCATGAAGATCAGAGCGACTTCGCATATCGCCATTGGCGTCAGCAATATGGAACGCTCGCTGAAGTTCTATCGCGATCTCTTAGGCTTGAAGGTCACGCTGAATGATCCGCAGGAAAATCCCGGCGGCATGTTGGCAAGAGTGCAGGGCGAACAACAGCCGCGCACGCGCCACGGCGTCTATCTCCGTTGGGAGGATGGACCAGACGCGACTTTTATCGTCCTGTCTGAAGACCACCCGACATCGGGGCAAGCCATTAAGCTTAATCAGGTCGGCATCCATCACTTCGCGTTCTGGGTGGATGACCTCGAAGCCACGTTCGAGAAAGTCAAAGCGGCTGGAGTCCCGATTGTCCTCCCGCCGACCACGTCGGACAGTGTCGCCTACGGCGAGGCGCCGGGCAAAAAGGTCATGACCACGCTATTCAAAGATCCGGATGGCATCATCGTGCAGTTGGATCAGCGAGTGTAATGCAGTAGCCAGTAGTCAGTGGGTGAAGAACGAACCGGAGAAGCGGAGAACCAGGGAATCGGGGACCCCAATTCTTTTCTTTCTCCGTTTCCCCGCTTCTTCCCTCATAATGGCTACTGACTATTCTTCTCCATTCATTAATGACCGTTGCTAAAGGAGAGAACGACAATGGCGCGGGGTAGCAACAAAATAGAATACGAAGTCGTCAAAGGATGGGAACGGTTACCGGAAGGGTGGAGTTTCGTCGAGGTCGCGGGTGTGGCCACGGACTCGAAAGATCGTGTCTACGCGTTCAACCGCGGCGCACACCCCATCATTGTGTTTGACCGCGACGGCAAGTTTCTCAATGCTTGGGGTGAAGGCGTGTTCACCAATGCACACGGCATTTACATCGGACCGAACGATCGGGTCTACTGCGCGGATAATTTTGACCACACCGTGCGCATCTTTACGTTGGAGGGTCAACTTTTACAAATGCTGGGAAAGAAAGGCGAGCCAGCAGACACCGGCTTCAAGGCGTGGAACACGCCGGTGCAACGCGCGGCTGGACCGTTTAACATGGTCACCAATGTCGCCGTGGCTCCGAACGGTAATCTCTACGTTGCCGATGGTTACGGCAATGCGTGCGTTCATGTCTTTTCGCCGAATTACGAACTGCTATTTTCGTGGGGCGAGCCAGGGAGAGGGCCGGGACAATTCCGGCTGCCGCACGCCATTGCGGTTGATCGTCGTGGGACGGTGTACGTTGCCGATCGGGAGAATTCCCGCATCCAAGTGTTCAAAGGCGACGGGACCTATCTTAGGGAGTGGACGCACGTCCAACGGCCTGATGACTTGTATATTGACGCGGATGAGAACCTGTTCGTGGCGGAGTTGGGCTTCAAGGCCGGAGTCATGCCGGCCCATATGGGAGCGGCAGTTCCGCCTCATGAGCCCCACGCGTGCGTGAGCGTGTTGACGTTGGACGGTGAAGTGCAAACTCGGTTCGGGGGTCCGGACGGCTGCGCCCCGGGCAACTTCTTTGCCCCACATGGTATTTGGTCGGACTCATGCGGCGACCTGTATGTCAGTGAAGTCACCTACAGCGCGGGAGGACGACAAGGGTTGATTCCGCTGGATTGTCACTCGTTGCAAAAATTCGTGCGGGTTGCGGCAAAGTAGCGAATCAGCAACCGGGAGCACATGGGATATCGCCAAACAAACTGGATACGGTATTGATGAACGAAGACATGCTCTTTAGGTGAGGAGACAACGACGTGAAGAGAACGCCAGCCTACGATCCGATTGATCCGCAGTACTGGGATGAGCATGATTTACGTTCTGAAATAGAAAAAGTCTTTCAACCGCGCGTAGAGTGTCGCCTGTGCAATAAGTTTTGCGGCAGTTTCCCTAAACTGTTTGACGCGATTGATAACTATTGTACGGAAGAACAATACGCCACGGTCGACGCCACAAAATTCAAAAGCGAAGACGTCAAAATGGTTGTCGCTCTCTGTTTTCAACGTAAACTGTGTGAGATTAATTGTCCGTACACGCCCGGCAATCACGACTGGGCGATGAAGAAAGAGAACTTTGAAGCATCGCTGAAATGGGGCGGGAAAGCTTTTCGCGGCGTGAACGAGGCCGAGGCCGATGTCGTGTGCTCAGACTGCCCTCTTGCTGCTCTCCCGATTCAACAAGGCACAGGACGAAAACCGTTAAACCCTGTTGAAATCCTTGTCAGGAGTTATCGAGGGGAGCCTCTTACCTGAGGAGCTTTGCTTCTTCAGCAAGAAGACGCAGGAGGCGCGCAGTGGGGTAACACTCGACATCCAGTCCCATCAAATCTCTGTCGTTTGACCAGAGCGGTAAGGTCAATGACCGAGCCAAAGCCAAGGCGTGCGCATCCTCGGGATCTCGATCTTTCAGGTCAGTAATCGCCTGCGGCAGCCAGTTTCGGTACTCATCCGTCGGGTGAACATGAAACGGAAGAAGTTTCCACTGCATTTCCACGAGTTCGATTGGCAACTTATACTTGCCTGCCATATAGGGGAGATACTCAATCACCTCATCTGCGTTGAACTGAGCAATGTGGATCATCACGGTAAACTTGGTAAATACTCGGAGCGCGGCTTTGCCTACGATGGCCGAGAGTAACACGTTGGCGTCAGCGACGACGCCGGCGATAGGCATGGAAATCCTCCGCGATATCTCGCTCCGTAACTCCCTTACGTTTGAGCTCTTTAGCGAGATGTCTTCCCAGCACAGCCGCCAGTTCACGCCGCAGATCATCAGGAAGACGGTCAGGCTCGTCTAGAGGGACGTACATTCCAGACACCTTCCCATGTCGAGTGACGAGCACGGGTTCACCGCCCCCGAGAAGGGTGGCTCCTTTTGCTCGCAGTTCTTGTATTCCCGCTACTTTCATTGCTTGGCTCCTCTAGTCGGAAGGTATTCGTGAGCCAATACTGTGTCAACAGTTGGGTACGCAATAGAAGGGCGACTCGATTAACAATCGCTACCTCGAGCTACCGCCCAACAGTCTTTTTGGCTTCACCCCAAACTATTCATCATAGCGCGAACAGTGGGTCGCTATTGCCGCGTACTGGTCCTCGACGAAAATCCCGACATAGTTGAACTCCACCAACGCCCGACGACTCACTAAATGGGGATATTTGGTAAACTCGCTGATTTCTACCTCCAGATAGTGGAAGTCCCGTCGTCCCAGCTCATCGAAATCGAAGAAAGTAACGAAAGCGAGGCGGGCTCCGTCGGAAGGAAGAATTTGCGTGACAGGATCGTCCCAATATCCAACCGGAGGCGTGGCCCGGTTGATCATAATAGGGATACCGGACTTCGGCGCTACACGGAGATACGGGATCGGTGGCGGGTGATGTGTGAAAAACTGAGGCAAACGAATGTTCGACAAGCCCTCTGGGGCAACTACCAGAGCATCGAAAAGCTGTACGCAGACCTCGCTAAAGCGGTCTCGATCGTCCCAGTCCGCGTTGGGATAGAAAAATGTATTCCAGAGATGTCGTGCAGCCTCGCGGAAGATGGCAACCGATTCCGTGATTTCTTTCATGCTTTCCGTTTCCTGATGCCTAACTTGGGAGTGAGCCGAGCGTCGTGGGAACTCATTCCGCAAGAAAGTCAGTGAGGAATAACAATCGATCGCTTGTGTACAAGCGGCCTTCGAGCGAAATGGGCTTTCCTGCTGCACTGGAGTCTTGCAAAGATAGGAGTAAGGGCTCTGGACCTTCCACTCGAAGAAATGGTGGAAAAAGGCTCTGCAGAAGATGCAACTCGGTGGCGCCGCGCCCCGTGAGCTTCTCAAACGTTTTTATTTGCAAAATATATCTGTTGTCTTTTATTCTGACCGTCAGTGTGGAACGTCTATCGTGAGGAGAGGTGGAGAATGGGACGAGCATCCCGGTCATGCGCACTAAGGGAGGGGGCTCAAGCGGGAGGATGCTCTGGGCCGCTACCGGCGCTTCCGTTACAGCCCAGACTACAAACGCACTAGCGCAGACAACGAGCGCAAAAAAGAGCGATCGAAAAGAATGAAACACAAAGTGTACTCTGCTGGGGCGCAAAGACATGCTTTGCGCCCCCGACTCTTCGACCATGTTACGATGCGCAGTGATTACGCTGCCGTATCGTAACTGCGCAGCATCTTCCCAGGCAGTGCGCCCGTACAGTTGCCGTGGTCGAACGTGACCTGACCGTTAACGACAAGATAGTCGTAGCCGTCCGCTTTTTGGACTCGCCGCCAATCACCGTCAGGCAGATCTTGCACCGTCTCCAGCGGCCGTACCGCCAGCTTCTCCAACTCATAGACCACGATGTCGGCGGGCATGCCTTCGCGCAGCCAGCCACGGTCGCGGATGCCGATGGCCCATCCCAGCATTGCCGAGAGCCGCCAGTGAGCTTCTTCTAACGTCATGATCTGCTTGTCGCGCACCCAGTGGGCGAGGAAGTGAGTGGGATACCTGCCCAGAGTCAGGAACTTGGTGTGCGCCCCGCCATCTGAAGCGCCGATCAGGCACAGCGGGTGCTTAATGATCGTGGTCAGGGCTTCTTCATCATTGTTGATGAACCCCTGCATGGCGAATTCGGTCTTCAAGTCTTCTTCCACCGATAGGTCGAGCAGGACATCGATCGGATGTTTCCCCTGTTCTTTGGCGACCTCCCCAATCGTCCGGCCTTTCAGGGACTTGTTCTTGGCCAGATGCACGTCATCGATGAACGTCTCATCCCAGCGGAACATCCGCACCTGACCCTGCTCACCGTCCGGACTCGTGCCCGGCATCAACGTTGGGGCTTTCTCCATATCGCGCTTCATGGCTGGACGCCGCGCCGGATCAGCCAACTTCATTTTGCGCTCTTCCAGCGTACCGACCGTGGCCTCGTTCCACGCCGGCAGTTGGTCGAAGAGACCGATAGTTTCTAGGGTGAACTCAAACTCGATCGGCATGCAGATATTGACCGCCAGCACCGGCGCTTCGCGATACGCCTTCTCCGTCCACGCTAGTTGCTCACGCCAGGTATTAGGAGAGGTAGGATCATAGATGACGGCATTCCAGTTCACCGGCCGCCCGCTGGTTTTGGCCAGTTCTAGGAGGAAGTCCATCCCTAGACCCTGGAGGGCGTGGCCCATGGTCCACTCGATGGAGCCGCGGTTGAACTCGCGCATGACCTTGGCCATTTCCAGGAATTCTTCGCGCGGGGCCACATGTGTCGGCAGGTAACCGCCATCATAATCTCGGTTCGCCATACTAAAGCTGGCGGAAAAGCCAAACCCGCCCGCCTGCAAGCCTTCCCGCAAAATGTGCTTGATCTCCTCCACCTGCTCTGGCTTGGTCTTGTACTTCGGATCCCGCGCCGCGTCGTTGCCCAGCACCCAGGCGCGCAGCGGCGAGTACGGCACCAGCGAAGCCGCATTCACGCCCAGTTCACCGCGATCCAGACTGTTGAGAAATTCGGGAAAAGTCTCCCAATCCCACCGCATCCCGGCCTGCATGCAGGAAAGCGGAATCGATTCGGTTCGTTCCATGCGCCGCATGGCGCGGTCACGGTCCTCTGGCCGCACAGGGGCAAAGCCGAAGCCACAGTTGCCGATCGCGACCGTCGTCACCCCATGCCAGCCTGACAAAGTGGCGTACGGGTCCCATTTCGAGCCGCCGCTCAGGGCCGCATCATAATGGGTGTGGATGTCCATGAACCCGGGCGCCACGATACGGCCGGTGGCGTCGATGACGCGAGTCGCGCTCCCTTGGACATTCCCCATCGCCACGATTTTCCCGCCTCGGATGCCGATATCCCCGCGATAAGCAGGCATGCGCAAGCCGTCAACGATCGTGCCGTTTTTAATTAATAGATCGTAGTCCGCCATGAGACCCTCCTTATTGCTCGCATGAGCAGGTTAGTGGTTGCTGCTTTTTCCTGACAGGTCCATCTGGCTTAAACTGCAAAGTTCCCTCCCACGAGTCGACCCCCATCGACCTTTCTCTTTGGGGAGAACTCTTCTTCCTTACCACACTGACCTCACGCTCTACAATGGTTCCGCACAAAATAGAGAAGCGTGTCAGGCGGCGGCTTGCAGTTGGTCCGGCAAACGGAGTAAAAGGGGGCGGTCTGTGCACGTGAACGAAAAAGGAGGAAACCGTTATGCGCGTTGCTGTTGGTGGATATCTTGTAGCCTGTAATACCTTTGCCACTCAACCCTTTACGCTGGAGTACTTTCAGCGAGGAACGATTCCTGGAGACGTTCTTCTCAAAGCGAGTCGTGGCGGGGAGAGCGCCATTTCCGGCTTTGTTGAGGGCGCGGATGAGCGAGGATGGGAAGTGGTTGCGCTGCCGTTTGTCGTGCCGGGCATCCTTGGCACGATCACCAGAGACGCCCACGAATGGGCGAAGGAGCAAATCGTGTCTGCTTTGCGCAAAGCGGGCCGAGTCGACGGTGTGTTCCTCCAATTGCATGGCACGGCGGTCGCGGAACATCTTGATGATTGTGACGGCGACTTGCTGGCCGCCATCCGCGGCGTGATTGGAGCAAACACTCCATTGTTCGCTTCGTTGGACGGGCACTCCAACACCACGCCTTTCATGGTGGAGCAAGCGACCATGTTGATCGGCGTCAAAACCAACCCGCACTATGATTTCCTGCCGGTGGGACGACAGGCCGCCCGGGTCATGGCCGGTATGATTGAGGAACGGGTGAAGCCCACCAGCGCATGGGCGCAACCGGCGATGGCGCCGGCGCTGCAGAAACTCTACATCGCGCCGGGCTGGCCGATGGAGCACTGCATGCGCGTGGCGCAGAATCTCGCCGCGCGGGACGCACGTGTGCTCGATGTCTCTCTGCTCGGCGGCTTTTTCCCGTCGGAAAAACGCGAGACCGGCATTAACGTGGTGGTCACCACCAACAACGAGCCGAACCTGGCGCGCGATATTGCCGAGCAGGTGAAAGAGTTTTGTTGGTCGAAGCGCCATGCATTCCACACCGACATGGTGTTGGTCGAGGACGCCGTGCGCGAAGCGGTTGATACCGAAGAAGGACCCGTTGTGTTGGGCGATTTAGCCGATAGTGGTGGCGCGGGCACGCCGGGAGACGGCACCGCCATTCTTGCCGAGTTCATCAAGCAAAACGCTAAAGGCGCGGTGATTGGCAACATTGCTGATCCGGCGGCGGTGCAAGAAGCGATTCGGGCTGGCATTGGCAAAGAGGTGACGCTTACTGTTGGTGGAAAAGTAGACAAGTTCCACGGTGACCCCGTGCAGATCAATGGTCGCGTGCGTGTGATCCACGACGGCGTGTTTACCGGAGCGACCAAGTTTAATGCCGGCACCTATCGACGCGGTACAACCGTAGTGGTCGATTGCGGCGGCATTGAGGTCATTTTAACCTCGCGTCCCGTGCTCGTCTTTGAGGTGAATCATTTCCGCAGTCTGGGAATCGAGCCGACGCAGCGCAAAATCCTCGCTTGCAAATCCGAGTTACAGCATCGCGCCGGGTTTGAGGGGCTTGCCAGCAAAATCATCGATGTGGATGCGCCAGGGTTGGCAACGCAAGATCTCTCGCGCTTGCCCTTTAAGAAGATTCGTCGCCCGGTGTTTCCGCTGGATAACATCTGAGGTTATAGTGCGTGTTACGTTTTACGTGAATCCAGATCGCAGCTCTTCTTTTTCTTCTTCTCACGTATCACGCAACACGTCTCGCGCATTTAAGAGGCGGCTATGAAGATTCGCAACATTGATCACATCGGCATCGCCGTGCGTGATCTCGACAAATATCTCAAGCTCTTTGGCGAAGACCTAGGGCTGGAGATTCACAGCTTGGAAGAGAAAGATCCTTATGGCGGGCTGCGTGGAGTGTTCGCTAAAATTGGTGAGACAGACTTTGAGTTCTTACAAGATCGTGCGCCCGACGCGAGCGGTAAAGTGATCGACCAGCGCGATATTGCGAATTGGCTGGAGAAGCGCGGCGAAGGCATTCACCATATCGCGTTACGAGTTGACAACATTGAAGAAGCGATGCAAGAGGCGCGAGCAAAGGGCTTGCACGTGATTGATGACAAGCCGCGCCCCGGCGCGCGCGGCTCGAAGATCGCGTTCTTGCATCCTCGGAGCACCGGCGGAATTTTGTTTCATTTTGTGGAGCGGGAAGGAGATTAGAATGTAATCAACGGCTTGATAATGTTATCTTCCTTGGTCTCCATCATGTGAAACGCCCGCTCGACTTGCGCAAAGGGAAACCGATGAGTGGTGAGTGGGGTAGGATCAATCTTTCCGGTCTCCAGCAACCGCAGGAGCCGTGACATCCGCTCGCGACCGCCGGGACACAGCGCCGTGCGGATTTTCTTGTCCCCCATACCTAAGCCGAACTCCGGCAGTGGCAAGCTGAGCGTAGCGCCCGCTTCGCCATGATAGCCGACGTTGGAAATTACGCCGCCGGGTCGCGTCGCTTTGATGCAGTTTTCAAACGTAACAGGATGGCCCAGCGCCTCGATCGCTGAGTCGACGCCTTCCCCACTGGTGAGTTGTTTGATTTGTTCAACCACGTCGCCTTGGGTCGGATCAACCACGACATCCGCGCCCACCTTTTGCGCCAGCGCCTTACGGTCCGGCTTGGATTCCACGGCGATCACGAGCCCCGCGCCGAGCAGCCGCGCCATCATGGTAGCGCACAGACCAACCGGGCCTTGCGCGAATATCGCCACCGTTCCGCCCGGGGGAATCTCGGCGTTCTCGGCCCCGGCGAGGCCGGTCGTCATCATGTCGGTGGTGTAGAGGGCCTGTTCATCGGTGAGGGATTTAGGAATCGGCGCGAGGTTATAGTCTGCATCGTTGACAAAGAAGTATTCCGCCAGGTTGCCGTCGCGTTGCGTGGTGTATTTGTAACCGCCGAGCAGACCGCCGCACTGCGAAGGAAATCCGCGTTGACAATATTCACAATGACCACACGGCGTGATGGCGCAGACTACCACCCGGTCGCCCTCTTTGCAGCGAGTGACATTAGCGCCCACTTTATGGACAATGCCGACGCTCTCGTGCCCCAGCACGCGCCCTTCGGGAATCGCAATGACGCCGCGCACGGTGTGCACGTCAGAGGTGCAGA
This sequence comes from uncultured Enterobacteriaceae bacterium, assembly GCA_964441775.1. Classification (GTDB taxonomy): domain Bacteria; phylum Desulfobacterota; class Binatia; order Bin18; family Bin18; genus SYOC01. The sequence goes on from CAYTVL010000089.1 coordinate 14,267, forward strand.
TCAGTGAGCCCGTGGTTTTGACGACCGCGTCGTTTGCCCCCGGATCAGGAATCGGCTTTTCGATGACGCCAACTTTACCAATGCCTAAAAAGGCGAGTGCTTTCATAGGTGCTCCTTCTGTGAATTTCAATGGTTGTGTTTTAGTGACCGTGATAACTAGGATGCCGCCACACGCCAGCCTTCTCCAGCAACGGCACAATTTGTTCACCAAAGCGTTTCATCTCTTCCAGCATTGGATGAAATTGCAACAGGAACGTCGTCACTCCGAGAGCCAGGAACTCTTGCAAACGATCGGCGATTTGTTGGGGCGTGCCTACCAGACCAGCAGCGGTGCCGCCATTCGAGCCGACATAGCCAGGTGAGTACGCGTAGGTGCGAATCATGATAACCTTCTTATCGACGCCGGGAATGGCCTCCTCGAAGCGCAAGGCGCGTAAGCGTTCGTGTTCCTGCCAAGCCTCGGCCTCAGTGTCGCGGCAGATTACGAACGCGCTGATGCCATATTGTAGCGTACGGTCATTGGCCTCGGCATAAGCGCGCACACGCTCGACTAATTCCTTGGTTTGCTCAACCGGACGCCCGTTAATCAGATATTCATCCGCTATTTTTGCCGCCAGGCGTTGTCCGACATCGGACTCCCCACCCAGATAAATTTTAGGATGGGGCTTGCGCAGCGGCAGTGGAGCCAAGGTGACATCGTTGACTTGATAATATTGTCCGGAAAAGCTGAAGTGCGGCTGGGTCCACAATCCTTTGAGAATGGTGAGATATTCTTCCGAGCGCTGGTAGCGGTCATCGTGCGCTAGGCTCGGCAACCCCATTGCATCGCTTTCTTTTTGCCACCAGCCGGAGACGAGATTGATCGCCGCCCGCCCGCCGCTCATGTGGTCGATATTGCTCGCCATCTTCGCGGCTAGCACGGGATGCTTAAACGTCGGGCGCAGCGCCGGCATGAGTTCAATATGTTTGGTGATAGTTGCAAGGCCTGCGGTTGAGGTCCACGTTTCGAGTTGGTCGCTCTCAGCGTCGAATGGATTAAACGTGTGCTCGGCTAAGAGCATTGTGGCAAACCCGATCTCCTCGGCCAGCAACGCGAGTTGGCGGGTGTAGGCGAAAGAGGCGTTCTGCATCTCGGGCTGTTTGGTGATGATCCAGTTGCCGTAAACGGGAGCCCAAAAGCCGAGACGTATCAACTGATCGTGCTGCATTGGCGTTCTTCCTCCGTATGGACACGCTGACAGCACGCCACAATAGCCAAAAGCCCGAAAGCGCTCAACTGGGAGAAATGGGGTCAGGTCTTGCAATCGAGCATTTCTCCTGCTCCGTTGGTTCCCGAAACCTCAACCTGCATGATTGCAAGACCTGACCCCAAAAATTGCTTGACCTCAACGTTCCCCCGCTAAAACTCCCTCGACTTAGTCACCGCTCTCACGCGTTTGGGTTCCATAGCCAAGGAGATGCTGATGGACTTCCGCCGTGAGCGTCCCAATATGTTGACTCAACTCCTCCACCCGACGGGTCAAGAGCAGATTTTGCTCCAGCAAGGCCAGCATTTGGGCGCTCTGGCGGACCGCGAGGTTATGGCGCTCTGCGCTGGCGGCCGCCAGCGCCTCCCGGTGTTGAATGTCGGCTTCGGTATGGGCTTTGTCACGGTCGGCCTGCCGTGTCTGCGCCAGCAGAATGAGTGGGGCGGCATAAGCAGCTTGCAGACTGAAGGCGAGATTTAACAAAATAAATGGATACAAATCAAACTGTGTGATTCCTGCCACATTGAGCCCAATCCATACGGCCACGATGAGGGTCTGAGCAACTAGGAACGTAGGAGTTCCGAAGAAGCGGGCGAAGGCTTCCGCTTTGTTGCCGAACCAGTCATTCCCAAAGACAGCACTCAGATGCATGTGCGGAGCATGAAAGCGGAACGCGTGATGAGACACCTCGAGGGCGACGAGCGGCTCTTGCATTGGCGACGTAGACATAAGGGGTCTGACTCCTTCGTGCGAAGTGTTTCTGTACAAAAGACGATAAG
>CAYTVL010000090.1:0-15994 GCA_964441775.1 uncultured Enterobacteriaceae bacterium
CTTCTCTATCCTAACTCCTTCTTTTTACAAGGGTCGAAGCGCGTTCACCCTGCCCTCAAAGGAGGAGCAATCATGTCCCCTGATGAATTTATCAACGAATTATGGAGCTATGCTCAAGAAGTGCCGATGGTCGAGCATCCCTGGTTCCAGGGCATCCTGCAACACCGTTGGACGCGCACGCAGATTGTTCTGGGCGAAGTGCAGCACTACCTCCGGGTGCGCACCAATCCTATTTTCTTCGGTTACATCGCGGTCAACGCCGTCACTGAGAAGCGATACGACGTGATGGAGGTGGTAAAGGAGAACTTCACGGAGGAATTGGCCGGGCCGCGCAGCCATGTGGACATCATGCTCCAGTTCTTGGAAGAGGGCGAAATCTCACGCGAAGAGGCGGACCGCGCCGAGCCCGCGCCAGGGACTATGGCCGCCATCGAGATGATCGTCGGAGGCTGCCAGCGACGTTCGGCCTTGGAAGGATTGGCGCTGCTCAGCTTTACCGAGAGCCAGCATGGGGGACAGGGTGGAGTCGCCGCCAAGGTGTATCGTGAGTTGACAGGCTATTATGGCTTCTCGGCGCGCGCCGCCGAGACCTATAAGCTGCATGGCGAACAGGATGTCGGTCACGGGACGCGTCAGGTCGAACTGATCCGTCGCTACGCCACAGACCAGGAAACGCAGGACAAGGTCAGGCGTGCGGTCAAGTTAGGGGTAACCGCCTTCACATTGGAGTGGGATGGACACGTACAAGCGATGACCAGCCGACGCGAGTTCTGGAGCGGGGTTGCGCCGCTACAGCTAGCGCAACCGCACGTTCGACTCCCAGAGGCGCGACGCCTGTAAGGAGAAATCAGCGTATTTGCACGTGTCTTCTCTTGGGAGTGCAAGCGTCTCACCCGCCTGGCAAGGCGACCAAGATGACTGCGCTCTCAGGGTGAAGAACTACATCGGCCACTCAGCCGGAAGTCGTTGCCGTAGCTGCTGGTATTCCGGACTGTCACTACACTCCCGACGCACCCTGTCCAGTATATCAAGCAGTTCCTGCAGCTCCATATTCAGCGCACTCGAGACCATACCCGTGGTCTCCTCGAAGCTTACGCCTCAGTTGCTGAATCAGCCGTTCATGCGTTCAAGGATATAGCGGTCATGTTCGCTCAGTGACATCGACGCACCTCCTGTATTTTTGAGACAGGTTAGACAGGTTTTAGCAGTTCAGAAAAGCCAACCCGTTGCACGGTCACCACCTCTGTTGTGGTCTGTGGTCCGCCCTGCTCATCGAAGACCACGCGCAAGCGAACAAATACCCGCCAGGGCTCTTCCTGCCAGAGGACGCGCACAATCAGGAAAGCGTTCTCCACCACGGTCCCCGACAGCTCGCTACAAGCGACCGAATATTCAAGTCGAGCACGCTCATCCGGCAAGAGTTCCAACGAGGGGGTGAACTCGCGCTCCTCGCTGCGAAACCGGCTATGGGGCAACCGCACGGCGAGTAGGTGGAGCGGTTGCCCGCCCAAGTTCTGCATATGCCAGGCGACCCGCCATCGACGGGAGGTAGACTCAGGGTGTCGGGCGACTTGTTCAACGCCCACCTGGGGACCGAGGTTACTCTGCGTGTGCATCTATCGGCCCATTTTGATGCGGTCTTCTTGGGCCCACCCTTCGCTCAGCGGCACCATAAAGTAGGGAGTGAGGCTCATCTTCTTAAACTTCCATTGCCCGCCTTGTTTGACGTACTCGTCGTCATAGCGGGCCGCCACCATGTAGCTCTCCCCTTTGTAGATTGGTCTGGCCTCAAGGTACGCGAAGCCAGTGCCTCGGTCGCCTTGCAAATGGAGGACATGGTTGTGGATGAACTGCTTGACGAAGGAAATCCCAGCGGTCGGGCGGGGAGCCTGAGAAGACTGGCCGCCAGATAAGGTGCCAAAAAACTTATTGAGCTCGGCCCTGCCGGTGGCCTTTCCCAGATGCCCAAAGTCTAACACCCCGTCGTCGGTGAAGAGGTTGGCGATCTCAGCCATTTTCCCCTCATTGACATATTCGTGATAGCGGTAGCGGAGGTCACGGATCGCTTCGCGGTCGTTGAGTTCCTGTATCTTTGCCTCCAGCTCCTTGACTCGCGCTTCGAGATCTTGCGCCATGGCTTTGCCCTCCTTTTTTTACGTTCGTCATTACCTCATTACGTCATGTAGATCTGCTCTATCACGAGAGCGCCAAAAATCATAGAAAGCGTTTCCCTCGTCATATTGGCTATTCCTCTACAAAGCCAGTATACTAAAGCGCGTTGCACAGTCTTCTCATGTCATTCTAAGCCGAAGGCGAAGCATCCTTCGACTCCGTTGCGTTACGCTCAGGACAGGTCTCGCATGAGGAAGGAGGGGGTCCATGAATTTTCTCATCGGCTTGTGGCAATTGCTTCGTGGGAGCAGAAAGAAAATGGCGTTGGCAGTGGCCTGCGGCCTGCTCTTTGCCGGGGCCGGTCTACTGCCGCCGCTCCTTATCCGCCGCATTATCCAGTGGATCACTGAAGGCGGCGGGACGTCCCAGGCGCTGACCGGCATCGCGGTGCTGCTGTTGGGTGTGTATCTCGGTCGTGGAGCCTGCCGCTATGGCTACGGCCGTTTTTCCCACGAGGCGTCGTTCGACGTGCTGCATGCCCTCACGGTGCGTGTATACGCCCACTTGCAGAGCCTGCCGCATCGCTTCTTTCATGAGCAACGGACCGGAGAGTTGATTGCACGGTCCATTAACGACATCGAAGCGGTGGAGGACTTTATTGCTCATGGGATTCCGGAGACAACGATAGCCGTCATCCTTCCCACTGCCATGATCAGCGTGCTGTTGTATCTCAACTGGCAACTTGCGCTCGTGGCTCTTCTGCCGCTCCCTGTTGCCGCCTGGATTGTCTTTCGCTCGGTCTCGAAAACGCGGGCGTCCTGGCGGCCAGTGCGAGAGAGCCTGGCAAATCTCACTGCACAGGTTCAAGATAACCTCTCTGGCGTGACCGTCATCAAATCGTTCGTACAAGAACAACGCCAGGCCCGTGATATCGAGGCCCGCAGCCAGCGGCTACGCGATGATATGCTGCGTGCGAGCATTCACTCGTTCGTGCCGGTGGGGGTCATTGAAGCCACCAACGGCGTGGGCGTCATCCTGATTGTGCTGTTCGGCGGCATGATGGCCCTAAACGGGTCTATCAGTGCGGCTGATCTTTTTGTGTTCATTGTGTATCTCACGCAGATTTATCAGCCCTTCTTGCAACTGGCGAATATGAACGACACGCTCCAGAAAGCGACGGTGAGTTCAGAACGAGTCTTCGAGCTGCTCGCTTTGCGCCCCGATATTGTGAGTCCGCCGCAGGGCTTGCGGCCTGCACGGATGACCTGGGATATGGCCTTGCAGAGAGTGACTTTCGCCTACCAGCCAGGCCGGACGATTCTGTGTGATGTGAATATGCAGATAGCGGAAGGCGCGATTGTCGCGCTAGTCGGAGCAACCGGAGCCGGCAAAACTACGGTGACCAACCTCATCCCTCGGTTTTACGATCCTCAGGAAGGTTCAGTCCGAATTGGCGGGCACGACGTGCGCAATTTGGATCTGGACTTTCTGCGCGGTAACATTGCCACCGTACTGCAAGAGGTCTTTCTCTTCCATGGCTCCGTGCGCCAAAATCTCCTCTTTGGCCGGCCACAGGCCACCGAGCACGAAATGATCGCTGCCGCACGGGCGGCCAACGCCGAGGAGTTTATCCTCCGACTGCCGGACGGGTACGACACGCTCATCGGAGAACGCGGGGTCAAGCTCTCGGCTGGACAAAAGCAACGCTTATCCATTGCCCGCGCGCTGTTGAAGGATGCTCCCATTTTGATTCTCGACGAAGCCACCTCTTCCGTCGATACCGAAACCGAGCATCTGATCCAAGAAGCACTCTCGCGGCTCACCGCACAGCGCACCACAGTGGTGATCGCTCATCGCCTGAGCACCATTCGCAATGCCGACCTGATCGTGGTGTTGGATAAAGGGCGAGTGGTGGAACAGGGGACGCACGAAGGGCTCCTGGACCATGATGGCTACTACGCCCGCATGGTCCGCGCCCAGGACCTTTCTCACGAATGGCGAATCGGAGTCACACCCGAACTCGCTCTCACAGGGAACGGCGCTGCCGTGCCTGCACCTCCTACAGGACTCACTTCTTGATGAGCGCATCGCAACATTTTCGGCCACGATCATTGGACCAGGGAGCTTAGGGATGGGTCAATAGTACAGGCACAGGAATACGGTGGGGATGCCCATGTCTCTAGCCTAGCTGTCAACGTGATTCTCGGCAAAGATTGCAGAGCACCGCCGCCTGGACCTGTGGCACCGCCTTGCTCAACTCCCCCGTCGATCGACGCCGTTTTCTGCAGGTCACTGTCGGGTGTATCTCCGCCGCACTCATGCCGTGGCCCGCGCTTGCTGCCAGCGGCAAGTACGAGGCGATGATCCTGTCCTGTATCGACCCCCACTTTCAAGAACTCGTCTGTAAGTACACGGCTCGACGCGATCTCACCGGCAAGTACAGCCAATTCACAATCGCTATAGCTGGCGCGCCACTAGCTGTGAATATGCCGGACCTGCCAGCCCGGTAAGGCCTGGCGCACCGCCGCCAGGGTCAGTTGCAAAGTCCCTCCTATGGACATCATCTTGGTGCTCCTTGCTTCTTCAGCCTACCGCATTGAGCAGGTAGGCTAGTGTTCCAGTATCCGAGACCAGCTCCCTCGTTCTCTGGCTATGAGCGCAACCAGGGGAGTGGCGACTCCGGAGCTTCAATTAGTTGTTCTTGCATCACGCGGAACCGCAGATAGTCGAGCCCACCGAGCAGGGTAAAGACGTTTGCCCGGGACGGCAGGGTGTTCCAGCCCGTCACCAGGTCGCCCGTGTGCTGCACCACCGCATAGGCCATACCCCGAATCTTGCCCTGCTGCGCTGCGTGTAAGAGGTCTTCTAGCAATCTCACTAATTCGGCATTCGGCTCCAGCGGCACAATGGTGGGAAAGACTTTGACGTCAGCCATCTCTGTTTCTCACCCCCTTCGCTCCATCGCGGTCTGGACCCTGCTACTTCCAGGACCAGGCTCTCTTCCCTAGCGGGGAGAGCACCCCTGGTCCCAGTTCCCTCTGCCTCCTCTTCTTCCTTCACCGGAGCACGATGCTCCTCTCCTTGCCGCTCCTCAAAGCCCCCGTCTCACGTGCTCTGGCTTCTCCGCCTCCCCCTCTTCCTCATCAGGCAGCTACGGTGCCACACCTTCTTCCCCTCGGCCTCTCTTTCCATCCTCCTGGTGTCTTCGCGTTTTGGGTGCATGACGAGCACCTGCTGTGCGTCCCTGCGCTGACCCTTTCCGTTTTTTGTCTTCCGACGTTGACTGAGAGCAAAGGCGGTGCCACTGAGTGGGACACCGGGAAGTTCTCTTCCTCTTCTGAGTTTTCACCTGATTTTATCCTTGTAGGGTGAGCTCGTGCTGTCGGCTGGATGGTCGAGCTCGTTCATAAAGCTGACATCTCCTGTCTCATCTCCGACAGGCTGGGGCGTACGTGAGGTGCTGAAAGCAGGAGACAGATTAGACAACGGGGAAAGAAGGTGCCGCAACCACAAGTAAAAGCCAAGACGTGCAACCCCACCCCGGTTTCGGGTCCTCGCTCAGAGTCCCCGTGCCAGGTGACGAAAGCGCGCCACCCACGCACCCTACGCTCGACCACTCACTAGTGCATTTTCAGGACACCTTTTGGGGAATAACCGGACCTGTAGAGTGGAAAAACCTTCAATGCATCTACACTTACCCCCAAGCAATTCCCCAAGACCTATCCTGCACGAGCACTAGGGAGGGGGACAAGCATGGGTGCCCCCGCTCGTGTGCGGGGATCAAGGCTCGTGCGGCCGCTGCTCAACGGGGCTCGGCTCCGCAGACGATAAGGTTCATGGCGGTGTTCACGAGCCCGACGTGCGAGAAGGCTTGCGGAAAGTTGCCCACCAACCGCTGAGTCTGCGGGTCGTATTCCTCCGACAGCAGCCCCACGTCATTACAGAGACTCAACAGGCGCTCGAAGATCCGCCGTACCTTGTTACGCCGCCCTTGGAGGATCAAATTATCGGCCAGCCAAAACGTGCAGGCAAGGAGAGCCCTAGCGAAGGTCTAGCCAGAGGAGGGTGCCCACACGAAGGCATCGGCGACCTTACCGGCGCCGTGGACGAGCATCCTCGGAACAATGAGAAGAGCGCGTTCGCTTGGTCCAGCTCAGGGGGAGTACCCCCGCGGTAGGAAAGGTTGACAACCTGCACGGGTTCGCCGGATAATCTCCGGCCAGGAGGAACGATGCCTGACCGGACGACGGCCGTGGGGATGGAACGCAAGCTGGCGGCGATCTTCAGCGCCGATGTGGCGGGCTACAGTCGCCTCATGGGCGAGGATGAAGAAGCCACCATCCGTACGCTGACGGCGTATCGTGCCCTCATCTCCTCTCTGATCGAGCACCACCGGGGCCGAGTGGTGGATGCGCCCGGTGATAATCTCCTCGCGGAGTTTGCCAGTGTCGTCGATGCCGTGCGCTGTGCAGTGGAGATTCAACATACGCTCACAGCAAAGAATGCTGAGCTGCCGGACCACCGGCAGATGCGGTTTCGCATTGGTATTAACCTCGGCGATGTGATCGTGGACGGTGAACGGTTGTATGGAGACGGCGTCAATATCGCCGCACGACTAGAGAGCCTCGCGATCCCCGGTGGCATCTGCATCTCCGGCACGGTGCATGACCACGTCGAGAATAAGCTGGCGTTGACGTACGACTCTCAGGGTGAGCAGACGGTCAAGAACATTGCTAAGCCGGTGCGGGTCTACCGAGTGGTCATGGATGATGCCGCAGCCGCCCTGGCCGAGCAAGCCGCGTTGCGCCACGCGCAGCCCGAACAGACGGCGGCCCCAGTCCCGGTGAGCCAGGCGCGGGGGGCTCACCAAAAACGTACTGGACTCCTGGTGCTGACAGGCCTCGTGCTTATTGGCGGCGCCATGGCTGCGGTCTCTTATCTCTCCCATCCGCCCCTCAGCCCTCCGTCCTCCGCCCTTAGTCCTGCCGCTGCGCCAACGGCATTACCATTGCCAGACAAACCCTCGCTTGCTGTTATGCCCTTCACCAACATGAGCGGCGATCCAGACCAGGAGTACTTTAGTGACGGCATGACTGAGGACATCATCACTGATCTGTCCAAACTCTCCGGTCTTTTTGTCATCGCTCGGAATTCCACTTTTGTCTACAAAGGTAAAGCGGTGGACCTCAAGGAGGTGAGTCGTGAGCTGGGAGTGCGTTACGTGTTGGAGGGGAGTGTCCAGAAGGCAAATGACCGGCTGCGGATCAATGCGCAGTTAGTGGATGCTACGACTGGAGCCCATGTGTGGGCCGAGCGTTATGACCGTCCGCTGCAAGCCGTGTTTGCCATGCAAGACGATATCACGCAGCAGATCGTCTTGGCTCTCAGGGTCGAGATGCAGGAGGCTGAGTTAGAGCGCGTGAAACGTATCCCTGCCGATAACCTTACTGCCTACGATTCTTTCCTGCGTGCGGGGGCATACCTGTCACGTCCCACGAAAGAAACCAATGCCCAGGCGCAGCAGATGGCCGAGCGGGCGATTGCCCTAGACCCGCAATATGCAGGGGGATATCAGGCTATGAGTTGGGTCTACTTTCATCAATGGCTCTGGCAATGGAGCCAGGACCCTGCTGTTCTGGAGCAAGCTGCTGAGATGGCGCAACGAGCGATAGCTCTAGATAGCTCCGTGCCTTACGCCCACCTGACCCTAGGCTGCGCCTATCTGTTCCACAGACAACATGAGCAGGCTATCGCTGAAATGGAACGGGCGATTACCCTCGATCCCAACTTTGCTGACGCCCATATTTGGACGACCCTCATCTTAAACTATGGGGGGAGACCAGAGGAAGCGATTGGATGGGCGAAGAAAGCGATGCGGCTCAATCCCCATTATCCGGGCTGGTATCTAAACTTCCTCGGCATGGCCTATTCCTTGACAGGGCGATATGAGGAAGCACTCACAGTGATGAAGAAAGCTCTCACCCTTACCCCCAATCTCGATATTCATCTTGGCCTGGCCGCCCTCTATAGTACGCTAGGTCGCAAAGAGGAGGCTCAGGCGGAGGCGGCAGAAGTGCTCCGGATGAGTCTCAATTTCTCAGTGGACGCATGGGGGAAAATTCTCCCCTTCAAAAATCCAGCGGACTTAGAGCGTCTGCTGGCCGCCTTGCGCAAGGCAGGGCTGAAATGACTGTTGCGTCGTTCACCGCAATGGAGGGAGGTCACTGATGGACTTCTACGCCATGTTAGACCAAGTGGTGGCCCTCCTGCGCCAGCGGGGCCGGGCCACCTATCGGGCGCTCAAGCTGCAGTTTCAGTTGGATGAAGAGCAGTTGGAGACGCTCAAGGAAGAGCTGATTGGCGCGCAACGGCTCGCCGCCGATGAAGACGGACGCTTTCTGGTCTGGGTGGGCGGAACACCACTCTCCAGTGCTCCAGCGCCCGTTGCCAGTCCCGCACCGGCCCCCCCAAGTCCCCAATCCTCAGACGCTCGACCCCAAGCGCTCGACGCGCGACGAAACGAGGGCGAGCGGCGCCAGTTGACAGTGGCCTTCATTGACCTGGTGGGCTCCACCATGCTCTCGCAACAGCTGGATCCCGAGGACTATCATGCCCGCGTGGTGGCCTATCAGACCGCCTGCCATCAGATTATCGCGCGCTACGAAGGACACGTGGCCCAGTATCTGGGGGATGGCGTGCTGGCGTACTTTGGCTATCCAACTGCGCATGAGGATGATGCAGTACGCGCCGTGCGCAGTGGGTTGGAGATTGTGACCGCCGTGAGCCTGTTGGCGTACACGCCCCCGTTACAAGTACGGATTGGTATTCACACCGGGCCGGTGGTGGTAGGGGAGATTGGTCACCGCGAGCGCCGCGAGATGCTCGCCCTAGGAGAGACACCGAACCTGGCTGCACGGGTGCAGGGAGAAGCGGAGCCCAATAACGTAGCGATCAGTGCAGCCACCTATCGCTTGGTACAAGGTCTGTTCGAGCATCACGACCTCGGGTCTCGGACCCTGAAGGGCATATCGACCCCATTACATCTCTATCGCGTGGTGGGCGAGAGTAGCGTGCAGAGCCGCTTTGAGGTGGCAGTTGTGAGAGGCTTGACGCCTTTGGTGGGCCGTGAGGAAGAACTCGGGCTGCTGCAGCGGCGCTGGGAGCAAGCCAAAGACGGTGGCGGCCACGTGGTGTTGCTCGGCGGCGAGCCGGGCATTGGCAAATCCCGCTTGGTGCAAGAGCTGAAAGCGCAAGTGATTGCGGAAGGCACCATTCGCATTGAGTTTCGCTGTTCGCCCTATCATCAGCACAGTGCGTTCCATCCTCTTATCGACCATCTGCAGCGCCTCTTGCAGTTTGCTCCCCATGACACTCCCCAAGCGAAGCTCGGCAAGCTCCAACAGACTCTCGCGAGGCATCGCTTCCCGCAGGCGGACACACTTCCCTTATTCGCTGCTCTGCTGTCGTTGCCGCACCCTGAGGGCACTCCGCTGCTGACTCTCAGTCCGCAGAAGCAGAAGCAAAAGACCCAGGACGCCTTGGTGGCGTGGGTCGTGGAAGAAGCAGAGAGGGCTCCGGTCTACTGTGCCTGGGAAGATCTGCACTGGGCGGACCCTTCGACGCTGGAGACGCTCACGCTTTACCTGGAGCAAATCCCGACGACCCGGATCTTCACTGTCCTGACGTTTCGGCCCGACTTCACACCTCCCTGGGGTACGCGCTCATATTTCACACCGCTCAGCCTCAGCCGTCTCCCGCGTCCCCAAGCCGAAGAAATGGTCATGCGGATCACCGGCGGCAGAGCGCTGCCCCCCGAGGTGGTGAGCCAAGTGGTGAGCAAAACGGATGGCGTGCCCCTGTTTGTGGAAGAGTTGACCAAGATGGTCATAGAATCGGGCTTCCTCAGAGAGGCCGAGGATCACTATGAATTAACCGGCTTACTGCCGCCCTTAGGACTTTGAGACAAAACCCACGAACGGAAATCAAGGAGCCTGTCATTGCGAGGAGTCGTAGACGACGAAGCAATCTCGCAAGAATCGAAAACCTAAAGCAAAGATTGCTTCGCTCCCCTCGCAATGACACGTTGACGGTTTGCCAGACTGGAGGAGTTTTGTCCCGTAGTCCTTAGCGATTCCCAACACGCTCCAAGACTCCTTGATGGCCCGGCTGGATCGGCTGGCTCCCGGGAAAAGCGTGATCCAGCTCGGCGCGACGCTGGGGCGAGAGTTTTCCTACGACGTGCTCCAGGCTGTCTCGGCTTTGGATGACGGGACGTTACAACACGAGCTAGCGCGGTTAGTGGGCTCAGAGTTTCTCTTCCAGCGCGGCGTCCCGCCGCAGGCACGGTACGTCTTCAAACATGCTCTGGTGCAAGACGCGGCCTACCAAGCGCTGCTGAAGAGTACACGGCAGCAGTATCACCAGCAGATTGCCCATGTATTAGAAGAACGGTTTGGCGAGGTCAGAGAGACTCAGCCGGAGCTCGTCGCTCATCATTACAGTGAAGCGGGTCTCCATGCCCAAGCGATTCCCTATTGGCAGCAGGCCGGGCAGAGAGCCGTCCAGCGCTCGGCCCATGTGGAAGCGATTGCGCACCTCCGTAAGGGACTGGAATTGCTCAAGACGCTGCCTGACACACCAGAGCGCGCCCAGCAAGAGCTGACTTTGCAAACCCTCCTCGGCACTCCGCTCATGGCAACGAAAGGGTATGCGATCCCGGAAGTAGAAACCGCGTACACCCGTGCACATGAGCTGTGTCTGCAGGTGGGCGAGACCTCTCAGCTCTTCCCGGTCCTGTGGGGATTGTGGCAGTTGTACTTCGCGCGGGCAGAATTTACGAAGGCGCTCGAATACGCGGAGCAGTTCCTCACCCTGGCTCAGCGCCTGCAAAACTCCTTATTTCTGCAAAATGCGCACGAGATGTTAGGCACATGCCATTTATGGGTGGGCGAATTTGTCCTGGCCCGAAGGTATCTGGAGCAGGGCATGGCCCCTTATGATGTCCAGCAGCGTAATGCCCACGCCTTCCGTGCCGTGCAGGACCCTGGAGTCTCGTGCCTCTCCTTTACGGCTATGGTCCTCTGGTTTCTGGGCTATCCGGAGCAAGCGAAGCAGCGGATTCACGACGCGGTCGCCTTAGCGCAGGAGCTTAAGAGTCCCTACAGCGTGGCGTTTGCCCTGAGACACGCGGCGTTGGTCCATCAACGATGTGGAGACGTACAAGCGACGAAAGACCGAGCGGAGGCTTTGATGGCCCTCTGTGTGGAGCAGGGGTTTCCCTTTTTTCTTGCGGGAGGCACGGTCGAGCGGGGCTGGGCGCTGGCGGAGCGGGGACAGGCAGCGGAGGGGATTGCACAGATCTGCCAAGGTCTCGCCGTGTTTCGGGCGACGGGGTCAGAGATCAACTGGCCGCATTTGCTGCTACGATTCGCCGAGGCCCATGGGAAAGCGGGACAGGCCGAAAAAGGGTTGCAGGCGTTGGAGGAGGCTCTAGCTATCGTGGGCAAAACTGGAGAGCGGTGGCATGAGGCGGAGCTGTATCGGCTGAAAGGCGAGCTGATGCTCCAGTCTAACGTCCAAGAGCCAAGGTCCGAAATGGAAGAAGTGGAGAGGTATTTTCTGAAGGCTATTGAGATTGCCTGCGAGCAAAGGGCGAAGTCCTGGGAGCTGCGGGCAGCCATGAGCCTCGCCCGCCTGTGGCAGCGACAGGGCAAACGGAGAGAAGCTCACCAGATGTTGTCTGAAGTCTACGGCTGGTTCACCGAAGGCTTTGACACCAAGGATTTGCAAGAGGCCAAAATCTTATTGGAGCAGGTGTCGCGATGAAGATCCTCTTTTTACATGGCTGGGGCTCAACCCCAGGCGGGGTCAAACCCACCTTCTTGCGCAACAATGGGCATGAGGTCTGCAACCCGCATTTGCCCGATGACGACTTCGACGCGGCCGTGCGCATCGCGCAAGCCCACTTTAACCAGCACTGCCCAGAGGTCGTTGTCGGGTCTAGCCGCCGCGGCGCAGTCGCCATGAACCTCGACATAGGAGCAACCCCACTCGTACTGCTATGCCCGGCCTGGAAGAGGTGGGGCGCAGCCACCACCATTAAGCCGAAGACGATGATCTTGCACTCGGCCGCCGATGAAGCCATCCCCATCGCGGAGAGCCGCGAGCTGCTCAAGAACAGTGGCGTGCCGGAATCGGCCTTGCTCATCGTTGGCACCGAGCACCGGCTGGCTGATCCTGAGGCGCTCACGGCAATGCTTAAAGCTGTTGAGCGAGTCACTCGTGGGTAGATTTCTTGTGGTGATGAGCCTGAGCCGGCTGTGGCAGCAGCAGGGCAAACAGTAGGAAGCTCACCATGTATTAGCTGAGATTTACGGTTGGTTCACCGAAGGCTTTGATACCAAGGACTTGCAAGAGGCAAAGACGTTGTTGGAGGTATTGCACTGAAACACAGAGGACTGACGCTTCCGGAATATGGGAGGCGAGCATGATGAGCTGGTTGCCTCTCTGGTCAATAATCGGCGAGGCACTCTCAACTGGCAGATGAGAAACCTCTTAAGGAGACAGAGCATGAGGGAACGTGCGGAACCGATCAGCCCCCCTCTAATCAAACGGCCACCGTATCGCTGGTGGGTGCTCGCCAACGTGGCGCTGGTCAGCGTGGTAGTGCCCGGCATCGCGTGGAACTATATCATCATGGTGGTCCCGGGCTTGCTCGGCGACCTCGGCCTGCAGATTGGCCAGTGGGGAGTCCTGTGGGCCGGCATCTCGCTCGGGGTCTTGGTCTCCTCCCTGCCCGCCGGCGCTCTAGGGGACCACTTCGGCGCCCGGCCCAGCGTCGGGTGGGGGACGGCGCTGATCGGTCTATCCTTGCTCCTGCGTGCGACCGCTACGGACTTCCTCACGATGTTAGTGGCGATGGTGCTCTTTGGCCTCGCGCTCGGGCTAGTCTTCACCAATCTGGCCAAAGCGATTGCCGTGTGGTTTCCCCCGGACGAACTGGGGATGGCCTACGGAGTCAACCAGGCCAGCATTGGCCTTGGGATCGGTGTGGCGACGCTGGTGACGCCGTTGCTCCTCACTCCCCTGGGGGGCTGGCGCGGGCTCACACGGCTCTTGGGGTATGGAACCCTTGCCCTGGCGGCGTTCTGGCTGCTCACGGTGCGCGACCAAGCTGGGATCGCGAGCGTAAACACCGGGCGAGGGCGGATGTGGGAGGCGATGGGCCAGGTGCTGGCGATCAAGGAGTTGCGGATCGTCGCCCTCTGCAGCTTTCTCTTCTTCGGAGGTAACCTCGGCACGCTCGGATACTTCCCGACGTACCTGGTGACCATTCAAGGCATGAGTGTACAGGCGGCGGGAGGGATCGCGACGCTGGCGCCATGGGCCTTCATCTTGGGGGCCATCGTGCTGCCACTGCTATCGGATCGCTTGGGGCGACGCAAAGTGGTCTATGTCGGCGGCATCTTGTCCAGTGGCCTCCTTGTGTTTGCCTATGCGTATCTGCTTGGGCTTCCCCTCGCGCTGGCCGCGGTCACCTTGGGGCTCGTAGCGGGCGCGGTCGTGTTGCTCTTCGTGGTGCCGATTGAGATGGAGGGGGTGGGGCCCAGTCTGGCAGGATCGGCGATCGGAGTTGTGAATGCGGCAGGCTTTGCTGGAGGCGTGCTGATGCCGCTGCTCGGCATGCGGCTGGTCCAGATCAATCCCGTGCTGGGCATTGGGTTGTGGGCTGGCTGTTTCGTACTGTCAGCGCTCTGCTTTACGGCAATCCGCGAGACTGGCTCTTGGCTCTCAGAGCAGCAAGTGACCTCATGAAGCCGTGCGTGCGACCGCCGCCCGCGTGCTGGATTGAGATGAACGTGAAAGGACACGATTGGACGGAGGCCCGGGATGATCAACATGAGAAATTTCCCTACGACGCGAAGAGGAGAGACAGACATGCTGAGTTATTTTGGTCCACAAGTAGAGGCCGACGAAGTCGCCACCGCGCTGCACGCTCAGGGCGCCGCCGTCGTCAAGAATCTTATCGCGTCCGAGACCGTGGCCCACATCCGCCACGAACTGGCACCCTATATGCCGCGCGCGCTCATTGGCAAGAATGCCTTCACCGGGTTCAAAACACGCCGCCTCGGCGGGCTCACGGTCAAATCGCCAACGTTCGCTGGCCTCCTGACACACCCGTTAATGCTAGGGGTATGTGACCGACTTTTGCAACCGCATTGCTCCCTCTACCAGCTCTCCTTCACGCAGGCCATCGAGATTGACGCGGGAGAACCGGCCCAGACGTTGCACCGTGACGACATTGTGTATGCTGTTCCGCCGCCACACCCCGAGTTCGAGGTGCTCTTCGCGCTCGCCCTCACGGAGTTCACTGAAGAAAACGGAGCGACGCGCATCGCGCTTGGCAGTCATCGGTGGAGACCGGACCGGGTCGCCCATCCCGAGGAGACCGTCCCGGCGGTGATGCCGGCCGGGTCGGTGCTGTTTTTCCTGGGCTCCACCTGGCACGGCGGCGGACATAATCGCTCAACACACCCGCGGGTGGGGGTGTTTGCCAAGTATAGCCTGGGGTATTTACGGCAAGAGGAAAATCAGTTCCTGATCGCACCCCCGGAGGTGGCTCGCACGTTGACGCCGGAACTGCGGGCGCTGATCGGCTATAAAGTGAGCGCGCCGTATCTCGGCTACGTCCTCGAGCCAGAAATTCTGGAGCTCTTTGTGGACCGAAAGCATTCGGCTGCGCAGAGCTACGCCGTCACGAGTGAGATCGAACGGCGCATGCAAAGGAAGAGGGAGGGCTCGCAGGGATGAGGCGACCACCCGTCAAAGCGTCGGAAGGCATACGGCGGCGATCGGTTGCCGCAGAGACTGCGACAAAGCACAAAGAACGCGCGAGAGGAGGGATATTGAGCTGGGCATACAAAGAAAGAGGACGGAGGCACGGCGTTGCCCCCAAGCCAAGTCTAGGCGCATAGGAAAGCCGTTCCACCTGACCGTGGCCCGCGCATGGCTCTGAGTGAAGGCGGAGAGAGCCGGAGAGGTGACGACATGTGCTTGGATCATGAGAGCACTGTGCAGGAAAAGCGATAAGAGGCTTTACGGAGAATCGCGGAATTGCATAACGCGCGAAGGGAGGACTGTCTTGTGGAGACCTACGACATCATTACCGTCGGGGGCGGTTTAGGCGGAGCAAGTCTGGCCAAAGCGATGGCCGAGCATGGCGCCAAGGTGCTCGTGCTGGAACAGGAAGAGCGCTTTCGCGATCGGGTGCGCGGAGAGAATCTCTGGTGTTGGGGAGTGGTAGAGCTCCAGGCCCTGGGCGTGTATGAGCGCCTGCGAAGCACCTGCGCCTGGGATATTGCCTGGTTTCATATTACGGTCCACCCGGTGCTGAAGGCGTCCCGCGATGTGAGCGCCACCAGCTTGGAACAGGTGCCGGGGCTGAACTTCTACCACCCCGCCATGCAAGAAGTCCTGCTCCAAGCCGCTGGTGAGGCGGGGGCGGAGGTGCGCCGCGGAGTGCGAGCGTGTGGAATCACGCCGGGGGCTCTTCCCTGCGTGACTATTGCGCACGACGGCCGAACGGAGGAGCTGCACGCCCGTGTAGTTGTCTGCGCCGATGGACGGACCTCCCTGGCCCGCAAATGGGTAGGATTCCCCGTGCACCGCGATCACAAGGGCATGATGCTGACCGGCGTCCTGCTCGATGAGATGTCCGGCCCAGCCGTGGACACCAACTATCTCATCTTCAATCCCCACGAAGCCAAGGCCGTGTTTCTTGGTCCCCTCGGCGACGGCCGCGTGCGGGCCTATCTGATCTATCCCAAAGGGTGCCACGCTACGCCGCTAACCAGCTGTCATCGGGAAGGGGAGAAAGTCTTGA
>CAYTVL010000091.1:0-15894 GCA_964441775.1 uncultured Enterobacteriaceae bacterium
ATTGGTCCCGCACCACCCTGTATCGCAAAATGGTGAAATACCGCCTCGTGAAAGGTGAACATGATGGGGCCTCCACGACTTGAGGACTCCAAATGTTCCAATGCTTCCTGCTATGCAACATGCTTGAAACACCCTTCTGCAACAGCCTCTGACCACGTCCTCTTTCTTTCCCCACACTAGCTAACTCTAGGAATTGATTGGCTTGTGGGCGACTGAAGCTTCCCTTGCGTTAGGTGCGCCTTCCCGATGATGCTCTGCGGGACTCAGCTTGGCGCAACATGCGGTGAAACATATGTAAGAAGAAGACTCACCGGCGCGGATCTTTGTTCTTGAAAAATCTCTGTTTTTCTCAAGAGTTAAAAACATACGTCTCGTGCATGCCCACTCTGGTACGGATCTTGTTATCCTCGTGTATCACGTGGGTCGTCGCCCTATTTTGCACATGACGTTGTGAAGGAGAATCCGTTCCTTCACTGCCTGGGAGAGGCATGAATCAGGAAAACAAAGGCCGTGAGCCTGCCAACCATCTCGAAGGATGCTACGCCAACTATTTCCAGGTGGGCCACAATGCTTTCGAATTCGTACTCGATTTTGGGCAATGCTACCCAGAGGACACGGAAGCGTGGTGCCATACCAGGATTGTAACTGGACCCGCATACGCCAAGGTGCTGGCAGAGACCTTACGGAAATCTCTCGATCATTACGAACACACCTTTGGGGTCATTCCCCAGGACGGCGAGTCATCGGAGACGAGAATCGCCTCATCTGTGACGACGTTCGTGGATCGAAGCTCTCGCGGGCCAGACAACAAAACTAGTCAGAGGAGGACAACTATGTCTGACGAAACAATGGATACAACAGCAGAGAGCAGGGTGGACTCGAGCGACCAAGCGACAGCCGAGTCGACAACGACGAGCCAGGCCAGCGACGATCCAGCACAGGGAGCCTCAGCCTCAGAGGATTCAGCATCTGAGCCCAATACAGAATCACAGGACGCGACAGCGGATGCGGCGGCTGTGTCAGATACTGAAGGGGCGTCGGGGACGCTTGATGCGACGACGCAATCAGGGGACACGACGCAGGTGGATACAAGCACCCCAGGGGCTGCCAGCACCGCGCAAGACCCAGGCCAACCCTATCTCTTCGTCGATCTCTACTCTGGGGACGATGGCCGTCTCGTCGGGAAACATCCGGACTGGCAAGTCCTCGCCAATACGCCGCATTATTGCGGAGCGATCCTGAAAGCGTGGGATGGCCTGCGGTTTAATGACGGCGGGTGGTTCCAACGCCATTGGCCAGCCGTGCGCGCCGCTGGGGCTGACCGTTATGGCGAAACCTGGTTCCGTGGCGCCTACCTCTTTCTCGAATTCGCCCAAAGCGGGGCCGACCAAGCCGATGCGTATCTCCAGACCGTCGAGGCTGCGGGCGGCTGGGACTCTGGCGATATCCTTCCCATCATCGATGCAGAACAAGGGGGCGAGGGCAGGCCAGCAATGAACGGGAAGCCAGCCGTGCCAGCGCATCCGAACCGCCGCGCGACCAAACAGCAAGTGATCGACTGCGTGACTGCGTGTGCGAACCGCCTGCGGGAGCGCATCGGACGCCGGGTGATTCTTTATGGCCGCGGCGCCATGCGTGACCTCGGCATCAACGATCGCATGGGCTGTGATCTGGTGTGGAACCCCGCCTACACCCAAACAATGGTGCGTCATGGCCTTGAGGCCTGGAATCTGGAGGACGTTGTGCTGTGGCAGTACTGCGGTGACGGGACGGCGGCTGTGGCAAATCTGCCCCGTTTGGTGCCAGGATTCGGCGTCTGTGACCTCAGTGTGTTCGTGAAGGGCGCCCAGCGCCCCACGTTGCAACTCGTGCGCGACAACCTACTGGCCTAACCTCAGTAAAGAGAGCGAATCGCTTCCAACTGACAGTATCGAATCCTCAGGAGCGATTGCAGGAACAACAACCGCAGATAACCCCTAAAGGAGAGTACTCATGCCCAACGTAGAGCCTAGCGCGATCGCTAATGCAATCATGGGAAAACTGTACGACGTCCTCACTAATGGTGACGCGACCGTTCCGAAATCGGCTGATAATTTCTTCAGTTGGTGTACGCCCGGCATCCCAGTCGATCCGTCGGACTTCCAGTTTCTGAGCCAGGGCTTTACTGGTGTGGTCAAGAAGGCGGCGGCCGACACCATGCGCGAGGCTGCTGGCGCAGGCGCGCCGGCTGCCGGCGCACCCGCTGCCGGCGCTGGTGCGGCTGGCGCGGCGACGCCAACGGGTCTGACTCCCGCGCAACTCGATCAGTTGCGCGCGTCGGATACGGCGCAATTGTATGTGCAAGCAGAGGCGCTCTCGCGCATCGTCGATTTTGTGCCCGACGTGACGCGCATCAACAATGATCAATTCGCGAAATTCGCGGTTATGAATGATCAGGGCACGCTGTCGGAAATCTACGAGCGTACCCTCAAGATGAGTCAAGTCATGGAGACGGACTTGACCGACGATCAGAAGAAGAGGCTCGCTCATTTCCAAGAACTGTTGATCTCCAAGACGATGAAAACCGATCTCATTAGCGGGGACAAAGTCGAGGTTTCGGGTCCAAGCCCCCTGGTGCAAATCTATCATGAAAAGATGGCCGCCTATGACGCGGCGGCGCTGGAGTATAATACCTACCGCATCGACGCTCTGGCTGCGGATAATCCCAGAGCTGTCAATTTCTGGGCCATCAACGCCAACATCCTCCGTGACAAGGTTCGGGCCGCGATGGATGACTGGATCGCCACCGGTTACAAAGAAGACTACGAAAAGATCGCCGCGTATATCGCGCAAGTGTCAGAGCGCGACTTGACCCTTCTGAAAGCAGCCTATGAGGACGACCTGCAGAAAGCGAAGCTCACAGGCCTCGCCTCAGGCAGTGATTTCTACTACTCCTCCCTAGTCCCTGCAAGCTTTGCGACGTCGGCTGGGTGGTCACGCTTTTCGTTCAGCAGTGGCGATTTCTCGCGGCATGCGAACTCGAGCTTCAATGCCAGTGGCTGGTCGGCGCAGGCATCGGCGGGATTCTTCGGCTTCGGCGCTCATGGCGGCGGCAGCCATAGCGAGTCCAAATCCACGTTCAACGGAAGCTTTAACTCAGATACTTTCTCACTCAGTTTCGAGATCGCTCAAATTCCGATCGTACGGCCGTGGTTCAAGTCGTCGTATGTGGTCAGCAAGACCTGGCGGTTCGATCCAGGCAATCCGGATGTGAAGAATGATTTTCTCAGCGACGCTGGCAGCCCGCCGAAGGGACTAATGCCAGCCTATCCCACGGCAATCATCTTCATTCGCAACTTGCACCTGGGAATCGGTCACAGCGACGGCTTCGATAACTACGTCGCCCAGAACTCTTCTTCTTCCCAGAGCGGCGGCGGCGGCTTCTCGTTCGGCCCGTTCTCATGCGGCGGTAGCGCCAGCCATTACTCAACCAGTGGGAGCACTCAACGTGATTACGGCTGGAATTGGAATGGGCAGAGCCTCGATGTCCCGGGAATGCAGATAGCTGGCTTCAAGTGTCATGTGCTGCCCAAGAGCCCGAATCCTTCACCAGATATCAAGAATTGGGTCTAACGAGTTCACGCCAACGCTTTGGCCTGCCCTAGGCGTTGGCGATCGACCCTACGATAGATGACTGGCGGCATGGCTTAGGTGCTGTCTTGCGTCTCAGTTGCACTGCCCAATGTCGCTGGAGGAGATAGCATTATGGATGCGCTCACGTATCTGGCATTAACGGCGAAGGCGAAGCTGGTGTTCGAAAACCCCGACACGTTTTTGAGCTTTCCCGCCCTCTCGCCAATCAGTTACAATGCGGACCAGCTGAATTTCGGGGCCTTCGATTCGCCTGATACGACGGAACGCCTAGTCTATTCGGAGTTCGCCCGCCTGGTGAATGCGCTGCCCTCCCGTACGATATTTGACATGGGAGACAAGTTTCTCTGGGACATTTACGGGACGGTGTTGAGCAGCGCCGCCGTAGCGCATGGCCAGATGACGGCGGGGGACATGGCTGCCTATCAGCAAGCTGTTTCGTTCTTGGGTGTGACGGACGCCTCAGGACTGTCAACTGCAAGCCCGCAATTGTTGGCGTATCGACAATTTCGCGACGTATGGTTTAGCGCCCTGCAAAACTACAAGACGCAGCAGAGCACCGCTGCCGCGTTGACGGACGTGGCGGCAGTCGCACAATGGCAGGCCACCGAGGCCGCGCTGCGGGCGCTGGTCGAGCAGGCCCGAGTGGATTGGGAGACAAAAGGTTTCAAGAAGCAGGTCGAGGACGCACAGCAGGTAGAGCAAATGTATGCAGCGCGCTCGCCTGAACTAATGTGGCATGCGTGGTCAACGCAATTCGATCCTCACATCGATCTGCTGACCGACCCCGCTCAGCAACTCTTCGCGCCGACCTCATTCGTACCGGCAGAGGTGTTCGCTCAAGAGTGGCTTCCCTTCAGCATGACCGGCGCTGAAATAACGAAAATAGCAGCTCAGGCGCCGAAGGAACTACAGGACATCTTTGCGACCGAAGGCACCCAGCCCACGGTCGACGCGCTCTCGTTCGAGTATCGTTCGGTGACGCTCGCACGGCATTGGTTCAAACCCGATGTATTTTGGGCGCGGTTTTGGCGATTGCCTGCAGGAGTGGATCCGTTGTCAGATGGAGGAGATCCGCCGCAGGGAACATGGCCAGCCTATATCGTGGCAGTGGTGTTCATGCGGAACATCAAGATCACGATGCATGCCGATCATCCTGCTCCGCCACAGCCGATTCGCACGCTACCGGCCTTGCAATATGTCGCAGCGCCGCGTCCAGGCGTCATGACCTCGATGCGCTTGGCGCCAGCAGCACTCACATTCCAGCCGAGTGTAGCTCCGCAAACCGTGGCCCCACGTCCCATTGCACGGATGGCAATGGTGCGCATGGACCAGGCTGAACTGACGCCGCAGCATTTCGCCGTGAGAATCCCGGTTCGTCCTACGCCTGTGTCAGCGGGTGTTCTCGCGGGGGAGCCAACCGGTATTGTCCGCCGGGCACCCATCTTCGCGCATCCGATTGTCGTGTCTAACCCACCACCGCCTCCGCAGCCTCCCCCTCCACCTCAACCGGCGCCCGCTCCGCCAGCAGCGCCTGCACCGGCTCCAGATCCAAAGAAGGACATTTCAATTCTGGCGTTTATTTGTCGGCGTTTACCGAAAAGCCCAAATCCAGATCCGACTCTGACTTGGGACAAATGACCCTCAACGTGGCAATGGTGAATCTCAGACGACAGCGGTCGTTCAGTGATCGAATAGTGTCTCCGTATGCAAATCACTCTCAAGGAGGCAATACGACGAGGACACAAGGTCGCATCGTTAGAAATGAGTAAGGAGGTATGAAATGGCAGATTGGCATGAATCGGCAGAGCGGGCGCTGTCGCTGTTAGAGAACGATTCCTCGGACGAGGGCAGCCGAACTAAGTGCATGATCACCCATGTCCTCGATGAGAGTCATAGCGATGGTTACATTAGCAAAGACTTTTTCAACGTCCAACAGACTGCGGGTGGACTGCCGGACACGATGACGATGGACCAGTTCCTTGCGGCAATTACCGGTCATCTTCGCGAAGACCTTGCGCTGAGCAATTTTGATCCCGAGATGAGTGACGACGACTTTCGCACGGCTTTGATGTCTTTCGATGCCAATATCAGACGCCACATCACCTTCCTCAACGGGATCGTCCATCAAATCGCACCTGGCGAGGTCCATCTGGCGCTATGGAAATTCATCCTCGATGCGCGCAGCGACCCTAACAGTATCTACCAATGTTACGCCGAGTATCTTGTTGATGGTTAATCGTGAGGCTGACGACGGTACAAAAATCCCTGAGATCGACGAGAATAATAGGCGTATATCCGCAGAACAAAGGAATGGTGTGGCCCTTCTGTCATGGAGCCGCAGCATTGCACGGATATTATTTACAAGGTTAACACGCTCAGGAGAAGGAACAACACCATGAGTGACGAGGAATCGGACTTCCGCAACTTCTTCGCCGACTATCTTGACCGACAGTATCCGAACGACGATCTGTCGGAAAGCAGCGCTTACACCCAGCTTCGAGACTTTTGGACGGCAAGTTCGATCACAAACTCGGTCGGAAATAGGAGTGCTTGGGATCCGCTTGCTGGCTTTGCGGCTAACCAGGAGCGCATTGTACAGCTCTACGACTACTATCGGGACCTCTTCAATTCCAACGAGTCGGCTTTTCTTTGGGCCGGGCTCGGCCGCATGGCTGGAGGGGCCGTGCTCGGAGGGATGCGATTCCTGATTCAGAACGCCAGCGACCCGTCTTTCATCACGAACATGATGGTCCTGATAGGGAAGCAGATCTTCCTGGACTTAGCCTGGCAACATGAATTGTTCCGAGATAACCCCCAACAGGCGGTCGCGGTAGCGCGGCGTCACGACGCGCGCTTTCCGGGCAGAGCCAGCTATGCGCAGGCATGGACCGAAATTGCTTCTAGTGACTCGGATCAGATCGCAAGCGGCAATCAGAGGCTGCTGTCGAACGAGCAGTTCACGATCATTCAGCCGCTGTACGACGCCATCAAAGCGGAACCCTCAGCAGCAGCAGATTTCTCACACACACGCGCTTTCACTGGGAACATCCACCCCTACCACTTCGACTTTGAGACAGTGATGCAGACAGGCGATGTCACCGTCGCCGACGACCGGTGGGCCTGGATCACGCAGCCAGGCGAGATGTGGGACAAGTGGGTGACCATGCCCGCGGAAGAGCGTCACCGCCTGGTGAACTTGTCCATAGAGGACATTATCGCCCAGAGGTGGGGGCCAGTAATCGAATCGCTCCTTCCGCCTGGGAGCCCATGACTCAATTCTTGTAGCGACTGCGCCAACAAGCCTTGGCGAACTAGATCGGACTGCGGGGCCTTAGTTCGGTTCCTCTGGGAGGATCGGGAGCCTTTTAGAGGTAGATGTCTTCCGCATTCTTCCCTCGCCTCTTCATTGTCATCATTGCGAAAGAGGGAGAGATGACACACTTTACACCTTTACCGCAACTCCATAAAGTTGTCCTGCTTCTCATCACGACAATCACCCTACTCTGTGGTTCGCTGTCCTCGTCGACCATGGCGCGTGATTTATTCGATCTCACCGTCACGAGCGAGGGCATCACGCGTGAGAAGGGTTTTGGCAATCTCGAAAACTTTATCAAGCAACTCAACGATAGTAGACTGCAAGCGCTCATCCCCCTCTATACGCCGATATCCGCCGCTCAGGCGCAATTAAACTTGCATGGATTGAAAGCGATTGCCTTTTACCCGGCGCTATCAACAGCCCTCACTTTCCAAGAATCGTGCTCTGGGACAAATGAAACCTTTCAGGGGACAACGCGTGATGACAGTCAGAAG
This sequence comes from uncultured Enterobacteriaceae bacterium, assembly GCA_964441775.1. Classification (GTDB taxonomy): domain Bacteria; phylum Desulfobacterota; class Binatia; order Bin18; family Bin18; genus SYOC01. Next base: position 7,444 of record CAYTVL010000091.1, read on the forward strand.
CTTTTACGCAAGTTCCTTGAAGGGAGTGGCGGGAGCCAAGTAACGAAGATTCTTCGTTGTCTTGTCTCTAAATCTCCGGTAGATCCAGTCGCTGGCAATCCCAACTCGTTGATCGCCGCTATGGCGAGAAATGATTATCTGGCTGGCACGACCACGGACGCGGGCGACAAAAACCTCCTGGGCATCGGTCTCTTCGCGGGCTCCTCCGAGGCCTCAGGCTTCAGAACGACCTCCGCGTCGCTGCCGATCAACTATGTGATCACGATCCCCAATCCTTCCAAGCCACCGTACGCTCTCATTTTCGACCTTCCCATTCGCTACATCAATGTGGCGGGCGCTGATGTGGTCGACGGGTCTTTTGGATTTGGCGTCCGCATCCCGATCCTCAGACGCTGGGTAGTCACCCCCATGATGCGGGCTGGCATTGTCGGATCTGTCGATGCGGGCTCTGTACAAAAAACTTATTCCGGCTCCGTTACGAGCAAAGTAGATTTCTATTACCAGGACTTGCGCCTGTCCGTGAATAACATGGTCGGCTATTACACGACCGACAACGTAAACATCGGCAAGATCCATATCAATTACGATGTGGAGAATGTCATCCTCCGTAACGGGTTGGCGCTTGAGGGATCTCTAAATTACAAGCTGCTCGAAGACCCGACCAGTTGGGAAGTCCAATTTGTTGACACCAGAGTGACGGGCTCCTCTTGGTTCAACAGTTGGTACGACGAAATCGTGTGTACGGTAGGAACGCGACGGCGCGCCACGCGCATGACCTGGCAAGACCTCCGCGTTGGCGTCAGTTACACAGTTGGCGACAAATTCAATGGGTTCCAATTTGTCTTGAATTACCGATTCTGACTAACAATCAAAAGAAAAGGCAGTTCTTATGGTTCACATGATGCGATCCTTTCGCAAAGGAAGTCTTCTTTTTCTATGTCTTGTGTCTCTCTCCTTGGAAGCGTGTTCGGCGCTGCATAGATGGGTCGCCTCTCCTGGAATCGAGCCACAAGACCTCGAAGACCTCAGAAATGGCAGGCTGTTAGCCGTACGTGACCGCTATGAGACGCGACAGCCTAGTCTCACGCCTCAGGAACTGGCGCTCCTCTGCGACATCTACGTGAAGTATGTCTCTATTGCCGAGGCGCGCGCCTGTCTCGATAAACTCGCGACCGTGGGTGGCGCAAACCTCGCGAATGCCGTCAACGGCAAGCGGGCGCTGATCGATTATTTGCTCGGCGAATATGAGCAGGCCGCAGACCGGGCTCAGAACCTTACAAGCGACGGCGGACGTTATATCTCTGCTTTGTCGCGAGTGCAGCTTGGTAACAACACGCCTGCTCTTGATCTGGCCGCCACGTGGGCGCTGTCTTACCAACCACCGCAAGTCTTTCTGGCTGCTAATTTGTTTCTGGCGACAAAACAATACAGCAGGGTTTTAGAGACGCTGCAGGACCCGGAGCGGCGGCTCGATCGAGACTACAATCTGAGCGGCAGCACTGACATCTTCGATTACCATATCGACCCAGCCGCTCTGCGAGTTGATCTGTTTGGTGAATTCGGATTCGGCTTGCTCGACACTTTTTCGTACGCGCCAAGAAGCAACATTTATGTCGAATATACCCTCGCGAAAGCCGAACTTGAAACCGGCCAGATTGAGCAGGCCCGTAAACGCTACGACACTATTCTCTCGTTCCCGTGGATCGATGCCTATCGCGACGTCCAATGGCGCGCGCTGAGCGACCGCGCCCGCATCAGCGAGTTCGACACCGAGCCAGATCGGGCGATTGATTTTTACAAACAATCAATTGAGGTCATCGAGAGCGCCCGGGCGTCTATCACAACCGACGCTGGACGCATTGGTTTCGTTGGTGACAAGCAGGAGGTCTATGGGCATCTCGTCCGCCTCTTGCTGGAGCGGGGCGCGACCGTCGCGGCATTCGAGTACAGCGAGCGCGCCCGCTCTCGGGCTCTGGTCGATCTGCTCGCCTCGGTGCGCGAATTTGGGGCGCAGAGCGTAGAGCAACAGAAAGAGGACACGTCCGCGATTCGCAGTTACGAACAAGCCGCCATCAAGCAGTTGGAAGGCCAAGATGCCGAGCCTCAGGATGTTGCAAGCCTGACACGTTCTCTAAGCGATGAGGGTCGGCGGGTCTTGACCCAAACTACTCCTCAAGTCGCTGTACTCGCTCGGGTCTCACCTACAAAACTCACAGAGCTCCAGCCTCGGCTCCAACCCAACGAGGGACTGTTGAGTTACTATCAATACGATCAAGACTGGTGGCTGTTCTTGCTCACGCGTTCTGGGATGATTCGCAACGTCAAACTCCCAGTGACGGCCAAGGAGTTAGAGATGAATGTCTCAAAATTCCGGTCGGCTCTCAAAAGTGGTGGATCGGAGGTGGAAGATCTTGCCAAAACGTTGTATACGCAGCTCATTTTTCCTCTCGAAAAAGAGCTTCTTGAACAGACAACCTTGACCATCGTCCCGTATGGAATCCTGCATCATCTGCCCTTCGCCGCCTTGCAGTCAGCGGACAATCAATTTCTGATTCAGAAATATACGCCCCGTTTATTGCCCAGCGCAGACTTGCGACGCTTCATTACACCGGAGCCCTTCTCCACGTCGTCTCGCATTCTAGCTCTGGGCAACCCTTCACTCAACGGCAAGGCGGAACTCTCCGGCGCAGAGCAAGAAGCGCAGATGGCGGCGCAAAGCGCCCGTCCGCCAACACAGCCCTTGCTCAGGCAAGCAGCCGAGAAGAAGGCGCTTCTCCATGATGCGCCAGGTCACAGCATTATCCACATCGCTTCTCATGGAGAATTCGACTCGAAGACGCCTCTTCAGTCACGTCTGTTCTTGGCGCCAGATAAGGAGACTGGCAGCTTAACGGTTGCGGATCTCTTCACGGTCGGGAAGTTCGATGTGGGACCGCGCTGGAGCGCCCAGTTCACCATTCTGAGCGCGTGCTACACCATGTTGGGAAATGTCGAGTCTGGGCAGGATATCGTCGGTCTCCAACGGGGGTTCTTTTTTGCCGGCACTGACAGCATTATCGGAACGCTGTGGCAGATCGATGACCAAGCCACGTTGTCTCTCATGACCCAGTTCTACACATCTCTCTATCAAGGGGTGGGCGGAGCCACTGCTTTGCGCCTGGCCCAAGAGGATGCCGTCAACAAGCATATGCCGCCAAAAGACTGGGCGGCCTTTACCTTTACGGGTCTCTCCGTTGAGTCAGACAAGATTCTTCACAATCTTCCTCTCCCTAAAGAGAGATAACCAGCGTCGATAGGCGAACCTGACCGGAGGAAGTAAAGTGAAAGCCATGAAAATCCTCGCCATGTTGCTCATAGGATTGGGAGGCTTGGGGTGGGGCTTTACGGCTTTCAATGCTTGTCTGCTGCCTGTTGCATTACCGACAAGTGACTCCAAATACGGCAGTCAAGTCTTCTCGTCTCGTGTAGGGACCTTTTTTAGCACGGCGCAGGGACTCTATCGACAAAATCGCACAGGCACTTTTGAGTTCCTTACCGAAGCAGATCCCTACGCAAATTTCTTCGATACGCAAGATGGGCTGTATATACTCGGCTCATTCGAGTCTCAGTCTGGCCTTCGCTATTATACCCCGGGCGAGGGATTCCGCACCGTGCTGGCAGCCAATCAGGATGAACGCAACAGATATAAAGAGCTGATCGTCACAGCAAAAGGAGTGTTTCTTTTGTTAACCGGCGCAGAGGCCTCTCCTGATACAGTAATCAGGTTAGAAAAAGGAATCCGCATCAACAACAGTTGGGAGAACGAAAGAAACTGTTTCCTCAATCCTCAGACCGCACGGACAGATACGCTTATCCTTTTCCAAACAAAGGAGGCGCTATGCAAATTGCAAGGAGATCGTCTGGACATCATCACACTGCCAAACGGCGACCGATTAGATATTCTAGAGGGAGCAGCGGAAACTCGACAGGGGGTGTTTTTTTGGGGGTTGAGTAAAGTCTATCGGCTGGACGAAGAGACTCATGCCTTAAAGGTCACGGGCCTCTCGGATGATCGGATCAGTTTTCTCTATGAAACCTCAAGAGAGCCTGGCTCAGGAAGGGTTTTCGTCGCCACAGCGAATAGGCTCTTTTCCTACTCGCCCTCAGAGGGGCTGCGTATTGTCCCTGGCGATAAGCCGGACATGATTTATAGCCTCCATGAAAATCAAAACGGCCTGTACGTGTTCGCTTCTAACGGGTTGTTCCGGTTCAGTCAGAAGACTGAGAGTCTAGAACAAAGCGGAGAAACCGCTATCGGGAATGTGAGGATCAAAAAGCCCCAGTACGAAACCACAGGCGGCGTCTTCTTCATTACGTCAGACGAGCAAACATACCTGCTCACCGAACCTGGTGAGATCAAACTGGTGGCATTCCCCACAGGCGCAACCGAAACACCATCAGACATTCAGGAGACGCGGGTGGGCTTCGTACTTGCCACAGATCGCGCCCTCTACCGGTTTCATGAGACGAAGGGGTGGATTCCGGTCCCCAGTGGTGATCTCGGAGGAGATATCAACATCGTCCCCACTAAAGGGACAACGATTGACACGCCAGTTTTTCTTCAAACGCACGCCGGCGTCTTCAAATGGATGGATGGGCCCTGGGCCGTGCTCAGAACAACTCTTTATACCCGAGATTACGACGATGGATTCAACTATGTCAAGATTTTTTTGCCCGAAGGTCTCATGATCGTTTTGAGTTTGGGGTTGATCAGCCGAGTCTGTTGGCGCTACTCTTTGTACCGGTACAGGTGGCTTCGCTACTACTGCCTGGAACTGATAGCGCCGTCTCGAGTACATGACCAGATCTTCATCAGCTATCGTCGAAGTGATGCTGGGGGCCATGCGTTTACGCTGAAAGAACAGCTTTGCCATCGATTCGATCCCGGGCTCATCTTTTTTGATCTTGACAATATAGAATACGCCGATGTATTTCCCGCCCGATTGCGCAAGGCGGTCGAACAGTGCGCTATCCTGCTTGCCGTTATAGGCCCCGACTGGCTCGATGTCCGAAAAACGGACGGAAGCCGCCGGCTTGATGATCCTCACGATTTCGTCCGCCAGGAGATCGAGGGGGCCCTTGCACCTGGAAAGACGGTGATCCCCGTCCTTCCTGGCCAGGTCACAATACCTGAAGCTTGCTCTCTACCAGAATCACTCAAAGGATTGGTCGATCATCAAGCGCTACGATTACGATCCGATACGTACAAAAAAGATCTCGATGAGTTGGTAACGTTCTTAGCCAAGTTCCCCAACATCCCACCCCCTCATTCATACCGCGGCTAAGGGAGGCGTTGTCAGATATGAAAGGTGAAGACAAGGCCGATTATCGCCCAGAGGTAGGGGCCAATAATCAAGTCGCTCCTTCCGCCCGGGAGCCCCTGACGCAGTTCTTGTAGCGACCGCGCCAACAAGCCTTGGCAGACTGGATCGGACTGCGGGCCGGTCACAGCGGCATCTGCGGGCGCCTTGGGAACGCGGACATACTGCGCCCACTGAATTTTGCTGCCGGTTGGACCGGACGTCATCGCCAAAGCGTCTGGAGACGCGACCCTTAGAGCTTCACTGTGATATCAGTTGTCGCTCCTGACGAGTCGGTTCCCCTTCCTCTGCGGGCGCTGTGATTGGCAGAGAGGGGTAAAATTTGTCAACATCAGAAAATATAAAGACGAACACGGTCTACGGGATGAGGACTCCACGCCCAGGTAAGCGGCCAGCAATCAAATCGTGCATGGCTTCGTTGACTTGGTCAAGACGATACTCTCGCGTGGCGAGTTTGACATGGCCCTGGGCGGCCAGGGTCATCAGTGCAGATAATTCAGTATAGTTGCCGACGAGAGTACCCACCACACTGAACTCACTAAAAATCATGTCGATCGCTGGGACCTGCACGACGCCGCCATAGCCTACGACATAGTAAGTGCCGCCGCGCCGCAACATTGCCATGCCTTGCTCGGGGGTGCCCTTTTCCCCTACAAAATCAATCACCGCATCTGCCCCTCCATCGGTCAAGCGACGAAGGTCATCCACAGCGCCGCGCCCACCTCTCACTTGGGACTGAAAGCCCATGTCGGTAGCCAACTGTAAGGCTTGCTCCGAAGTATCCACAATAATAATTGTCCCGGCGCACAGGCTCCGCAGCACCTGGGCGGCAATGTGGCCGAGGCCGCCAAAGCCAACGATAGCGGCGGTCATCCCAGGCTGTAAGAGCTCGGCGGCTTTGCGGGCCACCCGGTAGGCCGTAAGCCCCGCATCGGCATACGGGGCCACGGTTTTGGGTGCGAGATTAGCTGGCAGCTTAATCAGCGACCGTTCTTTAGTATGCAGAAACTCGGCAAAGCCTCCGTTGTGGCTGATCCCGGGAAACCAGCTATTCTGGCAGTGCATGTCCTCGCCACGCCGACAGGATGGACAAGTCCCATCCGTCACCAACGGATGCACGATCACGGGATCGCCGGGTTTGACCGTCTTTACACTCGAGCCGACCTCGTGGACCCACCCGGCGTTCTCGTGGCCGAGAATATACGGGAGGGGACGGTCGACTTTCGCGCGCCAGATGCCTTCGACGATATGCAGATCCGTCCGACACAGGCCAGCGCCGCCGACATGCACGATAACGTCGTCGGGCTCCTGAATGTGCGGGTCAGGCAGCTCTTCCAGTTGCAGCAACTGGTCGCGTGTGAGTGTTTCATCGAAGGCATGCAGTCGCGCGGCTTTCATAGCATTTCCTCCTCGCAGTGATCGATTTTGTGCGGTGATCCCTTGCCGGCTTCATACACTACCCGCGTAGGGGGCGTCAACGGAAAGGGATGTCAACGAAACTGACCCTCGTGTTTTGTCCTCCTACAAAAGATGCTAAAGACAGGCGTGACGAAGCAAACGAGAAAATAGGAGGGGAATTATGGCGCAAGAATTAGAAGCGCGCTTGAAAGCGCTGGAAGACGCCGTGCAGCAACTGGCGGATCAGGACGCGATTCGGGCGCTGCGCTATCGGTATCACGAATATATTAACGACCGCAATTTCGCGGCGATTCCTGACCTGTTCACGGAAGACGGCACGGTCGATTTTGGGTATCTAGGGAAAGGAAGTGGCCGCGCGGAGTTGGAGCGCTTTTTTACTGGGGTGGGAAAGCTGCTCACCTTTATCAAGCAATTCGTGCACAACCATACGATCCAGGTGCAGGGAGATCATGGCACGGGGCTCAGCTACCTGGAAGCCAAGACCGTGGCTAAAGGGGAGAGCTATGTAGTGGCGGGACGCTATGATGATGAATACGTCAAGCAGAATGGGCAGTGGAAGTTCAAGAAGATGAACGTCCTGCCGTACTTCACCGTCCCGTTGCGGGAAGGCTGGGCGCAGGAAGATCGCTTGAAGATGGGCAGATAAACGGAGGTGCGTGACACGCTCCTGCAGCACGGGGTTCTGCCGTGGCGTGGCGCAGAGTATTAGAAACGACGTGCTCCTCTTCATGTGTACTAGCGTGGCTTGATGATGACCGATGAAGCCCCAGCGTGCGGCAAGAGAGGAGCCCTGAACTGCAGTGGGGCGCGCACCAACAGGCAAAGCTATTCACTTTGGAGGCGTCTATGAATCGTCGTAGCTTTCTTCGCACGACCGTCGGCTCTGTCGTGCTAGGCGCCAGGCCGAGGTCCGTGCTGGCATCACCAAAGGTGACGCCCTCCTCGGATATTTTGATCTCGCAGCCTGATGGTCTCAATCCGATCGGCATTCGCACCGCCGGTATCCGCTTGGCGCCGGTGGTCGGGGGCCGGTACAAAGTCTGGACTAAGAAGATCGGCTCCGGCCCCGTTAAAGTCCTGTTCCTCCACGGTGGCCCTGGTTTCAGCCACGAGTACCTCGAAGCAATGGAGTCTTTCCTCCCCCAGGCCGGGATCGAGATGTACTACTACGATCAGCTCGGCTGCAATAATTCCGATCAGCCTGACGATCCCTCCCTCTGGACTTTGGCGCGATACACCCAAGAAGTCGAAGAGGTGGGCGCGCCCTCGGGCTAGAACGCTTCGTCTTATTCGGCCATTCCTGGGGCGGCATGCTGGCCATTGAATACGCGCTCACCTATCAGCAGCACCTGCGCGGCGTTATCATCTCCAATATGACGGCCGGCATACAGTCCTACCTGAAGCGCACAGCGGCGCTCAAGCTCCAGTTGCTGTCTCCGGGTTCCCTGGCTCGATTAACAACCCTCGAAGCCAAAGAGGACTACGACTCCCCTGAGTACGAGAAAATCATGATGGAGGAGCTCTACCCCCAGATGATTTGCCGCCTCCAGCCCTGGCCCGAACCCGTGATGCGAGCCTTTCGCCATGCCAATCTCAAGATCTACAACCAGATGCAGGGTAAGGATCATGAGACAAAACCAGAACGGAGTAGGATAATACATGCGGCCAATTC
>CAYTVL010000092.1:0-15099 GCA_964441775.1 uncultured Enterobacteriaceae bacterium
AGCGCTTAACCGACGTGGTCTGCTATGCGGCGTGATTGGATAAAGTCGAGCTAAGGACTACGGGACAAAACTCCTCCAGTCTGGCAAACCGTCAACGTGTCATTGCGAGGGGAGCGAAGCAATCTTTGCTTTAGGTTTTCGATTCTTGCGAGATTGCTTCGTCGTCTACGACTCCTCGCAATGACAGGCTCCTTGATTTCCGTTCGTGGGTTTTGTCTCAAAGTCCTAACACACAAGGGGCGGTTGAACCGGACAAAAGGTGCACCATGAGCGTTGGGGAGATCAATGCCTAGCGGCCTAACACGCGCCTCCAGCGGACGCGGCCCCTATTGCGGTTCCTGCGAAACCCGAACGGCAGCGGTTGGGGCCTTGCCGCTGAGGCGAGGCGTTAGGCGGCACGATACCGCTCAGTGCACGCAGGAGATTGCATGAATACCCGCCCTTCCTTCATCGTCTCAAGCAAAGAGTTGCCCGAGAGCGCGCATGCGTATCCTCACAGTTCAGAGCGCATGGGCCCAAGCCGTAGTCCAGGGAGAGTTGCCGGCCTCGTTCGCATCGGGATCAACCTGCAGCGGTTGCCGCCGGGCACGCGCTCGTCATGGCCTCATGCTGAAGAGAATGAGGAAGAGTTCGTGTACGTGCTCGAAGGAGAAGTCGACGCCTGGATCGACGGAGACCTACATCGTATGGTCGCTGGCGACTTGGCCGCGTTTCCAGCCGGGACAGGAATCTGTCACTGCTTCATCAATAACAGCACACGCGAGGCGCTACTCTTGGTTGGTGGTGAGGCATCGAAGCAGGACAATCGCATCTTCTATCCGCTCAATCCTTCGCGACGAGCGGACATGAAGGACAGCGATTGGTGGCAGGATGTCCCGCAACACCCGCTTGGACCGCACGACGGACTGCCGGACCTGCTTCGAAGCCAAGAGCGCTGAATGCCGCCTAACCCTTCCATCGAGAGGACGTGTTCCAGCAAGCTTCGCTTGCTTCCACACGCCCCTCATGTCAAACGTTAGCTGGCCTCTCTGCACCTTCCAGAGAAGAAGAGGAACATCATGGGTGAGCATCAGTATATCAATAGCGAAACCGCCGACGCGTTTGAACGCGAACGACTAGGCCTCTTGGAGCAACTCGAAGACGTACGCTCACAGCGGTATTTGGCCGCGCTAGGCATCCAGAAAGGCTGGCGGTGTCTGGAAGTCGGGGCTGGACATGGATCCATCGCCCGCTGGTTGGCCGAGCAGGTCGGCCCTCAAGGACGGGTCGTGGCGACGGACCTCAATCCCCGCTTCCTGACTGACCTTACGCTGCCCAACGTTGAGGTACGGCAGCACGATATCCGCACCGATCCCTTGGAAGCTCACCTGTATGATCTAGCGCACTGCCGGTCAGTCTTGGTGCACATGCCAGAACCCCACTTGGTGGTCAAGCGCATGGTGGCGACGTTACGGAGCGGTGGGTGGCTCTTGGTTGAGGAGGGGGATGCCTCCTCGATACGAGCGGTCGATACCAATCACCCGCTGGCGGAGTCCTTCAACCGGCGGAGCCGAGAGCTCCTCGAGCGCCTCAGGCAGTCGACGGGGTTCAATCCGTACTTCGGCTGCCGGGTCCGCGGCCTACTGGAGGAGGCTGGCCTGATCGAGATGGGCAACGAAGGGGTGAGTGGCATCGTGCGGGGAGGAGAAGCTGAGGCCAGACTTCTGAGTATGACTCTGCCGGCATTCGTAGAGCGCGGGATCCTGTCGGCGGCAGAGTCCGCCGAGCAGCAACAGATTTTCCTAGATCCGAGTTTTAGCTTCATCACGCGGACGAGATTTGCGGCATGGGGAAAACGCGTCAGCTAACCACCGCCTCCAGCGGACGCGGCCCCTATTGCGGTTCCTGCTGAACGTGAAGAGCAGCGATTGGGGCCTTGCCGCTGAGAGCTGGCCGTTAGCCCGCACTGGAAGTTTACAGAGGTAACAAGATGCAAATCGACCTGTGGCGATTAGGCGTCATTGAGCTTGCGCAAGCGATCCGTGCAAAACAAGTTCCCAGCCGCGAAGTCGTTCAAGCTCATCTTGACCGAATCAATGCCGTCAACGACCAGCTCAATGCGGTAACGGTGGTGTTGGGTGAGCAAGCACTCCGAGCAGCCGAGGCAGCGGATCAAGCGCTTGCCAAGGGAGCCGCAATTGGGGCACTGCATGGCGTGCCCATGACCATCAAGGAAAACGTCGATCTCGCGAATTCTCCGACCACGCGCGGAGTGGTCGCTCTGAAAGATGCCCTCCCACCCGCCGACGCACCGCATATCGCCCAACTCAAGCAGGCTGGTGCCATTCCGTTGGGACGGACAAACCTGCCGGAATTGGCGTTCCGCTGGCACACCGAGAATGCGTTGCGCGGGACCACCCACAATCCCTGGGACTCCTCCCGCACCCCCGGCGGGTCGAGTGGCGGAGACGCGGTCGCCGTGGCCACTGGCATGACGCCGTTGAGTCTCGGTACGGACTACGGCGGCTCGTTACGGTATCCGGCGCAATGTTGCGGCACGACCGCGCTGCGGCCCACCTTGGGCCGAGTGGCGTGGACGGCTCCACCCGCAGTTGCCGAGTATCCGCTCACCCTGCAACTCTTCGCGGTGCAAGGGCCGATGGCGCGGCAGGTGCGCGACCTGCGGGTGGCACTCGCCGTCATGAGCGGCCCGGACGCACGTGATCCTTGGTGGACACCCGCGCCGCAGAGCGGGCCTGCCGTGGGAAACCCCATCAAGGTCGCGGTGACGGTCAATCCAGGGCAGAGTGGTGTGGATCACAATGTGGCGTCGGGCGTCCGGAAGGCCGCCCAACTCCTGGCCGCGGCTGGGTACGCGGTCGAGGAAGTCGATCCGCCGGCCATAGCGGAGGCAGCAGAGTGCTTTACGCAGCTCCTGGTTGCCGATATTCGGGCGACGTTTCTGCCGGCAATACAAGCAATGGCCACCCCGGGCTCAGGCACCTTAGTATTTCTGCATCACCTCTTCGCGGTCACGCCCGAGCCGACCCTTTCCTCCTACATCCACGCACTGGCCCAGCGGAACCGGATCGCACGAGCATGGACGCAGTTTGCGCTGACCTATCCGCTGATCCTTGGGCCGGTCGCGACCATACCACCGTTCCCGGTTGGCTACGATATTGCCGGGCAAGCGCAAGTCCAAGAGGTGCTGCACTCGATGCGTCTGACCATTAGCGTCAACTTTCTTGGGCTCCCGGCAGTTGCGGTCCCGGTAGGGGTAGCCGACGGACTTCCGCAAGGGGTGCAAATTATTGGCCCACGGTATCGTGAGGATCTGTGTCTGGATGCAGCCGAGGCGATCGAACGCCAAGCGGGGGTGCTCACACCGATCGATCCCAAGGGGTAAACAATGGACCGATGGTCGACGGGCAGCGTCCGGGCTAACCAAGCCGTGCTCGTGACCGCCGCCCGCTTGCGGATACTGCTGGATCTGAAAGGTCTCGTCTGGGCGGCGGCCCGAGACGGCGAGCGTTCGGCGGCAATCATCTGTCGCCCGTTGTTGGGAGGAGTTATCCTAGTAAGGAAAGAAGGGCGTTAACACCGGTTGGATTTAGCGGTGCCATATTGACTGCATATGTTGCAGTATAGTCCATGCAGTATAGTCCATGTGGTTTGGATTTGGTGAAGTGGTTCTCTTCTTCGGTTGTACTAACAGAACAATAGACCATGAGCGCGAGCTTTAAATACGATGTTTTCCTGAGCCATAGTTCTACAGATACGCTGGCAGTACGCGAGCTAGCACAACGGCTCAAGTCTGACGGTCTGAGCGTCTGGCTAGATGAATGGCAGATCCAGCCCGGTGACATGATCAGTCTCAAGATTGAGCAAGGACTTGAGCAGTCGCGGACATTGGTACTGGTCATGTCAGGTAATGCCTTTACGTCTGAGTGGGTGACCCTCGAACGTCATACTGCTATGTTCCGTGATCCAACTAATAGCCAGCGCCGCTTTATTCCCCTCCGATTAGACGACACTGAGATCAAGGAAATACTGAAACAGTATGCCTACGTTGATTGGCGGCAGCGGTCAGACGAGGAGTATGCGCGACTGCTGGCAAGATGTCGGCCAATCGAGGAATTGGCAAATCTCTCAACCGAAACAAAAAGAAAACCTGCACCAATCCGTATCCTTAAGGGACACAAGGTTGCAGTACGTCAAGTAGAAATTTCCTCAGATGGCCGCCGAGTCGCTTCTTGGTCTAATGATAAAGTCTTTCTTGTCTGGGATGTGGACAGCGGCGAGTATCGTAAGGGTGGGCGAAATATTCTCCGAGACATTAATGGGGTACACAATCAGTCGGTAAGTGTAGACTGTCAGAGAATAGTAACGTCTCGTAATGGGAAGATATGGCATGTATGGGATCTAGAGCGGGAAGAGCTTATCTCTACTTTTGAGTCGGAATCAACACTAAGCGTACTAACAGTGAGTCCTAGAGGACAAAGGGCCCTCTTCGAAAGAGAGGAGACCCTCGAAGTAAGAAATTTAGATACTGGTGAGCGTGAGATGCTTCAAAAGTCAAATGTTGGTCCTTTCTCCAGAGCAGCAATCACGCAAAGCGGACAATGTATAATTCATAGTGGTGAAGATCAATACGATAAGGAGCGCTCCTGGAAAGGTTCCCACGATCTACTGTTTTGGAATCTGGATACTCAAGGGGAGACTAAAGTACTTAAAGGGCATCAGGGGAGCGTGAGGGGGGTAGCCATCAGCACAGATGGTCAGCGAGCTGTTTCTGCATCTGAGGATAGAACTGTTCGCGTGTGGGATTTAGCCACAGGTAAATGTATAGCCAAACTCGAAGGCCATTTTAAGGGACTATCTTCTGTAGCTATGACTCCTGATGGCCGGCGAGCAGTCTCTGCATCTGATGATCATACCGCTCGGGTATGGGATTTGGACTCGGGGAGATGCCTCGCTATTCTTGAAGGGCATACCGGAACGGTCTGGGATGTGGCGATTACAGCGAATGGTCAGCGAGTAGTTTCAGCCTCTCAAGATCGCACCCTACGGGTATGGGACCTTTCACCTTCCTTGCAAATGTTAGGCAAAGAAACTAATGACGTTATCCGCTATACGAATGCTAAGGTGCTGCTCGTCGGCGACAGCGGCGTTGGTAAATCTGGGCTGGCACTACGACTCGTCGAGGATCGCTTTGAGCCGATGATCTCGACTGATGCCGTATGGGCCACCCAAATGGAGTTACCATACAATGCCCAAGACGACAATATAGAGCGGGAGGTCTGGCTATGGGACTTTGCTGGTCAAGCCGATTATCGCCTGATTCACCAACTCTATATGGACGAAACTGCTTTAGCGGTGCTGGTCTTCAACCCCCAGAGCGAGAATCCGTTTGAAGGGCTTGGCCAGTGGGACCACGATCTGCAACGGGCTTCTCGGCGAGCTTTCAAGAAGCTCCTCGTCGCGGGTCGTTGCGACCGCGGCGGTCTAATGGTGAGCCGTACGACTGTCGATTCCTTCTGTAAGGAGCGCCGCTTCGCCGGTTACCTAGAGACTAGCGCTTACACGGGTGCCGGCTGCTCCGAATTATACAACGCCATTGTAGACAACATCTCCTGGGGCGATATTCCCTGGACCACCTCGCCGTACACCTTCAAAATTTTGAAAGAAGAGATTGTGAGGCTCAAGGACGAAGGCAAGGTATTACTACGGATCGGAGAGCTGAAGCAACAGCTCGAAATGCGATTACCGGAAGAATTCTTCACACTCGAACAGTTGAGGGCGGTAGTCGGGCTGCTAGCCGGACCAGGGATCGTTCGGCAGCTAGAGTTCGGCGACTTCGTCCTTCTTCAGCCTGAACGTATTAATGCCTATGCTGCCGCTGTGATCCGATCAGTACGCGCTCATATAGATGAGATTGGCTGTATTCTAGAAGAACAGGTGCTGGCTGGTAAACTCGACTACCAAGATATGCGGCGATTGCCGCTGGATGAAGAGCAAATCGTCCTGCGAGCAATGCACCAGACCTTCGTGGACTATAGCCTTTGCTTGCGCGAACATACTGAAGCTGGCACACTCCTTGTTTTCCCATCCTATTTTAAGCGGGAGAGACCTTCACTAGAAGAACATCCGACAGCCTTCGTTACCTATAGATTTAGTGGCCCGCTAGACGAGATTTACGCCACACTGGTTGTCCGTCTACACTATACTTCTGCTTTCGAAAAAGATCAGCTTTGGCGGTTCGCCGCTGATTTCAAAACCCAGGCCGGCAAAAGGGTTGGGTTCAAGATGACGAAAAAGCACGAAGGGATGGCTGAAATTACAGTATACTTAGAGCCTAGCATTCCCGACGACACTAAAGTGACATTTGTCCGCTACGTCCACGATCATTTAAGGGAGAAAGACCCAGACATAATTCGGGAGCGGCACTATGTTTGCCCACATTGCCAGAAACCGCTTAATGATCACGAGGCTGTTCAAGATCGGCTAGAGCGCGGGAAGAAAGATATACTCTGCCCTCGCTGTGAAGAACGATTTTTACTCTGGGACTTGATTGAAGAGAAATTTGCGTCAGAGGAGGCTCGGCGGCGTGTACAGGAGCTGGAAGGACTGGCCCGTATTAATATCGATAACGAAAGCTTAGAACTGATCCTCATTGGCCACGCTTTTGCTATAGCAGGCGAGGCTGGACAAATTTTTCGACCGACGCCTAATTCCGATTGGGGGATAGACGGCGAGATCGAATTCAAGAACGATGAAGGCGAGGCTAGCGGAAAAAGAGTCTATCTCCAACTCAAAGCTGGAGATTTTTATCTTCAGGTGCGAAAAAGGGACGGCGAAGAAATTTTCACCATCAAAAATCCGCGCCATGCCCAATACTGGAGAGCGCACGCCTACCCCGTAATGCTAGTCATCCGTACTTCGGACGGACAAATTCGTTGGATGAATATGACAGACTACTTGCGACATCATGATACGAAGACGCGGCAAATTGTCTTCAATGGTGAACCGTTCACAGCACTAAATGTTATGAGGTTCCGGGAGAGGATATTTCGCTAAATCTAAAGTATTGAAATTCACGCCGCCGAACAATCCGCGCCACCGCATCGCGGCCACGTTGGGATTCTGCTGAATCTGAAAGGTCGCGTGTGGCCGCTCGCGGTGCGCGTGAGCGTTAGACATCAGAGAGACAGATGATTCGCAGTCATCACCCGATTCCGCGTCGTCTCCTTCAACTGGAAGGAAACTGTGGGCCAATATCTGTGTGGATAACCCTTCGGCATTTTCGAAAATGTGTGGCCGCGGATCGAATTATCAAAGCCTGTAAACACACTAAGAAGTATGGTTCCTTCACGATCGCTCTAGCGCTTGCACTCCATCGGTTCGGCCTCAAGGTTGTCTTTTACTCCGAACCAGACGATGACCAAAAGCCGATTGAGCGTATTGCGTACTGGCAAGCGACCAAGGTTGGTCTTGAGAGGCAACCACCTCTCACCCCCGCCAGTCTTTGCCAGTTCGTAGCTGAAGGAAAACTGGTTATTGTCTTTATCGATACAAAAAATGGCGAAGGGCATTTTTCGCCTATTGCCTCTATCAAGAGAAAAAGGTTGTACTTTGTCTATGGCCAAGACGTTTCTTTACCGTTCCACGTTTTCCTTGATAGATGGTCTGCACCAGGGATTCTCAGGCAATGTATCGTTGTTCACGGATAACAAATTGTTACGTATATGATGTCTAACTCGCCGCGCCACCGCATCGCGGCCCGCTTGCGGTTTGGAATGAACCCGAAAGGCTGCGGTTGGGCCGCTCGCGGTGCGCTTTAGCGTTAGGCTGCAATCACATTGACCAAAGGAACCCACATGCGGAAACTCAAACTTCAGATGCAGATGACGATAGATGGCTTCGTAGCCGGTCCTAACGGCCAGCTGGACTGGATGACATGGCAATGGGACGAGCAGCTCACCGCGTTCGTCAGCAAGCTCACGGACGCCAGCGATACGATTCTGCTTGGTCGCAAGATGACGCCAGGGTTTATTGCACATTGGGAGAAGGTATCCACTGAACCAGGCAGTGCCGACTTCGCGTTTGGCAACAAGATGGTAAGCATATCCAAGGTGGTGTTCAGCAAAACGGCAACTGCATTCGAAGGGAAGAACGTCCGAGTAGAGAACGCTCCAATTGCCGAAGCCGTCAGTCGGCTCAAGAACGAGCCAGGCAAGGACATCCTTGTCTATGGTGGGGCTTCGTTCGTTTCTTCGCTCATCAGAGGGGGTCTCATTGACGAGTTCAACCTGTTTGTCAATCCCGTCGCAATCGGAGAGGGGCTCCGTATCTTCAGCTCACTGACGCCTCTCAAACTATTGGTTTCAACTGCCTATGATTGCGGCATCGTTGTTAACACCTACGGGGCAGCCTAACCCCTGTCAGGCCTCCATTGTCAAGAGGGCGGACTGATGCATCGCGGGGGCGGGGTGGCCGTCCGAAAAGCATGGGGTGATCCATCTTCGCCAAGCGATCGGGGCTGACTTGATTTCGGTTGCTGGTCACAGCCTATGGGCTGCACCAAACATATATGGACTCCTCCCGGTTGCAAGCAGACTTTCCTCCATTCTGGCAAGACGGATCAAGATTGCACACATATATCCGGCTGCTGAAGTGGAGCACGCAAGCTCCGAGCCCTGATGGAACACGCCCACGTTCGCCTCATCACCTAAGCGGCCGCGAAGGCCGGTGTTTGGTCCAGGCTCTGAACGTGTCGGTCTGACCTGTACTGCCATCATGATGAAATCCGCTTCGCAATCGTTGGTGAGTTCACTAACAACTGGTGCTGGTGCAGGTTGTGATGCGTTCCCTGGGTTAAGCTGCTTGCTTGTCGGGGAGCGGATCGCGCATCAGCGCCCATAACCGTCGCGCATTTTTATTAGCCAAGGCTATGGGAGCCGGATTCACGCCGCGCCGGTGCATCACTTGTCGCACCCACTGATAGCGCTCTTCATCCTTCGTTTTGGCGTAGCGCATCACAGCCCGTGCCCCGTGGATGAGTAACGAGCGCAGATAACAGTCCCCACGTTTACTGATTCCGAGTAAGACGGTTTTGCCTCCCGTGGAGGCTTGACGCGGGACCAACCCTAACCACGCGCTGACTTGGCGCCCATTCTTAAAAGCAGCTGGATTGGCGACGGCCGCCACAAAGGCGGTCGCCGTCAACGGCCCAATGCCGTCGATTTGCGCCAGGCGCTGACAAGTGGGATCACTCTTGAACCACTGAGTAATCCGTTGCTCGCATTTCGTGACTTGCTCATCTACGCTCACCAACTCCTCAGAGAGCTGCGTAAACACTTCGCGCCCTAACGGCGTCAAGGTTTCAGTTTCGCCAACCTGCGGAAGCGCTTGCCGGAGGCGATGAATCCCTGTTGGTAGCACGATCCCGTATTCACTCAATAAGCCGCGCATTTGATTCACCAGCGCGGTCCGAGCTTTGATACACCGCTCACGCACGCGATGGAGCATTTGCAAATCTTGTTGCGCCACACTCTTCACTGCCACAAACCGCATGTTGGGACGGCTCACGGCCTCACAAATGGCTTCGGCATCATTATAGTCATTCTTGTTCCCCTTGACGTAGGGTTTCACATACTGAGGGCTAATAAGTTTGACCTCATGGTCATACTGCCGGAGTACCCGTGCCCCGTGATGAGCTCCCGCTCCGGCTTCGATCCCAATTAAGCAGGGAGGGAGTTGAGCCATGAACGCGGCGACCTGCGCCCGTCGGAGTCGTTTTCGTAATGCCACCTTTCCTTCCGCTGATACGCCATGGAGTTGAAAGACCTGTTTAGAGATATCGAGTCCGACAACGCTGACTTGCATAGGAAAGTCCCCCTTCTCACAATTTGTTTCTCTTCTTCTCATTTTGCCCCTTTCGGCACCGGGGTGAGAAGATGGGAGGAGTCCATTCCATTACCTTTGAAAACTTGTCGATGACTTTCTTGCTGAGAACAGTTTAGAGGCGAGCCAAATAGAGACCCACGGCACGGGGCTAGATAACGTAATACAACATGAGATTGCTGACCCAGAACTGAAAAAGAGATGGGTACAGTTTCACAATGAAAGGGCTGAACTCCGCGTCATTAGCAGAGAGGCGAATCTAAGCCATGTTCGCTATGAAGCGAGGAAGTCTATCAAGAGGATATAGCTGCCTAACCACACGCGCCACCGCATCGCGGCCCGCTTGGGACTCTGCAAACGCCGAAAGGCTGTGTGTGGGCCGCTCGCGGTGTGCTTGGGCGTTGAGGCTGTAGAAAACCCCCTCCTCCCTCTCCAAGGAGCAACAGCGAGGGCATATTGGGTTGAGCACTCGTCCCGTAGGCAAGGAAGACTCCATGGCGCGCTACAAGCCGATTGATCTGAGTCCGAGACTGATTCCCGTCGATTACGCGCGGCAGATTCTGCCGGCCTCCGTTGAGTATGCCCTGTGTTATCTGATTGATCATGAGCTAGATCTTTCCGCCTTTGCGCAGCGGCATCGCTTGCGTGCGGAAGCCCACACACCGTGTTCTCTCGTTCCCGAAACTGATCTACTCTTTCAATCAATGGTAATCCCTGGCAGCGGATTACTCAACGACGGGCGCGGCCCCTTGTCCGCAATCTCATCGAAGGCGGGAGATTTAATAAGGTTGAGCAACTCCAGGAACGCATTGGTCGCCGCTCTCTGCGACTGCTCCTTGGCCTTCTCCCAGAGACGGAAGTGCTGGGCCAGCAGATCGAGCGGACAGACATTCGGATGAAGCTTCACTTCGACTCGTGGCCGACCCTCTTTGTCGTAGGTCGTTTTGATTTTCGCGATCGCTGCCGTCACGTGAGCGGGGATCTCGCTTGACGGCTTGATCCTGACATTCCCCCCTCATCTCACTCCGTCTCGTCTTTAATGTTGACATGCGCGAGCACGGCCATCTCGTTGAGTATGCTCAGAGATCGGACAACTCAATCTCCCGGATGCGCTGTGCATGCACTTCCGCGAGCACCTTTTCCGTTACGGCGCGACGAATACGATCCAGGTGCAAATCGTACGCGCTCGCACGCGCTGCCCACTGATAGTCGCGCGCCCACTGTTGCCACCGTCCCGGGACCCGCCGGATCGGCGCGTCTTTTTTCCATTCACGATACAATCTCAGCAGGGAGCGTGAAGACCGACTGTCTCGAAAAAACCGAAACGCTACAAACGCGGCAGTTGATTCTCCAGCCTGCTGTTCCTAAATTTGGCCCATTTTTGTCACCCTTTTCCAACCTTTTCTAACCTTTTCCAACCACTAGACGCTCACTGGGCACGACTCCCTACCCCCAAGCCCACGCCGAGGAGCACCATAGTATCCAAATCGTATGAACATCACCTACCGACCAGCAACGGGAGACCCTCCGCGCCCGCCGTTCTCTCCGGCTGCCTTTGGCTTTTTGCCTGCATGCTCATTCATCCCCAGCGCCACAACAATTTCAGGCCCGTGCCAGCGCACGGCTGCCGGCCCGTACTGTTGCACTACGGGGTTGCCCCTGCTGTCTCCTTCTGTCGCGCTGAGAGACAGCTTTCTCTCTCGCAGCGTCTGAGTTGGCTTGTAGGTGCCAGCCGCGAGCGCCACGCCCTGTCCAGTCTTGGTGACGTAGATCAGCCAAACACTTAAGGGTTCCTCTGGGCTGGGGACACAGAACCGATGGATGAATGTGGCAATCATCCGGGCTGCTGCGGTGTGTTCGTCATACATGGGTGCTGTCCTCATTGCCGTGGCTCCGTTGGTGCGTCTACTTCGTGCTGCATCGCCCATCGCTCCAGGAGCGCCACCAGATCCTCCTCCAGAGTGCCATTGCGGCCACGAGGCCCGGTGGGTCCAGCTTTGATGTCGAGCTTCAGCATGAGGTAAAACCGCGCCGGATCGGCGACGTGGACGCCCCTGCCCAAGCTGAACGGCACCGTAGGGAACTCGTCAACATGTTCAGTGAACAATTCAATTAACGTCCTCATGCTTCCTGACCATGGTAACGGCACCGTCCTCCTCTTCGTCGCCCAGTCCTTTGGAGGTTCCTTGATCGTGCTGGGCGTGACGGCAGCGCCCTGGCAAGGTTCGCAGTGCCAGAATGTCAACATCCGTTCACCATCAGGTGAAGGTTCGACGGCTTCAATAACCACTGGGTGCCCACACTTGTAGCAAGGCCAAGCGTCCGACTCCGATGGTGGCGCGGCGTCGACGAATTCACCACTAGGCGTCTGAGAATTTTTCGGTTTTTCAGGTATGGGCCACCTAGAGTGGCTAAAGTACCTAATCTCGCCCTCAACTTTAGGTACTTTAGGTGTTTAGGTGGAGTCTCCCCGAAGTTTTGTGTTTTTACATCCTCGTTTCCGTGTTCCACTTTAGGTGGTTTCGGTACTTTAGGTGGGGGGCACCCCAAATTTTGCAATTCCGCATCAACATCCAGGGGTCTGAATGCGCTCATTGCTTCACCACCTTCCACACCTCGCGGCGAGGGTGTCCGTCTATTTCCATGCCCCCCTTCACTGGAAGGAACCACCCGTGAGCCTCAAGGATTTTGGCCAAGCGCCTGGCGGTGGCGGCATCACCGATCGCGTTCAATCCCCGCTGGTAGATATCCACAAGCGCCACATACTCGCTGTCCCTGGCTTGCGCCTAGGCGAGCAACCTTTCAGCTAACTCCAGATCTGGATCAGTTGCACTGGCTTGGTAGAGGCGGAGCGCCTCGGAGAGGTAGTATTGTTCAAGTTTGATCGCATTGCCCATGTGTGTAACGGGGATGTTGGGCGCGTTGAGGTCTTCGTAAAGCGTCAGGATTCTAGCGTCGCGTAGGGCGTGTTCTGGAGCTTTATTCGCTAATCCACGAATGAGAGCAAACGGTTGAGTGTCGGCAAGTTGCTCTTCGACCAGATCGTGAAACTTTATCCATAAGGCCTTGGCGTCTGGACTCAGAAGCAGTGGACGCGGAGCGAGTTCGTTGGCCTTTCCTTCCGCCAGTGGAAGCGGGGCTTTTAAGATCGATGTGATTCTATTCCAGTAGGCGTTCAGGGTCTCATTGGTGCTCAAGTCGACGGGCTTATATGGTCGCGTTCCCATTGTTGATTCTGGCCATACAGTTTGACAGCGCGACAGATAGCCTTGACTGACAATCGTGGAATTATGAAAGAGCCGCATGGCGATGGGTGGCTGCACCATGAGGTGGGTTGAGACCCGACGACCATACAGCAAGGCGGCGCCATCACCGGCACGCACGCGACTGATCCGCTTTCCGTCCCACAGCTCGCACAGCCCCGTGATCGTTTTGAGCAGCTGCTCCTCGCTCATCGCATGGCCGCCAATCATCCGGCCACCTTCGTCACTAAAGAGCCCCAAGCTGGGTCTGCCCCGTTGCAGTAGCTTAATCAGTCCCTCATAGGTGGGCTCCTCGGTGATGAACAGCGGGAAGAGAGGAGCCTGTGGTGGGGGGCCCAGGGCATCCAGGGCAGCCTTCTTCTCTGCTCGGGTCTTCGCTTTTCTGACTGCCTCATCTTTGGCTTTTTGGTAGGCGAGCAGATCGTTTTCGTAGTCTGGTGAGGCTAACAGGTATTGGTCACACAAGCCCTTCTCATGCGCACGATGGGCGCGGAGGGCTTCATTGTCGGTTGCCGTTTTCCGCTCGCCCGATTCACCTATCGTGATGAAGTTTTCACAGAGCGGAATCGTGCGACCATCAAGCATGATGTTGCAATGTGGCTGCACCGCCAGAGCGACCGCTCCTAGTAGAGACTGCCCACAGATGGCTAACGGTGCTTGAATGGTTTTTGAAAAAACGAGGGCGGGGGCACCTAATGGGTAGGATTCGGGAGGCGGAACTTTTCGTTTTAGTAGGCGGGGGGGCTCGCCGTGCCGTTCTTCATCCGCTCTTTCGCCCGTGGGACGCCATCCGTGCTCCATCGCCAGGGCAAACAGCGAATTGAGTGTGATCTTATCTTCGCGGTCGTCGTGAAAACTGTTCCACTTCTTCTTACACTCCAGTTCACTAAATTCCCCTGTGGTGGACGTGGCTGACCATTCAATAAAGATCCCTAAGCCGATGGGGCCAGAGTCTTCACTATGCAGCGCCATGCCCATGTCGATCCAGGTTTGGTACTCAACAGCAGGAATGCATTTCAGCGCTTCTCTCGCTTCAGCGAGTCGCTGTGGATCGCTACGCTTGTCCGTACGCTCCTGCTTTTTTTTCTTTGTAGACTGTCGCGGAAAGTAGTCTTCAAAGTCGCTGGAGTTGTATCGCAGGCCAGAGTCTTCCAGGAGCACAACGGGCAGCGGTGGGCTTTGCTTCCAATTCCACGAGCCCGGTAAGCGCAGGACGCGCGCCAGATCAGCGACGTTATCAAATTTCCATCGCGCACCCGCATGGGCCTGCACGGCGTCGTGAAACAATTTCCTAAACCGAATTGCCTCTTGCCGTTCCTCGTCGGACTCCAGCGCCCAGGGCTCACGAAACAACCAGGCGGCTTGAATGCCATTGCCGGAATCCCACACCAAGGAAGGACGAAGAGGATAGGTTGCCAACCAGGTGAGGATCTCATCTTTTGAGCGTGGGAGACGCTCATTGCGGTGGGCTGCTCCATGCACATCGAAATCGCCAAAGACGCCAGGAACACAGACGGCTGACTCGTGCACGCCTCGGCCAGCGAAAGGAACCCCTGGATGCGCCTTCTGCCACAGCGCTTCAGCATGAGCGCGGCTATGCAGACACGTGGGAAAATACAGGTTCTGCTGTCCAGCGTCTTGGAGACACCGCGTCATGCCCTCTTCGTCTGTCGGATCGAGCCACCACACCTGTTTACTAGGAAGCCCGAAGAGAGGGAGGCTCCCTGACGCATCTTCGCCGTAGAGTTGGAAGAGGAAAGAAAGAGCATGGTCCACTTCAATCAGAAGATGATCGGCATCGTATGCATGGGTTTCCTGCCCGCTTTTGTTGTTAGAATCCGCCATCATATCTATATCCAACTCCTATTGCCGTATCACCGGCATTGGTTACGCACGTCGTGCCGGTGGCACCCTACGCCGCTAACCGAAATTCCTGTTGATATTGTAAGGCAGC
>CAYTVL010000093.1:0-14119 GCA_964441775.1 uncultured Enterobacteriaceae bacterium
TCGAAATCGTGTATACCTTCGGGTATCGGGGGTTCAAATCCCCCCCTCTCCGCCAGATTTGAGTCGTCTGGGAACATTCGCTTGGTTCCTTTGATTCACATACAAGACAGCATCGTCGCCCCGCCACTACGAGGAAAGCTGTAGACATTATGGATATTGGTCTTGGCATTGCTCTGCTTGCTGGATTTCTCTCTTTCGCCTCTCCTTGTGTCCTGCCTATCGTGCCGGGATACCTCACGTTTATTACCGGTATGAGCTTTGAGGAACTCACCGACCATCATGGGCGTTCACACCTGGTGCTCGGGGCGCTGATGAAGAGTTTGCCGTTCATCCTAGGATTTTCGTTGGTGTTTATTGCGCTGGGCGCTTCAGCTTCCGCAGTTGGGGCTGTGCTGCGGGCGCATCTCGGAGTGATGAAGACCGTGGCTGGCCTTGGCATTGTCATTCTTGGGCTGCACGTCGCGGGGCTCGTGCGGATTCCCGTCCTACTTCAGGAAAAACGCTTAAATGGAGAGCCTGCTGTTCCTGGCGTTGGGCGAGCGTTCGTCGCCGGAATTCTGTTTGCTTTTGGGTGGACGCCCTGTGTTGGGCCTATTCTGGCCGGCATTTTAGGGATGGCCGCGACGGCGGAAACCCTCAACCGTGGCGTTGTCCTCCTAGCGGCGTACTCACTCGGGCTCGGCATTCCGTTCATTCTGTCGGCGGCGTTTTTGAACGGCTTCTTATCGTTGTTTAAAGGCGTTAAAGGATATCTTCGGCAAGTGGAGATTGCCAGTGGTCTCTTGCTGGTGTTGGTCGGCGGATTGATCTTTACTGATAAGCTGTCGTGGATTTCTTCTCGATTGACCTTTTTGAATCCTGAAGAACTGTTAGTGAACGAGGCGAACTCGCCTGCCGCGCCGCCGAGGCTCGCTGAAGCTGGCGAGAAGTCCTCCAGCCCCTACGGTGATTTTGATTTCTCCCTGACTTCCATCGACGGTGAAGCGCTGAAGCTCTCCGACTATCAGGGCAAAATCGTGTTGGTCAACTTTTGGGCGACGTGGTGCGGACCGTGTGTTGTCGAAACTCCGTCGCTGGTGCGCATGTATAACAAGTACAAAGACAAAGGGTTTGCGGTGATCGGCGTTGCCATGCAGAGTGAAGAAAACGGAGTGAAGGAATTTATCAAACGCTATCGCGTGCCGTATGCGGTGGGGAGAGATGCAACGAGTGAGATTGGACTGCGCTACCAGGTTTTTGCCCTGCCGATGAGTTTTCTTTTTTCTCCGGAAGGGAAAGTGAAGCGTGCGTTCACGGGCTTCGTAGCCGAAGACACCTTAGAGCGGGAGTTGCAGAAGCTGCTTGGCTCAGCGCCTATCGATACACAACGGCCACCGCAGCCCGAAGGAGTTTCCCATCACGGGGGCGCGTATGAGACAAAGGTTTTTTCTTCTCAACCTTGACGTTACTAACCGCCATCAGCCCAATTGTTAGGGGCTTATGGAGACCTCAAACCTCAAAGTTTGTGATGACAAAAGCCTCTCACTCTCGGGTGGTTTTCGTCATGCCGTGGCGGCAAACACGAGTGATTCTTTCCTCGTGCGCGTGCAGGCTGGCCACCTTGCATGGACTCTCGACGAGCCGGAATCGATGGGTGGGCAAGGGGAGGTGCCAGACCCTGTCACTTCGTTTCTAGGCGCGTTGTGCGGCTGCTTGTTGCTGTCTTTACAAATTACGGCGCGCGCCCGACAAGTGGCGATTACCAAGGCCACGGCTTCCGCCAAGGCAAACGAAAAAGGCTTTGTGAAAACGATCGACGTGAACTTGATCGTTTATAGTAACGCCCCGGAGGAGAAACTCCGCACGGTTGTCGAGCGAGCGGAGAAAGGCTGCTATATCAAAGGTTTGCTGAAAGACAACATTGAATACAAATTACATCTGACGATTCAAGCCGCAGCATGAACCAACGAAATGAAGGAAGCGAGGATTGATCTAACTTGCTCCTTTAGGCTTTTTGTTGTCACAATAAACAAGATAATCTTTTCCGCCATTCCTCATAAGAGACTGATCCCTTCCTCATTCCTTCCTACACGCAAAAGCTAACGACCGACCAAATTCCTCTTCTTATTTCCCGAGCCTTGCTTGACTGTGGCCGAGCCCCATTGTCTATTTTTTTAAGAAACATTCTTTTCAAGTCCGCCTTCTTCTTTGGGCTGCGCTGCCTTCCTGCTGTGGACTGTGCTATGGCGCAAAATGAGAAAATGAGGACCACCTTATTGACTATGGTGTGCACTCTTCTAAGTTCTTACTATGTGGTTTAGCAACCCTTAGGCATACAGGGAGCGCTTACGGCAGGTTGCGAAGTTCTTCCGAAGAACGCTTCGTTTCCTGGCGAAGTCACTTTGTGGAATCCGACTTCCAAGGAGGGAAGATTGCTCTCGCCGGTTGATAGGAGATTGCCCTTGCCAGAGCATTGATCCGAGACTGCCCACAAGGCCGGTGATAGAGACCATTGAAGGGGCACAGTTTTCTGATAAGGAAAGTCAGACCTCCGGATGAGGACAGTCGAGCAATACCACCGACAAAAACTTAGTTACAATATCTATATTAAGACGAATGCAATATTTGTAGCGAGTCTCTACGCTGAGAAGGCGGTGACTTGCGCACAAGTCCAGGCGCGAGAAGGGAGTTGCTAGAGACGTGTGCGTTTTGAGACAGGACGCGGAATGAATAACTAATTATTTTGTATAGAAGAATCTTTGTATTCACTGCTATCCCTCCCTGCACTTAGAAGTATCTTCTCGCCAAAAATTTTCCTTCTCGGGATGGCGACTGAAGTAAATGAAACGCCGGAATTCGTGTCTCCGGCAAGTCTTCGTTTGAAAGATAGCCATGGAAATGCGAGGCCGAAGAGACCTTTACCGAGTGGGGTCTTGCGTGTGATTTTTAGGGAGGGTGATGATGTCTTTTGTTGAACAGTTATCTCGACCATTCTGGGGATGTTCTTTCCTCATTCTTGGAACGCTGGTAATCGTTCCGTTAGGAGAAGCCGCTCAACTGACTCTCACCTGGAGTGATATGTCAAATAACGAGACTGGTTTTTATGTGGAACGTGCGCCCGGGACTCCGAGCGCGTTTGCGCAAATCGCGACAACCGCCGCCAACGTAAACTCGTATATGGACACTGGGGTAACAGGAGGCGGCACGTATTGTTACCGTGTCCGTGCTTACAATTCTGCTGGAGTCTCCGGCTACACCAACACGGCCTGTGGCACGGCTTCGGCTGACACCCAAGCGCCAGCCGTCTCGTTGACCGCTCCGGCAGGCGGGGTGACGGTGTCCGGCTCCTCCGTCACCGTTTCGGCTTCGGCGTCGGATAACGTTGGCGTCGTGGGCGTGCAGTTTCAACTTGACGGAGTCAATCTCAACAGTGAAGATACCGTTTCCCCCTACTCGATTACCTGGAACACGACGACTTCGACAAATGGAGCTCATAGCCTGAGGGCCGTGGCCCGGGATGCGGCAGGGAACAAAACGACCAGCACAGCCATCAATGTGACGGTGAGCAACTCTACCTCTCCTCCCTCTGGTTTAGTGGCCGCGTATGGCTTTAGTGAAGGCGGTGGGACGACAGTCAGCGATTCGTCTGGCAACAACAACACCGGGACGCTCTCTGGACAGACATGGACTGCGAGCGGTAAGTACGGCAGCGCCCTCGTGTTTAACGCGAATGGCGCAGTCGACCTTGGGAATAAGGCAAGCGTACAGATCACGGGTAGTATGACTATTGAGGCCTGGATCAAACCTGCTTCCTTCCCTATAGACGACTCCGCCATCGTGTCAAAGCGAGGCCCGGACTCTTCTGATAATGGCTTTCAGTTGGATACCACGATCGACATGGGGCCAAGGGCTATCGGCTTTAAGCTGGCGGATATCAACAACACCAACATGATGCGTTATGGAAAGACCGCTTTGACAACGGGGACCTGGCAACATGTGGCTGGCGTGTATGACGCGGCTGCACGGACGATGCATGTGTACCTTAATGGTGTCCTGGACGATGGTGTCTTACAGGGTACGGTCACCTCAACCCAACATAATTCAACGCTGCATGTGTTTATTGGCAAGCGTGCAGGAGGGCCAACGGCGACGGAGTTTGCAGGTACGATTGATGACGTGCGCATTTACAACCGGGCTTTAAGTGCCGCCGAAATCCAAGCCAACATGAAAACACCAGTGAACTAAGAGTCTCTCTCATGACCTACACCTCGGTCACGAGCAAAGCTGACGTGGGTCGGTTACAGAACTAATGGTGAAAGATGAGTGGAAAAAGAAAAGACGAAAATGCCAAGATAAAAACTGCGTCCGAGTTGATCTGGTCAAAGTAGCGTTGTTTCTTGTTTTTGTGAAGATTTGGGAAGAGACGCTCTCGAGCGCGCGCTCCTCCCATGTCATTGTTAGACTGGACATTTAAGCCGTTGCATGCACCGGTGGGCGTTTCCCAGCCCAGGGCCGGGCTTGCTCTAGTTGCGCGGCTAAACGGAGCAGAGTAGCCTCATCGCCGAAACGGCCCGCGATCTGGACGCCGACCGGAAGCCCGCTCGCACTCCAGTGCAGCGGCAGCGAAATGGATGGTTGCCCTGTCGAGTTGAAGAGCGGAGTGAAGGCGACGTAGTTGAACACTTGCCTCGTCCAGTCCATTGCTGTCATGCGGGCGCGATTCTGATTTACCTCTCCCAGCGGGGCGGGAAGGTGGGCCAACGTTGGGGTGACAAGCACATCTACATTTTGAAAGAAGGCGCCAACTTGTCGTGAGAGCGTATTGCCGTGCGCCATTGCCCTGAGCAAATCCACCGCCGTGTAACGTTTGCCATCCTCGTAGCAGGCCAAGGTGACGGCTTCCAGGTTGTCTGGCCCTGGTTTGCGGCTGAGTGCTCTGACGACATCGTCAATCGCAAAAGCGGTAAAGGTTGTCCAAATAACGTGGACATTGTCAAGAAAAGCGTTCCAATCGTAACGCGGCCAGTCTTCCACAAGGGTATGGCCGAGGCTTTCTAACAAGCGAACCGTTTCGTGTACAGCCTTCTCACACTCGGGATCAATTTTCTCTCCCGAAGCTGGCGTCGTTGTCCACGCGATACGGAGCCGACCCGGCTGCGCATTGACTTCCTCTCGATAAGGGCGAACCGGCGGAACCGGAACCCCAGGAGCGCCAACGTCGGCTCCAGCAACCGCATCAAGGAGCGCCGCCGCATCACGCACGCTGCGAGTGACCGCGAACTCGCAGGCCAAGCCGCACAGGAGATCAGCGTAGTCAGGACCGGTCGGGATGCGATCACGCGAGGGTTTCAGGCCAACGAGACCATCGCATGAAGCTGGAATGCGGATGGAGCCGCCGCCATCGCTTGCGTGCGCCACTGGAACCATGCCCGTTGCGACCGCGGCTCCGGCGCCGCCACTTGAGCCGCCAGCGCTACGTGTGAGATCCCACGGATTGCGCACGGGACCAAAGAGCACGGTTTCCGTGGTGGGATTGTAGCCCAACTCGGGGGTTTGTGTGGTGCCGAGGAGGACAAATCCGGCCCGTCGAAAACGGGCCATGAGTTCCGTATCCGCCGTAGGCACGTAACCTTGCGCCAGTTTCGAGCCCATGTCGCAACGAACGTCCTTGGCGTGGAGCACGAGTTCTTTGATCAGAAAGGGCACGCCGATGAATGGGCCTTGCGGAAGCCCGTGGCGGATTGCCGCCTCGGCTTGCGCAGGAAGGGTTTGCAGCACGGCGTTCACTTGTGGATTCACTTTTTCTATGGCCGCTAGCGCAGCAGCGGTGAGTTCCTCCGGCTTTACTTCTTTCCGGGCGACAAGTTCTGCGAGACCGAGTCCATCACGGGACGTGTAATCATCGAGAGAAATCATGCGTTTTTCTTTCCTGCATACTCACAAACTGTTGTTATTTCCCGCTCGCCATTTTCCAATCACCGGTAATTTCTGCAGCGACAGCACTGATCGCATTGCCGATTGTCGTCACCAGTTCGTCAATTTGTGCTTTGGTGATAATCAACGGCGGGCAGAGGGCGATATTGTTCGCGCCAGCGACGCGGCTGATCACGCCATGATCGAGGGTGCGCTCCCACACTTTCTGGGCGATGCGCAGCTCCGCCGGGAACATCTCTTTGGTGGCGGGATCTTTCACCAGCTCAATAGCGGCGATTAGCCCTTGGCCGCGAATATCGCCGACGATGGGCAAGGCGCGCAGGGTCTCAAGTTTTTTTCGCAGATATTTACCTTGCTCACGAGCGTTCTGCACGAGTTTCTCGCGTTCAATGATTTCGAGATTGGCGAGGCCAGCGGCGCAGACAGTCGGGTGCCCGGTGTACGTGTAACCGTGCCAAAATGCGTAATCGTCGCCAGTGGCCATGAAGGTTTGGAAAATTTCTTCTTTAAAAAGTACAATGCCCAGCGGAAGGTAACCACTGGTGACGCCTTTGGCGGAGACGAGAATATCGGGCGTGACGCTGCTCCCCGCTGAAGCGAACATCGAGCCGGTGCGGCCAAAACCGGTAATCACCTCGTCACACGCCATGAGGATGTTGTATTTGGTGCAAATCTCACGCAGCTTCGGTAGCCATTCTTTCGGTGGAACAACGACGCCGCCCACCCCTTGAATCGGCTCGGTGATGAACGCGCCAATCGTGTCCGCGCCTTCACGTTGAATAATACGTTCGAGTTCAATAGCGCAATCGATTTGGCACGCTGGATAGGTTTTGCCTAGCTCGCAGCGGTAGCAATAGGGGCGGGCCATGTGGATCATGCCAGGTAGCCCAGGGTCCATCTGGTTGTTGAACACGGGAATGCCGCCGAGCGAAGCCGCTCCGCTGGAAGAGCCGTGGTACGCTTGATTGAGACTGATGAACTTCGTCTTTCCCGGTTGCCCTTTGGCTTTCCAGTAAGCGCGGGTCAAGCGGATCAGGGTTTCATTGGCTTCCGAGCCGCCGGAGGTGAAGATGACCCGGGTCAGACCTTTCGGCGCGATCTTCACGAGTTTGGCCGCGAGCTCGACCGTGGGGACGGCAGTGGGACCGATAAGTGTCGGCGCAAAGGCGAGTTGGTCCATCTGCGCCGCCACGGCTCGGGTGATCTCTTTGCGACCGTGACCAACGTGGACGTTCCACAGTGAGGCCAGGCCGTCGATGTAGCGTTTCCCCGCCGTGTCCCACAGGTAAACGCCTTGACCTTTGACAAAGATCGGAATCCCTTTTTGCTGATGTAAACTGAGAGGAGTAAACCCATGATAGAGATGGTCGCGATCGTGTTGGTGCAACGCTTTCGCTTTGCGAGCGTCCATGGGCGCGCTGCCAGCTTTGGCGCGTGGCCGCAGCGGTACGACTTTCGTCGAGGTGTTGGTTTTCCTTTGCATGGGCTGACCCTCCATTATTTCAGGTCTATGTATTTTACTGGCACCAGGCGATGCCCTATCATATCAACACGTTGGACTGTTCCAAGATTAGGGAGCCCAACAGTGGTTCGTAACGTCCCTCTACCGGCTCCATGTCAAGAAAGACGACTTCATTAGTGACGTGGACCTGAGCGATGATGCGTCCCATCGTGACTGGCTCCTTAAGAGGGAGGATAGACAAACCATATAGGAGATATAACGCAAAGCCCAGCCTTGTGCTATTTCTCCGCTTGCTTTCCCGCAGGGTCCGACATACATCCCTGACTGGAGCACTACAGGAGGCGAAGAATGAAAACGAAACGTATGGGTCGCACGGGTCTGAAAGTGTCGGAGATTTGTTTAGGCACGATGACGTTTGGTCGGCAATGTGACGAAGCCTTGAGCTTTGCCGTCATGGATGCGGCAGTAGAGGCAGGTGTTGATTTTTTTGATACCGCAGATGTGTACCCGGTTGGCGGCGGACTTGATACGGTAGGGCGCACGGAAGAGATCGTGGGAAAATGGCTGAAGGACCGCCGCGAACAGATTGTGCTGGCGACCAAATGTTGGGGCGCGATGGGGCGCAGGTCGAATGAAAAAGGGCTGTCGCGCAAACACATCTGCACCGCGATTGAAGAGAGCCTCCGCCGTTTGCAGACCGATTACATCGATCTTTACCAAGTCCACGCCCCGGACCCGGAAACCCCCCTGGATGAGACCCTCCGTGCGCTCGATGATGTCGTGCGGCAAGGGAAGGTACGCTACATCGGCTGCTCGAACTTCCAAGCTTGGGCGCTCGCGTCCGCGTTGTGGACCAGCGACAAACTGGGGCTCGCGCGCTTCGACTGCGTGCAACCGCGCTACAACTTATTGTTCCGCGAGATTGAAAACGAACTCTTACCGCTCTGTCGCCACTACGGAGTGGGTGTAATTCCGTACAACCCTCTCGCCGGCGGTTTTCTGACCGGAAAATACACGATGGGAGCCGAGCCGGCCAGCAACCTGCGCTTTGGCCTGGTCGGCCGAGCGGGGCATATCTATCGTCAGCGTTACTGGCAAGAGGAGCAATTCGGGGCCGTGAAACATCTGCAAGATTTTTTCGCCGCGAGAGGAAAGTCGTTAACCCAAGTGGCGGTGGCTTGGGTGCTGGCGCAGCCAGGCATTACCTCACCGATTGTTGGGGCCACCTCGTCTGAACAACTCAAGCAGTCGCTGCCGGCGGTGGATCTCCAACTTGACGAAGAAGAAAAGAAAGCGTGTGACGAGGTCTGGTATAACTTGCCGCGCCAGAGCGACCCATCGGTTGCGCTGCGTTAAAGAAGCTCTGGCGCTGTCGCCGCCGTCCCCGTACGAGAGGCTAACGCTTTGCGAATTGTCTGCGACCTACCAGGAAGACGACAAGGCCAGAGCCTAGCAACAAGAGCGTTGCTGGTTCTGGAACTTGGGACGGAGAATTGAGTGTGATGGCTTCGGAGAGAGACTGTCCACTTTGATTGAAACTAATCCTAACCGTTTCTTCCGAGGCTTGGTAAGGATAGAGCGCGAGGAATGAGGGACCAGGGATAAAGGCGCCATCGAGCAAGATATCGAGAAAATTCGCGGTTTGCTGCATGATTTGATTGGCGAACGAAGGTGCATTCGCCACAAACGTTCCCCAAGCGGCATTGCTGAATTGGAAAGCATCCAAATTGGCGAGGTTCAACGGCGTCGGAGAAAAAACGGTGAGAAAAGGAATCGCCGCAAACGCCCCGGAGCCGTTGTTTGAGGTGATCATCAATTGGGTGGTGATGCTTGTGCTGACGGCCAGATTAGCGCCATTCTGTGTGACGGCGACGCCCGCAAAGGCCAAGGAACCATTCAGCGGCACGGCCTTGGCCTCTCCTTGGGAGAAAAGTAGACTGGCGAGGAGCAGACCGAGGCAGTTTTTCCAAGGGCGAATTTTGATAAAGAATCGAGGCATATCGTGTCTTTCCTGTAAGAAATGGGGGAAGCGTTTCTTGTCTCTTTATGCACTACCCTCGAAGAGAGGTAATCGCTCAATAAGGGAAAAACTTTATCTTTGCGGTGCTTTGAACCGAGGCGGTAAGATGGAGACATCTTGCTTTCCCCAGCGGGTTCAAGTAGGACGCGACTGTAAGCTGCGTTTTTCCGTGTCCACGTCTGAAATTGACCCGATGACGTGGGAGCGCTATGGAAACAGAAAGCAGTCTGCTCAATCGAGAGAGGTGCGTATGAGCAAACCGTTTGATGATAATGATGCCGATCTGGACCGTGGAGTTGTCACTGAAACCGAAAAAAAGCTCAAGCGACCGTCGCTCTATAAAGTGCTTCTTCATAATGACGACTACACCACGATGGAGTTCGTTGTGTATATTCTCCAGTCCGTGTTTCATCATCCACCAACCAAAGCGACACAAATTATGCTGCACGTCCATCGCCAGGGCCTTGGTGTCGCGGGCGTGTATACCTATGAGGTGGCTGAGACGAGGGTAGATCAGGTGCATGAATTAGCGAAGAAATATGAGTTTCCTCTGAAATGCAGTATGGAAGAGGCCTGACTGTCTGGACGCGCCTCATGCACACAGAGCCTCTTTCCTCTTGTTTCGTCCACGTCTTCTAACTGATTGACGTTGTAAGGAGCTGCGCATGCGAATCAGCCGAGAACTAGAACAAACCCTCACCCTAGCGGTGAATGAAGCCAAGCGTCGTCGACACGAGTTCTTATGTCTTGAGCATGTCCTGTATGCGCTGACCTTCGACGAGGACGTCATTAAGATTCTCCGCAGTTGCGGCGGCGATATCAAATTGCTTCAGCGCGACCTGGAAAACTTCTTTAAAGAACATCTGGAAGCGCTTCCCGCGGAAGAACAAGAAGTAGAGCCGCAACAAACTTTGGGGTTCCAGCGTGCGCTCCAACGTGCGGCGGCGCACGTGCAGTCCAGTGGCAAAGACGTGATTGAAGGGCGCAACCTGCTTGTGGCGTTGTTTCGCGAGGAAAAAAGTTTCGCACTCTATTTACTACAAAAACAACGGATTTCGCGGCTTGATGTGTTGAACTACATTTCGCATGGCGTCTCTAAGGTTCCTCTGGATGAGGATGAGGACGCCAACGCGCGGGGCGATCATGAACAGGGAATGAACGAAGATGAAGATGAACCGCGTCCGGTGAAAGATCCCCTCAAAGCGTTCACCGCCAATTTAGTGCAACGCGCTAAGGAAGGGTCGATTGACCCTTTGATCGGCCGTGAGCTTGAGCTGGAGCGCACCATTCACGTGCTCAGTCGTCGACGCAAAAATAATCCGATCTACGTTGGCGACTCTGGTGTGGGAAAGACAGCGATTGTCGATGGATTAGCCCTGAGCATTGCGAAAGGCGAGGTACCTGAGGTGCTCAAAAATGCGATGATTTACTCGCTCGATATGGGCGCCGTACTCGCCGGCACGAAGTTTCGTGGTCAGTTTGAAGAACGACTGAAAGCTGTGCTCAATGCCCTGAAAAAACAACCGCAGGCGATCCTCTTCATTGACGAGATTCACACCATTGTCGGGGCCGGGGCCACGAGCGGCGGCTCGATGGACGCCTCGAACATTCTCAAACCAGCGCTGACTACCGGGACGTTACGCTGCATCGGCGCCACTACCTATCACGAATATCGCAGTTATTTTGAGCGGGACCGTGCGCTGGCGCGTCGATTCCAAAAAATTGAGGTGCACGAACCAAGTGTTGATGACACCGTCAAAATTCTGGAGGGGCTCAAGTCGTATTACGAGCAACATCACGGCGTGACCTATACGCCCGAAGCGCTGCGCGCCGCCGCTGAACTCTCGGCGAAATATATTAACGATCGCTTCCTGCCCGATAAAGCGATCGATGTGATCGACGAGGTCGGCGCTTCCTTCAAGATCAAACCCATAACTGCCGAACCCAAGGTGATCCACGATATCGACATCGAAGAAGTGGTGGCGAAAATCGCCCGCATCCCTCCCCGCAGCGTGTCCACTTCGGACAAAGAGCGTTTGCAGAACCTGGAAGGCGACCTCAAGAAAGTCGTCTTCGGCCAAGAGCAGGCCATTCAGACGGTAGTGACGGCGATTCGCATGGCGCGCGCCGGTCTCGGTCATCCAGAGAAACCCGTGGGGTCGTTCCTCTTTACCGGACCGACCGGCGTGGGCAAGACCGAAGTGGCGAAGCAGCTCGCATTGACGCTGGGCTTGCAGTTCCTGCGCTTCGACATGAGCGAGTACATGGAGAAACATACCGTCTCGCGCCTCATCGGCGCCCCTCCGGGGTATGTTGGCTTCGATCAAGGCGGCCTATTGACCGAGGCGATCACGCGCAACCCGCATGCGGTGTTATTGCTTGATGAGATAGAAAAGGCCCATCCGGATCTGTTCAACATTCTTCTGCAAGTGATGGATCACGCCACGCTCACTGACAACAACGGCAAGAAGGCGGACTTTCGTCACGTGATTCTCATTATGACCAGCAACGCAGGCGCGCGGGAAATGGCTTCGGCGTCGATCGGCTTCGGTGCGCGCTCGAACCTCGGCAAGGGAGAGGCCGCGCTCGAAAAACTCTTCAACCCGGAGTTTCGCAATCGGCTCGATGCGACGGTGGTGTTTGGTCCGCTCGTGCGCGAAGCGGTTGAGAAAGTTGTTGACAAGTTTATCAATGAGGTCGTCCAGCAGCTTGCAGAAAAGAAGGTCACGATTGCCCTCACGCCGGAAGCTCGCGGCTATTTGGCGGAGAAAGGCTACGATCCGACCTTCGGCGCGCGCCCGATGGCGCGGTTGATCCAGAAGGAAGTCAAAATGATTTTGGCCGACGAGATTCTTTTTGGTAAACTGCAACATGGCGGTAAGGCGACTATCGATCTTGGGGAGGATGGGCTAGTGTTCACCTGCGAACCGGTTGAAGTTGAACAAGTGGAGGCGGTGGCGTAGCACTGTGCCGCTTTTACGAGAAGGGCTAACCTGTCCATATGGAGCCTGCCCCCGCGAAAGTGGGAGGCGGGTTCCCTTTTTTTGTTCCCGGATTCTGGGACTCGCTCTAGTCGCCTGGGATGATCATGTCTCTGCGACGCACACTTGATGACGAAAACGACCGAAAGGCGCCACTGCTGGCTGGTCCAGCAGTGCATTGCTGCTTGCCTTACCCATCGTTTTCCTATCCTTTATGTCAGGAATTGATCCGTTGAGGGGTACAATAACTATGCGAACCTTCGGGTTTCGTTTTTCATTTTTCTCCACGATTCTCCGCGTCTGCAACGTCGCGGCGCTGCTCTTCACCATCTCGGGCTGCCAGAAAGGCTCGCAACCCCAAGCTGCTCCAGCGGTGCCACCGCCGGCGGAAGTGCAGATCATGACCGCGGTGCAGCAAGATGTTCCTGTCCACTCCGAATGGATCGGGACGACTGATGGAGCGATCAACGCCCAGATTCGTGCACGGGTGCAGGGTTATCTGCAAGCTCGCCATTATCGCGAAGGAACGGCGGTCAAAACTGGCGATCTCCTCTTTACTATTGATCCGCGTCCGTATGTGGCCGCGCTCGATCAAGCCAAGGGTGATCTGGGCCGGGCTGAAGCTGCCTTGGGCAAAACCAAACTGGATGTGTCGCGATATACGCCGCTCGCCAAAGAGGGCGCTATGAGTCAACAGGAGCTAGATAACGCCATTCAAGCTGATCGGGGCAATGAAGCAATGGTGGCGGCGGCGCGTGCGGCGGTCCGGCAAGCCGAACTTAATTTGGAATGGACGCAGGTGCGCTCGCCGATTGATGGCATCGCTGGGATTGCCGTGGCGCAGATTGGCGACTTAATCAGCGCCAGTACGCTGCTCACTACCGTGTCGCAAGTCGATCCCTTGAAGGTGACATTTCCCATCAGTGAACGGGAATATCTGAAGTTTGCCGAGCTCATAGGCAAAGCCATGCAGGCGGAAAAAAGGGCTGAGAAACATGGTCCTCCACTCGAACTGATCCTTGCTGACGGTAGTGTCTACGCTGAACGTGGGGCCTCTGCCCTCCCCGATCGAGAGGTGGATCTGAAGACCGGCACGATTACGGTAGTCAGCTATTTCCCGAATCCAAACTATACCTTGCGTCCCGGTTTGTACGCGCGGGTGCGAGCGGTGACTGACACCAGGAAAGGGGCGCTCCTAGTGCCGCAACGCGCCGTGCAGGAACTGCAAGGCTCTTACCGCTTGGCTGTGGTGACTGCGGAGAACAAAGTCTCGATGCGTCCAGTCAAAATGGGAGCCCGGGTTGGCAGTCTGTGGGTGGTTGAAGAAGGACTCAACCCCGACGAACGGATTGTGGTCGAAGGGATCTTGAAGGTCAGAGATGGTGCTCTGGTGAACCCGAAACCTGTCTCAACGGAAACCGCGAATACTGGGGCTCCAGTCGCTTCGGCGTCGGCTCCTCCGCTCTCTGCGAAAATCGGGGAGAAATAATATGGCGCAGTTCTTTATCAATCGACCTGTCGTGGCGATGGTGATTTCCATCCTCATTACCATTGGCGGAGTAGTCTCGCTAAACCGTCTGCCGATCGCACAGTTGCCTGATATCGTGCCGCCACAAGTGCAAGTGTCGACGACTTACACCGGAGCTGACGCCGTGGCGGTGGAGCAGGCCGTGGCGACTTCGGTTGAGCAGCAAGTCAACGGCGCCGATAACATGCTCTACATGAAATCCACGAGCGCGAACG
>CAYTVL010000094.1:0-13997 GCA_964441775.1 uncultured Enterobacteriaceae bacterium
AACATTCCTCCTCCTGCTCTCTCCCTCTCCTTCTCCCCCCGTGCTAGTCACCAGGAGTTTGAGAAATCGTTGGGTGCTCGATACACTTGGCCTCCATGAGCACTTGCCCATCCTGTCACCAACGAGCTACGAAGCGTGATGGATTCGACATCGCTGGTCGTCAACGCTACCATTGCCGCCCCTGTCGCCGAGATTTCACCGCCCACTCTACTTCCGCCTTTTCTGGGTACCGTTGGCCTCCGGACGTGATCTTGATGGCGGTGAGATGGTATTGCAGCCTGCCGCTCTCGGCCGCCCAGGTCGTGCGGTTGTTAGCCGAGCGGCGCATTGATGTGACGGCACGGACGGTGCTCAACTGGGTACAAACCTTTGGCCCGCAGCTAGCCGCCGCGCTCCGTAGGCGTCGACGGCGGGTGGGACAGAAATGGACCGTCGACGAAGTCTTCTACTTTCGGGGTAAGCAGAAGCTTTACTTATATCGCGCCGTCGATGAGCATGGACAGGTTATCGATGTGCTCCTGCGCGACAAACGTAATCGGGCGAGCGCGGAAGCGTTTTTTCGCCAGGCCTTAGCACGCACGGAGGTCACGCCGAAGGCGGTTATTACTGAGCATCACCAACCGTATGTGAAGGCGGTGGCGACAGTCCTCCCGCTCGCTCGCCATGTACGCACGGGCTTGCAGCGCCGCCGCGGCTACACTACTCAACCCGTCGAGCGCAGTCACGTCCCCACCCGCGACCGGTTGCGAGGGGCGCGCGGGCTCAGAACGGTCTACACCGGACAGAAGTTTTTAGAGAGCTTTGAGGCTTTGCACGCTCTACGGCGGGGCACGGTGAAACTGCGCACGTTGGTCCCCAGGTATCGACCAACCCAAGCATCGGTGCACGAGACCGCACGAGCCATAGTCAGGGCAATGGCTGTTCTCGGCACCCAGCTCAGGAAAGCCGCCTGAGGAAGTCAGCGCCAGATCACCTCTAGTGACGCTTCTATCTTGCTCTCTCTGCCCGTAGCACCAACCAATTTCACAAACTCCTGCGTAGGAGTGGGGGCTGTCTGAGCGCTTTAGCTCTATGCTCCATAATCCCTGCTGGTGGGGTGGAGGCAGGCGAGCGAGCCTCCCTCCTTTGTTCGTCAACACTTGGTTACCTTGACAATACCCGGTCGTAACCTCAATAAGGTCACTGAAAAATAACTTTCGAGCAATCGTTTCGAAAAATGTTTCTCAATTCGTAAAAAATACTCGTGTCACCTGCTTGCATTCTTTCTTAGTTCATTCTATAACTCACCTACTCGTGGTGGCCGCAGCACGGGAATGGTACAACCATCGTGGGCACGAGGGGCAAAGAATCTTCCACACGACTGTTCTGACCGGTGAGGCTCGCTGAGCCAGAGGTTGCACTGCGTATGTCACTGTCTGTTACGTCTCCGAATCGCTGGCAGCGCTGGCTGTCATGCTTCGTCCGTGGCTGGGTGAGTCTGACTATCGTGGGGGCGGGACTCGTGAGCTCCAGTGTCCTGTGGGGGGCACCTGTGCATGCGGGGACGCTGACCTACGAGTATGATGACGCCGGGCGACTGATCGGTGTGGTGGATGAGGTGGCGGGTCTAGGCGCAATTTACCAGTACGATGCCGTGGGCAATCTGCTCAAGATCACGCGCAAGACGATGACCTCCCCCACGCTGTTGAACTTCACGCCCAAAAGCGGTCCGGTCGGCACTACGGTCACGATCGTGGGGATGGGGTTTAGTCCTACCCCAGCCAAAATACCGTCACCTTCCATGGCACGGCGGCCACGGTGACCTCGGCTACGCTCACGCAACTCGTGGTCACGGTTCCCACCGGCGCGACCACCGGCGTGATCAAAGTCACGACGTCCGGCGTCACCTCCACCAGTGCTGCATCCTTCACGGTCACTAGCAGTGGAAGCGCCGGCGCCCCCACGATCACCAACTTCACTCCCACCATTGGGACCGCCGGCACGGCAGTGACTATCACCGGCACCAATTACGATCTGACTCCCGCAAACGACAAGGTCGGATTTAATACCCATCTTACGACGGTCTCCAGTGCGACGGCTACGACGATTACCACGGTCGTGCCTTCTCTGACAGGGTCAGGTCCGATCTCCGTGGCCACTTCACTTGGGCAAGCCGTGGGTAGTGGCGATTTCATCATCCCGCCGGCTTCTTTTACTGCGGCCGATGTGGGATCGACAGGGCGGATTGTGGCCGGAGGGAGCTCCCAAACCATCACGATTGGGACAGGCAAAAAAGTGGCGGTGCTGCTCTTCGACGGGACCGCGGGGCAGAAGGTAAGTGTCTGGCTCCAGAACTCCACGATTCCCGGGTGTAGCGCCTTGCGGCTGTCGATCTTCAAACCCGACAACACCGAACTCAGTGGGGTTGATCTCTGTAATGGGACAGAAGCCTTTCTGGATGCGGTGATGCTGCCTACCAGTGGGACGTACACGGTAGTCGTCCAAGCCTACGCGAACAACACCGGCCAAGCGACCGTCTCGCTCTATACAGTTGCGGATGTGACGGGGAGCATCACCGCCAATAGCGCCCCACAAACCGTCACCATTGCCACGCCGGGACAGAATGCAGTGTTAAGTTTCAGCGGCACGGCGGGCCAGAAGGTGAGCACCTATCTCCAGAATTCCACGATTCCCGGGTGTTCCTCGCTACGGCTCTCGATCTTTAAGCCCGATAACACCGAACTCAGTGGATCCAATCTCTGTAACGGCACAGAAGCGTTTCTGGATGCCGTGGTGTTGCCGACCAGTGGGACCTACACGGTTGTAGTGAATCCCTCTTGGAGGTACATGGGGCAATTCACGCTGGCGCTCTACACCGACGTGGATGTGACAGGCAGCATCACCGCAGGAGCGGCTCCGCAGACCATTAATATTACCACACCGGGACAGAATGCGGTGTTAAGTTTCAGCGGCACGGCGGGCCAGAAGGGGCATTGTCAACTTAACGGATCATCTCCTGATACGACCACAATATATTGCGGTCGTCATTTTTTCGAATACCTTGTATCGTGCTCTATCACACTTAGTTACCCTTAAGTTGACAATGCCAGACCGTGTCCTCTTTGGATCCGACGCTTCAATCGATGGACCGCACCATTATTGTCGCCATCCGGCTAACGTTGAGGGGCGGGAGACCTATAATGAGGGACTCCCGAATCTGGTGCGAGTTCTCG
Organism: uncultured Enterobacteriaceae bacterium; assembly: GCA_964441775.1. Classification (GTDB taxonomy): domain Bacteria; phylum Desulfobacterota; class Binatia; order Bin18; family Bin18; genus SYOC01. The sequence continues at coordinate 3,213 of CAYTVL010000094.1, forward strand.
GCCCACAATCAGCCCGGAAGGTGTTGGGGGAGAACGCCAGGCGTCTCTTCGGCTTGGACGGCAAGATGCGTCATTAAGCTCTCAGCGCTCGACGTCATGTCGCTCGTACTGATAGCACTACCATCTGGAGACCAGCGAACTGTAGGCGCCGCTCTAGGGTGAAGGCCGCCTGGTTGTGCAGCACCTTGTGCCAGAAACGCTCTTGCTGGAAGATGAGTTTCCCCGCGAAGAACACTGATCGTGGGAACCGTTTGGTTACCTCGTGCGCCAGCCGCTCCAGCTCGTCAATGGGGTCGGTGCCGAGCGCATAGCAATACTCGGCGTAGTAGCCATGTTGATTCACGAGAGCCACGTACTTCTTCAGGTTTTCTTCGGTCTCGTAGCGCAGGTTCTCGATCTCTTCTCGACCCTTAAAGCGACTGGAGTCAATCACCCCCAACCCTGCAAAGACAAAGTTTTCGAACTGGGTCCCAAACAAGAGCGGCACGGCGAGCACCGACTGGATTCCCAATCCATTGTAGTCATTGACGAAGAACACCGCGGTCGGCGCGTCGGTGTCGCGGGGAGGCAGCGGTTGGAGATTGTCGAGCGGGAGTAACTCCAGCATCATCTCGTCGAGCCGACGCAAGCCCTTTTCCGCCTCACGGTAGTGGTGGTGGATGTACAGGCAGAGCCCGATCACCCCCGACGTGATCGCCACCGTCACCCAGCCGCCGGCGCGGAACTTGAGCGCCAAGGTCGCGATGAGGATGCCAGTGGTGAGCACCAACCCAAAGCCGTTCACCGCGAGCCGCTTGCGCCAGGCCGGTTCACGTTTCCGCACCTGCCACCAGTGCCGGCACATGCCGAGCTGAGAGAGTGAAAACGTCAAGAACACATTGATGCTGTAAAGTACTACCAGGAGGTCGACGTCACCGTAGGTGTAGAACAGGAGAGCCAAGGCTGCTCCGCCCATCAGCAGCACCCCGTCCTGAGTCACCAACCGTTCGCTCAATTGTGCGAACCGGTGCGGGACCCAGGAGTCGAGCGCCATGTTGGCCAGCACGCGCGGCCCGTCGAGAAATCCAGTCTGGGCCGCGACAAACAGGAGCGCCCCTTCAGAAAGCATAGTAACCAAGAGAAACGCCATCCCGAAGGATATGTTGCCCAGATGCCAGCTCTGCACCAGCGACGCGACCAGGGAGGCGTTCATCGTCTTACCAGGCTGGTGCTCAACCCCGGCAAGCAGATAGGCCAGGAGCAGACCACTGGCTGTAAAAGCCAGAGAGATCGCCATATACGCCATTGTACGCTTGCCGGTCTCCACTCGCGGTTCGCGCAGGATAGGGAGCCCATTGCTGACCGCCTCGATACCGGTGTATGTGCCTCCGCCCAAGCTGTAGGCCCGCAACAGGATTAGCGCCATGCCGACAAACCCCAAATCCTGGAAGCTCGTCTGCGATTCGCGAAACGAAGCGGAGATCACCGCGGGTGCCGTGTCGAGATGAACTACGATACCGTAAAGAATCACAATGGCGTGGGTCAACAGGAAGGCAAAAAAGATCGGCACGAGTGCTACTACCGACTCCTTGACCCCACGCAGATTAAGCACGATCAGGAGACCGATCGCCACGGCCGCACTCCAGAGCTTGTATGGTTGATAGGCAAGAGGCAGAAAGCTAAAGATTGCATCCGCACCGCTGGCAATAGAGATGGCGATGGTGAGCACATAGTCCACTAATAATGCGCCGCCGCACACGAGGCCGGGGTAACGGCCCAGCAGCTTGGTGGCGACCAGATAGCCGCCGCCGCCGGTAGGAAACAGCTCGATGATCTGGGAGTAGCTAGCTGAGATAACAAAGACGGTTACCGCCATCAGCAGGACTAAGATCAAGGCAAGAAACGTATGCGAGCCCAAAGCCCGGAATGCTTCTTCCGGGCCATAACATGAAGAGGAAAGGCCGTCGGAACCTAGCCCGACCCAGGCCAAGAAGGCGACCAGGGAGATGCGGTGGAACACGTCCGGTGCCAGAGGATCCTTGGCCTTGCCGATGAACAGGGCACGCAGCCGCGCCCACAGGCCGCGGGAGGGGGAGGACAGGTTGTCACTTGCTGAATCCATGAGAGAATCCTTCCTATTAGAAGTAATGCTGTTCTTGTAAAATTGTAGTGACAAATGAAATACCGGATTGCCCCGATGGGATTATCCACTTTTTTGGAGAACGCTAGCGTGCTGCGCTCCAGCCGTGAGATCCGCTGCCGAAGCGTGTTCTTGAATCGTTCGATGTGGTTAGTTTTGCGAGCACTCTTTGTGAGAGATCGGTGTTGCGCAGCCAGAATTCCACCTGTGTAGGCGGCATAGTGGTCGGTATAGAAGGTTGCCTGCTCACGATAGACTGCCGTAATGTTTGCCCATAACTGTTTGGCACTCTCGCGACTGCGGTCCCCGACGTGGAAGGCAAGGATTTGGCGCGTCTGTTTGTCTAGGACGACCCAGAGCCAGTGGGGGTTGTTCTTCTTCTGTACGAAGCTCCACAGCTCATCCGCTTCAACCTCCAGACACCCAAGCTCGACGTCATGAGAGGCGACAACGGACTGCGCATGTAGATCATCAGGCACCGCTGCAAAGCGGTCCACCATGACATCCATGAGCCAGCGAATACTAACGCCAAGCGCGCGGCAAATGCCGCGCAGGGAAATCTTCTCGCAGAGGAAGCGTTCCGCTCCGGTGCGCCGTTCTGCGTCAATCAGCCTAAGGACGGACTCCATGACGAATTGGCGGCCCCATGTCTTGCCTTGATAATTCTGCTTACCGTTGTGGATATGGCCATTTTTCTTGAATTGTTGGGATCCATATTCAGGACACATCTCTCTCACGCTCATGACCAGCTGCTGCCTCCCCTCGTCTCAGTTCGTGATACTGGCTATTCATACCAGGAGAGCGTGAGCAGAGCATTACCTCTATAACACTACCAGCGGCTTGGCCCCGCACCTTGTGTCAGGTCCGTAGATGGGTGGCACCCTGGAAGGTGCTTCACCGCTGGTGGCACACCTGGAACCAGGGCCCACCGCGAGCCGAACGCAGGTGCTGTTACACTGGGTCACTGAAGGGAAGACTCTCAATCTGTACTACGCCCCAAGTTAACAAAGTACCGGTAGGAGTCAAGAAAAATTTGTTGAGAGTTGACGGGCTCCTCTCCGCGCGCCTAGAATGCGTTCATTTGCGGCTTCCTGCTCTCTGCTTTTTTTCCTCCAGGAGGTGCTCATGAACGCCTCGACTAAATCGATACTTACCATTTCGCATCTGTACGGCGGTGGGGGCAGCTTGATCACCCAGGATTTGGGCCGCCGCTTGAGCTGGGCGGTGTGGGATAAAGAGATCATGCGCCAGATCGCCTCTCAGCAGCTCGTGTCCGAGGAATATGTCGAGACCAAAGATGAGCAGGTCGATTCCTTCATCGAGCGCCTGGTCGGGTCCCTCCGCAAAGGCGGCTTCGAGGCGAGTTATAACATCCTACCCTCGCTAAAGCTGAAGGACATCCATCTCGTGCGCATGACCCGGACGATTATCGAAGACGTTGCCAAGGAAGACCGCGCGATCATCGTCGGCCGGGGTGGGTAGTGCATTCTGGCTGGGCGACCCAAGGTGTTGCACGTATTCCTCTTTACCCCGCTGGAAATGCGGAGAGCGCGCGTGATGCAGATTGACGGGCTCACGCGCACCGCCGCGGAAAGGCGCATCGCTGGCATGGACCGGTTGCGGACCGATTATGCGTACAGGTTCTACCCCATAATAGACTGGCGCGATCCCAGTCATTACCATCTGCTTGTAGACTCGGGCGTCTAGGGGAAGAAGGCGCGGCCGACATGATTGTTTGGGCCTTGGAGCACTTGCCGTAGCGGGCTGCAAGAAAAGTCCCCGTCGGGAAAGAGTCTAGCGTCTTAGGGGCTAGAGTCAGGATGACTTTAACGCGAGACTGACTGACTCTCAACCCTTGGGTGCAAGCCACCGCGAGCACGCTGCGACGCCATGAGGCTGGAGGTTTGAAATGAAGGCAACAACAGCTTCCTCACTCCGGCAGGCAATTCGCCTGGTAGTTTCGAGAGCCTGGCGCACCTGTGTCCAACTGCTCTATGAGCGGACTATCCTCGTGCTGATGGCTTTGTTCTGCGCTGGCGGGGCGATCACCTTGTGGCATCTCTCTCGCCTGTCGTCAAACCTCATCACCTCCGCGGCGTTGGAAGGGACGGCCTGGTATTCCGAAGCGTTGACAGAGTTTGGCACGCTCTATACCTCCGAAGTCGTGCTGCCCGCACAAACCCTCGGGATCGAGGTCACCCACGATTACCGGGCAAAGAAAGGCGCCATCCCGCTTCCGCCGACGTTAACCATGGAACTTGGTAAGAGCATCGGCGCAAAGGGGTACGGGCTGCAGATCCGGTTATACAGTGACTACCCGTTTCCCTGGCGTAAGGACGGCGGCCCGAGGGATGACTTTGAACGGGAAGCGCTCCAGTACTTGCGGCAGCACCCCGATCAGCCCTTTGCTCGTGTTGAAGATTTTCAGGGCCTCCCCTCATTGCGGTATGCGACGGCGGATCGCATGCGGGCCGGTTGCGTCGGTTGTCACAACAGTCATCCCGAGAGCCCCAAGACCAACTGGAAAGAAGGGGACGTGCGAGGGATCCTTGAGGTCATTCGCCCTCTGGACGTTATCGTCGCGCAGACCCAGGAGGGCCTACGGGGCACCTTCACCTTGATGGGGATCATGGCTGCGTTGGGGCTGTCAGGACTGGGCCTCGTGGTCGGCAGGCTGCGTCGCACCTCAGTGGAGTTGGAGCAGCAGGTGGCGGACCGCACGGCCGCCCTGCGCGAACGGACCAGCGATCTGGTTGAAACCAATGCCGAATTAGAGAGAGAGATCACCGACCGCCAGCAGGCGGAGGCCGCCCTGCGCCAGAGCGAGGCGCGGTTTCATCATATGGCGGCCAACATACCAGGCGGCATGATTTTCCAGTTTCTCATGCGCCTAGATGGCTCGATAGCCCTTCCCTATATCAGCCCTAGCTGCCGTGAAATCTATGGGCTGGAGCCGGAAGAGCTTCAGCACAATCCGGCCCTCATCATGGATACGGTTCATGCCGAGGATCGGGCAACTTTCCACGAGTCAATAGCAGTCTCTGCCCAAACCCTCTTGCCTTGGCGATGGGAAGGACGACAACTCGTCGATGGAGCCATTAAGTGGTTCGAGGGGGCGTCCCGCCCGGAGCGGCAAGCCAACGGCGACATCCTGTGGGATGGTTTGCTGATGGACATTACCGAGCGCAAGCGGGCGGAGGAAGAGCGCGACCGGTTCTTTACGCTCTCGCTCGATATGCTGTGCATCGCAGGGTTTGACGGCTATTTCAAGCACCTGAACCCTGCATGGGGAAAAACCCTCGGCTTTACCAACGCCGAGCTTATGGCAAAACCGTTCCTTGAATTTGTTCATCCCGATGATCGCGCATCAACCATCGCCGCAACCGAGAACCTTTCCACCACCGGTGTAGAGATAATCTTTTTTGAGAATCGTTATCTTTGCAAAGATGGCGCGTACAAGTGGCTCGCATGGGATGCCGCGCCACTCACTGAACAACAAACGATTTACGCCGTTGCTCGGGACATTACCGAGCGCAAGCAGGCGGAGGAAGAGTTGCAAAAGGCCAAAGATGTCGCTGAAGCCGCCACGCACGCCAAGAGTGAGTTCCTGGCCAACATGAGCCACGAGATCCGCACACCTATGAACGGGATCATTGGAATGACGGAATTGGCGCTCGATACGGAACTTACTTCTGAGCAGCGTGAATCCTTGACTATAGTAAAGGACTCGGCCGATTCCCTGCTGCGGCTGATTAATGACATCCTCGACTTCTCGAAGATTGAGGCGGGCAAACTTGATATTGAGTCCATCGACTTCAGCCTGCGTGACAGCCTCGAGGGCACGATCAAGACGCTTGCCATGCGGGCCCACAAGAAGGGGCTGGAACTGGCCTGCCACATTCCTCCTGATGTGCCGGACACGTTGGTGGGCGATCCGGGGCGCCTGTGCCAAATTGTCGTTAACCTGGCGGGCAACGCCATCAAGTTTACCGAACAGGGAGAAGTGATCGTTGACGTTATGGTGGAATCGCAAACCGCAGAGGAGGTCGGCCTGCACTTTGCCGTCAAAGACACCGGCATTGGGATCCCACCCGAAAAGCAGAAACTCGTCTTCGAGGCTTTTTCCCAGGCAGACAGCTCCACGACGCGCAAGTATGGCGGCACGGGATTAGGTTTGGCAATCTCGTCACAACTAGTCACCATGATGGGCGGCAGAATCTGGCTCGAGAGTGAAATTGGCAAAGGGAGTACGTTTCACTTCACCGCGCGGCTCGGCCTGCAAACCGGCGCGGCGCTGAAGCTGCGGCTCGATCCCGTGGACGTGAAGGGCCTGCCGGTGTTGGTGGTGGATGACAATGCGACGAACCGACGCATCCTGGAAGAGACGCTGACCAACTGGGGCATGAAGCCGACCGTGGTAGACAGTGGACAAGCGGCGCTGGAGGAGATGGAGCGCGCAGCGGCCGCTGGCGAGCCTCTCCCTCTGGCGCTGCTCGACGCTATGATGCCGGAGATGGATGGCTTTGACTTGGCCGAGCAGATCAAGCAACATCCAGAACTAGCTGGGGCCACGATCATGATGTTGTCATCTGCGGGACAACGCAGCGACTCCGCCCGTTGCCGAGAGCTAGGCATCGCCGCCTATCTGACGAAGCCGATCAAGCAGTCGGACCTGCTGGACACCATTTTAGCCGTCCTGCATACGTCGTCTGTGGAGACGTGCCCACCTTCTCCGGAGCCCCAATCTGCCCTGCCCGAAAGCCGACGTCGCCTCCATATTCTGCTGGCTGAAGACAACGCGATCAACCAACGAGTGGCCGTCACGGTTTTGCAGAGGCAGGGGCACGCCGTGGTAGTGGCGGGCAACGGCAAAGAGGCGCTCGCTGCTCTGGAGAGGGAGGCTTTCGATCTCGTGTTGATGGACGTGCAGATGCCGGAAATGGACGGCTTTGAAACCACCCGCGCCATTCGCAAATACGAAGCCGCAAAAAACACAGGACGCGGAATGATGAACGATGAACGCGACACACAAAATCCATCATGCATCATGCATCATGCATCTGTGCCTCACCTCCCCGTCGTCGCGATGACCGCTCACGCGATGAAAGGCGATCGCGAGCGCTGCCTTGCAGCAGGGATGGACGCCTATGTTTCGAAGCCGCTCCAGGCGCAACAACTCTTCGAGGTCATCGAAAGTTTGGTCCCACGCGGCGCTGAAGCAGAGACAAACACGCCAGGCCAACCGGTACCAGCCCAACCGGTCTTTGACCAGAAGGCGGCTCTGGCTCGCGTGGAAGGCGACAGGGACCTGCTGCGGGAAATCGCCGGACTGTTCTTCGCCGAGGCCCCGGAGTTGCTGTCCGCGATTCAAGAATCGATCACGCGCTGTGACGCTCAGGCGCTGGAGCGCGCGGCGCACACGTTGAAGGGCGCGGTGGCCAACTTCGGCGCGCCGGGCGCTTTCGACGCGGCGTGGCGATTGGAGGTAATGGGGCGCGGCGGGGATTTGACGAACGTCCAAGAGACGTACGCCGAACTCGAAACAGAGGTGACCCATCTCAGAGGGGCGCTGGCGGCGCTCAGAGAGGAGCATGCACCATGAAGTTACTGATCGCCGACGACGAGGCCATCTCCCGCCGTCTGCTGCAGAATTACCTGGAGAAGTGGGGGCATGAAGTCGTGGTGGCTCAAAACGGCGCGGACGCGTGGAAACTATTTGAAGCAGGCGAATTTCCCATCGTCATCAGCGATTGGGTGATGCCGGAGATGGATGGAGTAGAGCTGATCCGCCGCATCCGGGCGAGCTCGCACCCGGGCTACGTCTACGCCATCCTGCTGACCTCGAAATCCCAGAAGGAAGACATCGTTGAAGGGATGGAGGCTGGGGCTGATGATTTTGTCACCAAGCCATTTGATCGCGATGAACTCCGAGTCCGTCTACGCGCGGGTCAGCGTGTCATCGAACTGGAGGCCGCCCTCTTATCCTCCATGGAGGAATTGGCGCAGGCGCGCCAACGGGAGGTCGAGATTGGCGCCAAGATCCAGCAGACGCTCCTGTTCGGTCAGCCGCCTCAACATCATCCACGGGTGCGGATGGCTGCGCTCACGATTCCTTCGCAGCAGATTGACGGCGATTTCTACGATTTTTTCCAGCACAGTGACCAATGCGTAGATGTCGTCGTTGGAGACGTCATGGGCAAGGGGGTTCCTGCGGCCCTTTTTGGAGCCGCGCTCAAGAGCCACTTATTACGTGCCCTGAGTCATCTGACGTCCTCCTTAGACCGTGGGAAGCTCCCCGAACCCGAAGAGATCGTCACGTTAGTCCATGCCGACGTTACCAAACAGTTCATCGGCCTCGAAAGCTTTGCAACGCTCTGCTACGCGCGATTTGATCTGGCAGGGAGCCAGCTCACATTTGTCGATTGCGGACACGCCAAGACGGTCCACTTCCAGCGGCGTACGGGCAGATGTGAGACGTTGCAAGGGGAAAATATGCCCTTGGGGTTCAGCGAGCGGGAAATCTATCAGCAAGTTTCCGTTCCATTCGAGGTGGGAGATGTGTTCTTTTTCTACTCGGATGGCGTGACCGAAGCAAAAAACGAGACGGACGAGTTCTTTGGAGAAGACCGGCTGGTTGAGGTAATAGGGACGAACAACCAACTCGAGCCGGAGGAGGTGATAGAGAGGGTTCGTACGGCTGTCGTCGCCTTTTCGCACGCGGAGACGTTCGCAGATGATCTGACCTGTGTTGCTGTCAAGGTGGAAGACACAGAACGTGAGCTTTCCAACTCCCATGCAGAGTTTGAGGTTGCGAGTGATCTGTCTGAACTGGAGCCAATTCGGACGTTCGTGCGCAAGTTTTGCCTGGACCTTCCATCTCCCGCTCTGGGCGAGGAGTGCATCAATCAGCTCGAACTGGCGGTGACTGAAGCCGCGAGCAACATTATGAAACATGCGTATCACGGCCGCACCGATCAACGCATTCAAATCGAAGTCGACGCGTGCGCCGACTGCATCTCCCTCCGACTCTACCACTGCGGGGAAGCCTTTGACCCAAAGACGGTCAAGCCGCCTGTGTTTGACGGCTCACGAGAGGGGGGCTTTGGGATGTATATCATCGCCCAGTCTGTTGATGAGGTGCACTACACTCGTGATGAGCGAGGGAGAAATTGTATCTGCTTGATAAAAAACCGGAAACCAACTTAGCGGGGGTAATCCCTATGGAAATGGGTATTGAGAAGGTAGGGAGCGTGACCGTCGTGACCCTGCTGGGAGAGCTGGATGCGAGTTACGCTCCGAAGTTCAAGCGTGACATTGCGCCCGTGCTCAAGGCGAACTCCAAGGTAGTGTTCGATGTAGGTCAACTACGCTTTGTCGATAGCTCGGGACTGGGCGCTATCTTGTCGTGCATGAGGCAATTGAATGCGAAAGGTGGAGACCTGAAATTATGTGGACTATCGCCACGGGTCCGTGCACCCTTCGCGCTCGTCCGTATGCACGCGATACTCAAAATCTACAGTACGCAAGACGAGGCCATTCGTGCTTTCCTTCCAACCCATAGCGAGGGCCGTTAGGCCAAGGAGCGGCGCTGAAGTCCCTCGGGGCTCTCAACATCACGGCAAAAGAACGGGCAAATAGCCAAGGAGGAAATTTCATGGAAATGCGCATTGAGAAGATGGGCGAGGTGACCGTTGTCGTCTTGCCGGGAGAGCGGCTGGATGCGAGTGACGCCACGGAGTTCAAACGGAATATAGCGCCTGTGCTCGAGGGAAACTCTAAGGTGGTGTTCGACATGAGCCAACTACGCTTTGTCGATAGCTCGGGGCTGGGTGCCATCCTGTCATGCCTGAGGCAGTTGAACGCCAACGGTGGAGATCTGAAACTGTGTGGTCTGTCGAAACCGGTCCGCGCCCTCTTTGAGCTTGTCCGGATGCACAAAGTATTCAATATCTTCAATACGAAAGAAGAGGCCGTCAACGCTCTCCAACTATAGCGGGAAGCCGAGTCCAGTCCCTGAGGTCTATGGGGTTCCAATGGGATGGACCGCTCCCTCTCACGCAACGGCCTCATAAGGGCCAGAATGGCGATACCATTCCAGTAGTGAGAAGGAGGGTAGTGATTTAGATTTGGATGTCATCAAATTATACTGGCGGCCCAAACTCGTAGCGATTGACAAACAAGCCAATGACGATGTCGTGGAGCTCGATCGATTTAGAAAAGCAGAACGTTTTCCGCGCGAGCCGCTTTATGGAGTTTGAGAAATTGTCTGTTGCTTGTTGAAAAAAGGGTGGTGTTACAGATCTGGCTTTCATGCTTTACACGGGCAATCCAAACTCGTAGCGATTGATGAACAAGCCAATCCCGATATCGTGCAGCGCGAGGGATTTGGAAAAGCAGATCGTCTTGCGCACCAGCCGTTTGATTCGCGTACGTAACGTGAGGGCATTGTCAACTTAGATGCTGGCGCATATAGCGCCGGATCACCTCGGCCGTTCCTTTGTCGCCCACCGTCCGGGCAAAATACCCGTCTTCCCACACCTCCTGCGCCCATACCTGCTTGTGTAACTGGGGAAACTCCTCGAACACTTGACTCGCTGAGAGGCTCTTCAATATCCCCACCACTTTGGCCATCGAGTAGCGCGGCGGAAAATCCAGAAAGAGATGCA
>CAYTVL010000095.1:0-13447 GCA_964441775.1 uncultured Enterobacteriaceae bacterium
TTGGCGGATATTGTGGGGTTTGGGGAAGCCGGAGCCTATGTGTCATTGTCTACAGGCGCAGGGTTTACCCCGCCACAATTATGGATCAACAACTACGGGGTCGCGGCGGGGGGCTGGTTGGTAGAGCGCCATCCTCGCGCCGTCGCTGATGTGAATGGCGACGGGCTGGCGGATATTGTGGGGTTTGGCGATGCGGGGACTTATGTCTCGCTGTCTACGGGCGCGGGGTTTCTGCCGGCGCAGTTGTGGATCAACAACTATGGGGCCTCGGCAGGCGGCTGGCAGGTGAGCCGACATCCACGGACCTTGGCGGACGTCAATGGTGACGGATTGGCGGACATCGTCGGGTTTGGAGAAGCCGGAGCCTATGTCTCGCTGTCTACGGGCGCGGGGTTTCTGCCGGCGCAGTTGTGGATCAACAACTATGGGGCCTCGGCAGGCGGCTGGCAGGTGAGCCGACATCCACGGACCTTGGCGGACGTCAATGGTGACGGGCTGGCGGACATCGTCGGGTTTGGAGAAGCCGGGGCCTATGTCTCGCTGTCCACGGGTGCAGGGTTTCTGCCGGCGCAGTTGTGGATCAACAACTATGGGGCCTCGGCAGGAGGCTGGCAGGTGGACCAGCACCCACGGACAGTTGCTGATGTGAACGGGGATGGCTGGGCAGATATTATAGGATTTGGATTTATCGGAACCTATCTCTCGTTGAGCGGCTCTTAGTTTGAACGGCTCTGCCTCTCGGGAGGAGAGGGGGGCAGGTCTTGCAATCAAGCATCTGAGGTGACCGAATTTTGGAGTAACTGTTCTTAGTACGGTAAAAGAGAAGGTGCTCGTCATGGTCATTGCGAGCGGTGTAAATCGAGTAAATGAGACAAGGATTGCGGCTTTGTTGGGCGAGCCTATTGAAAAGGCCGATGCGGCCTACGTGCGGGAGAAGACCGGGTTCGTGATTGGTAGAGTTCCTCCGATTGGCCATGCGGAACCAATTGTTACCATCATTGATGAAGATTTGTTGAAGCTGGGCGAAGGGTGGGCTGTGGCTGGAACTCCGTATTCAGTGTTTAAGCTCAGCGCTATGAGCTTGCTTGAGATGACTACCGGAACTGTGCAGTCTATTAAGTAAAGTGTGAGATCAAGAAGTTCAGCTTTTCCTGCGCACGCCGAACGTCGGGGATGAGAGATGGGGCGGCAAACCTTTGACGAGGAAGCGATAGAGGGGTAGGGTGATTGCACTCTCTCTTGCAACGGGAGAGAGAAGATCTGTAGATGGGAGGGAGAGAGATGGACCTCTCAAGAGCCCTGACCCTTGGCTTTTGGAAAAAGGTGCTGCGTTGGAGTGCGATTAGTCTTGTGCTGTACGCGCTCTTTGGCTTTTTCGTGCTGCCGTACGTTCTCAAGTCGGTCCTTGCCAGTCAACTTACTCAACGGTTGCATCGAGAAGCGACCATCCAAGCAGTGTCCTTCAATCCGTTTCGTCTCACTCTGCAGGTGAACGACTTCGTCCTGAAGGAGCGGAATGGGACTGACCCATTTGTTTCGTTTACGGAGCTGGCGCTCAACCTCGAAGCCGTATCTGTGTGGAGGCGGGGGCCGATCGTCCGCGACGTCTTATTGAAGACGCTGCGGGTGTCCGTTATTCGCAATGAAGATCTTTCGTACAACTTCTCTGATTTGTTGACAGAATTTACCGCCAAGCCTGAGCCGCCGCCTCCACCTCCGCCACCGTCAAAGCCCTTGCCTTTTTCTATCAGCAACATTCGTCTGGAGGATAGCGGTGTTGATTTTGACGATCGTCCGAAACACGCGCAGCATTCCATTCGTGACCTGAATCTCAGTATTCCATTTCTCTCCAATCTGCCGTACGCCATTGATGTATACACGCAGCCAGCGTTTGCTGTGAAGGTCAATGGCACGCCGATTGAGTTGACCGGACGCAGCAAGCCGTTTAGCGACTCGCATGAAACTGCGCTCGATGTGAATATCAACAATGTCGAGCTGGCAAAGTATCTGGAATATGTGCCCGCCGATCTGCGCTTCAAAATGAACTCGGGAAGTCTCGACACCGCTCTTGCTTTGTCTTTCTCTCAAGCGAAGGACCGTCCCCCAGCCTTACTTGTGAATGGGAAGATCGGGCTGAAGCAACTGGCTGTGACTGACCTTGAGGGGCATCCGCTTGTGTCGTTGCCGCTGTTGGACGTCCCGGTGGACTCGCTCGATGTTTTTGGACATAAAGTCACGCTGGGGACGATCCTGTTACAAGAGCCTGAAGTCCATCTTCAACTCGATAAAGCTGGTGTCTTGAACCTGACCACTCTAGTCGGAGAGCAGAAGAGCGCCGGAGCCTCCGGAGAAACGGTGAAGTCCGAGAAAGCAGTCGGGACAGAACCCGAGGCTGGACAAAAGACTGAACCTGGGCTCGTGGAAGCAGAGAGGCCGGAGACGAAAAAGCTGGCGGAGGCCGGACCCGAAGGAGAAAAAGTCGAAGAAAAAAAGCCCGAGAGTACGCCAACCATCGTGGACATTGCTGAGATTCGTGTGACCGAAGGCAAAGTCACTTTTGTGGACGAGACCCACGAAAAGCCGTTTCAAACAGCGTTCGACCATATCAACGTGAGTGTCCGCCAAGTCAGTACTGACGCGGCGAAACCGATCGCGCTTGAGGTCGCTTGCAAGAGCGACGCTGGTGAGGTCATCCAGCACTCAGGAACGGTGTTGCGGGAACCGTTGAAAGCGGAAGGCTCCATCTCGCTCCAGCAGATCGCACTGAATCAGTATGCGCCATATTACGCTAAACAGATTCTTTTTGATATTGTAGATGGAAAAATTGACGTGGCGACGAAGTTTGTGTACGCCAAGGGACCGGATAATACCCCTTCAATACAATTGTCTGGTTTAGCAGCGACGTTGAGCGCGCTCCGCTTACACAAACCGAGCGAAAAGGAGGATTTTCTCAAGATCCCCGTGCTTATGGTGAAAGATGCGGCGCTCGACGTAGCAAAACAAACGGTGACAGTCGGAGAAGTAATAACAAATAAAGGGGCGTTGCAAGTCAGGCGCGACAGTAACGGGGCTCTCAACCTCGTGTCGCTCACCCCGACCTCGTCTCCAGCTTCCTCAAGTCCAGTTGTCCCGCAACCGAAGCTGAGCACGCCCCAGCCTCGCGGGAAAAAATCCGCAAAAGTAGCGAAGCCTCAAGCGCCTCCGGAGACCGCCGCTCCCACCTGGCTCATCAACGTGAAAAAATTTTCCTTGGACCAATATGCCGTGCGGTTCGATGATCAAACGCTATCACAGCCGGTGACGACGAGTATTGATCCTCTTTCCATATCGCTGGAAGACTTCTCTACCGAAAAGAATAGTAAAGCGAAAACGGCGCTGCGGGCGACGCTGAACAAAAGCGGGACGCTGGCGGTTGACGGTCCGCTGAGCCTCAGTCCACTCGCTGCGACCTTCAAGATCAACAGTAAGGATATCGATCTACTGCCGTTCCGCCCGTATTTCGCGGACAAGGTGAAGATTACTCTCACGAGCGGCGCCGCATCAGTGGAGGGCAATCTCGGGTTGCAGTCGGTGGGAACGGACAATCTCAACGTGACGTACGCTGGACAAGTAGGGGTGACAAAATTCGCGACCATCACCAAAACCACCTCAGAAGATTTTCTCAAGTGGAAATCACTGTCCATGACAGGCCTGAATGTCGGGACTGCCCCGCTGCATGTTGATATTGGTGAAGTCGCTTTGGCGGATTTTTATTCCCGTCTGACGATTAACCCTGACACCACGTTCAATGTCCAGGGCATTATGGTCGAGCAGCCGTCCGCGGCGCAACCCGTCGCGACGCAACCACCCGCGAACGCCAGTCCATCGTCGGGAGGAACGGCTGGTGGGTCTACCCCCATTACGATTGCGAAAGTCTCCCTCAAGGGCGGGACCGTGAATTTCAGCGACCATTACGTGAAGCCGAACTATTCGGCCAAACTGACGGACCTCGGAGGACGTGTGACGGGACTGACCTCGAAGGTGGACTCCCCTGCGGATGTTAACCTGCGGGGAAGCTTAGATAACGCTGCACCCCTGGAGATTACCGGTAAACTCAACCCTTTCGGCAAGGACCTCTTTGTTGATCTTGGGGTGGATTTCAAGGATATCGACCTGAATCCCATGACGCCGTACGCCGGAAAATATGCGGGCTACGCCATTGAAAAAGGGAAGTTGACTCTCAATCTCAAATATCAGATTGCGAATCGGCAGCTCAAGGCGGAAAACAAAGTCTTCATCGATCAGTTCACTTTTGGTGAATCTATTAATAGTCCAACCGCGACTTCACTGCCGGTGAAATTGGCGGTGAGCTTACTGAAAGATCGCAACGGCGCCATTTATTTGGATCTCCCGTTGAGTGGTTCGCTCGACGATCCCCAGTTCAGCGTGTGGGGAACCATTGTCGAGATCGTGACCAATCTGCTGATCAAAGCCGCGACAGCTCCCTTTGCGTTGATTGGGGCAGTGTTGGGTGGTGGTGGTGGAAGCGGTGAGGAAATGAATCAAATAGAGTTTGCCTATGGGAGGACGACTCTTGATGAATCGGCGCAGGAGAAGATGAAAAAAATCAGCGAGGCGCTGGTCGATCGTTCATCGCTGAGTCTCGAAATTGCCGGGTATGCAGAAAAAGATAAAGATCTTGACGGATTAAAGATGTATAGATTTGAGCGTAAACTCAAGGCCCAGAAGCTCAACGATACCGGTAAAGCCGAGGCAGAAGGCGCCTCACTCGACGAAGTCACCATTGAGCCGGAAGAGTATCTCAAATACCTGACGATGGCGTACAAAAAGGAATCCTTCCCCAAACCACGCAATATGCTTGGTCTCGTCAAGGACTTGCCGCAAGAAGAGATGGAAACGCTGATGTTTGCTCATATCGAGATAACTGAGGGAGACGTGCAAGAGCTTGCGGGACAACGCGCTATGGCGGTGCGCGACTATTTGCTAAAGACCGGTCAACTAGAAGCCGGACGTCTATTTCTGGTTGAGCCAGCCTCCATTTTTGCAGCGCGCAAGGGGGCAGGAAAAGGCAGTCGAGTCGAACTGGCGATGAAGTAGCGCAGTTTTATCTTTGCACGTCCGCTTATCATCCTTCGGCGTTCATCTTCCTCGTGCAGCGAAAGAGACGAGCTGCAAAACGCTCTTCTCCTCCTTACGTCCGTTGCCGTTGTCGTTCCTCAACCTTGCGCTCGACAAAATCAATGACTTGGGCTTCCAGGCAGACATTGTTGAGATTGTCAATTTCTTGAATCCCAGTTGGGCTGGTGACGTTTACTTCGGTGAGATAGTCGCCGATGATATCCAGGCCGACGAAATAGAGCCCTTCCTGCCGCAGACGAGGAGCCACTTCTCGGCAAATTTCTCGGTCACGCGTTGTGACTTCTGCTTTGATGCAGGTGCCGCCCACGTGAATGTTGCCCCGATGCTCGTCCGCGCGCGGCACACGCAGCGTGCCGCCCAACGGGGCGCCGTTCAGGACGATGAGTCGTTTGTCGCCTTGCCGCACTTCCGGCAGGTAGCGTTGCGCGATAATAGCTTCTTTTCCTTCTCGGGTCGCGGTCTCCAGTAATGAGTTCAGATTGCGATCCTCCCGATGGACGTAGAAAATGCCGGAGCCGCCGTGACCGTCGATCGGTTTGATAATCATCTCGCCGCCCAGTTCATGGAGAAAGTCTTTGATGCGATTGGCGTCCTGCGACACGAGGGTAGGGGGAATCACGCTTGGGAAATTGAGCGCGTAGAGTTTTTCGTTCGCGGCGCGCAGTCCTGCCGGGTTGTTCATGACAAACGCGCCGGCGTCTTGAGCGAGGTCCAGAACTTGAGTGGCGTGTAGATAAGCTACATCGAACGGCGGGTCTTTACGCATGAAGACCGCGTCGAACGCGCTCAACAGTCCCACCGCTTCTTCATGAAAAGTAAAATGGTTGCGATATTCCCGACGCACTTCGATCTGTCGCGTACGCCCCATCGCTTTCGCATGATGGACAAACAGGTCCCCCATTTCCAGATAATGGACTTCATGTCCGCGCGCCTGACTTTCGAGCATGAAAGTAAACGTCGTGTCTTTGTCAATAAGAACATTCTGGATGGGGTCCATGATGAACGCGAAACGCATACGATTCCTCACTTGCTGTGCTTAACGCTTCGGCGTGACGACGATGGTGTGGGCAAGCAGATCGTGCCAGCCCCGCTTGCCTGGAGTGATGGCGATCCAGAGAAAGCCCAAGCCTCCTAATGCGCTCGACACGCCGTAGGCCAGCCAACGAAAAAGCGCTTGCCCGTAGCTCAGCAGCGCCCCGCTAGGAGTTCGCACTTCCAAGCGTAACAAACTTTTGCCGATGGTCTGACCATACTCGCTATGCAAAATGGTGAAATACGCCGCCGTCGCGGTGAGCATGCCTGAGATCCACAGTGGCATCAATGGAAAGCTATCGTCAGCGTCGAGCAGCAGATCGCTGAATTCATAGTCCGCACTGGTGACGAGCATACCGACCAGCAGGAGGCCAAGGGCAAACACCGTGAGAATACTCATGTCAATGGAGAACGCGACCAACCGCAGCCAGAAGCCGGCCCGGTCGTGCGTCTCCGTCAGCGGCGGCGGTTCTGGTGCTTCGCGCGGGGTGGCGCGAGTCGTCTCTTCGTTCTTTTCCTGCGCTGAAGAGGCAGAGGCCACTGCGGACTGTCCTATCTGTGGTTGATGCTCCATTGGACCGGCATGCTATGGCATTCGGTGCGCGGCTGGCAAGGGGGGAATTTTTAGCGTTGCCACAGAAATTGACAAAGCGCGGCAGCGACGATTCCAGCCGTTTCGGCGCGTAAGGTGCGCGCCCCAAGGCTTACTACCGTGGCGCCAGCGGCGCGAGCCGACGCCACTTCTGCTGGTGAGAATCCTCCTTCTGAACCAATGGTAATACGTAGCGCATCGAGCCGCGGGTGCGTCTGGGCAAAATGTTTGAGAGTCAGTGCGTCCTCCTTTTCATAAAAGAGAAGTGTCGGTGTCGTCGTTGGCGGCGCCGTGAGCAGATCGGTGAGCGTACACGGCGGATCGATTTGCGGAGCCTTACTACCGGATTGTTTTGCGGCGCTTTGCGCGATGCGAGTCCAGCGCGCCACGCGCTCCGTTTGTCGCGCCCCCGGAAGCTGGGCGACCGTGAACGTCGAGATAAAAGGCACAAGGCGCTGGACTCCAAGTTCGGTTGCTTTTTCTATGAGCACGTCCATCTTCTGGCCCTTGAGCAACCCTTGGGCGAGAATCAGTGAGAAGCGCGAGGCGAGCGCAGTTGTTGTCGTTGTAATGGAGATTGTCGCCTCTGAAGAGGAAAGATAGGTGATGACGCCCTCATGTTCTCTGCCGAGGTCGTCTTTCAGGGCGACGGCGTCTCCGATGCGTAAACGCAAGACGTGACGCAAATGGTGAAACTCTGCGCCGCTGAGGAGCGCTTGAGACTGTGAGATGTGGGCAGCGGGGATAAAGAACCGACGCATGGGGAGTGACGAGTGCTGAGTGCCGAGTATTGAATCAAAACTTCTACGTGCGTTGGAGCAGGAGCGTTACCCACTCTTCCCGGGGAAAGCGCGTGATAAGACGCCAAGTCGAAGGGCAATAGGCCGCAAGTACGTCTTGCTCTTGGTCAAGTTGAATGCCGGAAAGGATGGCGTGCCCCAAGGGTGCGACGACCGACGTAAGCGTTGGTTCCAGAGTGACAAGTGTGGTGGAGAACAAATTGGCGACCACGAGCACGAACGGCATCGGCAGTTGCTCCGGCGGTAGCTCGCTCAAGTGAATACCCGAAAGCACGCCGTTGACCGTGCAATTTTTCCGCGCCTCTTCGATGGCGATGGGGTCGATGTCCGTGGCCCACACCTGCAGCGCGCCCAGCAGCGCCAGAGCGATGGCGAGAATGCCAGAGCCTGTGCCCAAATCAAGCGCAATTGGCGGCGGACCGTTTTGATTGTGCAGCAGTTCGATCGCTTCGAGACAACCTTGGGTCGTGGCGTGATGACCCGTACCAAACGCCAGGCTGGGATCAATGGTGATCGTGAGTCGGTCGTTTGGCGACGGTGGGGATTCCCAAGGTGGCAGCAGCAGAAAGCGCTTCCCCACCGTAATGGGAGGGAAGTGCTCTCGCCAGCGATCGTGCCAGGCTTCGTTGTTAACGACGGAAAACTGCGGGACCGAGGCTTCCACGCCGGGAAAGAGATCTTCTAAATTTTGTAGATATTGGCCGAGCGCAACTTGCAAGTCAGTTCTCGCAGTGTTTTCAGGAAAGAACCCCTGCACCTCCGTGGTTACGGAAACGGGCTCTCGTAGATCACGAATTCCTTCCACCACGCCGGTGGAGCCCAGTTCCGCCAAAAAACTCGCAACAGTTTCCGCCGCCTCCTGAGGCACAGTAATAGAGAGGCAGAGCCAATGCTGCGCCGTTGGTGCTGCGTGCTGCGCGCTGTGCGCTGCGTCTGCCCCGCTCTCTTCCTCTCGGATCTTTCCTTGGTCCCGAGCCCTCTGCTCTACCGTAGAACGTAGAACGTGGAACGTGGAACTCATGATTGCTTGCTATCTCCCGACCACCACCAACGTATGCGCTTGATCGTCGAAGTATTTCTGGGCGACACGACGCAAGTCTTCGACGGTGACGGCGTTGATCGTCGCTAAATATCTCCGTCCGTTTTCGTAACCAAGGCCATAGAGTTCGTTGAACCCCATTTCTTCACACTGGGCCGCATTGGACTGGAGAGAGATCTCATAACTGCCGGTGAGATATTTTTTCGCCTGATCCAGCTCGGCGGCTTCTACCAGTTCTTCGCGTGCCCGCTGTAGCTCGGCGCGCACAGCGGTAGTGGCTTCCTCGACTTTGCCTGGATCGGTGCCGACGTAGACGCCGACCACACCGGGGGCGAGTCCTTCTACGCCAAAGGCGGTGACGGAGTATGCCAGGGCCCGTTGCTCGCGGAGTTCATAGAATAGGCGTCCGCCTTGCCGCGATAAAATAGCTTCCAAGACTTTCAGCGGATAGCGATCTGGATCAGCCAGAGAAGCGCCTTGGAACCCCAACACGATGTGAGCCTGTTGTTTTTCGACCTCCTTACGGGCGGTGCGCGCCGTGGCTGGGCGTGGTTCGTTCGGCGGCAACGTAGTGTCGCTGGGCCTTGCCGGCAATGGTTCCAGGGCTGCACGAAAATGCTCGACGATCTGATCGGTCGCTACATCGCCGACCACACTCACGACAAGCTGCTCAGGGTTGAGCAATCTGCGATAATACTTGTTGATCTGTTCACGTTGGAGGGCACGGATGGTGTCTTCGCTGCCCAGCACCGGGAAGCGATAGGGATGGCTGGTGAAGATCGTTTGATAAAAAAGATCAAACGCAATCTGAGCGAGTTCATCCTCGCGGTTTTTGAGTAACAGCAGCAACTCGCGCCGTCGCTTCTCCACTTCTTCGGCTGGGAAGGTCGGGTGCAACAAAGTTTCCAGAAAGAGGTCGAGACCATCGTCCAAACGCGTCGTCGAAAGAAAGGAACCCGACAGTCCCAGGCTGTTACGCCCCGAAAAGCCCCGGACGCTGCCGGCGAGCGTTTCCACCGCTTCCGCCAGTTCTAGACGGGAAAAGCGCTCGCTGCCGCGCGTCAGCATGCCAGCGAGAAAATTGTTGATCCCGGCGTTAGTGGAATCCTCGAACAGCAGGCCGCCCAGCATCACCGCTTGGACGGCGACGACCGGCACTTCATGATGTTCTTTGACCAGAAGTCTCACGCCATTGCTCAGCATGGTCAGCGAGAGATGCCCGTTGCCTTTTACATTGACAAGCGGGGCAGGTGCGGACTGCGGGGGCTGGTCAAGACGCTGGCAGAGCGCCGCCACTTCCTGCTGTGAAGGGAGCGTGGCTCCTTCAGTGGACCCCAACAGGACAACCGACAACGCTTCAGGCGCTAAATACTGCCGAGCGACGCGTTGCAGATCGTGCAACGTCACGGACGCCAGGCCGTTGAGGTAACGGTCGGCAAAATCGGGATCATCGAACAAGGTGAGGAAGTAGCCGAGTTGTCGGGCTTGCCCTTGCACCGTTTCGCGGCGATAGATGAAATCGCTTTCCAGGTTGGTCCGCGCCCGCGCCAATTCCGCGGGCGAGAGCAATTCTTGTTTACAACGAAACAGCGCCGCTAAAATTTCTTCCAAAGCTTCGCGGAGTTTGTCTCGTTCCAGTGCGGCGGCGGCAATGAACATCCCGGCATCCTGGGGGGTATACGCATGGATGGAGATCCAGTTAACCAGTTCTTTGTCTGCTTGCAGCGATTGCACGAGCCGCGAGCTTTCCCCACCGCCCAAAATGTAGCTCAAGAGATCGAGCGTGTAGACATCGTCATCGGTCGCTGCCGGAATAGGGAAGCTGAGATAAAGGTAAAATTCCTCGACGTTCATATCGAGGACGGAAAAGCGTAGCCCTTCTTGGGGCGGCTCCGCCGTGCGGGGTCTGACCGGCAAAAGAGTCGGCGCCTGTTGACCAAAGAGGCGCAGAACTTCCGCACGCGTTTGTTCACGATCGACATCGCCGACGATCACTAGCGTCATGTTGTTAGGGCGATACCAGCGTTGATAGAAATTCACCACTCGCTCGCGGTTGAGGGCTTCAATGGTCTCGCGAAACCCAATGACTGGTCGCCCGTAAGGATGCACGGCATACGCCAAGCGGAACAGCTCGGTGGCGGCGCGTGATGTGGGCGAGTCTTCTCCCCGTTTCCACTCTTCCATCACCACCTGGAGTTCTTTGGCGAGCTCGTTCGGGTCGAATGTGGTGTTATGCAGGGCGTCGGCAATGATATCTAGCCCGGTGGCAAAATGTCGGGATGCGAGCACCAGGTGATACACCGTGTGGTCCGCCGTGGTGAAAGCGTTGATGTTGCCGCCGGAGGATTCGACTTCCGCCGCAATCGCGCCGACCGGACGTCGCGCCGTGCCTTTGAAAATCATGTGTTCATGGACGTGCGCGGCGCCGGCGACATCGGGGGTTTCATCAGCGCTGCCCGCTTTCACCCACATTTGGATGGCGACGACTGGAGCAAAATGATCTTCTTGGATCACCACACGCAAGCCGTTGTCGAGAGTAAAAAGTAGACGGTCTGACGTGGGAGACGAGAGAGGAGCAACGTGAGATTCATGCATCATAAACCTCTTGTGTCTCACAACCCAGGAGAGGAGTCAATGAAGACCTGTCGGTGTGAGAAAAGCGAAAAAAAAGACGGGCAGAGGAGGTGCTCCGTCCGTCCACGAGATGCGAGGAGGGGGACTTGAACCCCCACGGGTTTTACCCCACTAGCCCCTCAAACTAGCGCGTCTGCCAGTTCCGCCATCCTCGCGAAAAAACTGCGATTTTTTGAGAATAGGCTCAAAAGCTCCGTTGTGGGGAGGAATAATACCTTGGCAGAGAGAGCTGGTCTAGTAGGGAAGAAAGGCACAGGCTTTTTTGTGTGATACTGAGGAGTCGTCGCAAATTTCTTTACTGAGGGAGCCGTATGCCAGCCTTTGTTATTGCCGGTACACAGAGCAGTGTTGGGAAAACGACCGTGACCCTTGGGTTGTTAGCGGCGCTGCGGAAGCGCGGTTTGCGGGTGCAAGCGTACAAAATAGGACCAGACTTCATTGATCCCGGCCATCATACCGCGATTACCCAGTTGCCCTCGCGTACGCTCGATGGTTGGATGCTGTCGCGCGAGTACAACCAGCAGACCTTCGCGCGTAACCTCGCGGAGAAAGATGTCGGCGTCGTGGAAGGCATGATGGGGCTGTTCGACGGGTATGATGGTAAGAGCGAAGCTGGCAGTACCGCCGAAATGGCCAAGTGGCTGAGGCTTCCGGTCATTCTGGTAGTTGATGCGTCGGCGATGGCGCGCAGCGTGGCCGCGTTGGTGCACGGGTTTCGGAGCTTTGATCCAAAGCTGCAGGTCGCTGGAGTCATTTTTAATCGCCTCGGCGGCCCGGGCCACCTGCGCTATTTACAGGAAGCGCTCGAAAATGTTCCTGGACTGACCATCTTCGGTGGTCTGCCGAGTGATACCGCGATCGTCACGCCGGAGCGACACTTGGGGTTGGTTACTTCAGAAGAATATCCTCCTACGACCGAGCGCATTGACCGACTCGCGGCGCTTGTCGAAGAACATCTTGATCTCGACAAACTCTTGCTGAATCCGGCGTTGCAGTATTCAGTTTCAGCAAACATGGAGACCATCGAGACGGGCTCCTCAACGGAGACTCGGGAGCTGGGCAGAAACGCGCGTTTTGGTGTGGCGCGTGACGAGGCCTTTTGTTTCTACTATCCGGATAATCTGGAGTTGCTCGAACGAGCCGGGGCAGAGCTGGTCTTCTTCAGCCCACTGCGTGATGCGCAGCTTCCCAAAGATCTGCACGGCATCTATCTCGGCGGCGGCTATCCAGAAGTCCACGCCGAGCGGTTAGCTGCCAATAGCAGCATGCGCCAGGAAGTGCGGCGTTTCATCGAGCAGAGCAGAGTGGTGTACGCCGAGTGTGGCGGATTGATGTACCTCACCGAAGCGATCCGAACCGTCGAAGGGAAGGACTTGCCAATGGTGGGGGTTTTGCCTGCGACTGCTCTTATGTTGCCGCGTTTGTCCGCATTGGGCTATACGGATGTGGAGGTCCAAAAACAAAACACTTTGCTGCCGGTCGGACGCATACGCGGACACGAGTTTCATTATTCGCAACTAGAAAAACACGCTTCTTTTGACGAGCAGATCATGCCGATTTACGCTGTGCGGAAACGGGCGACCGACACTCCGCGAGACGAAGGGTTTCTCTACAAACGCTGTCTGGCCAGCTACATTCACCTTCACTTTGGCAGCAACCCGCAACTTGCAGAGGCATTGGTTGCTGCTGCTCGACAAAGTTAAGCGATAGGCGTGCAATGCAGCATGTATCCCCGCAGAGCGTCAGGCTCCTTGCCCTTCATCTCTTGTTAACACTGTCAATCGCTGCTCAATTTGCTCACGTTCCTCGTCGGCGGAAGCTGCGCCGACCTCATCTCCAATTTCTCTCCGTGCATGGCGCACCTTGTCTAGGCTAGCGACGAGATCGCGAAGAGTCGGCAACAGTTCACCATAGAGTTGCACCCTGCGGCGATCTAGTGTGAGCGCTTCTTCGTACAGTCGTTCTGCCTCCGTGAGGTTATCTTCCGCCCACTGCGCGTCGCCCAGTTTTTCGAGACTGATGGAGAGATCACGCAAGGTCTGAGGACTCTCGCCCAGCGTGTCCCGTAAGCGCTGCCGGAGCGCCAGAGACTCTTCATAGGCGGTGGCGGCGGCGCGCAGATCGCCGGTCGCACGCCGGACGTCGCCCAGTTTATTGAGACTGATGGAGAGATCACGCAAGGTCTGAGGACTCTCGCCCAGCGTGTCCCGT
>CAYTVL010000096.1:0-13044 GCA_964441775.1 uncultured Enterobacteriaceae bacterium
CCTTCTCTATCCTAACTCCTTCTTTTTACAAGGGTCGAAGCGCGTTCACCCTGCAGGAAAGGCGGGCTGCTCGTAGAGAAATTCTTTGCGTTGGAGAGCCGACAAGAGACGGTACACGTCCACCTCGGGCTGTGCGATCACGTGGCGCACCAGGCTCAACGGAAACTCCCGTCCGATGACAGACAGGTGTTGGAGCAAAGCCTTCTCGTCTGGGGAGAGGTGGTCGATGCGGGCGGCCAGAACTCCTTGCACGGTGGGCGGGAGCTGCAAAGTGAGTACGCGTTGTGTGGAAGCGTTCTGTGCAAGTTGATACTGTCCGAAGGCTCCGGTGAGCGTACCATCCTCCACGAGGGCCTGGACCACTTCTTCCATGAAAAACGGCGTTCCCTGGGTCTTGTCGAGAATAAGTTGTTTGAGGACTTGGAGGGGCGCCGCATACTGCTCCCCTCCAGTCGTGCCCAGCACCGTATCGAGTAACTCTTCTGTTTCCGCTTTTCCTAATGGCGCCAGACGCAACTGCGTGTAATACGTCTTCTGCCCCCACTCATGACGATACTCGGGCCGGTAGTTGGTGAGCAATAAAATCTTAGCGCTGGCAACGCTTTCACTGAGGATATCGAGTAAACCCTGGGTCTCACTGTCGATCCAGTGGAGGTCTTCAAAAATGAGGATCAGCGGCTGCTTGAGACTTTCTCGTACGAACAATTTCTTGACAGCGCCAAATGTCCGCCCTCGGCGAATCTGTGGATCCATTTGCTGTAAGGGCGAGGGCTGCTCCTCGATGGCCGGTAACGCAAACAGATAGGGGAGAGTGTCTTCCAGACTACGCTCGAGCGTGAGCACTTTCCCTGTAACTTTCTCTCGCCGTTTGTGTTCGTCATCTGCGGCTTGGATATCAAAGTAGCTCTTGAGCAGTTCAATCACCGGCAGATAAGGCGACGCTTTCCCGTGCGAGACCGAGTAGGCTTCCAGCACTAGGCAGCCATTTGGTACGGTTAGCTTGAACTCGTAGAACAAGCGCGACTTGCCCAAGCCCGGCTCTCCCATGGTTCCCACGATCTGTCCATGTCCCGCTTTCGCTTGCTCTAGCGCTGTGCGCAGATGCTCCAGTTCGATCTGCCGCCCCACAAACCGCGTCAGCCCCCGGCGTGTGGCCGTGACTTGCAAGCGTGTCCGCAGCTGCCCCACCCCCAATACTTCGTAGACATGGAGCGGGGCTTCCACCCCTTTGATCTCTGCCGCGCCCAGCGCCTTAAAAGTAAAATAACCCTCCGTGAGACGGTGCGTGTACTCCGTGACTAGAATGGACCCCGGCGTCGCCATCTGTTCCATGCGCGCCGCTAAGTTGGTCGAGTGGCCTACCGGGACATAGTCGGTATGCAAGTCGTCCTTACGAATCGAGCGGAGAACCACTTCACCCGTGTTCACCCCGACGCGCATCGCCAAGGGCACGCCGTGTTTGAGCCGGATCTGGTCCCCGTAACGGCGCATGTCCTCTTGCATGCGTAGCGCCGCGTAAAGGGCGCGTTGCGCGTGATCCTCGTGGGCCAGAGGCGCGCCGAACAAGGCAAAGATACCATCGCCTAAGGCTTGAGCCACATAGCCTTCATAGCGATGCACGGCGTCCATCATCAGTTGCAAAGCAGGATCAATAATCGCCCGCGCCTCTTCGGGGTCCAGCCCTTCAATCAGCGCCGTCGAACCTTTGAGGTCAGCAAAGAGAGCCGTAATGGTTTTGCGTTCGCCGCCTGTGGCGCCCCGGGCTTCCAGCGCCGCCTGCGCCGCCAGGATGCGTTCGGCTAAGTGGGGCGGTGTATAGCTAATCGGTTTAGGGTCACTCAGTCTAGAGTCGCTCAGTCTAGGGTCGAGAGAATTCGGAGTTGGAGACTTGAGGCTCTGCATACTCGACGCTGAACTGCCTTGGCCGGTCCACATCAACACTTTGCCGTTTTCATCAATGGCAACACGTTGCGCTTCAATAAGTTCATCTCTGAGATCGTTCAGATAAGTGTCATCAATGTTGAATTGACGTTTTAATGCACTGTACGTGACCCGCCCACGTTGCTGCAAGAGGGCGACGACCTGGTCAAGCACGGTATAGAAATCCATCAACGACCCCCTCTCATTCCTTTGCTCTGTTTTTTTCCTCTTTCAAGTAGTATGTCGTTGTCTACCATGAGGGAGGAGATTTGCACAGAGGTGAGGAGAATTGAGGGGAAGTTGCTACTGCCCGGGACAACGTCAAAAGAATCTACCGAGGGTAAACCCGACCCACGCGCCCGAGACGCCGAGCACGGCGCTACTGACCACATAAGTGAGAGAAAGCATCAGATGTCCATTTTGGAGGAGTTGCAGCGACTCGAATGAGAACGTGGAGAATGTTGTGTAGGCTCCCAAGAAGCCCACGGCAAAAAAGAGGCGCAGATAATGATAAGTGGGATACTTGAGCATGAACGCCAGGAACAGGCCCAGGATGAAACTGCCGCTGAGGTTGATGAAAAAGGTGCCGTAGGGAAAGACTAAGCCAAAGCGGCGCGCCGCCCAGGCTGCGACCAGATACCGCGCATTCGCGCCGAGCACGCCGCCGATGCCAATGACAAGATACTCCATCGTGTTCTTTCTTTACTGGTGTACGCTGTCGAACACTATCATTCTCGATGTGCTGGGTCTTGTGAGGGAGGGACGAATTGCGTTGATTGCCGCCATCCAGCGGTCATCCAGAGTCGGTGACTGGCGCCGCTCAAAAGCCCTGCAACTCCCGGCAACCGTTCGAGTAGGGCGATCCCTTCTTTCTCTCCTAGGATTAACAAGGCTTTGCTTAACGCTTCTGCTTGAGTCGCGTCGGGAGCGATCACGCAGGCCAACAAGTCTCGGGTGAGCGGCTCGCCAGTGCGGGGATCGATGATATGTCCGTACTGGCGTCCTTGGATGGTGAAGCGTTGACCAAAACTGGCGGAAATCGAGAGCGCTTGATTGCGTAAAGAAAGAATGCCCACACTTTCTCCATCCGGTCGTTGAACCAGTAACCGCCAGTATGGGGCGTCAGGCGGGGAACCTAGGGCCCAGATGCTACTTTGTCCAAAATCCAGTAAGGCGCTGTCGATATCTTGGTCTTTGAGTGCATACGTCAGGCGGTCCAGCGCATACCCTTTGGCGATGCCGCCAAGGTCGATCGCCATGCCAGCGCGTCCCAGACTGACGCGGTTATGAGAAGAAAACATAATTTTGTCGCTACCCATCCTGACGCGCGCATTTTTGAGAACGACGGGCGACGGTAGCACTTGCGTCCGGCCCGCATCGCTCCAGGCCGCGACGAGCGGTCCGACCGTGATATCAAATGTGCCATGCGTCAGCCGCCAGTAGTGTTTAGATAATGTGAGCAGTTCGATAAGGTCAGGCGGCGCCGCTAACGCGCCGTGGCCGGCGTGAGCGTTGAGTATACTGACTGTACTAACTGGAGAGAACGTGGAGAAAAGTGCATCGAGCTGAGTTGCTGTGGCGAATAACGCCTCAATGGTTTGCGACGAGACGATCTTCCGTTGTTCACAAAGAGTGACTTCCAGGACAGTCCCCATGACCCAGCGACCGTCGCTGACGCAACCGCCCGCTGAGTTGACCGAGAACAGAACGAGGAGGTGCGCTACAATCAGCACGGCGTGCTGCTTTCTCACGGCGGCTTTCTGCATGAGAGCGTGTTGGGTGTTACTGTTGCGAGGTTCCTGGGGGACGAGCATTAGCGTCGCCATTGCGATAGGTGTCCTGCGAGCCGGCAAAGACCGCCCAAAGACTGACGGCAATGAGCACGGCCAGGCTGGTTTCGAGGCCCAGAAAAGCGGCGATTTTCACATACGCAAAGAGTGGATGAACAAAGCGG
Organism: uncultured Enterobacteriaceae bacterium; assembly: GCA_964441775.1. Taxonomy (GTDB): domain Bacteria; phylum Desulfobacterota; class Binatia; order Bin18; family Bin18; genus SYOC01. Next base: position 3,875 of record CAYTVL010000096.1, read on the forward strand.
ACTAGCCAGCCGCTGCCTTCATCCAGCAATGCGGAGGTGAAAGGAATCACAATAAACCAGGGCTTGATCTCCGGCCGCAGCGGGACGAACAGCATGAGGTGGGTGAGCGTCAAGAGGAGAATGCCCATAGCGAAAAGATGAAAATGGGAGATTTCCAGCATGCCTTGATAACTGCGCGGCGGCAGAAATTTTCCCTCGGACCCCAGGTAATACTCCGTGATCGAAGCATAGGTGAGCCCCATCTTTTGAAAATAGAGCAGCGCGTTCGTGAGCCACAACGCAGTGATGTAGACGAGGAACAGAACGATGATGAGTTGCAGCAGTCGATTCTTCGACCATTCTCCGGTGATCACAAAGCGCATGCGAGTCAGTGTCTTTCTTGCAGCAAGATTTGGAAGAGCGCCAGGGAAAAACGCACGGCGTTGGTCACGGCTTGGGAAGACAGCGTGGCGCCGACGATGCCATGAATGCCGTGGTGCAATTGGACGTCGGGCCCGAGGGCTTTCTCCTCAAACTGCTGTAGCCATCGCTCCGGTGGGAGATAGTCTTCCGGCTCGTGAAAGGCAAGCACCATGACTTTTTGCACGTTGCCTGCGGGAGAGAGCACCACTAAAAAGGTCCCCGGTAAGGTGCGCACTGTGCGAGTGTCGAGAAAAGCGTAGCCCAAGACTTGTCCATCTTTATATCCAGTATAGAAGCTGCCTTGTTTTGTTTCGACCGGTGTGGCTGAGAGCCGCGCGGCCTGCTGCTGTTGGTCTTCCGTCAGAGTGAAGATCTGCGGTTCAACTCGGTCCGCATCGGGAAAGGCAAGCCTGAGCGCCTCCTCACGTGAGTGCAGCACCTTGCCCCACACAGAAGCAGGCGAAAAGCAGAAGAGGACGCCACCTACCAAGATTAGCGCCCAGAATGGAAACGGTTGTGAAAGAGATGTCATCATTGTCAAAAAGGCCAGTCGACCTGAGGGCTGGAAGACTGGCGGTCACGTTATTAAAAGCCGAAAGTCATTCCTGCAAGGATCGCATGCGCGTGATCTTCGTGTGAATTAGCCGGCAGAAAATTGGAGACATTTGCTAAGCTCTTGCCATTATTGGTCCAGGTATATTCGTACGCCAGCGTGAACCCGACAAGAGGGGTCGGACGATAGGCGAGACCGGCGGTGATACGATCAATGAAACGGCTCTCTCTCGCAAAGGAAGTGAGATTGCCGTCTTCAAAAGTGGCGGACTGAAGGAGGCTCGGCATCCAGACTTGCTCCCAACGGAGGACGGGGATGAGCTGAGGATTGGTGAATCCCCAACCTAGCGGAGAATCGCTCAACAAGTCCGGCCAAAATGGATAACGCGCCTCAAGCCAGTACCCATGCTTTGTGCTCGACAGATTGGCAAGTTCGAACTCGACTTCCGTTTCCAGTTTGGGGCTGAACGTCTCTTCAACGGCAACTTCCTGATCCTTGACCACTTGAGCGAATTTGCGGGCGACGTTGCGGAGCCCGCCAAAATGGGTGTAGATGTATTCGCCTTCGAGCTCGATCGGGCCCAGATGCGTAAAGCCATCAAACCCAAGTGACCACACTTGCTCGCTATTGAGATATTGGGGAGTGTAGCGACCCCAATAGAAAGAACCAGCCAGTTCGTGTCCGGGAGTAGGAGCGTACGCCAACCGCCCGGTTAGACTTTTGGCTCCTTTCGAGTCATTGGCGAAAGAGCCGGTTTGTGGGGAAATTTCTACTCCCGCGACTAATCGACTCCTAGTTGTTTCTCTACTCTGAACAATCTGCTCAATATCTGCATTGAGACTGACGCCGTTAACGACATAAAACTGATAATCAAGGAGTCCGTTTTTTCCCACCGGCGCTTTGCCGACAAATCCGAGGCCTAGTTCGTCCCATGCCGCCGTCGATGGCAGCACTGGCACGCCGCGGTCGACTAATGAGCGTCGGGGAAGATTCCACAGATTGTCATCGTGATGGAGATTGAACCGGCCTAACGGCACCAGGACCGCGCCGCCACGAAGATTGAACCTCTCAGTAAAGTCGTACTGTAACCAGGCTTGTTCCAGCGAGATTTCAGAATCATTGGTTCCATCCACGGACTGTTGCGCCAGCAGCCCAGCGCCGGATTTCCCGACACTGCGCTCCAGCTCCAGCTTACGGAAACGTTCGAACTCCAATTCCGCAGCAAAGTGCAACCGAGGCGCAATCTTCGCTTCCGTGGTGAGGACGAAGCGGCGAAACGTGAAGGTGTTCTCTAGATTGTGCAACGAGTTGCCTTCATAACGCAGCGAACCATAACCGCCGATCTTCACACGGTCCAGCAAGCCTAGGGTCTTTTCCGTCAGCTCCTCTTTGACGGTTTCCATCTGTTGCGTCGTGTTTTTCTGCTGTTTCTGCGCCTCATCGGCGGCCTTTTTTTGCTGATCGTGCAAAGTTTCAAGTTCCTTTTGCATGTCCAGCATTTGTTGCTGAAGGCGGTTGATCTGTTCCTCCAACCCTGCCGGTGCAGTTTGAGCTCTGACCGGCTGTACTCTCCAGATTCCAATTAGAAAAAACACCGCCATCCAGACTCGCTTGTTCCTTGCTCTCATGTTGAGTCTCCCCTTTCGATGAAATTGAGAATCATTTTCAATTTCATTTGTCAATGGCTTACGGAACCGACTCAAAGAGGGAAGATAAAGTGAAGGCCTCAGGAAAGCGCTCACGTTGCACGAAGAGGAAGGAATCGTTAGTATTAAAAACCTAACCCAAACAAGTAAGGGGAGGTGGCCGAGTGGTCGAAGGCGCTCGCCTGCTAAGCGAGTGTGCGGCTAATAACCGTACCGCGGGTTCAAATCCCGCCCTCTCCGTTTCCTAACTTTTGTTGTTCACGCAATCGAGCAACTGAGGAGTTTCCTGAAAGCGCGGTCCTTGGCGTTTGCTTTTGACAAAAGGTAACGAAGGGATACGGAAGTTGCTCAATCGAGAGACAACTTCCCTGCGCCTTCCGTGACGTTGTCAACAATTACCCTGCTGTCTCTATCAGTCATCCCTAAATCTGTCGGTCATGTCGCCCTGAGCTTGCTGACTTCGCTTAGTGATGAAACTCCGCGAAGAATCTTCCCTTGAGATTTTTCAATGTGTTCTCGGCTTAGAAATGACAGCGTTGAGAGGTCTACAGATGAGTTTTAGGAGGGTCTTCATTTCTACTCTATGGAGGAGACTGCTTCTACTCTACGGAGGAGACCGTATGGAGGAAATTGACTCGCTGTTGAAACTGCTTTGACGCCTGCTCTTCACGTTCGCGAAGTCGAACCAGAGAAAGGAGAGATTTCGTAAAGTCACTTTTTGTGAATAATTCTCTTCGCGGCTTGGACGGGCATGCGAAAGAGTAGTTGCGTTTGGCAAGAAATGGGGGTTGACTATGGCAAAAACTGCTTCTACAGTTTACCCTATAGTAAGGAGAGAATGTAGAAATTTTACGAAAACTCCTTTCTTTTCCTCCTAAACATTGTCACGGCGGCGACGGGAAGTAGATCAAGAAACTTCGACAGAAAGGATGTGCATATTATGGCGGTGGCAAGTGCGAAAAAGAAACCGATGGCGGCGAAGAAAAAAAGTGGCGGTGCTGGTGGGGGAAGTAAAGCTGCGCTTCCAGATGTGATGACAATGGGGCAGGCGGCAGCGGCGCTTGGCGTCAGCCGACAAGCGATTTGGCATGCCGTGAATCGCGACCGTCTTCGCGCTCTTCGTTTCCAGCATGTAGTGTTGATTCCAAAAGTTGCGCTCGACGACTATCAACGAACGAAAAGTAAAGGTGGGCGCCCGAAAAAGAAACTTGAAGGTCGCGGTACAAAATAATCGGCTTTTGCTTCTTCGATAAGTCTTAACGTCCATCCTCAAGTCAAAACTACTTCAGGGTCGCGGTCGCTCTTTGAAATAGACTGACCGTCGTCAACCTGTCCATGTAGCTTGTCTGGTCAAAGTCGTTGGCTACAAACCTGAGAACATCATGAAGGTGAAAAAGTAACCTCATGTGGGGGGGGGGGTGAGCACCCCCTTTGTGAAGGACAGCGACAGCAGGGGGTGTCTCCCGGCACAGGCAATCGCTTAGCGTCTACGTTTAAGAATCAATACAAAGAGGCCTCAGGCGTACGTGACGGAAAAGACCGAAGTCTTCTGGATGGTTTGGGAAGCTGAGGATGGAGGTAGTTGCCGTTTCCCCTCATCTTATGGTACAGAAAGGGTCTCGTTGAGGGAACTTTCCTACATGGTGTATACATATAAAAACGCAGCGTGCACCCTTTCTCTTGTAAGTCCTTGCTTTTCCTTATGCGCCCTTAGCTCAGCTGGATAGAGCGGCAGGCTACGAACCTGTAGGCCGTGTGTTCGAATCACGCAGGGCGCACCTTCTTTTTCACGCACTTAGCAGTTTTGCTATAATTGTGTTTCCAGTCCCTGCTACAGATTCTGCTACAACTTCATGCTTTAGCAATGCTGCCGTAGGCACTCGATAGGCGTGTTCAAGCTGACCGATTGCCGCGAGCTTATGTTGTTGCGTGAGATGTGTGTAACGTTGCGTCATTGTAAGGGTTTTGTGTCCAAGGATTTCTTGAATCGTGCGAATATCAACACCCCTCATCGCGAGATAGCTCCCGCACGTATGCCGCAAGTCGTGAAAGCGGAAATCACCAATGCCCGCCTTACGCAGCGCCGTATACCAGGCGGTTTTCCAGTCCGCGCGGTATGGTTTACCCGTCACGGGATTCGGAAAGACCCACGGCGAAGCGAGACCAAACCGCGCATGGTCTTCCTGTATCGTTTGGAAGAGGCGCGCGACTGTCTCGGTTAAGGGTACCCCACGTTGCTCGCCGTTCTTAGTATCAAGCAGCAAGACCCCACGTTGCTCTAGTTGTATTTGTTGCCATTGTAGAGTGAGAATTTCACTCTTGCGCATGCCGGTATGGAGTGCCACGGTGACGACACGCCGGAGATGCTCGGGGCACGCAGCGAGTAGCCGTTCGATCTCTTCGGGGGTGAGGTAACGGAGACGGGCGTTCTGCACCTTGACGGGCAGGCGCACGTCGCGCAACGGGTTGTTTACTAATAATCCCCAGCGAACCGCCAGGGTGAGAGTGTTTCATGAGCGCTAGATGATGCCGAACCGTTGCGGGCTTGAGTCCGTCGCTCAGCTTGCTTTCCATGTACGTGCTGAGCGCAGCAGGCGTAATCTCCTTGAGGGTCAACGCGCCGAACGCTTCACGCAAGGGCTTGCTGTATACGCAGTCCGTGCGCTGATAGGTGTTCGGTTTCTTCGTCACACGCGCATACTCCAGATAGCGGTCCATAAGTTGGTTGTAGCTCCACGTAAGACCCTTCGGTGTTGAGAAATACTGGCCTTCTTTAATCTCCACCTTTCGTTTGGCGAGCACGAGTTCGGCTTGCCGCTTACTTGGGCCGATGGCTTCCCATTTGTCCTTGCCTTGAAACCTGTAGCGAATGTACCAGGTAGTTCCTCGTTTCAAGAGCCCTTTCATCGCTTACGCCTCCTTCGTGCACTGCTGCACTTGTTTTGCCTGTTTGATTAAGTAAACCAATTGCCGCCGCGACTTTCTCGGGAATTCCTCCTCCAAACGCCGTACATGTTCCTGTGGCGGGTAGGTTTGGAGAATCTTGCATGTCACGGTAATGTCCTGTTCCCGTTTCTTCGCACGGTACACTCTGACGTACTCGGTCCGCTTGATCGCCGAAGGAAGCCCTTTTGCTCGACAGGGTGTCGAACAATACTTCTGCGGCTTGCCGCGCCCCATTTGCACGAAGATCCGCTTACAAACACGGCACTGACCAAAGGGAAAAGGCCGATGCTCTAAGACCTCGTAAAATTGTCGAACGCTTAATTGCATTAAATCCCCTTGTGATTCCAGGTACTCATCAACCGCTGTCTCAAGCGGCTCTGCATGTATAGTTATGCTCCGCCCCCTGAGCCACATGTTAAGTGAGACTTGACCACGGTCCACGGGGCGATTCTTCAATAACTGGGACAGGACCATCCAAACCGTCTTCGCGAGATCTTTTAAGTAGAAAAACAGCACTCCAGCATCCGGTGATTGGCTCAACCACTCCCGCCTAGACTTCGAAAGTGTGTCACTATTTTGTATCAAAAACCTCTTAAAATCTTCACTAAGATTTGCTTTTACTGCCTCGGTTAATAAACCGCGCCACTCCCACTGCTCCCCATAACTATTCGCAAGTTTGGCGAAGAACTCAGCTGCTTGCTGCACTTCTGTAGCGCTCATAGCTGCAATATAAACTAGTATAACTGTTTAGTCAAATTTAATTGAGTATCAAGTAAATATATAGATATATCAAATATTTACATTTGACACAGGGGTGAAAAAAAGATTATAGTAAAGACAACCGAAGTCAACTAGGAGGCACCATGCACCATCTGGAACTATTAACTGAAAAAGAACTTGCCGCTCGTTTGAAATGTAGCGTCGCAGCTCTCCGCCTCTGGAGAAAACGAGGGCTACCATGCAGACAGCTTGGTCTCGCTTGGTCCGCTTTGAATATGACCGAGTCTTGACATGGTTTGAAACACGCGAACAGCAGACGACCCACTACAGGCAAGCAATGTGAGAGGTTTCTGATCTCTTCAGTCAAGAGGAAAGAGAAGGCCCTGTACGATCCTTCAGGCTTAGGGCTTTACTAAATCGCTTCTAGGCTCCTCCTAACCTCGACCTCTTCGTCTAGCACAGCAGAGACGCATCAAATGGCCGCCACAGCGATTCTGAACGTGCAAGTGCCGTTTTGTCTATGCTATTATAGAATAGATTAGAAAAGGCAGGAAACCAAAATTACACTCCACCAGAGAAGGAGACGGTATGGTAATTCAGCAGTCAGGGGAAATGGCTACCCCATTTTTTACCCTGTTACCCCAAACCCTTTATGAGCAGCTCAAGGAGGTTTCGAGCATGCAGCGGCTCAGCATGGCCGCTATCGTGAGAGAGGCCTTGAAGGCTTACCTGACCCAAAAGGAGGTGCGCTGTGGCTAAGACAGTCGTGAGTTGTAAAGAGTGCCCCCTTACGCTCGAAATCGATCCCACACAGGAAGAAATGGAGTTGCGACGGTATGGCTGGCGGAAGCTCGGGACGAGCAAACCACCTCCCGAATACCGGTGCATGACGTGTCGCTTGGAGATGGTAGAAGACACCGCAACTGTCACGATAGAACTGGAACTTCCGCCTGGTCACAAGCATGGCCACTGTGCCGACGAAATCTGGCGCTAAAGAAAAGGCCCAAGTAACTTGATTTGTTACTTGGGCCTCTTTCTAAACCTACATTTGCTCTGGTGGTCTCTGGCAGGACCCCAGGGCAAGAAAGAATTTACTACTATGGATACTATAGACGATCAAAATCCTGGGTACAACACCGACCTTGAAGATGATCAAGAAGTTGTTGTAGCCCTTGCAGACAATGTCCCAACCCCAGCCGAGTACGCCGCTCTTCTTCAGCGCATGAACCAGCGCTACGCTGTAGTGAGTCGAAATGGCCGCACGTTCGTGCTGGACGAACGCGACCTCACCTACCTCACGTTTGAGGATTTCAAAAAACTACGCAACCGGAATAAACTCCCTGTCGCAGAGACGCAGACCGGGGCACGCGGCAAACAAACGAAAACGTCCTCTATGCCGGTTGGCTCTTGGTGGCTCAACCATTCAGACCGCCGCCAATATGATCGTGTGGTCTTTGATCCCAGCGGCTCACCTGTCCCTGACGACACCTACAATCTGTGGCGAGGCTTCGCTGTTGAGCCCCGCTCTGGCGCATGCCACGGCTTTATCAACCATCTCCTTCAGAACATTTGTCAGGGTGACAAACGGCTCACGACTTGGGTTGTTGCCTGGTTGGCCCAACTCGTCCAGCAGCCCGCCACGAAGCTCGGCACAGCCTTAGTATTGCGTGGTGGTAAGGGAACGGGCAAGGGATTCTTTGTTAATGCAGTCGGCAAGCTCCTAGGACGTCACTACGTGTATGTCACCCAACAACGCCACTTGACCGGCCATTTTAATGCGCCTCTGTAACACTGCCTCCTCCTGTTTCTCGATGAAGCGGCATGGTTGGACAACGTGCAAGCAGAAGGTGTCCTCAAAGCCTTGATCACCGATCCACACCTCATGATTGAACCGAAGGCGTTGATCCCTTTCAAGCTCCAAACTATCTCCACCTCATCATCGCCAGCAACGCCGACTGGGTGGTTCCCGCCAGTTGGGACGAGCGCCGTTACGCGGTCTGAGAGCGTGTTCACAAAGTTGCTAAACGTGTGAGCATAATGGATGAAGCGACCATATGGATCAAGGTCTCGGAGGTTTTTGGGTTGTGCTCGTAATCCTTGGCCAGGCGGCGGTACCAGTTGAACCAGCCGAAAGTTCTCTCGACAATCCAGCGTTTTGGCAGAACCTTGAAAGTATGGAGTTCTGGGCGTTTGACCCCCTCGATGAGGTAGCCGAACATGGCCTTGCCCCAGTCGACGACGCCTTGTTTATAGCCCCCATCGACGAGGATTTTGAGGAGGCGAGGCAGGAGGAGGAACAAACGGATCACGACAAGATGTACGCCGCGACTTTCCGAGATGCCTGCCGAGTGGACAGCAACCGCCAAAATGTTGCCCATGATATCGACGGCGCTGTGGCGCTTGGGGCCCTTCGTCTTCTTGCCGCCAGCGTAGCCGCGCTGCCCCCTTTTTGCACCGTTTTCACGGACTGGCTGTCAAGGATCGCCAGCGTCGGATCGGGCTTGCGACCGGCTTTGACGCGCACGCGGTGACGCAGCTCATGCATGATCCCTTCCCATAAACCGCTATTTCGCCAGCGCCAAAGCGTTACAGACACGCTTCGCCACGGTGGAAAATCTTTCGGTCGTCGCCGCCATTGGCATCCCGTGCGCTGCACCTACCGGATCGCATCGACAATCCGCCTCAAACAAGGCTTGCGGGGGCGGCCTTTTTGCTCAGGCTCAAGCAAGGGCTCCAAAATCGCCCATTCTCCATCGGGTATATCAGTTTCGTATCCCCTGCCGATCCTCCCGTTTTGTCAAAGAATCGGCATTTGAATCCGTATCCCTTAAAACTTTGTGAACACGCCCTAAGCTCGACTTTATCCATTTGGGGTGACTTTGAACGCAGAGCGACAGGTTTGT
>CAYTVL010000097.1:0-12801 GCA_964441775.1 uncultured Enterobacteriaceae bacterium
GGGACGCGCGAGCCTTACTTTGCCCCTGGTGACAGCTTCGCTATATCTGGGCCAAGTAATTCCGCCGGGGCGAGTGTCCCATCCCACCGTTACTCGTGAAACCCCTGGCGATGCGTGGGAGCGAGTTCTCAGTGGATCGAGCTGCCAGAAGACCGTTCCATCCTGAAGCTCATCAGTGGGCAGGACTAGCTTGGACCAATCAGGGGGTGTCGTTCCAGTCGAGCCGACGCCGGGCTCAGAGCCGATGATGCGTTTCACCTTCACAACCATGCCATTGGGCGGCGATGGTTGGATATGCTGACCGAGGAGCACTCTAGCGTGGGCGATCCATTCCGGAACGTACGCAAAAAAGAGATTCCCGTTTGCGTCCTCTGTGGTGGTAATCTGGTTCGGTGAAACCGGCGTGTCTGCGGTCCACGCTGGCCATTGCTTCATCTGATAATAATGTCCGTTTGCGATCGTGGGGCGGACTTTCGAGCCTGGCCAATATCCGGCATGGGGAGTCCATACCGGGGCGTTGACACCGAGCGTCGTATTCGACGCGAATGGCGGTGCGGACGCTCCACTCGTACCGGAGCGGGTGCAGGCATAGGCGAAGCCGTCCCCTGGTTCGACGATATCCGCAGGCATGTTCCAACGCTGCACAACACCTGGCAGCCCGACACGTTTTTGGCTATACGAAGTCTTCGGCCGCCAAGGCAGACCTGTGGTTCCAGGTTTCGTAACAATGATACCCATCCACTCACCAGGACCAGCGAAGGGGTTCACAATAAAAATGTCTCCGGCATTGCGCTTCCCTTCACGCAGTTTATTGGACTCCCACATAGCAGGGTCGTATCCGAAGTACCGCTTATTATTGTAAGGACCGACGAATGTGCCCGCTGCTGTCCAGAGATGTCCCTGACCCTCCTGCGCCATGAGAGTTTGCGAAGTTGTCTGGTGCTTGTTTAAAAAAGATACTCTTGTATAGGACTTCACTCCGTGTGATCCTTAGTTTTTTCAAGAAATTTGACGTAAACTATCACTGAAAGTGTTATAAAACGTCGCAAAAATGCCCTAGCACCAAGCAACTTCGCAAACTCGCTACGCGCCAAAATTCAACTTTAGACATCATACGTTAGTTCTCTCCACTCTACATTTCACGCCAGACCCAATGCCTGTCTCGTTTCCTGGGGAGTCGCGACCTGACGTCCCATCTCCCTGGCCATCCGGACTACACGAGAGATGAGCTGGGCATTCGTCGGAGTTTCCATCTCCTGATAATGGTAATCGCCTAGACCAATGGCGATGTGCCCCCCACGTTCAAGGGCTGCGCCGACCAGGGGCAACAAGTTGCCGCCGTAACAAGCCACCCCCCACTCGTAGCGCAGATTGTTCGGCAAGAAATCGAGGAACGCTTCCAGGCCCTTGACTGTCCCCGGATGGCCAGCGAGGATGCCACCTTCCGTAAGGCCGATCTCCAGGTAGAGCGGCTCTTGAAAAAGGCCCATGTCCATAAAAGCGCGCGTGAGGCGGATAGACCCAATGTTCCACAGCCCTTGCATGGGCTTCACCCCAACTGCCTTCATGGTCTCGGCAAAATACCGCAGCGTTTTGGTAGTATTGACATAAACAACCTCTTCCGTCTTAAAACGCTTGGCTTTGGCGTCGTAAAGGTCCACATTGCTCGTCCCCATGTCCAGCGGTGCCATGTCCGGCTTGGTGTGGGGATCTTTAGCCATCTCGACAATGTGAGCAATGCGCGCTTCAGGAGAGGGCAAGGTCCAGGCCCCAAGGGTGGGAAAGATGAGCATATCGCTCTTCTCTTTCACTCGGCGCGCGACCTCGGCATAGAGCTTAGCCTCTGCGGAAGGCGCGCCTGTCTTGGGGTCACGCGCATGGTAATGGAGGATAGACGCTCCCTCCCGCCAGCACTCCAGGGCTTGGTTGGCAATTTCCTCCGGGCTGTAGGGCACGTTAGGATTTTGATCCCGCAGCGTGTACTCGTTAATGCGCACGTCGATGATGAGATTGGTCACAGGGGTCCTCCTTTTCGCGTCGCCTCGCTCTCTATAGCCGCGAAATTTTCCCTGTCAACCTCCTTCTCTAAGGAGTAGCGTGAGGCATACGCGCTAATGCGAGGCCTGCTCGTTTCCCCGTTTGGTCAACGAGACGGTAGTGTTACAAATCTGTACCTACACAGAAAGGTTCCGGTGCAATTCGCAGGATCAAGATAAGGGAGCGTCCATTCAACGTGGTGCTCAAGCAGTTAGCACGGCTTCCCATACTTGTGGAGCACGGGCATGGGGAGCACAGATAGCCGACAGGTCAAATTGCTGTTTCTTGATCTGGTGAACGAGTTCAATACCGGTGATAGTAATAGCGGCATGATCAAAGCGCTTAAACCCTAGCATGGGCATCACTCTCTGTTTGACTCGGCGGTGCTCCTGTTCAATCACGTTGTTTAAATATTTGTTCGTCCTCACTGTGAGAGGCGTTGGCAGTACGCCCTCTTCCTGCAGCTCCGCCACCGCTGCATGGGAGGCGGCATACCCAGCGAGGGTAATCTGTTCCGGCACTCCTCGCTTCTCGATCGCTCGCGCAAAAAAGCGCTTGGCCGCGGCGATATTGCGGTGTTCGCTCTAGAAGAAATCAATAGTTTGCCCTTCTTAGTCGCTGCCTAAGCCGGGATGTCACCATCCCGGCTCGGCTCCAAAACCGTGCATGAGAGTTGGCCCCTCACACGGCTCCTCAATGACGTGGCGGTTGTCACACGTACCTGGACGGTGAGGGTCGCTCGCCGTCTTGCGATCGTGACAGTGGCGGTGGAGCAATTGGAGGTTGTCTCTCCCATCTGTCCCCCTACAGCTTCGGGGGATGATGTGATCGACTTCCATCCGATCACCCTCCGCAAAGAACAGTCCGCACGCCGAGCACTTCCCCGCTTGTCTCTTTAAGAGTCGGGCGACTCGGGGAGAGACTTCCGGATGCTGCCCTAAGCGCGTGCTCCAGTATACCCAATCGCCATCATAGGGACTGCGTACGCCGTGGACCTTCACATGGCGACGAATCGGCGTTTGCCCATGACGGTACAGTTGCAGCTCACTGTGGGGCGGTTGAAAGATCCAGCCGTGTCCTGTGGTGAGGTGCCAGTACCGCTGCGCGATCCACCGTTTCCCTTTGTTCGGATGGCGGTGGGTCGCCCAGGCGCGCAGCATGCCATAGAGGCGGTTATCCAGAGTCTGGAAGGTCCGGGCACTGCCTACGCAAGCATAGTACCGTGCCCATCCTACCATGGCCGGATTAAGCAAGCGGATCAGTGCCTCTTGGGTGGCATGGCGATGGCCCTTGATGATCGTGCGTAGCTGCTGGACATGGCGTCGGATCGCTTCGGGACTGGGTACGATCCGCGTCTTGTAGCCCAGTAGACGACCCCGCGTGTCTTTAGCCGACCGCGTTTTACCCGCCGGATAATGTCGAAGGGCAAAGCCGAGGAAGGTAAAGCCCGGGGTTCCCTCCGGAACCGACAGGGTGTGGGTAATCCGCGTCTTACTAGGTTTCAATTCCAGTCCTCGTTCACTGAGCCAGGCGCTCATCAGCTCTTGGCACTGCCGCACGACCTGCTCGTCTCGATGCAGGAGCACGATATCGTCGGCGTAGCGGATTACGCGGGGGGGATTAAACCCCGTGCGCCCGTTACGGCAAAATCGTCTCCCGATGAGCGTTTCTAGACCGTGCAAGGCAATGTTAATGAGCAACGGTGAGACATTCCCGCCTTGAATGGTCCCGACCGGAGTCGGGAATAACTCCCCGTGCTCGACCACCCCGGCCTTGAGCCACGCCTTGAGTTGGCGGCGCATGCACGGGCTGGTGTGGACCGCAGTGAGAATGGCTGAGTGCGAGAGGCGATCGAAGCAGTATGCGATATCGGCGTCCAAGACATACTTTGCTTGGCCCGCGATAGAGGCAAAGATGGCGTCGATCGCATCCTGACAACTACGCCCAGGCCGAAAGCCATAGCTGTTGGGCTCAAACCGCGCTTCCCATTCGGGTTCAAGTGCGGCCGTAACCAAGGCCTGGCCTGCCCGATTGGCCATCACAGGAATCCCTAAAGGGTGCCGTTCCGTGGACTGGGGTTTAGGAATCCACACCCGTCGCACTGGCTGGGCCTTCTGCCCCAACTTCAAGGTCTGCGCCAGCGCCAAGCGCTGAGGAGGCGTTAACGACTTCACCCCATCAATGCCTGCACTGCGTTTGCCTTGATTCTCTTGAGTGACTCTGCGCACGGCCAGAAGCCGTGCAGAGCGCGATTTCAGTAAGAGCCGTTGGAGTCGGTGGACTGTTCGGACATCGTTACGACCCGAGGCTCGGTAGATACGTTTTTGCAGCTTGAAGACAATCCGCTGGAGTTGCTTCCAGGGGAGCGTCTCCCATCTATCCATCGGTGATGTTGCAACCGTGGTCATAGCGTCTCCACTGCTACTCACTCCTCTACCTTCCACGTCACCGGGGCTCTGTCTGCTTATCCCGTGGCTTTCCCACAGGCTTTTGCTTCTGAGCCCATCCCGCTCCTCTCCTGCATGCGGTAGACACCTGCTCCGCACTTACCGTGTTGAGAGCAAGAGAGGAGTTACTCCGTTCCTGGACGTTGTTTGCCGTTGCGGGCGGGGTCTCACTGTTCGCCGGGAGACCTGATGGGATGCAGCCTGGAACACGGCGTAAGTTGTCCAGCCGGAGAGAGGGAACTCTCTCTTGTCTCCATGTCCCTTTTGGACCAAGCCAATAACCTCCGTAGGCTTGTTGTACCTAACGACGATTCAAGCGTGAGTTCGTCTGCCTACCCCTACGCAACTCTGCTCGGCGGGATTCGCAAGGAGATTTTGCGTGACCGCCTTTCCCTCCCGCTTCACCAGGTTGAGAGTCAGTCGCCCCAGTGGGAAGGGTGCTTCACCCGTGCATCACGGGGAGAGGAATTCCACCTCTACACCGTCCAAGTTATCAAAGACCTTCTCGGTCTGAGCCCCTCATCCCTGGCTCTTCGCCATTTCGAGGGAACGGATCGCAGGACGCCCCGATACAGATAGACCCATTTGCCTTTGAATTTGATATACGTCTCGTCTATGCGCCAAGACGTGCCCACCGGCCGAGCATAGCGACCCCACTGTTTCTCGAATTCTGGAATATACCGCTGCACCCAGCGCATGATGGTCGTATGGGCCACTTCTACGTTGCGCTCGGCCAGAATAGCCACCAAATCTTCATAGCTCAACTTGTAGGTGATGTACCATCGAACGCATAGAATAATGATGGAGCTGTCAAAGTGACAGCGCGTAAACAAGAAGGCATCTTTGTCAGGAAGACTCATGGCTCCTGTTTAGCAGGCTCTCTCTTTTCTCGAGTTTGTGAAATCGTTGGGTGCTCGATACACTTGACCTCCATGAGCACTTGCCCATTCTGTCACCACCGAGCAACGAAACGAGATGGGTACGATGTCGCTGGCCGTCAACGCTCCCACTGCCGCCCCTGTCACCGAGATTTCACCACCCACTCCACCTCTGCCTTTTCTGGGTAGTGCTATGCTGGTAATGCTGCACATTTAGTGAGATTATAGTGACAAATGAAATACTTGATGGCACCGATATGGTTGGCAAGGTTCTTTGAGAACGATAAGGTCGCGCGCACCAGCCGTGAGACCCGTTGCCGCAACGTGCAGTTGAAGCGCTCGACGTGATTAGTCTTGCGAGCGAGCTTGGTGATGGCGCGATGCTGGGCCGGAGGAATAACGCCTTTGGAGACGGTATATTGATCCGTGTAGACTATTGCCTGCTCCCGATACACAGCTGGAAGGGTGGCCCACAATTGTTCGGCACCGTCCTGGCTGCGGTCCCCGACATGAAAGGCAATTACTTGACGGGTAGAGGTGTCCATCGCAATCCAGACCCAGTAGCAAGTCGCGTTCTTGCCCACAAAGCTCCAGAGCTCGTCTAGCTCGGCCTCCAGCCGCTGCAGGATCACTGTCGGGGTACCGTCTGCTGGCTTGATATAGAGATCTTCGGGTGCCGCCTGGAAGCGCGCGACCATAAACTGTAAGGGTAGTGTACCTTTTAGTTGATGGGCCTCGTGAATTCATTGGGCTTCCCACAGTACAGTGAAGGTGAGCAACTAAACGAATACATCACCGTGTTACTCGGGATCGGTAGGATCATTGAAGAGAACGGACAGTTTAATACTGCCGTGCCCCACCTGGGGAAAGTTTGGCGCCTTGGGGTTCGCCGGGTTGAGGTTCGAGGCGGTATCGTCTGGCGGAAAGAGGACGAACGAGTTGAGATAGGCCACGAGCGCTTGCTGGGCTTCGTCTGGGAGCCGGGCAAACCGAGTTGCCGACTCCTGTGCCTCCCCACCGTGACGGAGGATGACTTCCTTCAAATTGATGCTTCGTCCATCATGCCCATAGGGCGGCGTGCTGCCTACGCCCCATAAAGGCGTCGTGAGGAATTGCGTGCGCAGGGTGCCATCGTAGTTGCGTTCGTAGAAGTTCGGTCCGAGGTCATGCCGTTTAAAGTCCGTAAAGATGTTTTTGACCAAGAAGGGTTGGAGCTTGGGCTGTTTGAGCGGCGGCAGGCTCGGATTGTCCGGAATCGTCATGAACAGCCCCGTGGCAGTGGCGAAGAGACGATTGAAGACACCATGGGTGGGATTGAACACCGTGTCGACATCAGCCATGCGTCGATCGCTATCGATCTGAAGATTTGGGATATGACACGTGGCGCACTTGAGCCGTTGGAAGAGTCGCCATCCGCTGAGGCCATCGTCTCCGCTGCCAGGCTGTTCAGAGCGACCAGGCTTAAAGTAGTTCAGCAGATAGAATTCCAGGTAATCAACGATACTGACAGGGATTTCATTGGTCACGCCATCGCCATCGGGATCGGCAGTGGCATCGGTCGTGGGGGGAGCTTCAATTTGATCCAAGGCACCGTCTAGCACCATTCCTGCAGGAGTCACGAAACGCCCACCCTCATGGGCTGCCATCAGGTCTGGGTCCACAGCTTGTAAGCCCATTTCTGCTTGTAAGGCGCCGACCACGAATTCCCGGATGGAGATCTTGCCACCGTGCGCAAAGAATGGACGCACCCGCAAGTCGGGATTGACGCCGTTCACAGCGCTGGTGTCAACGGAGCCATCCGCAAGGGCGGTGATCAAACCGTAATTGATACCCTTACTGACGAGTGCCCGAGTCACTAGATGCCCGCTAGCTTTGGCCTGCGTAATAGCTTGCGCTTGGATAGCCCGGAGGTCACTGGTGATCTCGTCGGCCAGCATTTCTTTTAATCCTAGCCCAAACAGATGTGGAGCGTCTCGGCTGTCTGGCCGCGTGGCCACATCACCACCAACCCCCGCTGCCCCTCGAGGGCGTCCATGACAGCCAGCGCAACTATCGGAGAGGCCAGCGGCGCGATCCAGATTGTCACTGACCAAGGGGAAATTGCTTGCCCCATCGTCCAGCCGAGGACCTTGTCCTTCTGACCGCAGAAACTTGCGTTGGAAAAGCTGTCGGCCTCGGCGAATGGCACGGTACGGATCACGGTTGATCACGTAGAGGGAAGTATTGGGTGTCATTAGATCCCCATGCCCGACGACGTCCGGCCCCACCTCGTCCGCAAACGACTTGGCAATACCTTCGTTGGCGGCATTGGGCTGTTGGGTGTGATCAATCAATTGAGCATGAGCGGCTGTGCCGCCATACCAGTAGATAAGAAGCGCGATACTCCAGTGTCTGAGTTTCATACTTATTCTCTTTTCTCTTCGCCGTGATCATGCCAATGCTACGGTGCCTGACGACCCGAGACAGAGGGACGTCTCTCCTTGCCAACCCTGTATTCACGGTACAACTGGGCTCTCAGCCTAGGTCTAAAGAATTGACAAAGACAACAGATTTCGGACCGGGACCCGTACTCCCACTAGTCTTGTTAGGGGGTTGAGGCAGCAGCGTCCCCAGAGAGATAGAGAATCATCCGCTCCCCAGCACTGTCAGTCAGGGAGTTCGCAGTAACGCTGGGCAAGGTGGGAGCAAGTTGCTGTAATAGTAAGGGTAGCGCCTTGTTTAATTCTCCGCTCTCCGCTGTGGCAAGCTCAACGCGGCAGGTGTGGGACCGACACTCCACGTGCTGGATTGCACTCTGTCCCAACGGGTCGCTGGTGAGGACCTCCTGCACGGTTCCTGCTGTCTGTAACGCCCATGCCCGGTCCAGAGGTTCGCGTTGAAAATCCGCTTCCACTATCGCCATCTGTTCCTGGCGGCCGCGTTCCGCCGCAGCCCGTGCTAGCGGATCTAGTCCCTGCACCAGGGGCATGTCGCTACTCTCAGCAGTCCCAGAGGGGACCGTATTCTGGAGCAAGTGCAGTTGTCGCTGAAGGGCGGCGACTTCCTTTCTTAGCAGCGCCACCTCCTGTTGCACGCCACTTAGGTTCGAGACGGCAGACTCCACGGACCCGGAACTGCTTGCACAGGTGGACGGCACCCCTTTTGCCGCCCCCCCTGTGGCGCCTGGGCCGGAGAGCGCTAGCTTTGGTACGAAGTTGACGTTACGCGGCAGTGAGGGACCAACGTGGGAGGGACTCCTGATCCACCAGGTCAGAGCGAGTCCCCCAGCCAAGACAACCGCCGTACGCCAGCCTACTACCCAAAGAGCTTTTGGCTTCATGATCTTTCCTTTCTCAGCAGCCGTGCGCCCCCTGCGCTACGGGCGCTGCACGTCCTCCATGCTCCACGCACGGGTCCATCACGGAAAACACGCCCTCCTCTTCCCCCCCTCTGTGAGCGCCCAGTGTGTCGCTCTGAATTCAGTCTCCACGGTACTCGATTGGTCTCGAGTTTTTCGTGGAGCGGGAAGAGTGCCTTCACGAGGTATTCTTCCCGACTGAAAGTGCAGGGTCTGTCCCACACCCCGTCTCCAATAGGCAGGGTTGTCAACGCCCCGACACACCGAAGACACGACGGGGCGCGCTGGACTTTGTAGAGGAACGCTTTCCGGCTGACGCTCACCGAGTCACACACCCGTTCTGTCAGCGTCGTTCCGACGAGGATTAATTCTCAGACAGATCAACATCATAAATCAGGGCTTGGCCATTGCCAGCAATGGTGCAGAGCACGCTATAGTTACTCCACACAGTGCTCTTGCCGGCCCCGGACAGATTGAGACCGATGGTCTGGAAGCCGGTGCCAGTCGAAGAGCCACTGGCGGACCCTAGGAAGGCTCCCGTAAAATCATAACTGTACGCCGTGCATGACGTCGTCTGAGCGCTGAAAGTGGTCAGATTGACGAACACGGTTGCGCCATTGGTGTCACTGGTGTTCCGCGCGACTGGACAAATGACGGGGACGGCGTAGGACGCTAAATTACGGGTGCCATCGACCAAATAGTCAATAAAGGTGACCTGTCCGGCATTGTAGTTCTTACAAAGGGTGCCTGAGGCATCCGTGATGGCCGCCGCTTGCACCACCGGAGCCAGCGAGAGGAGGCCGAGCAGGGTGAGCCCGCCGAGCAGGGTCCGCGTAAAGGTAGAGATTCTGTCCATAGCAAAAGTCTCCTTTGTCCGTGCCTGACTGCACGAAAGATCAATCGTGTAGAAGAAAGAAATAGACACTTGATTGCTACCTTATTTGCCTTTGGCTGGAGCTAGGGTTGAGAGGGCACGGCGCAGGTGGTGAGCGGTTTCGTCGCGAGCGTCCCGCGTGTGGCCTCGCCCTGGGGGTTCTTTCGGGCGGCGCGCGGGAAAGTCGCCTGGGTACGTACGTGTTCATTCTGGTTTCCGCCTTGGTGATGATCGAGACGACGCTCAGAGAGGCCTGGGACAGGTCGGCTCAATCCTAAGTGACAAATTGCTCGGGGCCCGTGAAAGCAAAGCATTATCACCGCACGAGGCGCACTCATGATCATCAAAAACG
Source organism: uncultured Enterobacteriaceae bacterium (assembly GCA_964441775.1). Classification (GTDB taxonomy): domain Bacteria; phylum Desulfobacterota; class Binatia; order Bin18; family Bin18; genus SYOC01. Next base: position 9,926 of record CAYTVL010000097.1, read on the forward strand.
AGCGCTGGTCCCTCTCTGGTCAACCATCGTCGCTATTTGCAGTTGCATATTTTCTTTCCTCTGTACTTGCTCACACCAAGGGCACTATGGAGATTGGGCCTCCCGAGAACGGCGCTTCACGAATCGATGGCTTTGACTGTCGCTCGTGCTGCCATGCAAAGCCGAAGACCACAAAGCTGAGAGCTTCGCCCACGTGGCCAGTAGCCTTCTGTCCCCTGCCGTTTCCGCATTCGTTTATGACCTCTTTCTCAGCTCCTCCTTCGCGGGTTCTGCTTGAGCTGACTTTGCCTGTAAGGCGTGACTTTTTGAGGAACAATGTGACTCGGGCAGAAATGAACACCGCTAGGGAGAACAGGCACAGGGAAGCAGCACTAAAGGAAGAGCGCGAATACTGTCCTTTCCTTCGTCCTGTTCACAAGGAGTATCGTTGGGAGTTAGAACTCCCAGGAGATGGGAGCATAGGGAGAGGGTGTGTACGAGCAGAACACGCCGGTCTTGATGGTCGTCGCCAGATAGTGTTCCAGGAGCGGACTGTGTTCAGCAATCTTTGCCAAGGCAGCCTTGATGCCTTTGACGACGTTAATCCGCGCCCGCTCGGCAGACGATACAGTGTGACGAGAGCGACCCCTGAGTCCGAGCCCGCGGGTGAGTTCTGCGGAGAGGAAGCCCGATTCCTACTGCACTTTCGCTGTCCGTCCGAGGTCATGAAACGAGCGTGCTTCTACCAATTCTTCCCGTAATTCGGTTCTGATGCAAGGTTTCAATCTCAGAAGGGCATCGTCAACTTAATGGATCACAGCCTGACATAACTACAACTCTATTGTATCACATCACATTTAGTTAGTCTTAAGTTGACAATGCCACGACTTGGTACGGGTCCACGGGGTAACTACGTTCACATGGGAAGGTATGGTCTTTACTATAGAAAGACCTTTCCGTCAATCAACAAGATATCCTTGCCGCAATTTGATGTTCTACAGTTCACAAATCCCTCTCTCACACCTCTCACGTATGGCTTCACAAACTGTGGACTGATGAGCTTGACCGTATGTCCTAGCTTCTGGAACTCCCGCGCCCAGTATTGCGCACTGCTACAGGCCTCCATCCCCATCAGGCACGGCGGGAGTTGCGCCACCGTCTCACGCAACTTGCTCCGGCTCACGCGCTTCAGCCCCACGGCGTGACCCCGCTCGTCGACACCATGCAATTGAAACACCTGCTTTGCCACATCTATCCCGAATGTTGAACAGTTCATCGCGGATCCTCCCTCTCTCTTGTAATGGTATATTCATTCTGGCCCATTGTGAGGCCGTGGTGTGAGGGGGAGCGGTCCATCCCATTAGAGCCGAGGATTGCCCTCGCAGGAACGGCGGCTGAGAGGCGGCCGGAGATGCCTTCGGGAGTCTCTGAGGTGCAACGCTTCTCCATCCCGTGTAGTGTAGGAGGACACGCTCGACAGAGGAGGGAGAGCAAATGAGCGACAAGATTGACGCTATCGTGGCGCGTCTGACTCGGCTAGAAGACCTCGAAGCCATTCGGCAGACGTGGCTGGACTATTGCCATCGACTCGACTGCGCGGATTGGGTCGCGCTCGGCGACGTGTTCACCGCAGATGCCGTCCTGGAGATGGACGGACTCGACCCGCTCGTGCAGGGACTGGATGGGCAGTATCACGGCCGCCACGCGATCATCAACGACTTTTATCGGCGCACCGAGGCCGTCGTGGCCCACGACGCCACGCCGCTGTTCGTCACGGGGCATCTCAGCACCAACATGCAGATCGAGCTCCAGGGGGACGAGGCCACCACGCTGGCGTACTTTTTCGAGATCGTCGCCAACGATCGGGTGTTGATAGGCACGTATCAACACCGCTGCCGTCGGGACGTTGATCGCTGGCGATTTCGCTTCCTGCGCATTGCGATTCGGTATCGCGCGCAGCTGAAAGCCACCGACGTTGGTGGCCAAGCGCTGACTGCCATCCTCGCGCGTCCGGTCTAGCGGCTCCGTTGTCCTTCGCCTGGGCAGCCCCAGGAAATAAGACCGGAACACGGCCAGGCCGACCGTTAGGTTCCGTCGCAAAGTTTAAATGAAGACGAGCGTAATCTTCACTTTTAGTGATTTATGCAGCCAAGGCATAAAACTGCTCCGCAGGCGTTTGTGGCGCGTTCTCCTGGGTTAGCAACTGCCCCTTGCGAATTGCATGCATCACTTCCATGCCCGCGATCGTACAGCAGGCTGCCCAAAACGACTTGAAGCCCAGCATAGGCCGCGTCAGCCGTTTCACGGCTCTATGATCCTGTTCCACAACGTTATTGAGATATTTGGAGTGGCGGATGACGATCGCGGTCTTGTGCACCTTGTTGTAGTGCGTGATGGCTGCCGTGTTGGCCCCACTTTTATCAATCGTGATTTTCTCTGGCAGCCCCTGGGTACGAATGGCCTTGCGTAAGAAGGCTTCAGCCGCGTCCCGATCGCGCGTGGGCGTCAAGAGAAAGTCGATGGTGAGGCCGTCTTTATCGACGGCGCGGTATAAGTAGGCCGATTTCCCTTTGATTTTCACATAGGTCTCATCAAGCCGCCAGCTCCGGCCTACGGGCTGCTGGTGGCGGCGGAACACTTTCTCAAATTCAGGCGCATACTTGATTACCCAGCGATTAAGCGTGGAATGATCCACTGCGACCCCTCGCTCGCCCATCATTTCCTCCAGCTGCCGATACGAAATGGGATAGGCCACATACCATCGCACGCCCCACAGAATAATTTCCCGCTCAAATTGGCTCCCCTTGAAGTTCATCATACCGCCTCCCCACCACCTCACGATTGGTGGAGCAGCATAGCGGAACATCCCTCAAGTGCAAAGTTGCGACAGATCCCAG
>CAYTVL010000098.1:0-12739 GCA_964441775.1 uncultured Enterobacteriaceae bacterium
CTGCGACTTCCCCTCCAATTTCACTTAGTTAACGATTCGCTTAATGCATATGCCCCTTTAGTCACCATTAGCGCCAAGCAAAGGGCAACGCGCATATCCAATTCTTGTTGAATGCGTTTGTCAGTATTAGGTAATGTTTTGAGCAGCTCCAGTGCAGCCGTCAAATGATTGATCGCCTCCGCATTCGCCGACCGCTGCACAGCCTGTTGCCCGGCGAGCTGGAGATAGTCCACCGCCTTCTGGGTGTTGCCGCTGCGGCTGTAGTGTGCAGCGAGTTCGCTGTATTGGTCTTCTAACCGATTGTGAAAGAGCGTTTCGATGGCTTGCGCGGCGCGCTCGTGCAGCACTTTGCGCCGCTCGACCAACAGGGAGGTGTAGGCCACTTCTTGCGTGAGCGCGTGCTTGAAAATATAGTCAGGTTCGGGAAAGGCGGGCTGCTCGTAAATAAACTCGGCTCCGCGCAGACGCGAGAGACCTAGTTGAAGCGTGTCGTCCGAGTGGTCCACAACTTTTTTGAGCAGGCTCAGTGAAAACTCCTTGCCAATGACCGCAAGGGTTTGCAGTAATTCCTTTTCCGCCGGTGGAAGGCGATCGATACGAGAGGCGAGCACTGCTTGCACGGTAGGGGGAATATGGAGAGGCGCATTCCCAGTCGGCTCGGTCAACGCGCCCCGCTCCACCAACTCCTGCACGATCTCTTCCATGAAGAAGGGATTGCCTTCGGTTTTGTCCAATATGAATTGGATAAATTTTTTCAGGTCTTGTAGGGGCGCAGCATGCTGCGCCCTTACCTTCTCTTTCACCAACGCGGTCAACATCTCCTCGGCTTCAGCTCGCCCCAATGGATCAAGGCGCAGTTGCGTGTAGTAGGTTTTACTGCCCCATTGGTGTTGGTACTCAGGACGATAATTCACCAAGAGCAGCATCCTTGTGCTAGCAATGCTCTCGCTGAGCAAATTGAGAAAGGCTTGGGTCTCGGCGTCGAGCCAGTGCAGGTCCTCGAAAACAAGTACGAGCGGTTGATTGAGGCTCTCGCGGATCAGCAGCCGCTGGATCACTTCCAACGTGCGCGTGCGACGAATCTGCGGGTCCATCTGCTGGAGTGAAGAGGTCGGCTCGGCAATGCCCAAGAGGAAGAAGAGATACGGTATGATGTCTTCCAGGCTGCGATCAAGCATAAGCACTTTGCCGGTGATTTTCTCACGTCGCTTGCGCTCGTCATCCTGCGTCGTCAGTTGAAAATAATTTCTCAGCAGGTCAATCAGCGGCAAGTAGGGATAGGCTTTGCCGTGCGACACCGAGAACGTTTCCAGCATGAGACAATCGGACGGGTGGAGCATTTTGAATTCGTGGAATAACCGGGACTTTCCTACGCCGGGCTCGCCCATCACACCGGCGATTTGTCCGCGCCCCGCCTGTGCTTACGCAAAGGCTTTCTGCAAATAGTCAAGCTCGGGTTGGCGTCCGACAAAACGCGCCAACCCGCGTCGCGCCGACACTTGCAACTTGGTGCGCAGCGGTCCGACGTCCAGCACTTCATAAATCTTGAGAGGCTCGCTGACGCCTTTGACCTGGGCCGCGCCCAGCGATTTGCACTCGAAGTAGCCGTCCACCAGTTTATGTGTATATTCGCTGATCAGAATGGAACCGGGGGTGGCCAGACTCTCCATCCGCGACGCCACATTAGTCGAATGGCCGATGGGCACGTAGTCCGTGTGCAGGTCGTCCTTGCGAATCGAACGAACCACGACTTCACCAGTGTTAATCCCGACACGCACTTGCAAGTTGACGCCTTTCTCCAGACGCAACTTCTCGGCCCGCTTGCGGCTCTCATCCTGCATGAGCAGCGCGGCGAACAAAGCGCGTTGCGCGTGATCTTCATGCGCGATCGGCGCTCCGAACAACGCAAAGATGCCGTCGCCCAGAGGCTGGGCCACGTAGCCTTCGTAGCGATGCACGGCGTCCATCATGAGCTGGAGGACTGGATCGATGATGAGCTGGGCCTCTTCCGGGTCGAGGTCTTCGATGAGCGAGGTTGAGCCTTTAATATCAGCAAACAAGGCGGTGATGGTTTTGCGCTCCCCATCAGGAACTCCACGCGCCGCCATCGCTTCTCGTTCAGCAAGAATACGCTCAGCGAGATGCTTGGGCGTGTAACTCACCGGTTTCAAGTCTAGCGTCTGGTGTCTAGGGTCTAGGGTCTGAGGTTGGGTATCTGCCTGCTTTTGGCCGCTAGACTCTAGACTCTGGACTCTAGACTGCCCCGCCAGGGGCGTCCCGCACTCGCCGCAGAACTTGAACTGCGGCGGGTTCTCGAAGCCGCACTGCGCACAGCGCCGTTGAAACGGCGTCCCGCACTCGCCGCAAAACTTCATGCCCTCGGGATTATCTTGTCCGCAGTTGGGGCAGTGCATGGCTCCTTCCCTTATAAATATCTCCCGGCTTCATTCTAATTCTTTCTCAAACTCCGTGAGAGCTTCATCACTTAGTCGATCCCACTCCGCAAATTCAGTATCAAGATCTTGGTCAACAAGAGGTAAATAGTAGGTAAGCGCCTCTAAAATGATTGTCTGAGGCTTGACCTTCTTGGTTCTAGCAATACGTTCGATTTGCGCGTTAATCGTCGGCGATAAATCGACTTGTAAGCGGTGACTCACTGCTTTATCTACATCTTCATAGGGCATTGAAAGATTTTCCTTAAGACCGTGCTTTTCATGAATCTCACTGTGCTCCCTTCCTGGTTTTAGATCAACGACCGCGACTGGCATCCATCTATATTGATACACGCGCCGGATACCCACTGTGCCCGCCCCGACGCTAGAAAGACCACGACATCAGCGACTTCTTCCGGCTTGCCGAAACGTCCAAACGGCAACTCGGCTTTCACGAAGGCCGCGATCATGTCAGGCTGCTCGATTTGCCGCCTCTCCCATGAGCCGCCGGGAAAGAGAATCGATCCTGGGGCGACACTGTTGACACGAATCCCTTGCGGGGCTAATTCGCGCGCCATCTCTTTGGAGAGACTGATCATAGCGGCTTTGGCGGCGTTGTAGGTCATCGGTCCGCCCCACTCGCGTCCGTAGATCGAGGCGATGTTGATGACGCAGCCGCTCTTTTGCGTACTCATCAACGGCACGACAAGTTGACACAGATCAAGCGTGGAAAAGAAATTCAGAGCAAATCCAGCTTTCCAGTCCTCGCTTGATGCGGTCAAATTGCCGCCGGGGCGCGAGCCGCCGACGTTGTTCACCAAAATGTCTACTTGACCAAAGCGTTTTCGGGTTTCTTCAACCCAGCGTCGAGCCTCAGCTTCATTGGTGACATCAATCGCCAACGTCAACGCCTCACCGCCGCGTTGGCGGATTTCTTGCGCAAGCTGATCGACCCCTTCTTGTCCGCGCGCGCAAACGCTCACGCGACAGCCTTCCGCGACGAGCCCCAACGTAATGGCTCGGCCAATCCCCCGGCTCGCGCCAGTGATCATCGCCACTTTACCTTTCAGTCCTAGATCCATAGTTCCTCCGTTCAACTGCTCATAGCAGATAGCTGATTGTCGTAGCGCTTGCCAGAGTGAGGCCTCTCCGGTTAGATTAAGCGGCTCCGCGGCGAAGGGAGATGTGCATGCCAAACCATTTTGTTCTGGAAAAAGACGGGCGGATCGCGACACTGACGTTCAACCGTCCGGAGAAACGCAATCCGCTCAACGAAGAAATCGTCTTGGAACTCGAAGAGCTACTGCATCAAGTCCGCGACGATAAAGACGTGCGTGCACTTATCTTTACTGGCACGGGGAACACATTCTCCGCCGGGGCCGATCTATCGCAGGTCAAAGGCGTTACCGATAAAGAAGAGCGGCAGCGCATTTTTGCGCCGCTGGGAAAGCGACGGGCTCGCTTGATCGGACGCGTGATCGATGTGTTGGTCAATCTCGAACAGGTCACCATCGCCGCAGTGAACGGCTACGCCGCCGGCGGCGGCTGGACGCTGGCGCTGGGCTGTGACTTTCGCATCGCGGTCGAAGAAGCGGAATTCTGGTTTCCTGAGGTTGATCTCGGCGTACCCTTGAGTCCGGCTTCGACCGCGTTGGTCGTAGCCCATGTCGGCCCCCTGGTAGCGAAGGAAATTATTATCGGCTGTCGACGCTATAAAGCCGCGGAGCTGTTGCCGTTGGGGATGATCAATCAAGTGGTAAAGAAGGAAGCTCTACAGTCTACCGCACGGGCTCTGGCGGAAAGCTTGGCAAACAAGAACCCCAACGCGGTGATGGTGTCAAAGGCAACGATCAACGCGCTGGCGTTTGGCAATAGCGTGGTGCGTCCGGATTTGCTGTTAGCGAGGGATTAATTAGCGAGGGATTAACATGAACTGGAACGACGAATATCAAAAACGCCTCACCACCGCTGAAGAGGCGGTCAAAGCGGTGAAATCGGGGGACCGAGTGGCGATCCCCGTCTACTCCAACCCTTCGCTCGTTGCTGGGGCGCTGGCCAATCGCTTGCGAGAATTGAAAGGGGTGACTATCCTGATCGGCGCCGCTGCGTCGGACCTGCCGTGGTATCACCCTGAGGCCGCCGACGCCTTTATGATCGAGCCTTGGTACACCAGTCCCTATTTGCCCAAACCGGTGCGACAGATGGTTCTGGAGAAGCGCAGCGATCATCGGGTCTGCCCCAGCGCGCTACTGACGAAAACGTGGGACGAGGGACGCAACGACACCTTTCCGCTTCCGGATGTGGTGATGCTCGATGTGTCGCCGCCGGACCACAACGGCTACGTCAGCTTCGGCGGCGGCGTATGGGACAAGAAGGAACTGATCCGCCACAGCAAGACGGTGATTGCCGAGGTCAACAAGAGTTCCATCCGCACCGGCGGTGATAATTTTATTCACCTCAACGAGATTGACTATTTCGTGGAATTGCCCGGCTCAGAAGAATTTCGTCCGCCGTTTCCCGCCATCGAACTCAGTGACCAGGTCAAGAAGATTGCCGCGTTCGTTGAGCCGCTGCTGAAAGACGGCGACACTATCGAAGTCGGCGCTGGGAGCACCAGCGAGGCAATCGTGCAGGCGGGAGTCTTCGCCAAGCGTAATGACTTGGGCTGGCACACCGAACGGATTCCGCGCGGCGGCGTGGAATTGGTCCGGCAGGGCATTTTCACCGGGGCGCGCAAAACTATTCATCGAGGAAGAGCCGTGGCGACGGCAATAGCGTTTAGCCGTGAAGAAAGGGACTTTGTCAATCAGAACCCCAACTTTGAGTTGTACGGCGTCGCTTACGTGAACCACCTCCGCACCATCGCTTCGCATGACAACATGGTAGCGATTAACAACGCGTTGCGGGTGGACCTGACTGGCCAGGTGGTGGCCGACTCGTTTGGTCCGCAGATGTTCACCGGTACGGGCGGACTGCCGGAATACGCTATTGCCTCGGTCTACTCGAAAGGGGGGCGCTCGGTCATCGTGTTACCGTCAGTGACTTCCGACGGAAAGATTTCCCGCATCGTACCGCTCATCGAAGAAGGCAGTTTCATCACCTCGCCGCGTCAGTTCACGGACTACGTTGTCACCGAGTATGGCGTGGCCCGACTGTTCGGCAAGACACAGCGGCGACGCGCGGAAGAGCTGATCGCTATTGCCCATCCAGATTTTCGACCGGAACTGGAAAAAGCGGTGCGGCGAGTATTCTGGCCATGAGGAGAAGTAAGCATTGTCCTGTAGCGCGTGATACGCAACACGCAAAACGTAATACATGGTGCGTAAGGCGTGTTGCATGATTCGGTACTCAAAATCTTGCATTTTATGAAGGGATCAAAGTTATGCCTAGCAAAGAACAATGTCCGGAAATTCGCGCCGAGATTCGCAAACTCTGTAGCAAGTATGGTGATGAGTATTGGCGGAAGTTGGACCGTGACCACAAGTATCCCGAACAGTTCGTCCAAGAGTTGACCGACGCGGGGTGGCTAGGAGCGCTGATCCCGGAGCAGTACGGCGGCTCAGGGCTGTCGATGAAAGAAGCGACCGTGATTTTAGAAGAGATCAATCGCTCCGGCGGCAACTCAGCCGCCTGTCATGCGCAGATGTACATCATGGGATCGTTGCTGCGCCACGGCAGCGAGGAGCAAAAGCGCCAGTATCTTCCCAAGATCGCCACCGGCGAGATGCGCTTGCAGGCGTTCGGCGTGACCGAGCCCGACGCCGGGTCCGATACGACGCACTTGCGAACGTTTGCGAAGAAGGATGGAGATTTCTACATCGTCAATGGCGGAAAAATTTTCACCTCGCGCGTGCAGCATTCCGACATGATGCTTCTGTTGGCGCGGACGACTCCTTATGACCAATGTGAAAAGAAGACGATGGGGATGAGCGTCTTCTTGGTTGATTTGCGCGCGGCGGGCGATTCACTGGAAGTGCGGCCTATCGACACCATGGTGAATCACGAAACCAATCAGCTCTTCTTCCGCGACATGAAAGTCCCGAAAGAGAATCTAATCGGCGAAGAGGGGCGCGGCTTTTATTACATTCTCGACGGCATGAACGCCGAGCGGATTCTCGTGTCGTCCGAGTCCGTCGGCGACGCCCGCTGGTTCATCGAGCGGGCGGTGCGGTACGGCAAAGAACGGATCATTTTCGGTCGCCCTATTGCACAGAATCAAGGCATTCAGTTTCCCATTGCCCAAGCGTATGCACAAACGGAAGCAGCGGACCTGATGCGCTTTCGGGCAGCAGAACTGTTTGACGCTGGTGAACCGTGTGGACCTGAGGCCAACATGGCGAAGTTGCTCTGCGCCCAGGCGGCGTGGGCTGCCGGCAACGCCGCACTCGACACGCACGGCGGCTATGGGTTTGCTGCCGAGTACGACGTGGAACGGAAATTCCGTGAATGTCGCCTGTTCTCCATCGCTCCGGTGTCGAACAACATGGTGCTCAATTATGTGGCGGAGCACGTGCTAGGAATGCCGCGATCGTACTAAGTCATGGTGCGTGTGACGTGGTGCGTGCAGTGTCAAAGACTGTGGACAGTTGATTTATGGATCACGCAGCACGCTTCACGCAACACATCCCCTACCACCCGAGAACAGGAAGAGGAGAAACTTCAGATGAAAGTCGACACTGCCTTTTTCCCGTCGTCGTTTGAGGCAGCGGCGCAGACGGCGCGACGGACGGAAGAGCTAGGCTTTGACGGGCTGTGGAGTGCGGAGACCAGTCACGATCCGTTCTTTCCCTTGGTAGTCGCGTCGCGGGAAACTCAGCGCGTCACTCTCGGCACCGGCGTCGCGATTGTGTTTCCACGCAGTCCGATGGTGCTGGCGAATATCTGCTGGGACCTGCAAGCAAACTCCAAAGGCCGCTTCATTCTCGGTCTCGGCACGCAGGTAAAGGGACACAACGAGCGTCGCTTCAGTGTGAAGTGGGTGTCGCCGGTAAAGCGGTTGCGCGAAGTGATCTTGTCGCTGCGCGCGATTTGGGATTCTTGGCAGAACAACAAGAAGCTAGAATTCATCGGCGAATTTTACCAGTTTACTTTGATGACGCCATTCTTTAATCCCGGTCCCATTGAGCATCCCAAGATTCCCATTTTCATTTCCGGGTTGAACCCACTCATCACGCAACTTGCAGGAGAACTCTGCGAAGGGTTCTATATTCACGGGTTTCACTCCGGTAAATATATTCAAGAAACTGTGCTGCCAAATCTACACAAGGGCTTGGCCAAGGCGGGGCGCAAACGTGCAGATCTGTCGCTGATCACCGGCACGTTTATCGCCAGCGGCGCCACGCGGGACGAAGTTGAAAAAGCCAAAGGGCCGGTAAAGCAGCAGGTCTCGTTCTACGCGTCGACGCGCACCTACAAAGGCGTGCTCGATGCGCATGGTTGGGGCGACACCTGTTTCAAGCTGAGCGCGAAAGCCGCCAAAGGCGACTGGTCCAGCATGGCGGACGAGATTACCGATGACATGCTGGAGGAACTGGCGATTGTCGGAACCTACGATGAAATCGCCAAGAAATTAGCCGCTCGTTACAAAGGCGTGCTCGATCGCGTCGTGGTGGGCCTCGGCTCGCCGGAACGGCAGGACGCAGGCCGGTCGCGGGAGTTCATTGCGGAGATTCGAAGGCAGATGGAAGCGTAAGGAGGGACACAATGGGCAATCTGACCGACAAATACTGTATTGTCGGCGTGGGAGAAACGCCGCACATGCGGCCCTCAAACCGCACGACCTTGTCGATGGCCTGTGAAGCGGTGAAGAAGGCGATGGCCAACGCCGGTCTGGAGGCGCGCGACATCGACGGCATGACCAGTTATCAGGCTGGTGATTCCACCACGTCAAATCACGTGGCGACCTCGCTGGGTATTCGTCTCAATTATTCACTCGATATCTTCGGCGGAGGATCGAGCACCGAGGCGCTGATTGCGCACGCCGTGGGCTTGTTGGAAGGCGGCTACTGCAAGACCATCGTCATTTTCCGGTCGATGAATGGACGCTCCGGACGCCGTATGGGCGGGCAAGCCCCGAGCGGTCCAGTGCCGCCAACGCAGGCCGCGGGCGATCAACAGTTTTACATGCACTGGGGGTGGACGACGCCAGCGCAGTGGTTCGGCATGTCCGCCATGCGCTATCTGCGCGACACTGGAGCAACAACCAAAACGTTCGCTGAAGTCGCTGTGGCCCATCGCTATCATGCGAGTCTCAATCCCAAAGCCATTATGCGGAACCCGATTACCATCGAGGATCACCAACGCTCTCGTTGGGTCTCAAAGCCCCTTCGCTTGCTGGATTGCTGTCTGGAGACCGACGTCTCCGCCGCCATCATTATCACTTCGCGTGAACGAGCTTTCGATCTGCGACAGCCGCCGGTCTTCATCATGGGCGGCACGGCCCGCACCATGGCCCCGAGCCCCTCGTGGAATTACTCCCGCCCGGAGATTCATTACGTCGCCGGCAATTATGGCCGCAATCGTCTCTTCGGCATGGCGGGCATTAGCCAGAAAGATGTTGACATTATCTCCTGCTATGACGCCTTTACGTTTACGACGACCATTCAGCTCGAAGCCTACGGCTTCTGCGGCAAAGGCGAAGCCAAAGATTTCGTCAAAGGCGGGCGCTTACAGATCGATCACGAGTTGCCGTCAAATTTATCCGGTGGGCATCTCTCCGAAGGCTACACGCACGGCATCAGCATGGTCATCGAAAACGTGCGACAGTTGCGCCATCGCGCGGACGACGTTTGCCCACGCTGGGAAGAAGGCATTCACACGTATGATCGCAAGGCGGGTTGCCGTCAAGTCAAAAAGGCGCGCATTGCCGCGTGTCTCGGCTGGGGCACGGAAGCCACCTCCAGCTCGGCGATTCTGCGCGGGATCATCGGATAAAGGAGGGGAACATCATGCCTGGACCAATTGATTACAGCAGAATCACTATCGTCCCCGACTTCGACACCGCCGAGTGGTGGATGGGGACCAAGCAACACAAATATCTCGTGCGCCAATGCAAGAGCTGTGGACACAAATGGTTCCCCCCGTTTCCGGCGTGCAACAAATGTACGTCGATGGACCTCACCTGGTTTGCAACAGCGGGCAAAGGCGTCATCCACAGCTATGTGGTGGTGACGCAACCGATCCTCAGCGCGTTCATCGAGACCGTGCCCTACGTGGTCGCCTTGATTGAATTGGATGACTGCCATGAAGCGGACGGCGCGCTCGTGCGCGTTGCCGGGGTACTGCTGGATGATGAGGACGCTGTGGCGATGGGGTTGCCGGTGGAGGTCTCGTTCGAGGAAACGAAAGAGCCCAATATCGTCATTCCGCGCTGGAAGATTTGCGGAACGGCGGAGAACACTTGGAAATTTACGGAGTAGAGCTGGGATAGCAAGTTGGGACAGAGAGCGCGGCCTTTCATTCTCTGTCTCCCTTCTCTGTTTATGGCTTAAATCAAGACTTCTTTTGCGGTGGGAATTTTTTCTTCAGCCATCTTTGGTAATCGCACGGTAAAACAGGAGCCTTCCCCAAGTTCGCTTTTCACTTCGACGCGCCCCCCATGCGCTTCGACAAACGTTTTGACAATAAAAAGCCCTAAGCCGCTTCCTTCCCGCTGGCTGGTGCGCCCGCGCACATACTGACCGAAGAGCGTCGGTATTTCCTCCGGCGGAATACCCGGACCAGAATCGACAATCGACACAACAGCTTCCCCATTGCGCTGTTCCAAGCGGATCTCAATACACCCGAGTTCTGGCGTGAATTTGAGCGCATTGTGCAGCAGGTTCGAGAACACTCGCTCCAGTGAGACAATGTCGCCCTCGACGACGGGCGACTCCTCCGGTTTGTGAAAGGCGATACTGATGTGCTGCTTGAGCGCTTCCCCGGCATGACGTTTTCCCACTTTCTCCAGGAGTTCACCGAGAAGCAATGGTTGTCGATTGAACATGATTCGTCCCGACTCAATCCGAAAAAAGTCGAGATAATTAGCCACAAGCGAATGAATAGCCAGCGCATTGCTTTGCAACCGTTGCAGCATGTCTTCCTCGTCTCCTCCGCCGCGCTGCTTGGCATTCTTCAGCAAAAATTCGGTATACCCCATGACCACGCCTAACGGATTTTTGATGTCATGGGTCAGCATAGCGAGAAAGTCGGCGCGCTGTCGTTCCAAGGCTTTGCGCTCGGAGATGTCGTGTACGATCGCTTGCGTGCCCATCGGTTGTCCGGCACCGTCACGAATCAAGCGGGAGTGAATCTCAATGGGCACTTTACTGCCATCGGGACGGAGCACTTCCGTTTCGTGCAATTCGCTGAGGAGCTCCCCGACATGCAAGCGTTGGCGGCGCTCCGCCACTCTGAGGTACTCGTCTTCGGGTATCAACTGATGAGCTTGTTGACCGACGAGGTCGTGCCGTGAGCGCGCAAGCAGCCTTTCTGCGGCGCGGTTAACCTCAGAAATCGTCCCGTCCGTGGCCATCGTCACAATCGCGTCGCTCGCGTTTTCAAATAAGTCGCGATACCGCTCCTCACTTGCTTGCACGCGTTCTTCCATCTGGGCGCGATAGAGCGCTATTTCAATAGTGGCGTGCAGCTCGCGCGTGTCAAACGGTTTCACCAAATAGCCGAACGGTTCCGTGGTGCGGGCGCGGTGCAATGTTTGATCGTCGGAGTTGGCAGTGAGGTAGATAATAGGAAGGCGCAGTTGCCGGCGTATCTGCGTGGCGGCGGCAATGCCGTCCTGTTGCCCTTGGAGATGGATATCCATGAGGATCAAATCCGGATGCTTTTCTTCCGCATTTTGCACGGCGGCCTCGGCGGTGGCCGCCGTCCCCACAACGCAATAGCCAAGTTTCGTGAGCTGTTGTTGAATGCTTTTTGCGACAATGCGTTCGTCTTCAACTATGAGGATGCGGGCTCCCGTCATGTCACACTCCCGAGAGTAAAGGAAACTGAATAGTGAAACAGGTTTCGTCCTGAACTTGGAGATCGATCGTCCCGCCGAGTTGTTCAGTCAAGAGATTGACCAACTGCAACCCTAAAGAGGTCGTATTGCGGAAATCGATATGTGACGGAAACGCGGCGCCGTCATTGTAAATGGCGAGCGTGACGCCATGGGATTGATCTTGATGGAGTCTGACCGTAAGGTTGCCGACTCTTCCATTCGGAAACGCATGCTTGAACGCATTCGAGACCAATTCGTTGAGGATCAAACCACAGGAAATGGCGGCGTTCAACTCGAAAGGAATCGACTCCATGTCAAAGTGTAGGGTGACCCCTTCGGCCTGAGAGCCGTAGACGGAGAGCAGTTCCTCTACCAAGCTGCGCGCGTACTCGCTGAAGTCAATTTTGGCAAGATCTTTCGACTGGTACAGCTTTTGGTGAATAAAGGCCATAGATTTGACGCGCCGCTGACTTTCGCGAAACATGGCGAGCACGCCGGGATCGTCAACGTAGCCGGTTTGCAGATCGAGCAAACTATAAATGATTTGTAAGTTATTCTTGACGCGATGATGAATCTCCCTGAGGAGCACTTCTTTTTCCTTGAGTGAAGTAGTGATCTGCATCTCCGCAGATTTGCGGTCCGAGATATCCCGCACGATGCCGGTAAACAACCGTCGGTCGCCAAGCGGCACTTCGCTCATGGATAATTCCATGGGAAACAGGGCACCGTCTTTTCGCTGCCCGGTGACTTCTCGGCCAATACCAATGATTTTGGCTTGACGCGGGCGCAGATAGTTGCCGACGTAGGTATCGTGTTCCTCGCGGTAGGGTGACGGCATCAGAATGCTGATATTCCGCCCGACCACTTCCTCAACAACGTAGCCGAAGATTCGTTCGGCGGCAGGGTTGAACGACTCGATGACGCCTCGTTCATCGATGGTGATAATCCCATCCACAGCGGTGTTGAGGATCGCTCGGGTCTTGGCTTCACTTTCCCGTAACGCCTGTTCGGCCCGCTTACGTTCCGTAATGTCGCGCCCCGAATAGATCAGATACGCAATGTTCCCTGTATGATCAAACGCTGGAACAAGCGTGAAATCGATCGTGATGAAACGTCCTTCACTGAGGCGAATGGGCACATCATAGCGAATACGTTGTCCGCGGGCGGCCTTGTTAATGGCGTCACGCAACTGCTCTTGCACCTCGGCTGAGTAGGACCACCAGTAGGTTTCCAGCAGAGGTTTACCTAGCACCTCGTCTAACCTGAGAGAGGCGGTTTCTAGAGAGTGTTATGCACTTTGCATCATCAGCATCACAACTCGTTTGAGCAT
>CAYTVL010000099.1:0-12640 GCA_964441775.1 uncultured Enterobacteriaceae bacterium
GTCCGCTCAAACCGCGCCTTCGCCATAACTCGCTCCGCTCCTTCTGCGTAGAATCAGTGAAAGGAATCGTATCTTGTCTTGGGGGATGTGATCCGAGAGTTTTCTTATCTTGGACCGCTGTTTCCTAAGTATTAGGAAGGTGCAATTCTAGAGAGTATTCCAAAAGAGTCAACCGTGGCGCCTCTCTAGGATCTTCACCTATCTTTCCCCCTACCTCACACTACCAGCGATAGTGGGCAAACGCTTTATTGGCCTCAGCCATGCGATGCGTATCTTCCCGCTTCTTTACTGCCCCACCTCTATTTTGAGAAGCCTCAAATAATTCACCCGCGAGCTTTTCTCGCATGCTTTTCTCAGGCCGCTGCCGTGAGGACTGCACCAACCAACGCATGGCAAGAGAATTGCGCCGATTCGTGCGCACTTCAACCGGCACTTGATACGTTGCTCCGCCAACCCGCCGAGAACGCACCTCCACAATCGGCTTCACATTTTCCATCGCTCGTCGAAAGATTTCGAGCGCATCTTCTCCGCTTCGTTGGCCAATGAGATCCATCGCACCATACAAAATTCGCTCTGCGGTCCCTTTCTTGCCGCCTAGCATCATCATATTGATGAATTTCGTGACGGTCGTATCTTGATGCTTAGGGTCCGGGAGGATGTCTCTTTTTTGGACTGGTCCTTTACGAGGCATGATCTCTTTCCTCTGTGACTATTTGGGTTTCTTTGTCCCGTACTTCGAGCGGCCTTGTTTCCGATCCTGCACTCCAATGGAATCGAGCGTGCCACGCACGATGTGATACCGCACGCCAGGTAAATCTTTCACGCGACCGCCACGGATAAGCACGACCGAGTGTTCCTGTAGGTTATGACCAATTCCAGGAATATACGCAGTAACTTCAATACCGTTTGTGAGGCGTACACGAGCCACTTTCCGCAACGCCGAATTAGGCTTCTTCGGCGTTGTGGTGTAGACACGGGTGCAAACCCCTCGCCGCTGGGGACACGCCTGTAAGGCAGGGGCAGTCAGTTTTTTCCTCTGTCGCTCTCGTCCGAAACGAACGAGCTGCTGAATCGTAGGCATCAATCCTCCTTAGTCACTAGACGCAAGCATCACGAAGCTTCGACCGTTTGAGAAAACGCAGCTTGTTCGTCCTCGCTCTCCACTGTGCGGACTTCGATCTTGCTGTAGGTCGTACTTCCTGTTCCGGCGGGAATGAGTCTTCCCATAATGACATTTTCTTTGAGCCCAAGCAGCCGATCAACTTTACCGTGAATCGCTGCTTCGGTCAGCACTTTGGTCGTTTCCTGGAAAGAGGCTGCTGAAATAAAACTATCGGTCGAGAGGCTCGCCTTGGTAATACCCATTAATAACGACTTGGCTTCTGGCGGCTTTCCTCCACGAGTCAACACTTTTTCCGTCTCCTCTTGGAAACGCCACTTTTCTACTTGTTCTCCAACTAAGAACTCGGTGTCGCCGACATCCGTCACGCTTACGCGACGCATCATTTGCCGGACGATCGTCTCAATATGCTTATCGTGGATGCGTACGCCTTGCAGACGATAGATTTCTTGGATGCTATCGACAAGAGACTTCGCCAGTTCCTTTTCGCCTAACACACCAAGAATATCGTGTGGATTAGACGAGCCATCCATCAAAGGTTCTCCAGCTCGCACGACGTCTCCCTCGCGGACACTGATATGTTTTCCCCGGGGGATCAGGTACTCGCGCGCTTCACCGATTTCTGGCGTGACGATGACTTTTCTCTTGCCTTTGGTATCTTTTCCAAAAGACACCATGCCTTCGATCTCGCTAATGACCGCAAATTCTTTCGGTTTGCGGGCCTCGAAAAGTTCAGCCACTCGCGGTAAGCCGCCAGTGATGTCTTTGGTCTTCGTAGTCTCTCGGGGGATTTTGGCGACAATATCTCCCGCCTCGACACGTTGTCCCTCCGCCACGTTAATGTGAGACCCAACCGGCAACAAATAACGGGCATCGAGCCCACTGGGTAATTTGACCGTCTTCGCGCTTTCTTCTTTGATGGAGATGCGTGGCCGCACACTCGGGTCGCGAAAGTCGATGATGACCTTAGTCGAAAGACCAGTCCGCTCATCGACTTTTTCTTGCATCGTTTTCTCGTCGAGGTCGCCAAACTTCACGGTCCCACTCACTTCAGTCAAGATCGGGACAGTGTACGGGTCCCATTCCGCAATGAGGTCGCCGGCCTTTACTTTGGCTCCATCTTTTTTCTTCAGTTTCGCTCCGTAGACGACAGGATAGCGTTCGCGCTCACGCTCTCTGCCAGTTTCAGGATGGTCAACAATCGCTACTTCTCCGTTACGATTCATCACCACGAGATCGCCGTCGCGGTTCACGACCGTCTTGAGATTAATGAAACGTAACTCTCCATCGTTTCTTGGAGTCAAAGTCGTTTGCTCAGCCCGCCGACTCGCTGTGCCACCGATGTGGAACGTGCGCATAGTCAGCTGTGTACCGGGTTCCCCAATCGATTGGGCGGCAATGATCCCCACAGCCTCTCCCATGTTCACCATGCGCCCTCTGGCAAGATCGCGACCATAACAACGAATGCAAACGCCTCGCCGAGTTTGACACGTTAAAGAAGAGCGGATTCTCACTTTCTCTAAACCAGCTTCTTCAATAAGCATGACCTTCTCTTCATCAATCTCTTCACTGGCGTGAACAAGAATTTGATTGGTGAAGGGGTCACGAATGTCTTCAAGCGCCACGCGCCCAAGTACGCGCTCGCCCAGTCCCTCGATCACTTCCCCACCTTCCACCAACGGCGTCATCTCGATGCCATCGATCGTACCACAGTCATGGTCGCTAATGATCGAATCCTGTGCTACGTCAACAAGACGACGCGTGAGATAGCCTGAGTTTGCTGTCTTCAAAGCTGTATCAGCAAGACCCTTGCGGGCGCCATGCGTTGAAATGAAATATTGCAGAACCGACAAGCCTTCGCGGAAGTTGGCTGTGATAGGCGTTTCAATAATTTCCCCGGAGGGCTTTGCCATGAGTCCGCGCATGCCAGCCAACTGACGAATCTGCTGGGCGCTGCCGCGAGAACCGGAGTCCGCCATCATATAAATTGGACTGAAGCCGCCACGGTTTTCGCGGAGGCTATTGAACATTTCGTTCGCCACCTCATCGGTCACCGCCGCCCAGGTATCGACGACTTTGTTATGACGTTCACCATCAGTGATCAACCCTTTGGTGTACTGATCCTGGATTTCCTCTAGCGATTTCTGAGCGGACTCCAACATTTTCTCTTTCGCCGCTGGGATCGCCATATCTTGGATTCCAATCGAAATCCCCGCCCGCGTGGCGTACTCAAAGCCCATGTCCTTGAGTCGGTCAGCAAAGATCACCGTTGCTTTATTGCCGGCCTTGCGGAAGGATAAGTCAATCAAAGCGCCGAGTTCTTTTTTCTTCATCACCCGATTAATGTCAGAGAAAGGAATTTCTGACGGGGTGATGTCGGCAAGAAGCACTCGCCCAACAGTGGTTTGTTGCAGTTCTCCATTGATGCGCACTTTGATCTTGGCTTGCAAATGAATAGCGCCTTGATCGTAGGCTAAGCGCACTTCTTCCGGGCTACTGAAAATTCGATTCTCGCCAAGAGCGCCAGGACGCTCTCTCGTCATGGAGTACAACCCTAAGACGATATCCTGGGTTGGACCAATGATAGCCTTCCCATGAGCAGGAGAGAGGATATTATTGGTCGACATCATCAAGGCGCGGGCCTCGACTTGCGCTTCGACCGACAACGGCACGTGCACCGCCATCTGATCGCCATCGAAGTCGGCATTGTAAGCCATGCAAACGAGGGGATGGAGCTGGATCGCTTTTCCTTCTATCAAGATGGGCTCGAATGCCTGAATACCTAAGCGGTGAAGCGTCGGGGCGCGGTTCAGAAGCACGGGATGTTCTCGGATGACCTCGTCCAGAATGTCCCACACTTCTGGGCGTTCCTTCTCCACCATCTTTTTTGCACTCTTGATGGTGGTGGTATATCCTCGTTCTTCAAGTTTGTTGTAGATGAACGGTTTAAAGAGTTCCAAAGCCATGTGTTTTGGCAACCCGCACTGGTGGAGGCGCAGTTCCGGACCAATTACGATCACCGAACGGCCCGAATAATCGACCCGCTTGCCAAGCAAGTTTTGTCTGAAACGACCGCCCTTCCCTTTCAACATATCGGACAGGGATTTCAGGGGGCGTTTATTGGGACCGGAGAGAGGTCTGCCTCGCCGACCATTATCAAAAAGGGCGTCGACCGCTTCTTGCAGCATCCGCTTCTCATTGCGGATGATGATGTCCGGCGCATTCAGTTCAATGAGGCGTTTCAATCGATTGTTACGGTTGATGACGCGTCGGTACAAGTCATTGAGGTCCGACGTAGCGAAGCGACCGCCGTCGAGAGGAACTAAAGGACGCAAGTCCGGCGGGATCACCGGAATCACTTCGAGTATCATCCATTCAGGTGAGTTCCCAGAATTCCGGAACGCGTTAATAACCTTGAGACGCTTGGCGATTTTCTTACGACGGGCTTCACTCGCCGTTTCTTTCATCTCGATGCGTAAATCTTCCGCCAGTTTTTCCTGATGTAAATCTCGCAACAGCTTGCGAATCGCTTCCGCGCCCATTTCCGCCACAAAACTGCCCGGTCCGTGTTCCTCCATCAGTTTACGGTAGCGGGTCTCCGTCAAAAGTTCTTTTTTCTTTAACGGAGTTTTTCCCGGATCGACCACAATATACGATTCGAAATAGAGCACACGCTCGAGTTCTTTTAAGGTCATGTCGAGCAGCGTACCAATTCGACTCGGCAGGCTCTTGAGAAACCAGATGTGAGCAACAGGGCTCGCCAGAGCGATGTGCCCCATCCGTTCCCGACGCACTTTCGACTGGATCACTTCGACGCCGCACTTTTCACAGACAACGCCCCGATGGCGCATGCGCTTGTATTTGCCGCAATTGCATTCGTAATCTTTTGTTGGTCCAAAAATCTTCGCACAAAAGAGACCATCACGTTCCGGTTTGAACGTGCGGTAGTTAATCGTTTCCGGTTTCTTGACCTCGCCATGAGACCAAGAGCGGATCATATCGGGCGACGCCAAGGACACCCGAATAGCATTGAAGCGAAGTGGGTTTTGCGGTTTCTCAAAGAGTCCGAGAAAGTCTTCCATTGGTCCCCCTTCAGCCTAACTAGTGTTTTTCTTCAAGCAGTTCGACGTTCAGCGCCAAACTTTGCAGTTCCCTGATCATAACGTTAAACGATTCAGGCAACCCCGGCTCAAGCACGTTTTCTCCTTTGACGATCGCTTCGTACATGCGCGTACGACCAGCAACGTCATCGGATTTGACTGTTAACATTTCTTGCAAACTATAGGCGGCGCCATACGCTTCAAGAGCCCAGACTTCCATTTCTCCTAAGCGTTGCCCGCCAAATTGGGCTTTCCCACCAAGAGGCTGCTGCGTTACTAACGAGTACGGACCGGTCGAGCGAGCGTGAATTTTATCCTCCACAAGATGATGCAGTTTCAAAACGTACATGACACCCACGGTCACGGCTTGGTCAAACGGTTCTCCCGTCCGTCCATCGTAAAGAATCGTTTGTCCGCTGTCGGGGAGATTCGCGTGCTTAAAGAGAGAGAAAATCTCCGCCTCAGCCGCTCCATCAAAGACTGGAGAGGCAACATGAATGCCCTGTTTTGTGCGACTGGCGACACGACGAAGGTCCGCAGCGCCGAGGTCATTCAAGACGGCGGTCGTTTCCCCGCTCCCATACACCTCTTTCAGCTTCTTGCGCAGCCCGTCGTCTATAGTCTTCCCATTACTTTTGCTGCTTTCTTCAGCAATTTGATCACCAATAACTCGCACCGCCCATCCCAAATGCGTCTCAAGGATTTGCCCAACGTTCATTCGGGAAGGAACGCCGAGCGGGTTCAGGACGACATCCACGGGGGTGCCATCCGCCAGATACGGCATATCCTCTTCTGGAAGGATGCGCGACAGCACGCCTTTATTGCCATGACGGCCAGCCATCTTATCGCCGACTTGGAGCTTCCTCTTGATAGCGACAAACACCTTCACCATCTTGATGATACCAGGAGGCAGCTCGTCACCACTTTTGAGCTTCTCTACTTTTCGCCCAAATTTGTCGCGAATATCCTCGATCTGATCTTCCATTGCTTCAACAATCCGCGACGCTTCTTCATTCACTTCTTCGTCTTCGATCTTCAGGTGGCCCCAGTGATGGTGCGTCAATGTATTAAACATCTCCGCAGTGATTTCTTTTCCTTTCGGCAAAAGAATCTGCTTCGAGTCATCGTCAGCCAAACGCGCGCTCGTGACTTGTCCAACCAACAAGCTTCTCAACTTACTGCCCGTGCCATCGAGAATAATACGGATTTCTTCATCTCGATCTTTTTGCAGCCGGGACACCTCTTCTTCTTCGATGCTTTGACTCCGTTCGTCTTTCGCCACGCCTTTGCGAGAGAAGACCCGGACGTTAATGATCGTGCCTTCCACTCCGGGAGGAACGCGCAAGGAGGTATCTCTCACCTCTCCCGCCTTTTCACCAAAAATCGCACGCAGGAGCTTCTCTTCCGGCGAAAGCTGCGTTTCACCTTTAGGGGTAATTTTTCCCACTAAGATATCGCTAGGCTTCACCTCCGCCCCGATTCGGACAATGCCGCTCTCATCAAGATCTTTGAGGGCCTCTTCGCCGACGTTCGGGATATCTTGCGTAATCTCTTCCGGTCCGAGTTTGGTGTCTCTGGCGACACATTCAAACTCTTCGATGTGGACAGAAGTAAACACATCTTCCCGCAGTAAGCGTTCACTGACGAGAATAGAGTCTTCAAAATTGCACCCGCCCCAGATCATGAACGCAACGAGCACGTTGCGCCCTAATGCAAGCTCGCCCATGTCGGTGGCAGGACCGTCAGCAATCACATCGCCTTGCTGTACTCTGTCGCCGGCAAGCACAATGGGTTTCTGGTTGATGCAGGTATTTTGATTTGAGCGTTGATATTTTGTCAACGTGTAAATATCAACTCCAGCATCCCCTTGCGCCGCTGTTGTGTCGGCCTTGATGACGATCCGAGACGAATCGACGCTTTCGATGACTCCATTGCGTCTCGCCACTAACGTCGCGCCGGAGTCGCGCGCCACGACTCGCTCCATGCCTGTTCCCACAAGCGGAGCCTCGGTCCGCAAGAGGGGCACGGCTTGCCGCTGCATGTTTGATCCCATTAACGCGCGATTGGCGTCGTCATGTTCGAGAAATGGGATCAACGCCGCCGCCACGCTCACGAGCTGAGTGGGAGACACGTCCATGAGCTGCACTTGTTGCGGACGCACCATGATAAATTCGCCGCCCAGTCGAGCCGAGATGAGTTCCCCGGAAAGGAACCCACGCCCGTCCACCGGAGCATTGGCTTGGGCAATCGTTTGACTTTCTTCTTCCAGAGCGGAGAGATAGCGAACACGGTCAGTGACTCGACCATTTTCCACTTCGCGGTATGGCGTTTCGATAAACCCATACTCGTTGACCCGTGCATAGGTAGACAAGCTCGAGATCAAACCAATATTCGGACCTTCCGGCGTTTCGATGGGGCACACGCGACCATAGTGCGTAGGGTGCACGTCGCGCACTTCAAATCCAGCCCGCTCCCGCGTCAGCCCACCTGGCCCAAGGGCAGAAAGACGGCGTTTATGGGTGACTTCAGATAGCGGATTCGTTTGATCCATGAATTGCGAAAGTTGACTAGAGCCGAAAAACTCTTTAAGTGCGGCAGAGACCGGTTTGTAATTTACCAGCTCTTGCGGCATGAGTGTTTCAACATCTTGTAAACTCATGCGTTCTTTCACCGCTCGCTCCATACGCACGAGCCCGATGCGGAATTGGTTCTCAACCAATTCGCCGACGGCGCGGACGCGACGGTTTCCTAGATGATCGATATCATCGATGACGCCATTGCCGTTTTTCAACTCGATCAAGTAACGAACGACTTCAAGAATGTCCTCTCTTCGCAGGGTTCCCTGATCAATCGGAGCATTGAGACGGAGTTTATGGTTTAATTTCAATCTGCCGACACGCGAGAGGTTATAGCGCTCAGCATTAAAGAAGAGGTTGTGAAAGAATGCCGTTGCTGCTTCGAGAGTCGGAGGGTCTCCAGGTCGCAGGCGTCGATAGATTTCTATGGTCGCCTCGTCTGAAGAGGTAATTTTATCTTGTAGCAACGTATTCCGCAGCGAAGGCCCAACATGAGAATCGTCGATAAAGAGAACCTCGACGGAAGAAACCCCTCGTTCGAGCAGGAGATCGAGTTTCTCTTGAGAGATTTCCTGATTACACTCAACCAAAATCTCTTTTGTTGCCGGGTCGACGACGTCATGAGCAGAAATGCAGCCAATGACTTCTTCCAGCGCAATAGGCACCTGCTCAAGCCCAGCGGCTTCGACCTGTTTGAGCACGGCGCGAGTGAATTTCCGACCTTCTTTGACAAGGAGATCATTGGTCAATGGATGGCGAACGTCCGCACTCGCACGCACACCAAGCAGTTGCTCCGGCTTGAAGAGCTTGGTTGGCTTGCGCCCGTCAAGGGCAATGACATCTTTCCGATAGTAATAGTTCAGTAAATCTTCGGACGTCATTCCTAGAGCGCGGAGTAGCACTGTGGCATGGAATTTTCTCCGGCGATCAATCCGAACATACAGGATATCTCGCGGGTCAAATTCAAAGTCAATCCACGATCCGCGATACGGAATGATGCGAGCAGAGTAGAGCAGCTTGCCGCTGGCGTGGGTCTTTCCTTTATCATGGTCGAAAAAGACGCCAGGGGAACGGTGCAACTGGCTGACAATGACCCGCTCCGTGCCGTTAACCATGAACGTACCGTGAGCAGTCATCAATGGAATTTCTCCAAAGTAGACTTCTTGCTCTTTCACGTTCTTGATCGTCCGCGCTCCAGTTCGCTGGTCCACATCCCAAAGAACGAGCTGAATAGTCACTTTCAGCGGAGCGGCATAGGTCATGCCGCGCTGGTGACATTCTTCAACGCTGTATTTTGGCTCTCCGAGGGTATAGCCGACAAACTCTAGAGAAGCCGTCTCGTTAAAGTCCTTGATCGGAAAGACAGAACGGAATACTCCTTGCAGTCCGGAGTCAGTCCGATTCTCAGGCGAGAGTACTCGTTGGAGAAACTCTTCATAGGAATGCCGCTGTATCTCCAGTAAATGGGGAATTTCAATTGTTTTTTTGATCCGACCGAACGATCGTCGAATACGGAAATTGTTCGCCAGTTGTAGAGCCATTCTGTCCTCTCCTCGTTAATGAAGACTACTTCAGCTCTATCGTGCCTCCCGCTTCTTCTAGTTTCTTCTTCATCGCTTCAGCTTCAGCTTTCGGCACGGCTTCCTTCACCGTTTTTGGCGCGCCGTCCACTAGATCTTTCGCTTCCTTGAGTCCGAGTCCAGTCAGCTCGCGTACGACCTTAATCACCTGAATCTTCTTGTCTCCAGAACCTGTGAGCACGACATCAAAGTCTTCTTTCTCTGGAGCCGCCGCTGGGGCTGCCGCTGGGGCTGCCGCTGCTCCGGCAACCATGACAGGGGCGGCAGCGCTCACGCCCCATTTCTCTTCGAGTTTCTTTACGAGATCAGCCACCTCAAGAATCGTGAGCCCCGATAGGGTCTCGACAATCTCCTCCATTTTTTCTGGAGCAAGAGCCATAAATCCTCCTTACGTGGATACAATAGAAATACGTTCAGCTTTGTTCGAGTTGCGATTTTCGCGAATCCAATAGACGAGCTAAGCGCGCCCCGGACTCGGCAAGAGTGCCCGCCAGTTGGGTTGCGGGTCGAGAGAGAAGTCCAAGAAGCTGCGCACGCAAAACTTCCCGACTAGGTAGTTGTGAAATTGCCTCGACTCCCACAGCGGAAAGAAACTGCCCTTCAGTCACGCCTCCCTTCACCGCGAATTTATCGTGCTCTTTCGCATAACGAGAGATGACCTTGGTGAGACCCACAGCATCGCTGTACCCAAAGACTAAGCCATTCTGACTGGATAATAGGTCTTTGAGTGAAAGATACGGGGAACCTTCGATGGCTATTTCGACGAGAGTATTTTTTGCGACATGATACTCTCCACCCACCTCGCGTAATTCTCGACGGAGCTGATTCAGTTCGGCAACAGTCAGACCTTTGTATTCTGCAACTACAGCAGTCGTCGCTTTTGTGAAACGGTCTTGTAGTTGCGTCACAATTTGTTCTTTTTCTCGACGGTCCATTATGTCCTCGGCGGTTGATGTTCTGTAACGTGCTAAGGAGATTATGCAGTGGTCGTTTTATGCACGGTTGTCGGGTCAACGCGGACCCCGGGCCCCATAGTCGTACTCACCGCTACGCGGAGGAGGTAGGTGCCTTTTGCGGAAGACGGTTTTGCCCTGATCAAGCTATCGATCACAGCGTTCGCGTTTTCCAACAGATTTTGTTCAGCAAAGGACACTTTCCCAACGGGCACATGCACGTTGCCCGCTTTGTCGACTCGGAATTCAACTTTTCCGCCTTTTAATTCTTGAACTGCTCGCCCAACGTCCATTGTAACCGTTCCGACTTTTGGATTGGGCATCAGCCCACGCGGACCAAGAATTTTCCCAAGGCGTCCAACTTGCCCCATCATATCTGGAGTGGCCACGGCTTTATCGAATTCAAGCCATCCTTCTTCACTGATGCGTTTCACCAATTCATCACCGCCAACCACATCAGCGCCAGCCGCTTCCGCTTCTTTTGCCTTTTCTCCTTTGGCGAAAACAGCTACGCGAACTGACCTGCCAGTACCGTGAGGAAGAATAACCGTTCCGCGGATATTTTGATCAGCTTTACGCGGATCAACGCCGACGCGTACGGCCAGCTCCACAGTCTCGTCGAATTTTGCGCGAGCCGCACTCTTCGCCAGCGACATTGCTTCAGTCAGAGGATAGTTTTTCGTTCGGTCAACTTTTGCCAGAGCAGTAGTATAGCTTTTGCTTAGGTTTGTCATGTTAGTCCACCACCGTGACGCCCATGCTGCGGGCTGTGCCTTCGACAGTTCGCACTGCAGCGTCGAGGTCTTTCACATTCAGGTCCGCCATTTTTGCGGTTGCTATCTCTCGTGCTTGCGCGCGGGTCAAGGACGCGACCATCTTCTTTGCTGGTTCTCCGGACCCTTTTGCCAATCCTAACGTCCTCTTGATCAATACGGGAACTGGCGGCGTTTTCGTAATAAAGGAAAAGGAACGATCTGCATAGACAGTGATAATCACCGGGGTCGTAATGCCTTGTTGCGCTTGTGTGCGGGCATTAAATGCTTTGCAGAACTCCATAATATTGACGCCGCGTTGGCCTAAAGCAGGCCCCACTGGAGGACTGGGAGTCGCTTGCCCACCTGGAATCTGTAATTTAATTTCCCCAACAACTTTCTTCGCCATATTGTCTACCTATGCTTTTTCAACTTGACCAAGGTCAAGCTCCACTGGAGTCGATCGACCAAAAATACTGATGAGGACCCGCAGTTTCCCTTTTTCCGGCTTTACTTCCTCAACAACACCAGTGAAGTCCTGAAAAGGACCGTCGGTTACTTTCACTCCCTCACCAACTTCGAACAAGACTTTTGGTTTTGGGCTTTTCGCCCCTTCTTGTACTTGCTGATAGATTTCTGAAACTTCAGCCTCGGACACGGGGGGAATTGTTTGTGGATCGCTCGATCCACCAACGAATCCAGTCACCTTAGGGGTAGATTTAACGACATGCCAAGTCTCATCGTTGAGATCCATTTGCACCAAAATATAGCCTGGGAAAAATTTTCGAGCAGAGGTTTTCTTCTTCCCTTTTACATGTTCAACAACTTGTTCCTCAGGCACGAGCACATCGCCAAACAATTCGGGCTTTCCGAGAATGCGAATGCGCTCTTCTAATGCCGCCTTTGCTTTGCGTTCAAATCCGGAATAAGTGTGGACAACGTACCATTGCTTCGCCATAATAAGGAGGACCACCTAGGAGTTAACTCCCGAGAAAAGCGTGAAGAAACCAAGACAAAAGAGTGTCCACGAAAAAAAGGAACAGTGAAATAGTGCTCACCAAAAGGATGACAATGATCGTCGCGGCGCGGACTTCGTTGCGCGCCGGCCATTGCACGCGCCGCAGTTCCGCCCAGGCTTCCTGGACAAATATGCGAGCTGTATCGATCCCTTCTTTAACCCCTTGTACAGACGCTGCCATAATTTTTCCGCTTCAGACTCATGAGAACGGGCCAGGCAGGATTCGAACCTGCAACCCCCGGATTTGGAGTCCGGTGCTCTAACCAGTTCGAGCTACTGACCCCATTACGCCTTTGTTTCACGATGAGAGGTATGGACACGACAGACCGGGCAGAATTTCCGCAAGGAAATTTTATCGGGAGTCGTTTTCTTATTTTTTGTCGTGGTGTAATTTTTCTGTTTACATTGCTCACAAGACAAAGCAACAAGATCCCGCATGGCGTATTTTCTCTTTCTTCTTTATCTTTTTAGAACAGGCTCAACATCACAGCAAGATTTTGGTGACGACGCCGGCTCCCACCGTACGCCCCCCCTCCCGGAT
>CAYTVL010000100.1:0-12601 GCA_964441775.1 uncultured Enterobacteriaceae bacterium
CCTTGGCTCCGTTGCGTAAGTAGTTTACAAAAATAACTTCAGGCTCCAAGCGGGGCGCTACTGTTTCACGCGTGCTCTTGCAGCAGCCGCGCCATTTGGGTGGCAACGCAGCGCGGAGACAGGCGAACGCGCAGCTCCCCGAGCTTAGAACCTCACCGGTAGTGACTTCAACCCACGTAGGGTAAACGCCTCGCGCCATTGTGGTGTGTCCATGCGCAACTGCAAATTCGGCAGCCGTTGCACGAGAGCACCGATGACGAGTTGCGCCTCCAACCGCGCCAGGGCAGAGCCCAGACAGAAATGAATGCCATGCCCAAAGGCCAAGTGCCGACTGTCATTGCGGGAAATGTCGAAACGATCCGGATCGGGAAATTGCTCGGGATCGCGGTTCGCTGCACCAATTAGGGTGAATACCATTTGGCCTTTTTGTACAAGCTTCCCGCCGATTTCTACATCCTCTTTGGGGCGTCGCCCGGTTATCTGCACGGGGCTTTCATAGCGCAAGCATTCTTCAATGGCGCTTTCAATCAAATTGGGTTGCGCCCGCAGCAGCGCCCACTGATCCGGATTTTGCAACAGCGCCAATACGCCGTTACCAATTAAGTTGACGGTGGTCTCGTGACCCGCGGCGAACAGAAGAATGCAATTGGAGAGCAACTCCTCTTCGCTCAAGCGGTCGCCCTGCTCTTCTGCGGCAATCATGGCGTCCAACAAATTGCCTTGGGGATTTTTTCGCAGTCGCGCGATCAACTCCCGGAAATAGTCGGACATGGACGCCATGATTGCGTGTCCTTGTGCGGCGGCCTCTGGCGTCAAGATAGGATCGAGAATGCGTCCGACATTGCTAGACCAGGTTTTGAAGATTTCCCGATCCGCCGCCGACACGCCCAGCATTTCACAAATGACCAGCACGGGCAGCGGATACGCCAGCGCGGCAATCACATCCATGCCGCCGTCTGGCTGTACAGCGTCAAGTAATTCTCCGACAATCGCCTGAATCCGCCCGCGCATGCCCTCAATTGCTCTCGGCGTAAAGGCCTTACTCACCAAGGTGCGTAACCGGGTGTGATCCGGCGGGTCACGGAACAACATCCATTTTGTGACTACATCATGCGCTGGACCGGGGCCGACACGCTCCAACCAAAACGTTTCCGCATCGGCGCGACCAAAACGCGCGTCTCGCAGCACCATCATGACGTCGGCATGACGGGAGAGCAGCCAGGCTCCGGGCAACAGGGCGCTGACGTGAACAGGATCTTCGGCGCGTAGACGATGATAGGTGGGGTACGGGTTGAGCCGGAATTCCGAAGATAACGGATTGAACTCCAGTGGCGGAGTTGTCGGGATTGCGGTTAGTGACATGGCGTGCTCTCCTCGGCTTCACGTCGCCGTTCCGCAATCTTTCCCACTTTGGATCATGCATGCGGAAAGCGCCGCTGTTGCCTTCAAATTGTCTCTACTGTACATTATGACCAAATTAAGTCAATTAGTCATTCGGTCATTTATTAAAGGAGATGGCATGGCGATTCGAGAAGCCGAAGCGCCCAAAGAGAAACGTGAAACGATTCTGGCGGCGGCAAAACAACTGTTCGGACACTATGGGTACCGACGGACCTCAATCGACGATATTGCGCAGGAGGCGTGCATCGCCAAGGGCACGGTCTACCTCTATTTCGAAAGTAAAGAGGAAATCTTTCGCGCCCTCTGTCAACAGTTGCTTGATATCATCTTGACCGCGACCGAAGAGGCGGCCCGCACGCCGGCGCCGATCGAGCGGCAATTGCGGCGCATCATCGCGGCGAAATTTGACTATCTCTTTGAATTGGTGCATCGCTCCATCCATGCGCGGGAATTGATCGACGCAAAGAACCAGCTCAGCATCGACATTTTCTCACGGGCGGATCGCCGCTATGTACGCTTACTCAGCACCGCAATCACCGAAGCGGATACACGAGGAGAGTTGCACCTGACGCCCCTGGGGCTCACGGCGGACAGTGTCGCGGAACTACTGGTCCGCAGCGCGGCCGGCAACGAATTCTACGGCTCCACGCCGCCAACGCCGGCGGCGTTGCGTAAACGCCTGGATGCACTGGTGCGGGTGTTTGTCGCGGGCCTCGGCGGTGGGGCGTCCCTGGAAACCTGAACGTATTACCTTCGTGACCTCCCAGAGACTTCGCTCATGGTATTCGGTTCGATTGCCCCAGATATTGTAGTACGGCCTAGCGCACAACGTGTTCCTCAGCAACGATTTCTGCTAACCGACGTTTGAGAAAGCGCCGTTCGGCAATATTGGTCACAAATGCCAAAGCCTGTCGATAGGCTGCTTCTGCTTCCGTCCACCGACCTAACCGCCGTAAGAGGTCAGCACGCGCAGCAGGCAGCAAATGATAGGCGCGCAAATCTCCTCTTGTCACAATTTCATCAATACACTGCAGTCCGACCTCGGGGCCATCGGCCATAGCGATCGCCACGGCGCGGTTGAGCTCAACCACGGGAGACGGATGCAGGTGCAGCAACGCACTGTAGAGTTGCTTGATTTGAAGCCAATCCGTATCTTCCGCGCGTTTAGCTTGCGCATGTAAAGCAGCGATCGCCGCTTGCAGGGTATATTCACTCGGGCCTGCGATACGGAACGCCTCTTTAGCCAGAGCCACGCCTTCACAGAGTTGACCTTGATCCCACAGACTACGGTCTTGTTCCTCGAGGAGAATAAGCTCTCCAGTAGGACTGACCCGAGCGTCCCGTCGAGAATCGTGGAGCAGCATCAACGCCAGTAACGCTCGTAGCTCTGGATAATCCGGCAATAATTCACAGAGCAAACGTCCTAAGCGGATCGCTTCGGAGCAAAGCTCGCGTCGCACCAAGACGTCACCTGTGGTCGCGACGTACCCCTCATTAAACACCAGATAGACCGTGCGCGTTACGCCGTCCAGACGCTCTGGTAGCACTTCACTGGAGGGAATGTGGTATGGGATTCCCGCGTGACGAATTTTTTGCTTAGCGCGCACTAATCGCTGCGCCATGGTCGGGACCGGCGTCAGAAAAGCGCGGGCGATCTCTTCGGTGGACAATCCACATAGGGTCCGCAACGTGAGCGCTACCTGTGCTTCTACTGCCAGCGCCGGGTGACAACAAGTAAAGATCAAACGGAGTTGGTCATCGGCAATGGCGCTCTCGGGCGAGTCAGGCGCCGCCGCTTGTTCCTCCAACATGACAAGACGTTCCAACTCTTCTTGCTTGTGTTGGAAACGAGTGCGACGCCGTAAGCGATCAACGGCCTTGTGTCGCGCCGTGCTCACCAACCATGCGCGAGTATTCGCAGGAACCCCGGCCACAGGCCACTGCTCAAGGGCCGCGACAAAAGCATCCTGGACGACTTCTTCAGCAAGATCAAAGTCGCCAAGGAGACGAATCAGGGTTGCGAGCACTCTTCCTGATTCGTCACGGTAGAAATGCTCGATATTCATACAACCGCTAGGTGAGGGAAACAGTACCATACCCAACGGCTGAAACCAGCACGTTGATTACGAATACACCATGACTGGGCGAATCTCGATTGAACCATGACGGGCAGAGGGCACCCGAGCAGCAATAGTAATCGCTTCGTCCAAATCTTTCGCTTCGATGAGATAATAGCCGCCGAGCTGCTCGCGGGTTTCAGCAAAAGGACCGTCCGTCGTCATAGTTTTCCCGTCGCGAACGCGTACGGTCGTCGCAGTAGAGACAGGTTGTAGCCCATCGCCGCCTTTAATATGACCGCTCTTTGTCAGATTCTGTGTAAACGTCATATACTCTTGAAAAAATGCGTCGCGCTCAGCTGTACTGAACCTACTCACATCGGCTTCCCGTTCGTAGATCAGCAACATGTACTGCATGGTCACACCTCCTTACTCAGTTTTCTTCTTCTTAGTCGAACGAGAGAGCGCCAAATCGACATCTCCCTTTATTCCATCACATAAACAGCCCGACAGCCTGTGGGTCTGCGCTTAACCGAGAGCGCCGCATTGACAGTCCCCACGGACCGCTGCACAGTAAGCCCGCAGTCAAGACAAGGAGGAATGATACATGGTGCAACACATCGCTCCAGAACCATTCACGATCACTGTCCCCGAGCCTGTATTAACGGATTTGCGCGAACGACTCGCCCGTGTGCGCTGGCCGGGAGAAGTACCGGGCACGGACTGGGATTACGGCGCAAATTTGGCGTATCTCAAAGAGCTGGTCGAGTACTGGCGCACGCAATACGACTGGCGCGCTCAGGAACGTCAGCTCAACCGCTGGAAACATTTTCGCTCGACCATCGATGGACAAGGCATTCACTTCATCCACGAACGCGGCAAAGGACCCAAACCTTTTCCGCTCATTGTTTCCCATGGCTGGCCGGGATCGTTCTACGAATTCATGGAGTTGATTGGTCCGCTGACCGACCCAGCCGCGTATGGCGGCGATCCCGCCGATGCATTCGATGTGATCGTGCCTTCGTTGCCGGGTTATGGCTTCTCCGACGCTACCAAAGAGCGTCAAGTCAACATTATTCGCATTGCCGAATGGTTTTCCACTTTGATGACTGACGTGTTGGGCTACACTCGCTACGGCGCGCAAGGCGGAGACTGGGGCTCGATGGTAACGTCACGGCTGGGGTTTGCCGATCCACAACACGTCGCGGGTATTCATCTCAACATGGTCGGCATCGCACCCCATCCCGCTAATCGTCAAAATCTTTCCGCCGCAGAACAAGCCTGGATCAAGGACATGGATAAGTGGCGCGGGGAAGAGACCGGCTACCAGAGTATTCAGGGCACCAAACCGCAGACGCTTGGCTATGGGCTCAACGACTCTCCTGCCGGCCTGTGCGCGTGGATCGTCGAAAAATTTCGCACCTGGAGTGATTGTGGCGGTGACCTGGCGCGCTCCTACACGAAAGATCAGCTCCTCACCAATGTGATGATCTATTGGATCACGCAGACCATTAACTCGTCGACCCGTTTGTACTATGAAGAACGTCATCATCCCTGGCGTCTCGGCAAGGATGAAAAAGTCACCGTGCCTACTGGTGTGGCCGCCTTTCCGGCGGAGCTGGCGCGTCCGCCGCGCGAATGGGCAGAACGATCGTACAACGTCACCCACTGGACGGTGATGCCGTCCGGCGGCCATTTCGCAGCGCTGGAAAAGCCACAATTACTTCTTGAAGATATCAGGAAGTTTTTCCGCACCGTGCGGTGAGTATCTCTACGGCTTGCCGTTCTGCGCAGGGCCGCAAGCCGACTCAACTCCCCCAAGGAGGATTCATGTCCATCATCCTGTACGGTAGTCGCCTTTCCCCGTTTGTTGAAAAAGTCTACCGTGGGCTCACCCTTAAAGGGCTCTCCTTTACTCTTCAGGAGCCAACCTCGCCCACGACCATGCGCCGCAGCAATCCGACCACGGGGAAGATGCCCGCGCTCGATCTCAATGGCAAGATGCTGTATGACTCGACCTTCATTCTCCGCGCTCTTGACGAGACGCAGCCGAACCCGCCGTTGTTATCATCCGATCCACACGTCGCCGCCCAGCAGCGCTTGCTCGAAGACTGGTCAGACGAAGTGCTGTACTGGTATGCCGTTACGTTGCGTTGGAAAACCCCAGAGAACAGAGCGCGCTCGTTAGCGTTGGTTTCATCCCTTGCTCCCCCGCCGTTTCGCCCGCTTGTCCGTGTCCTCTTTCCACGGCTCATCGCAAAACAGACGCAGGCGCAAGGACTAGGGAGGCTGCCGCTCGACGTGCTGGTGCGAGAATTGGACATCCACTTGGAGGACGCGGCCCGCTTCCTCGGTTCGGGTCCATTCTTCTTTTCCGCACCGCAGCCGAGCATCGCGGACCTGGCTATTTTCGGTCAGTTGGGGTTTCTGCGTTCTCCAGTCACTCCGGAAGGTACGGCGGCGGTGGGGAAACAGCCAAAACTAGTTGATTTTTACAATAGACTCGACGCTATGACGAGCGGACGGTGATCTCAAATGCGAAGGTCTGCTTATACCAGCCAATCCACTTGAAGATCCGCGCCAAGAAGTATTTGCGGAAAAACAGCGGGAGAATGTCGGCGCGCACGCCAGGGTCTTCGCGCCACACGGCAACGCCGTTGAGCACAGTCGAACCGATTTGCAATGTTGTCTCCGGATTTTTGCGCAGATTCTTGACCCAGTCGGCGCTCATGCCGCGCGCGGAGGTCACATAGATTTTTTCATTGTTCTCATTGCTCGTGGCGAACCAAATCTTGACCGTGTGGGGGTTCCCACTCTTCCGGCCTTTCACCGTGAGCTGGACGAGCGATGCGCGATTTAGCGCCTGTAAATCAGGCATATCTTGATCCTCGATCAGCCTGGCAGTGTCACAAATTGTTGGTTTTGGCTGCGAAGACGACGGGGTTCTATGGTAATCGTTCGTTCAACAGAGGAGACAGTGACGCCAATGGGCCACGCCCTGGTGTTGTGTTCAGCGGCGATCTGCAGGACGCGCTCGGCTTCCGTTTCTTCCACTATCACACAAAAGCCCACGCCCATGTTATACACCTGGAACATTTCCGCATCGCTCAAACTTCCGGCTTCTTGCAGCACGCTGAAAATCGGAGGCGGCGGCGGCAGGGTCTGAATCTGATAGCCGATCGGCGCCGCCGTGCGCGTCAGATTAAAAAACCCATCGCCCGTCAGATGAATGAGCGCTTTGATGCGTACGCCAGCGGTAAACATCGCGGTAATTTCCGGTACATAAATGCGGGTAGGCTCCAGCAGCTCTTCGCCTACTGTGCGGCCAAACTCTGGCAGATAGCTGTCAACTGCGAGCTTGGCGTCGTGGAGGAAAATATGCCGCGCCAGCGTCAAGCCGTTGCTATGAATGCCGCTGCTGGCGAGGCCAATCACCACTTCGCCAGGCTGCACCTCTTCGCCAATGATGACTCGATCCAGAGGCACCGTGCCAATCGCCGTGCCCGCCAGGTCGAAACCCGCGCCGGGACGCACGCCGCGCACCATCTCGCGAATCTGCGCGATCTCGCCGCCAGAAATGCTGACTCGCGCCATCTCCGCGCCGCGGAAGAGACCTTCGCCAATTTCCCCCAGGACTTCAGGCTCCAGCGCTTCCACGGCCACATAATCCACGAATGACACCGGCGTGGCGCCCACACACAGGAGGTCGTTGACGTTCATGGCGATGCAATCAATGCCGACCGTGTCGTATTTTCCCATCTGCTCGGCCACGAGCAATTTGGTGCCAACCCCATCGGTAGAGATGGCAATACCGGTGTTCAGCCCATCGATGCGAATAATATTGGCAAAATAGCCCAGCGGAAGGTGCGGTCGCGCGGTGGGATTGAGCGTAAAGGTTTTCTCCACCCAGGTGCGCAGGCGAGACAGACCGTCTTCGGCTTTCGTGCTATCAACGCCGGCGGCGGCGTAGCGAGGATCACGTGGTTGACTCATAAAAGGTGGATTTTTTCTAGCCGATCCCTGCCCAGAAGGCAATCGGCTGGGACCAGCCGTGTGCATAACAAATTCTGGCGGGCCTGCGGCTCACTGTGTTCGTGCTTCGACAGGCTCAGCACGAGCGGCAAATTTGACAACAACTTCAAGGCCTATCCCCGTTCGCCCTGAGCTTGTCGAAGGGTGGACGGCAGATTGACTGGGTTCTCTCACTCAAGTTGCCATCGAATGATATACCCCCGGACCAGCGCCTGCACCTTGACTCGCCCCACAGCCTAGGCTCATGATAGTCAGCAACACAGTTGAGGCGAGAAACATCGAGAGGCTTGGATCATTCGTCAGCTCACTCTATGGGGAAGAGCAATTTTTCTTTAGGCTCCCCACTTAACACTGTTTGCTTCTTATGTACGAGGAATTTTACGGCTTCCGTGACCACCCTTTTCGCTTAACACCAGACCCCGCTTATCTGTTTCTCAGCGCCAACCACCAAGAGGCTTTAGGGCATTTGCTCTTCGGTGTGAAAGAAGGCAGTGGAGTGGTGGTGATCACTGGTGAAATCGGCGCGGGTAAGACCACGCTGCTCCGCACGTTGGTCCGCAACCTCGACGATCAGACGATCGTCGCGTACATTTTCAACCCCGCTTTATCAGCTATTGAACTGCTGCAAACAATCAATACCGACTTGGGACTACCCGCATCGTCCACCAGCAAAAAAGAGCTGATCGACGACCTGAACCGTTTTCTATTAGCGCAACAAGCAGCGGGGCGCAAAGTCGTGGTGATCGTCGATGAAGCGCAAGACCTAGAACCGAGCGTGCTCGAACAGCTCCGGCTCTTGTCTAACCTAGAGACTGAACGCGCCAAGCTGCTCCAAATTATGCTCGTCGGTCAACCGGAGCTGCGCGACATTCTCGCGCGTCCGGAACTGGCGCAACTCGATCAACGCGTCACGCTGCGCTGGCATCTTGGCTCGCTTACGAAAGACGAGACCATAGCGTATGTGCGGCATCGCATCCGCGTGGCGGCGGATGGACAAGAACCCGTGCTCTTCACCGACAGCGCGCTAGCGACGATCTATCGCTTTTCCAAAGGCATCCCTCGGCTCATCAACATCGTGTGTCATCGTGCGCTGCTCATTGGCTATACTCGCGAGGAGCGGCGTCTTGATCGCCCTATCGTCTTGCAGGCCATACAAGAGTTGGGCCGCAAGGAGCCGACGAGTACTCACACGATGTCCACTCGTCTTTCGTCTCCATTCTTAACCGGCATGGCAGTCGCCCTTGGGGTGTTTGTGCTGATCGTCGTACTCTACCGGAACTGGGTATCCACACAAGCGGCGCCAGCCCAAGAAGCCGTCGCTCGCACCACCCCGCAAGTTCTCGAAGAGAACAAATCCCTCGCACCAGCCCCCTCACTTGCTCCACCACCAGCAGTTTCGACAGAACCTCCACCGCCTACTGCAGAAAAACCTGTCGACGAGTCCCAGGCCACAGAATCATCTTCTCCGCTGTCAGCGCCAACCGCGACAGCAACGGAACAGCCCGAGGCTCCTTCTCCACAGTCCCCTCCTTCTTCAGAAAACTTGACACAGTTGACTGCTGCTGCCGCCTCAGCTCAGACGCTTCCAGAAGATCAGGCGTTCATACAAGAACTCCAGCAAGCAACGGTTATAGAGAGCGCCGTGCAAGCCGCGAACAACCTCCTTCGTGTGTGGGAAGCGACTCCGCTCAAAGAAGAAGAATGGCGCAATGGCGCCATGGACCTCGGGGCCATCGCAAATGCACGTCGCTTGGAGTACTTGCCGGCGAGTGGCGCGTTTAATTTATTAGCGCTGCTTGACCTGCCGGCGATTTTAGAGCTCACCACGCCAGAGCAACACGAGCCGCGCTTCGTTCTGCTGACTGGCGTGACGGGTAATCGCTGTCGGCTGCTCTTGACTCGTGAGTATGAAGTGCCGTTTCAACTGCTCACAGAGCACTGGTTTGGCAAAGCGCATCTGTTTTGGCGAGACTTTGAGAATGTGGGCGCGGCGCTCGCGGTTGGCAGTGTTGGACAACAGGTCAAACGGCTCCAAACTCTGCTCTCGCAAGTTCTCGGCGTTACGACTCCCCTCCCCACCGACGTGCGCGCGGACACGTATAGCCGACACACAGAAGCGCTGGTCGCCCGTTTCCAAAAAAGCAAACGTCTGACCCCGGACGGCATCGTTGGCCCGCGTACGATGATCACCCTGTACAACGAGCTGCCTCAATACGCGCATCCTACTCTGCAAAAAGCCGGAACCTCGCTTCAGGCCCAGACCCAGCGCAAAGAGCACCCTCCAGCACCACCAACCAGCTCCCTACAGGATGCTCAAGGTCATCAACAGAGGAACCCCTATGAGCACCATTCTTGACGCCCTTCGGAAACTCGAAGAGGAGCAGCAGTCGCGCACCGCCGACGCTCGCTCGCGGTTATTGCTGCCTTCCGTGTATCGCGTGCGAGCCTCCCGCCCGCAACAATCACCCTGGCGACCCAGCGCGTGGCCCTTCGGCATCGTCGTCCTCGTGCTCGCTGGGTTTGCCGCCGGCGCCGGGTTGATGCGGTGGCGCGCGCACGAGGAGAAACCAATAGCCGGACAATCGCCGACGCCTTCTAGTGCTCAAAGCACAGAGCCTAAACGGGCCGCAGCCGCTGGCGCTTCTTCAACGCATCCCATTCCACTAGACACTGTAGATATAGCAAAAGAGAGCGGCTCCTCTCTGCCTCCATCGCAGAAACAACCGCAGCTTGCGGCAGAAATCACGCCAACACCTTTCACAGCGGCAAATGCACACGCGACGGTTCCTGCAACCGTAGAAGAGCCAGCCCCCCAAGCATCAGCGTCTGGTCAAACAAACACTGACGCCGCCTTCGCAGTAACAGAAGCAACCTTACCCAAAGAACGGACGATGGCTGAGACTTCCGTGGTCCAGCGTTCTCCGTTCCTCGCAACACCGCCAGCGCCGAAGGAAGCGCCACCAATCCAGAGAGAAGTGGCCACAGCGGTCAAGCGAACAGCGGCCCCAGTCAGCCAACCTCCCCAGGCGTCAAAAGGCAAACCCTACGAAGTTCTTTTACCAAACGGCGCTCTTCAACCAACAAAGCCTGCGACGCCAATGCCTACAATGGATGGGCCATCCGTAGCCCCATCAGGAACGAGTTTGAGTTTGCTGCAATGGTCCAGCGATCCAGAGCGACGCATCGCCTTCATTCGGGTCAACGGCGGCGCGCTGACCATGGCGCACGAAGGCGACACTGTGGGAGGCTACAAAGTAGTAGAGATTCGTCAGAACGCCGTGGAACTCCAAGCCGGAGAATCGCACCTGACGCTGCACGCACGGTAGCCAAGAGCTAGATTGCATCGAGCACCGCTTTTTTAGTGCCCCGTGTGGTGAAGCGGCGTGAACGCGTGTGTGAATACGTAGTTCGCCACCTGCCGACCCTGAGCGATCCCTTCGGTCTTGTCAAACGCCCAGTGAATCCCCAAATAAATACGACTCTGGCCGTTCTCCTCCTCGGCTTGCGAGAGTGAGGAGAAATGGCGCGGGAGGAGCGGGCGCACGTTTCCGTTATTGTCTTGCGTCACGCCATTGAATTCATCCGACACAAAAGTAAAAGCGATATCGTCGGTCTCATAAAAGTTGCGCAGCATCTGGAAAAGCGCACCGCCGAAGCTGGCATGACCGGAAGGGTACGATGGGAAGGGCGGCGTGAAATTGGGCCCGGTGAGGTTACTGGCTGGTGCTCCCAAGGGCGTGAATGTCAGATCACCCACCGTTGCTGGATTGCCATCGCCAGCGCCGGTCGGGCCAGTCCCCTCGTCAGACTCGCGGATGCCTGTGATCGGGCGCCAGAATTCATAGTAGTACTTGGACTCCCAGACGGCGATGCCAGCATCAGCCATCGCTACGTTCACCAGAGCCAAGAGCCGCGTGAGGTCAACCACATTCGTGCCCATCTGGTCGGCAATGTGCATGGTGATCTGGTTGTAGAGCCGGGGCGGCGCACAGAGGCTAGGCGTACCGTCGTACGCCCAGTAGATGCCGATCTGGGTCTGCTCTGCCGTGCGCTCCGTCGGCGTGACGACTCCGTCACCTCCCACGCGCTTTACTTCGTCAAACGCGGCTGCGTACTCCGGGCTGGGCAAGGCTGGTGGAGGGGGAACCCGGAATTGATTGGCCGAGCGCATAACGAACGGCGTGACCTCGCCCCAGTAAGCACCCAGGGCGAGCGGGTTTTTGCTGATCGGATCTTGGCGCCAGTCTCCCGGCTCATCACCCGTGAAAAACTCGACGCCAATCCGGGGCTCGGCCCGCTGCGAACCATCAATGGCCCGGAGTGCGAGAATCGCGGCGGCCGCCCGACGCCCCAACTCCAGGCCATTGATCTTGACGCGTCCATTGGGGAGCTGACTGAGATCTTGGGCAAGCTGCGCATCGCAGCTTGCCTGCTGCGAAGGGAAGAGGGCGATCAGGGTATCATGCGCTGCTTGAGCGATCGCGGCGTCCATGGAGGTATTAGGTAGCGCAGGGGGCAGGCCGGTGTAGCTGTGATAGCCGCCGGCTACGGCGTTGACGGCCTCGAAGACGGCGATGTGGACGATCGCCACGGCGCGACTGGCGCGTGTTGGTCCATACTGCTCGCCGAAGACGCGGTGCTCGCCAGGCGCGACAGGAGTGTGATCGAGCCCACTCATGTTGACGGCGACTTCGTTCCAGTAGCGAATCCGCTCTCTCGTGTCCCTCCTGTGCTGCGCGGCGTTCTCCTTTGGGGCGTGCAGGAGCAGGGCGGGCGCGTAGTGTGGGCCGAACGCGTCGCGGAGGCCATAGGAGAAGCCACCCGCCCAGACGGGGAGGCCGAAGTTCAGGATAAGCAGAGCCAATGTGGGAATGAGTCCATGTCGATTCGATTGTGCGGCCATGTGTCGTTCTCCTTCCTCTCTCATGCACGCCGGTCATACAGTGTGAGTTGATAGGAGAGGGTAGAGAGTAGACATTCCCTACCCTCTCCTGCTTTGCTTCGTCTGCTAAACCAGACGGCATAAGAATGGGACACTCAGGCTGCCTGCAGTAACTGCTGTTCTTGAGCGATACGTTCCACTGCGGTGGTGACTTCCGGTATGTAGTACA
>CAYTVL010000101.1:0-12534 GCA_964441775.1 uncultured Enterobacteriaceae bacterium
TCAATACGGCCTGTGCGTCGTCGCTGAGCCGAGCCAGCCGTCGGCCCAGCACGAGTCGCACAGTGTCCGAGACACCGACCTCGGTGAGAGCAACATCAACACGAAACGCTCCTGACCGATCAAACATGCGCCCTTCCTCAACCAAATAGCGATAGAGCTCTTCCACAAAAGATGGGTTCCCTTGCGTGTCCCCGAACATCATGCTCACCAACTGCGCAGGCGGCTCTTGCGTACTCAGGTGGCCGAGCATCTGCGCGACCGACTGTGCGGAGAGGCCCTGCAGCTTGAGTGGACGGATACCCTGTCGAATGAATTCTTCGAGGGTCCGCCCCAACACTAGATTGGTGTCCACCTCTAAATCGAGCCACAAGACATTCAGACACTCAAGCGGCAAGGTGTGAGAGTTCTCCGGGTGCGGCTTTCGTGAGGAGAAGAGCCTGAAGGGCAGCCGTCACGTCCGGGGTATAATAGAGCTCGGACAACTCGTAGTGCCAGGGGCCATTCATCTGCAGATGTTGTTCGACATCTTTGAGCACAGACCGCAGCCGCTTGCGCTTGTGATTACGGGTACATTTATCATGGACATCGCCAAAGGCGCGTTCAATCGGACTGGCCTTGGGGCAGGAGGTGGGCAAGAAGAGCAACGCGAAGCGGGGGTGCGCCGCCAGCCACTGCGCGACGGCCTGCGCTTTGTGGAGCTTATAGTTGTCCACCACGACATAGAGGTGGGTGAAGCGCCCCGGCGGATACGCGTGATTGAGCGTCTGGAGAAGATCCAGAAACAGGCCGTGGGTTTTGCGCCGCCACACCCGGTGCAGGATCACTCCCGTGCGCATGTCCAAAGCCCCAGCGAGGTACCGCTTCTCGTTGGTGCCGGGGGTTAAGACCTCCACCTGCTCACCTTTGGGCATCCATTGGTAACCGACTTTGGGCAACAAAGGCATATCGAGCTCGTCGGCGAAGAACAGTGCGGCCCGGGCCGGCAGCCGCTCACACACCCAACGGATACGGGC
This sequence comes from uncultured Enterobacteriaceae bacterium, assembly GCA_964441775.1. GTDB lineage: Bacteria > Desulfobacterota > Binatia > Bin18 > Bin18 > SYOC01. Next base: position 1,014 of record CAYTVL010000101.1, read on the forward strand.
CAACTTCTCCACCCGCTGGGGATCGTCGTCTTTGGCCGTCAGTTTGGCCCGCTTCCATACCCATCCCAACTCGTGGAGCCAGCGGCGCATCGTTTCGCTCGACACTTGCACGCCCCGGTGCGCTTGCAGCTCCAAGGCCAGCGTGGCACAGCTCCACCGGGTGCGACACCAGCCCCACGCCTGGGGCACGGTCTTGAGAAGTGCCAGCACGGAGCGCTTGAGAGACGGCGTGAGGATCCGCACCCGTGCCCGCTCACCTTCGCTCCCAGTCGCGTCCGCAAACGTGAGCGTTCCAGCCCGATAGGCCTTCACCACCCGATAGACACTGGAGCGGGAACAGAATAGCACGGCCGCAATCTCGCTGGGCGTACGGCCTGTCGTACACAGCAGCAACAAGTGCAGCGCCAGCACATGGCCATAGCGAGCGCGGCGCAATTCGGCCAGCATGCGGGCTTGCTCCGGAGGCGGAATCTCTACTATCGTGGTCCTTGGCACAGCAGATCCTCACTGATTGCTCAAATAGTCTCGCAACTCTTGATGTATCAGCGAGTGCTCTTCTGTGCCAATCTCCTGGGGTTCGATTTAGGTCGTGATAGGTCCCTAGAAGAATGACCGGGAGGTCTACGATGCGGAGAGCCAGATGATGGAACAGGGCCAGTGTGGCCTCGTCCGCCCACTGCAGATCCTCGACCATGAGAAACAAGGGGGCGGGCCCAGCCGTGCGGTGCAGCGCAGTGACCATGCTGTTGAAGAGAGACCGGCGTGCTTGTTGTGGTGACAGTTGTGGCGGCGGGGGGAGATCTGGGAAGGCGGAGCGCAGGCTCGGCATCAGTTGCGCCAGCTCGCCAGCCTCTTCGGCTAACCACTGCCAGAATACCTCGGGGCTGGAGGCGCGTGCGAGTTCCGTTTCTAGCATTTCTGCAAACGGGAGATACGGATCCTCTCGCTCGTAACAGTGACCGATCAAGATGCGAAAGCCTTGGCGCACGGCATTCTCTGCCACTTCCATGGCCAGCCGTGTCTTGCCTACGCCCTGGCTGCCTGCCAACAGCACGACGGAGCCTTGACCGTTGCGAACGCGGTCGATCAGGCTACGCAGCAGCGCGGTTTCCTGGTGCCGTCCAACAAACTCTGTGGCATTAATCGCTGCGCGCCAGACACCGCCCCGCGCGTCCGAGGCCGCACTGGCAGGAGGCGGAATTGCTCCGTCGCTGAGCGAGCTCGCCTGCAGGGAGGAAAGAGCTTGGTTCTCCCTCTGTGCCGCGAAGTCCCAGGTAATCGTCTCGTGTGGATTCGGCGTGTAGCAACAATACGTCCCCGTCTTAATAGCACACGCCAGGAGATGTCCCAGGATCGGCTGATACTCCGTGATTTTGTTCACGGCGCTTTTAATCGACCGCGTGACGCTCTGGCGAGCCCGTTCTGCAGCTGAGGCAGCCCGCCGGTCGCGCCCGCCCAACCCCGTGGCGTGGGCGAGGCTGAGCCTCATAACTGGCTCATATGTTACGAGCACGCCCCGTTCCGCCAGCAGCTCTTCCACATCGCGGAAACTGAGGCAGAAGCGAAAGTACAGCCACACCGCATGGCTGAGGATTTCCACAGGAAACCGGTGATTCTTATAGGTGATCGTGGCGGGTGGGGTATCCATGCCGCAACATTGCCACACCACATAGGGGTCCAGCAAGTTGACAAAGCCTCTCCCTGCTCAGGGATGCCTTTCTTTCTGCCCCAGGACAGTGATGGCGGTGGCAATCTCACGGCTGAGTTGCGCAACGGTACGGCTGAGCCCCGCGACGAGCGCCTGGTAATCTGAAGCTCCAGTCAGTTCACGATAACTTGACTTTTTGCGCACGACTACGTCTTTCCCATTCCTCCTAATGATACTCCAACGCGCCTCCAGTGATGCTTGTCCGCCCAGTTCTCCGAGAAATTGGGTGACCTCAATAATGACTTGATACGTGGGAGCCGTAGGACCTTGCCACGGAAAGGTCATGACTTGATCTGTGCTAAGCAGCAACGCCAGGTTGTCTGTCACGATGCGTGCGAAGTTCACCTCGAGCGGCTCCGCCCATTGCGCATTCGCGGCTCGACTCAGTTCCGGACTCGTGGCGCCAGTCACGATCTGCGCACGATTCGTGTACTGGGGCAACGTCACGGGGCCAACCCCGAGAATATCACTAGATGTGAGAATAGAGATCGTCGCACGTTCGGACTGCGGTAAAGCAGTCAAGACGTACAACCGCGCCGGCGGTGGTTGCCCACGGAGACTACAGCCCACGAGGGTTGGTAGCCAGCCCATGACCAGCAGCAGAGTGCGGAGGGAGAAAGCCACGCGCATTATTGTGCTCCAGCGTCCGTGCGGCCAAAAAGGATCGCATTGGGATAGCGTTCCAGATACTCGGCCAACGCCCGGAGGGCGCGGGCCGTGTCAGACAGGTCTTGGAGAGCTTTCAGCGTTTCATACCGGATAGCGGAATTGGGCTCGATAGCGCCATTCATCGACGCCAAGGTCTCTTGGGCGTGCGCCAAGGTGTTCTGGACCGACTTCGCCGTGTCGGTCACACTGGTGGTCATATCCGGCACCCGCCCGTCCACATTCCGGGTCAACGTGCTCATGTCTCCAGCTAATTTGTTCACGCCACCCATGGTGGCCGTGAAGCTTCCTACCGCGACATCCATCTGTGTTTTCATGTGCTGGATCAGTTGTTGGACTTCGCTCATGGTAGTCTTGATCGCGGTGAGCGACTCCGTCACTTCAGGGGCGTTGACCAGCCGGTCGATGCCTTGCAGCGTATGGTTGAGACTTGTCACCATTTGTTCCAAAGGCAACTCGCCCAGCTTGGCCAGGGCTTTCCGCACAGTGGCCTGGACCTCTTGTAATGGCGTAGGAATGGTCGGAATTTGAGGCAGGTTGGTCAGCGGATCAATCACGAACGGTTCGGGGAGCGCCTCAGCATGATAGCTGAGCTGGATGAACAATTGCCCGGTCACCAGACTCTCTGCCAGTAACTGGGCGCGCAGACCTTTTTGCTCGACCATCGGTTTAAGGGCCTGCCCTTTCTGGGGCATGGCGCTTTCGCCTCCCTTTACGCGCAAGCGGTCGCGGCGGAGTTCTACCACTACCGGGGTGCGCGCCGATAGATCGTGCGGGTCGAGCACCACCCCGAGATCCGTCACCCTTCCAATGGGCACCCCTTCAAAAGCGACTGCCGCCCCCGTGTTTAACCCTTTGAGATCGCCTTCAAAGTACATGACGACGTTGAGGGTGTCGGTAAAGAATTTCCCTGACCCAAAGACTACAATCCCGACGAGGAGCAGCGCGAGCGCCCCAATGACAAATGCGCCGATCGTGGTGGGACTGGCTTGTCGACTCATATGTGTTCCTTCCCGCGTGTGAGAAATTGGCGTACCTTGGGGTCACGCGATTCGGCGAGCAATGCTTTCGGATCCCCTTGCGCGATCATCGTCTTTGTCTCGGGATCAAGAAACACCGAGTTCGTGCCGATGGCGACGATGCTGGCGAGTTCATGCGTCACCATCACAACGGTGGCGCCGAGGCTGTCGCGCAGTTCGAGAATTAAGTCATCGAGCAACTTGGAGCTGACAGGGTCTAACCCTGCCGAGGGCTCGTCAAAGAAGAGAATCTCCGGATCCAGCGCCATAGCGCGGGCGAGCCCCGCACGCTTTTGCATTCCACCACTGATCTCCGAGGGATAATAGTCTTCAAAGCCCGCGAGGCCGACGAGCGCCAACTTGAAGGAAGCTAATTCACGAATCTGACCTGGCTTGAGACTCGTATATTGCTCTAACGGCAAGGCGACATTCTCCACCAACGTTAAGGAACTCCAGAGCGCCCCTTTTTGATACAGAATACCAAAGCGGCGCATCATCCGTTCGCGCTCTTCTGGTGCGGCTGTCCACAAACTCTGGCCAGCGAACCGCACCTCGCCTTTTGTCGGTGCTTTCAGCCCAATGAGATGCTTGAGCAGCGTGCTCTTACCACACCCGCTCCCGCCCATGATGATGAAAATGTCTCCATGAGCAACGGTGAAGGTCAGACCGCGTTGGATGACAACACTGCCGTAGGCCATCGTCAAATCCTGGACGACCAAATGCGCGCTGGGCGCGGGAGTCCGTGCTGGCATGCCGCCTTCTTTCATACGCCCACGACTTCGTACACGATCGTGAAGATCGCGTCGGTGACAATGATCCAGACAATACCGGTCACCACCGCTGAGGTGGCCGCCTCACCAACTGCCGCGGCGCTCCGGCCACTTTGCATGCCGCGCACACAGCCGGCCAAGGCGACTACCGCGCCAAAGACTGCCGCTTTGATGAAGCCCAGGGAAAAGGTTGTCAGCGTTAACGCCCTCTGTGTTTCGTTGAAGTACTGCACGATGCCTAGATCAAGCATCCCGACGCCGATCAGCATGCCGCCGACAATGCCTAGCACATCGGCATAGAGACACAGCAGCGGCACCATCAGCAGCAGCGCTGCCATGCGGGGCAGGACCAGAAATTCCATCGGTGGGAGACCGGTCGTGATGAGCGCGTCAATTTCTTCATTCACCATCATCGTGCCGAGTTGTGCTGCGAAGGCGGCGCCGGTGCGACCAGCCATGACAATCCCCGTCATCATGGCGCCCATTTCCCGCGCCATAGCGATGCCGACCAAGTCCGCTACGTAGATTTGGGCGCCAAACTGCCGCAGCTGCACGGCGCCGACAAAAGCGAGAATGAGACCCACGAGAAAACTAATCAAGGACACAATCGGCAAGGCCTGCGCGCCGCACTCTTGCAAAACCAGGAAGAAGTCTGCGCGCCGCCAGCGCGCGCGACCACACAGCAAACGGCAGAAGGCGAGCGTGACCTGGCCCAGAAACGTGACCAGGTCTTTTGCCGCAGCGAGTTGTCCTTGGATACGCTGGCCAAGGCGGGCGAGGAATGGCTCTGCCACATTTGCACGGCGAGCGCCAGAGCGTTCAGGCACAGCGGTAGCCAGACGCAAGAGGCGCTGGACCCCCTGGGGTAGGCTCAACAGGTCACAATCGAGCTGATGCTGACTACACAACGCTACACATTTCAGCAGAAACGGCAGCAGAGTGCTGTCCCACGCCTGCAGTCCCTGGGTGTCGAAGGTCAGGCGGCGCACTTGCGGTGAGGATTCCACCTGTTGCGCCACCCCGCTGATCACAGGGAGTTCCTCTTCTCTGGTCCACTTCCCCGAGAGCCCTACACAGAGCGTGTCGGGGTGTGGCGTGTGGAAATGCAACACTGGGGTCGTCGACAGGGGAACGAGAGTATCTCTCTCAAGCATGTCTGAGGGTGGAGCCATAGCAGTGGGGATGTTGCGTGCCGTGGTGGACGCGGCCATTGTTCATAAAATGCTGGGGTTTCCATGCAGGGCGCGCGTCTCTCCTACTCAAGTTATCTCCAGTTCCCCTGCTCTGTAGTAAGAAAGGAAAAGAGAGAACATTGATTGAGTCGTCATTGTCTGTCAATCTTTGGCCCGCTCATTCACGTCGTGATTGCATTCGCGTGTCATCGCTGCTTGATTCGCCGAGTCTCGTCTGGATTAATCGCTGAATGATGGCAAAGAGCATAGCGGTTGATACGCCAAACATCAGCATGCTGTTCGCCGCTTCGAGCGGCGCCAATACTCTCCACGAGGGCGACATGACCATATCGGAATCACCTAGCGTCGTGTAGTTCATGCCGGAATGATACACCGCCCCCGCGAGTTGGGAAAATTCGCCGCATACCATGAACACCAGAGCCCAAGTGGCGATCGCGACTACATGGGCTGCCAGTGCGATCAGTGTGGCTCCAGTGACAATCCCCACGTCCCTCCAGAATCGGATGCCGGCATGACCATGTCTCAGCTCATAGCGGACGAAGTAGACCATCGGCATGAGGGCCAGCGCTTGGATGATGACCGTGGAGAAGGTCATGGTCACGGCCACGCCGAGCGGCAACACAAGAGCTATGGGGTCTGGTGAAGAAGCCATATGATCCTCGTTCGTCTCCCCTCGCTTCGCCCTCCCATAACAACACACTAACTCTGGTTGACGAACGCTTTCGAGATGTTGCGACCCGGTTTCCGCGTAGGCTCGGGAGCGCGATCTGAACCCGCAGCCTACTCTCCTACTTGTCGTCCGATTTGTCTATTTGTGTCGGAGGCGCGGCCAGGGTCGACTGGATCAGCTTTGCCCGCTCCAAGTCCACGTTGGTCTTCAACACCGTTCCACCCAAGCCCCGTATCGCGTGCAATATCACGTCCATATCCCCCTCATCGTCCAGAACGAACAGAGCGGACGTCCCTGGCTTCATCAGCCCTTTCACTTCCGTGATGAAATCGTCGCCGATGCCAACGGAGGCGGACACGGCGCTGCCAACGCCTCCCACCATGGCGCCGATGGTCGCGCCGACTAGGGGCGCGCCGAGCACCAGGCCCGCGAGAAAGCCCACGACGCTGCTACCCAGGACGTTGGACGCGGATGGAAACGCCTCTCGATGGAGCATGAACGATCCATCGGGGTGCCGCACGACCACGGCCACGTCATCGAGTAGAAGATAATGTTTGTTCCACCCCAGGCTGACGATTTCGTCGCGGACCTGATTCGCCCGCTCCATATCGTCGTACCCAATTGCCCACAAGTTCCCAGATTTCGTCATTGTCAATCCTCCACTGCACCGTGCACTCTTAATTGGCTTGCGTTTCTCGACTCTCAAAGGACATCTCCCTGTGCGAAGAGAGACTCTGAGGTCCGTCTTGCCCTGTCTGCAGCGACGCCAAAGAAAGCCGCTCAATGGCGGCGACGAGTGAGCGATAGAGAGCCAGTCGCCTGGCAAAGCGTGCGGCGGTCTGCTCATCGACGGTATCCGTACCACCGCTGGAGTGCTCAACAGTGTTGAGCGCACTAGAGAGATCCGGTCTTGTCAGCTTGGAACCGCTAGTTACTTGGGTAGCCATGGCTTCAAGGGATCCCGCCACGGCAATATCGAGTTTGGCCACCAGCAGCCGAGCGTACTCCGGAAGGCGAGTCGGATCAAGTCTCTCGCGAGCGAGCGAGAGCAACACAATAAAGATGATCTGTGCGTCACCGGTCTGTTTCTGGAGTGCGTCGAGGTCTAGTGAGCCCAACTCAAACTTGGATGACTCGAGGAGGCCCTGCACGTCCTCCACTTTTTGCGAGATCCGTCGCCGCCAGGCATCGACGTCGCCCGCAATGACCGTCGGCGTTTCATCGCTCGTTCCCAACCGAGCAAGATCCGCCAATAAGCGCAGCATCTCAGCCAGGCGCACGCGGAGCGCGTCGTGAGAGCGTACCGGCCACAATACCTGCTCTACGACGCCGAACACCGCAAGGCCGAAGAAAACGCCAATTAGGCGGTCGCGGACCACCGTGGCGCTGAGGGCCGGGCCAAAGCCCTGAAGGGTGGCCTTATAGAAAGCGAGGCCGATCTGGTAGCCGCCGTAGGAGAGGCGTGGAGTGCCGAAGTTCACCCAGGCGGCCACGGCGGTGCCAGCGCCAAAGATCAGCCAGAAGCCGCCAATAGTCTCCACGTTGGGAAACAGGTACACCAGAGTGACTAAACCCAGAGCCCCACCAACAGCGGCGCCGCCGAAGCGCAGCAGGCCCTTTTGGTTACTCGCCCCAATGGTCGACAACGACACGACGAAGCAGGTGATGACCGACGTGTAAATACCCGGATAGTCGAAGCCGATGAAGCAGACATAGCAGATCAGCGCTGAGAGGGCACCTTTGACCGCAAACCGGACATACTCGGGATTGTCGAAGGCGTCGGGTAAAAACAGGCTCCGTTTTTCAGCGGAAACGGCGCCGGATTCACCAAAGTCACCAAAGCGGCCAGGAACGGCCAGAGCGATCTCGTCGAGCGTCTGCTCTATGTCGGTCAGTGGGGACATCGTGCCCGAAGTCTGTTCGGCTGCCAGCGCTACCCACTCGCCGGGCAACGGTAAGCGCATTTCGTCGAACGCCCGCCGCAGCCGCGCGCACCCCGCTGCCACGTTCAGCAGCCGTTCATGTTGTATCCCCGCAGCCGTGCGGGGGGCGAGCACCCGGAGTGCTGTTGCGGCGGTCACTAACCGGTCTACTAATGTAATGAGCGCAGCCAATTCCTCATGGCGCGCACGCGCCCACGAGTGGATCAGCGCGGCCGTTTTCAGGAGAGCGAGAGACCGGGACATGCCCGCGGTGACAAGCGAGGACAACGAGGGGCCATCCGGCTCCGGGGCGTCGTTGTCTGCGAGGCGCCGAAGAAACTGCTCAACTGCGTACAATCTCGCGTCTAGCTCGCCCTGGAGTAGCATCAGGGGATCTCCCGGCGACAGGAAAAACTGCACCGCCGCGTTCACCACAAGTCCAAGTGTCACGCACCACCAAATCCAAAGGACGAACTCAACCAGCATCTCAGGCTGTGGTGGGAAGACATCCGGGATGATCATGACGAGGGCTGCCGGGAGGCCGATGGCGGAGCCGAGCGCGCCGATGGTCAGGACGCGCTTGAGAAATAATCCGCCGAAGAGAAACACGGCCAGGAAGCAAAGACGCAGCCACACGATATCTAATGAAATACGCCAGGCGAGCAGCGCCAAACTCAGACCGATGGTCACTCCGATCACGGCCAGGATCGATCCGAGGAGCGTGGCAGCCGTGTCCTCCTGCGTGATCAGATACATGACCATCATGACGACCAGCGCAGCTGGTATCCGGTGGGTCAAAATCGGGATGGTGGCCGCCAGGCAAGCCAGCGTGAGACGGACAGTCGCGCTGCCTCGACCGGGGGTCGGCGCCAGCTCGCGACGCAGAAAGTCGAGGACGCCTGAGGAACTCACTGGCCACCTGCGCGCAAGGTTCCATGTACGGTCGCTACCGCCGAGGCGCCGATGCGAAAGGAGTCGTCGGGATTCTCCACCTGTATGCGCACGGGAAAGCGTGCCGCGAGGCGGATCCAGTCAAGTGACCGCTGAACTTGCGGCAGTCCGTTGACGCTTGTGCCGTTCTCCGGCAGCACGGCCCAACCGAGTCCAACGACAGCGCCGCGAAAATGCCTGCTGGGCTGCGATTGCAGATAAACATCCACCGGCGCGCCGGCAGGGATGTGCCTCAACTGCGTTTCCCGGAAATTTGCGACGACGTACCACGTGCGTGTATCGACCAACGTGAACACTTCCACGCCGGCTCGGGCGAAGGCGCCATTTGATATATTCATGTTGACCACCAGGCCCGTGAACGGCGCCTGTACCTCGCAGTAGTCGAGATCTAGTTCCGCCGAATGCACCGCTGCCTCAGCTGCGGCGATCCTGGCGTTAATACCCTCGTACTGGCCAATAGCGTCCTCGGCGCTGGCTCGTTGACTGCGCGCTTGTTTGAGAGCGGCCTCGGTGGCTACGTGTTGCGCACGAGCCGACGCCAATCCGGCTACTGCAGCGCTTTTGCGCGCCCGCGCCTCATTGAGCGCGGCGAGCGACGAGGCCCGCTCGGTCCGGGCTTTCTCCACGTTGTCTGTGGTGACGAACTGCAGCGGCAATAGCGGCTCAAGACGCTTCAAATGATCGTCGGCATTCTGGAACTGCGCTTCCAAGCGAGCGATCTCGGCGTCGGTCATTACCGGATCCATTTCGCGGCGCGTCACCTCAGATGCGGAGGCGTTGAGCTGGGCCTCGGCCTTGGTGACGCCCGCCACAGCAGTGGCGGCACTGTTCTTATAGCCATCGACTTCTTTACGGGTCAGCGCCAGCGTGGCTCGAGCGCGCTCCAACGCAATCTTGTAGGGTCGCGGATCGATCAGGAAGAGCAGGTCGCCCTCTTTGACCTGCTGGTTGTCGCGCACGTGCAGTTCGACGATGTGACCGTTCACCTGCGGAGCGATTCCCACAAAATTGGCGCGCACCGTGGCATCGTCTGTTTGCGGCCTTATCTCCCACTGCAGGAGCGCCACGATCACGGCGATCACGGCTGCGGCGACAATTCCGACCCCAAGCACGCGACCAATGACGCGGCGGGTGCCCGGGTCTGAGGGAACGTGTTTTCCCGGCATACTATTAGCTCCTAAAGAAAGTCATCCAGAGCACCAGGGTCACGAGCAGCGCAAGACTCGAGTAGATCAGCGGTGGCGGGCCCATGTAGGGATCGAGCCCGGCGCGGATACACAGCCACCGTCCGAGCAGCGCCGCCACAATCCCGATCACGGCGCAAAGCATCCAAGACGGAAAAAACGAACCGATAATATTGATCTGCGGTCCCATCGCGCTCACCTCGTGTGTTGTTTGAGTCCTGCGTCACAGCATTCCCGCGTCCTACCACCTCAAATCTTCTCTACTTATGCAAGCGGTGAAACTCCCAATTTTCTCCTGATTAGGGTCCCTGTGGAGGCTCCCCCGTGGTAAAGGCGAGCGCCGCCGATGCGTTGAGCAGTTGAACCTTAGTGTCGAGCTCGACAAATCGCGCGCGGCTCAGCTCGCGACGAGCCGCGAGCAGATTCGTGAGCGTTTCAAGCCCTCGACGGTAAGACTCTAGAATCGATTCGTAGGATTTCTGCGAGGCATCCACCAGCGCTGCGGCAACGTCGAGGCGTCGAATCGCGAGCTGGACATCGGTGTAGGCCTTCCACACGTCCCGAATCGCCTTATCGCGAGCCGCTGTTACTTCGTCTTCTGCTGCGCGGCGCTCGGCCTCCGCGAGTTCCACTTTTCGCTGGGTGGCGCCGCCCTCAAACAGGTTCCACTGAACAAGGAGCCCGACGCCATAGCTCGGCTCAGCCGCGCTGAACCATCCCGTCGAGTGATTTCCACCAGTGATTTTGGCGCGGCCGGCGATCGTGTTGACGTTGGAGGCGAGGGAGAGTGTGGGAAAATAGTCTGCGCGGGCGCGCCGCACCTCGGCCTCCTTTCCGCGGAGTACCGCAACTTTAGCAATCAGGTCCGGCCGTCGGTCGAGCGTTTGGTCGATGACTTGCTCAACCGAGTCCTCCAACGCTGCAGGCGGCGGCAGCGCAGAGAAATCGGTGACCTGGATCGGCACCGTAGGTGGGATGCCGATACTTTCCGCCAGCGCTACTTGTGCATCACGTTCGGTCGCCAATACATCCTCCAGATCGAAGGCAGCCTGGGCCTCCTGCTGCCGTGCTAGAGAGACTTCCGGAAGAGTTGCCAAACCATTTCGCAATTGCGCTTCTGCCGACTCGCGGACGGCACGGGCGGAATCGACAGCGCTTTGCGCGACCGCAATTCTTGCGCGCAGGCTAGTAAGACCGAGAAACGCTCGCTGGACATTGAAGATGATTTCCTGGTGCTTGCGGTTGAAGCCGAGATTGGCTGCTAACAGACGTTCTTTGGCTGCGTCCCAGGCGTTTCCCCGGCGTCCGAAATCTAGAAGCAGCCAGCGCAGATTGAGTGTGGGAAGAGCTTGGTTCAGGGTCGCGCGAAAGAAACCGCTGGGAGCGACATCTTTGGGGATGGGAAAAGCCTCACTCTGGTAACCCCCAAGCGCCGACA
>CAYTVL010000102.1:0-12355 GCA_964441775.1 uncultured Enterobacteriaceae bacterium
GTGTCTTTGGCTCTCACTCTCCGGTCAGTCTCCCTGATCATCCGCGAGAAATAACTCTAAGAGGCGGTCTGAGAAGGTCAAGCCGGAGCCAATCGCCTCAACCTCAAGCGAATCATCGCGAGGTAGATCATGGCTTCACTGCTTGCGGGCAACACCTCATAATCTTTGCTCAAGCGTCGATACTGATTGAGCCACGCCCACGTGCGTTCGATAAGGCAATCGCAAAGTCTCCTTTTTACCTGTTGGGTTCACACCAGTGAGCGGGATAGCAGAGCGAATCTCAATGTCCTCATGAGAGAGAATCACTCGATCGATGAGCAGCTCAATGACTTCCTTTATCGACTTCGGAGGCTGAGACAAACCGTGCTCCTCTTAAAGCGGCGAGGTCGTTGCGGACAGAGGGTCGGTCCTTATGGAGAAGAGTTGAGAATTCGGTGGTCTTGCCGTAGTCGGCCAAGAGCGCCCGGATCACTTCGAGGAGGGTCGTTTTTCCATTCCGCCCCGCCCCATGTAAGATGAAGAAGCATCTTTCCTCAACTGAGCCAGTTAAGGAATATCCAAGGGCTTTCTGGATAAACAGAATAAGCTCCTCGTTCTCCTCAACAATTTCCATCAAGAATCGTTCCCAGGTGGGGCACTCCGCTTCGGGGTCGTAGTTGATAGGAATCAATTTTGTAATAAAATCTCCGCGCCGGTGTGGCCGTATTTCGCCCGTTCTAAGTACTGAACGCGCGAAATACGGAACGGGTTTGCAAGGAGAGAAAGCCTGACATACGACAGTCTTCGTTACCTTTGCCAAAGTAGGAGGACTGTTGAGATGCCAGGCCCTCGACCCAAGTATGCGATCACGTTGACCCCCGAGCAAGAGGCACGACTGCAGCCTCTGAGTAGCTGTTCCATGGCACCGTTCGCTGTCGTGCAGCGAGCCCAGATTGTGTTGTGGGTGTTCCGGCATCCCGAGTGGGCGAAGGCCCCTATCGCACGGGAGCTGGGGTGCAGGGTGAGCACGGTCAAGCGGTGGCGCCAGCGGTGGCAGGGTACGGACAGTTTGCGAGATGCCCTGCGCAGAGGGACGCGGCCGACGTTCACGCCCCTGCAGCGGGCGCAGGTCGTGGCCCTGGCCTGTAGTGCTCCCCGACCGTACGGCAAGCCGTGGCAACGCTGGTCGGGGGAGAAGGTGGCGCGAGTCGCCATCGAACAGCAGATTGTGGACAGTATCGCCCCCAGCACGATTCGCACGTGGCCGCGCCAGGATAAGATCAAAGCGTGGCGGTATCACTCGTGGCAACATTCCACCGATCCGCAGTTTGTCGAGAAAGCCGTGCCGGTGTTGGACCTCTACGAACAAGCGCCGCGCTTGCAGACCCCAGGCGAGCTCACTGTCTGGGCTGACGAGAAAACCTCGCTTCAGGCCCGCCAGCGGGTCACGGCCACCAAGGCCGCAGCACCTGGCGAAGTGGGGCAAGTCGCCGATCGCTATAAACGGATGGGGGCCGTGCCACTCTTTGGCGCTTGGGCTGTGGCCAGCGGACTGATCTTTGCCCAGACGCGGCTGACCAAGAAATTCGCCGACTGCAAAGCCTTCCTGAATGCCTTGTTTCAGAGCTCCTTGTGTGTGGGAATTACCGTGCTCCATCTGAGTCTTGACAACGGCCCCACCCACGCGCCCAAACAACTCGCCCCGTGGCTGGCCTCGTTGGAGTTGGCCTTTGAAGTTCGCTTGTATTGGTTGCCCACCTATGCCAGTTGGCTGGATCAAGTCGAACTTATCTTTAGCAAAGTGCAGCGCGAGGTCCTCACGCCAAGTGATTTTGCCAGTACCTTGGCACGGGAGCGCACCGTGCACGCGTACTTTGCCGATCTCAATCAACATCCCAAACCCATCGAGTGGACCTATACCAAAACTAAACTGTTCGCCAAATTCAGCGCGCCCCCTCCGGCTCAACTCGCTGCGTAAGTACTGCGCGTGGTACTTAGGATTATGGGACAAAACCTCGACCGTTTGGCATGAGATCACGGGGTCATTGCGAGCGGAGCGAAGCAATCTTGGCCCGCAAACAGAGATTGCTTCGTCGCTTCTTGCTCCTCGCAATGACAGACTGCTCGATCTCCGTTTAAGGGTTTTGTCTCAAAGTCCTTAGGTCCAGCGTCCCATTCTGACAATTTAACGCCCAGGGGTCGGCGTCCAGGTCCTCTGGCGTTATCAGTAAGTCCATCTCTGTGTTATGCAATAGGGCATTGATGCGCGGCTCCGATTCCGATCGAACGGCGTGGCGGAGGAGCGCCGTCGCCCTCGCTGCGAGTTCGGCCTTTTTCTCTTCGTCTGACTCTTCCTTCGCGAGCCCCGTGAGCCGCGCGGATTCATCATACAAGGCGCGAATGGTCAGCCGCGCCAGTTTCTCACTTTTTGTGAGTTATCAGCCTCCCGCCGTTTGCCGCTCCAGATGAGAAACCTTTTCCATTCATTGCAGTATTTAAGGTCTGAACCGTAACGAAAAACGAGCCGTTCGCCGTTGCCCAGATCTGTGCAACGAAAGTGATCGGCCCCGGCTTTTGGGGTGGGTAAAGTGTCTCCGCTCAGACCGGGAGCCGCCCCTTTAGGGTGGGACTCGTACAGAGTCGCGCCCTTGAGCAGCGTCAACACGCCTTCCCTTGTCCAGCCTTCACCGACCGCGTCGGCGGCATCCCAGCCCTCGGGCTTCTCTGGCGGTATGGGCACGAGGTGCAGAAACGCGCCAACCGCAAGGCACTGCTCGCAAACCTCTTTGGCGTAGCGTTCGCCCGGGCCGTCATTGTCCGGCCAAACGATCACGGTTTTTCCGGCTAGCGCGCTGTAATCACTTTTCTTCGCTGCGAGCGCCCCGCCCATCGTAGTGGTCGCGGTAAAGCCTAAGCCCTTGAGCGCTTCGGCGCATCTTTCACCTTCACAAAAGAGCACGGCATCATTTGCCTGGGGCAGAGTGTGGAGATCGTAGAGCGGTCGGGGATCCGGGAGCTGATGCCCCCCACTCGCTATGCGCTTCTTAGCTTTCTGGTCGTAGGGAAAGAATTCCTTGCGCTCCTCTGAGTCAAACCGTGAAATGATGATCCAGGGCGCGCCGTTTTCATCGTGATAGGTCCACGAACCGCTAGGCTTCTTCGCTCGCGCGTGCTCGGTCGGCTTGAGCCCCAGCCAGTTTGACGCTTCACGCATCGCGGCTTTAAGATCGCCTCGACAGCGAGCCGCCGCCCACAGATCGAGGAGATCGCCGCCCGTATCACCTGTAGCAAAGTCGCTCCAGACGCACCCTTTTCCGTTCAAGCTGACCTTGAGGGACGCGCCCTCCTCGCCAGCGAGCGAGCCGACGCAGAACTCATGCCCTTTGACTTTTCCGGCTGGGAACAAGAAAAAGAGCACTTCCTCTGCGCGGCTGGCTAGGGCTTCCGCGATCGCTCTGGCGGGAGATGCCGAGTTGTAAACAACAACGCCGTGCAGCCGTTGAAATTCTTCTAGATTGTCAATTAGTTCTTGTGGAACGGGGTCGTTCTTACCGTGGTGGCCGTTGTGGTTGCTGTGTCCGTTCTTGCCTGAAATTGGGGCAGGAGATAACATAAAGACCTCCATAAGTTAGTTGCCTGATGGGGCAAAAGATTAGAGCGCCTGGAATTTCGTCGGTTCCGGGCGTTCGCGTTTTCGGGATTTGAGCAGACGGAGGGTAAAGAAAGAGCGTGCCGGGGCTTCTTCGTTTTTGGATGGGTGGGCGCATGTGCTTTACTTTTTTCAGCACATGCCGTAGTCCGAAGACACTTAGGCCTGTCCGCTCGACAAAAGCGGATCGGGTCTTCTCGTGGTATGGCGTGGAGGCTCACTTCTCGCCCGGTTCCCGCCAAAGAAGCAGGGCAAGGGTGAGCGCTCCGCTTTTTTTCATCTGGTGGCTTTTTTATAGAAATCACAGCCACCACCCCTTAACATGAAACTCATTTTCATCCTCCGTCGCTTCATGCGAAAAATTCCAAGTTATTGTAAAAGCTAGCCTTTTTTCTGTAAATAGCCCGTGATTCGCTCCATTTTTCGGTCATTTCCTGCGGGACTCGCTCTCGCGGCCCCTGACTCTGTTGAGTCCCCTTTTACGCTCTCGCGAGAGACTCGACTAGGGCGCGGGGCGCGGCGCGTTGTCGTCATTGACGCCATTTGTCGTCTGTCTGGATTGGAGCGATATTGCGTCGAGACGATGGTGTGGAGGTGGAACGTGGACGGAATTCCCAAACGCGACGCGGCCAAGCAGCTCAACATTTCTGAGCGGACCCTCGATCGCAAACTCTACGATTTACAGATTACCTGCCAACAGGTCATGGTGCCGGGGCGTCGGCCACTGGTAGTGATCGCGCCAGACGATTTTGAACGGCTCAAGGCCGAGATGGTGCCGGTCGACGCGGCTCCGCGAGAACCGGAAACCGCGCTCGCGCCCCGGGCTCCTCGGGCCGCGCACGAGATGATTGCCTTGCTCCGCTCCTCTCTGAGCGCGCCAGTACTGCCCCTCTTTCTGGATCTCAAAGCCGCGAGCGCGTACAGCGGTCTCACAAAGGCGTATCTGAAGCGCCAGATCGACGACGGCGCCCTCAAAGCGGTCAAAGATAGTGGCTGGAAGATCAGCCGCCACGATCTCGACAAACTCGCCGCGTGACGCCAGATGGCGTCTCGATTACTCTTGCACAGAGCGGCCAACCTGTGGTTATAGGATCGTCTATGGGAGAACCTGCGAGCGACGCTTCCACCACTTCTGCTTCCAGTAAGTGGCGCAAATGGACAGTCGTAAAAGTCGGACTCAATATTCTGGAAGATTTTGTACTTACCGCTCTCATGTTGTTGTGCTTATCCGGAATTGCACACTTTATAAGAACGCTAGACTTTAACGATGATTTTAAGGAACTCTTCGAGCGTGTTCATGAGGTTGTGTTTATGATGAACTATCTTCTCCTTGCATTGCGCAGTCTTGTCAGACTTGCTCTAATTCCGTGGAGAGATGACGAACGGCCTGCGGTGTAGGTATTTTATGAGCCGCTACTTCAACGCCTTTATTGACCCCCCAAATACATTGCGAATATTCGCGGGGGTGAATCTCTTCGCCATTATTGGCGGGGTCATAAGCTACTACACGAAGGCCCCAACGTGGACAACGCTCGTTTGGTGCCTCGCAATCATTCTACTGTCGCCGTTTTGGACGAGCTGGCGATTTACGAAGAGCCAAGGTCTGTTTTTGAATTCGGGAGATACTCATTGGAATCGAATTGCCTCGGGGCTACGGCTACTGGCGACGGCAACCTCTATATACGCGGTAGTTTACATATGTGTAGTAATTGTACAGAAAAGTATGTGGCATGGGGCTGCAATGGATGGCGGGCACGACAGCAGCATATATTTATATACAGCAGCCTTGGTCATTCTCCCTGTCTTCGTTTTTTTGCTCGGTTATTATTTCGTGCAAAGGTCAGAAAAACACGAGAAATTAGATAGGCGCTAACTCCTGCGCGTACTTTTGCAATCACTGACAGAGACACGCTTGCAGCCTGCCAAAAACAGCGATTTTCTTCCCTACCCAGAAAACTCCTTGACCGTGACAACTCAACCCGCCAAAACCCCAGGAAACCGCCCCGCGGGAGGTGACAGATTAGTTTTTATCAGACGCGCCCTTGGGGCTTGTTTCTACGTTTTAATCCGTGTGATGCATGGGGCATGAAAAAGTTTGTTCAATTTGTAGGCGTCGGTTTGCTTTGCACGTGCATAGCCTGCCGAGGATTGGCTAGCTCTCACGCTCATATCGAGCCAGATTACCACCCGCCGCACTCCAGCACGGATACGATAAGCGAAAATCCGCGCCAGGAGTTTGTCCAATCAACAGCAGGATTTCAGCTCTACTCTACTGCTGACACATCAGCCGACACGGCGGCAACGAAACCGCAAAGCCCCACGTATTGGAGGGTTGAGCCTGGGCAGGAATCCACATCAGGCTTCTAAAAGGAAAGAGTGCGCTTCGGCGCGTTCTTTCTTCTTTCTCGTCGCTTCATACACGCGCGGAATCCAGGGATAGCGCCGCAGGAGGGCAGCTACCGACCCCTCCCCGGTCGGATTCTCATCGACCAGCCAGCGCAAAAACACCTGCAAAGCTCTGGAGCCGGAGCTGATGAAGAAATCCCCCGCCAAGACTCGCACCGTCTCGCGCGTCATGGTGAGCGGAAAGGGACCATAGATGAACTCGCCCTCGGGGTCCGCCCAGTTCATGCGCTCCGGGTGTCTACAGTGGATCGGTGCCCCGGCAGCTCGCAAGCGCTCCATCTCCGCGCACCACTCACCGTGCCCCGCATGTCCTCCCCCTTCACTTACTGGGCTGTTTACTGGCCTACTCTCTATATATGTCTTTGATTGCGTAACCTTTTTTACCGGGAATCGCGTTGAGAGGAAACAGCCGCAATGAGAAGCAGTTTAGGAGAGTTCCGTGAGCAGCGCTTTGGCCTCTTGCAAGTCTTTGGTGTCAAAGCCTTCGGTGAACCAGCCATAAATCTCGGCCACCAGCTGCCGGGCGTCCTCCTTTTTGCCTTGGGGCTGCCACAGCCGCGCCAAACCCATTCCCGCACGGAGTTCCCACAATTTGGCCTGCTGCCGGCGGGCGATGTGGAGGCAGGTTAGAAAACAGTGCTCTATAGCGGTGTCATCAGGTACTGGCGACGTATGGAGCTGGGCGTTGCGAAGCAGGACCTCGCCTTTGATGTAGTGCAACATCGGCTCGACACTCCATTCTCCGGAGGAGGTCATACAGGCAAACGCCCCCTCAAGGATCGTCAGCGCTTCGTCAATGCGGTCGGCTTTGCCGTACGCAGCCGCGGTGAACCCGATCCACGCCGCCTGTCCCACGCATGCGCCCGTGTCGTGATACTGGGAGAGCCCTTCGTGTATCTGTTGGATGCCTGCTTCGAGGCGCCCGAGATCGGTCAACGCCCAGCCGTACATGAGCAGGGAGACCGCACGCCAGAAAGGAAAGCCATACTCCTGCGCCACAGCGAGGGCGTCGTCCGCAAACTGGTACGCCCTTTGCGGTGCTCGCTGCAACAGGAAGGCTAACGCCGCCGCATTGAGCGCGAAGGCCAGGGAGTGCGGATGCGCCAGTTCCGTGGCTAACGCAATGCCCTCGTGCGCACGCTGTCTCGCCTGATCGAAATAGCCTAGGGCACTGAGAACCCAGCCGGAAATCGAGCGCGCAATCACGCCAGGATCGTGGTCGACCTGTGGCCGGTGATGATGCTGCGGCTCGTATAATGCTCCCCCTTGCTCAAGATAGTGACGGGCAGTGGAGAACTCTCCCTGGAAGAAGAGGGTCTCACCTAACCCGCTGTAGACGTCGATCAGCAGCGCCTGGTCGTGCAGGCGTTGGACTCTAGGCAACAGCCGTTCGCCGAGGCTTCGTGCTTCGGCGAGCTTGTCTTGGAGGAGGGCGACCGTGAACAGTCCATTGAGCGCGGCACAGTGTTGGGCTTCGGTCCCGACGTGCTGGCACAGCTCCTGGGCGCGCGTCAAAGCTGTCTCCACTGCCTGTGCTCCATACCCCAGGGTGACCGAGAGGGAGGTCGCCAACATGAGTTGGATGGTCAGCTCTTCCCTCTCTCTGTCGTGGGGATCTGCCAAGTGTGGGAGGAACGCTAGAGCGTACTGGAGATGGGTACTAGCTTCCTGATGGGCACCACGCCGAGCCGCGTTCTCAGCGGCCTGCCGACGATACCTCATCGTGCGGCGATAGTCCCGCCCGCGCTCAAAGTGCACCGCCAGTTCGGGAGCAATCTCTGGGGCTCGTTCGCCATAGGCACCCTCTTGCCGCTCCCCGATCCGCTGATGGAGGCGCTGTCGCCGCCCCGCGGGCAGCCGTTCATAGAGCACTTCTTGATACAGAGCGTGCAGAAAGCGATAGCGGGCTGCGACGGTTCCGTCTGGCCACTCAGCTGCGCCACTCGCCCGCAGGAATTGCTCCCGCCGCGCCAACTCTGCACACTGCTCCTCTACTCCCTCGCCCTCTGTCCCGAGGCCCGCCGCCAGTGTGGCAGCCGAGAACTCTACCCCCGCCACACTGGCTACTTCTAAGAGTACTCGTTCTGGGAGCTTCACTTGCGCCAGCCGCTGCTCGATCATCTGCCGCAGCGTCTCCGGGACTGCGGCGGTGGGCTCCCCTGTCTTCATGGTCCACTGTCCGCCTCCCTGGACCAGCACGCCTTGAGACAACCAATGCTCGAGCATGTTGACCATGAAGAGCGGATTGCCGTCCGTACGTTGGTGGATCACCCGAGCTAGGCGCTGGAACGGCAACTGGCGCGAACTCTCACCGTGGTCCTCGCCCACGGAAGCGGGCGAGAGAGAAACCAACCGCTGCGTCAGATACTCGGCCACCTGCGCTTCATTCAGAAAGTCCAACGCAAGCTCTTGGCACTGCCCGTGCAGGTGCAACTCTTGCTTAACCGCTTTGAGGGGATGTTCACGCGTCAGCACCTCTACCGGCCGATAGGTCCCGATCACGAGGAGCCGCGCGCGCTCGGCCCGCCGCGCTAGAAACGCCAGCCAGTCCAGCGTAGACACGTCACTCCAGTGCAGATCTTCAAGCACCAGCACCAGGGGCCGCTCTCTCGTCACGACCTCGATCGCCTCCGCCAGCTCTCGCAGCATGCGTTCGCGCGTCGCCCCCGCCGTTTTGCGTTGCAGCGCCTCAAGCTCCGTTGACTGGAGCAGCGCAGGCAGTTGGACCGACCACGTGGGCGCATGGTGGTTCAGCAACGCAATCATGCGCTCACCGCCTCGCCCACGGCAGAGTCGCCCCAGCGCTTCCAGCACCGGCAGGTAGGCTTCGCCGGCGCCGTAGTGCTCGATGCACTGGCCACGGCCAATCCATACATCCTGTGCGTGTTCATCGGCAAGCCGAGTCAGAAACGCATCCGCCAATGTCGTTTTGCCAATCCCCGGCTCGCCAGTGACGAAGACGATCTGGCGTGCGCCATGCAAGGCCTTGTCGAACCCTCGCTGCAGGTGCTGGAGTTCCGTTTCCCGACCAACCACGGGATAGACTAGGTGTTGGGGGTGAGGGACTGGTTCGGTCTGTGCACTTGCCAACTTCACCCCTGCACTCTGCACCGTGGCAATGAACCGAAACCCTCGCCGGTGCACGGTCTCGATATAGCGCGGAGTTTTGGCCTCATCGTGCAACGCCTGCCGTAGTTCCTGGATGCACGAGGTCAGCGCTGCGTCACTCACGACTGTGTCAGGCCACACCGCACGAAAGAACTCCTCTTTGGTCGCGACTTGCCCCGGCTGCTGCACCAAATGACGGAGCACCGCAAGCGCCTTGGGGGTCAGCCTCACTTCTAGTGTGCCTCGGCGGAGCCGCCCCTTCATCAGATCAAGCCGGTAAGGACCAAAGCAAAGGAGTTGATCTGCCTGCACTTTTGGCGTCCCCTCCTTCCTAGAACAATCCTAAAGAAATCCCAGAACTTTCCTATGACTTTTTGTCGGTCTGTTCTTATTCTCTTGGCACAAGGCGCGCATGATTGCAAGCGAAACGTGCGCGCCCTGAAGGAGTCTCTGGTGCCGCAGAATGTCGAAGAGCAAGCTCCATTGTCGGTCCACTGGACGTTTGTCGTGCACTTCCGCACGAGCACCGACATTGCGCAGGGGCAGATCGATGGACGTGTGGAACATGTGGTCTCGGGCCAGGCCAGGCCACACAGTTCGACTCGCTGGAAGAATTGTTGACCTTCATCGCGCACGTCCTCGCGCAGCAAAAGAAGAAAAGGAGGTGATGTGTTTTGCGTGTCACAGCGTTTTGAGCAGCAAAGGAGGAACCTGGAGAGTGGGAAAAACGACTCTATCACGGCATTGTCAACGTAAAGCTAACTAGATGTGACATTCTCCAATAGAGCGTCTGCAAAAAAATGATGGCCGCAATATGTTGGAGTCATGTCACGCTATGATCCAGGCAGTTGACAAGGCCTCTTACAGTATAAGGAGAAGCGTCCATGGCAGATAATGGGTGTGCATTCATCAATGGGCTGGACATTGTTGGCAAAGTGGCTGACGTCATAGACAAGGTTAAAAAGGCGCTTGACGACCTTGACCCTGGCCGCTCTGCAATCCTCACGGTTCACAATAATACCGACGCGGTCCTCGTCCTGACAGGCCAGAGCCTCGATCATGGGAACTTCGGGGTACCGCCGATAGCAGAAGTACCTCCCCACACTGCACTCGTTTTCGGCGGCAAGAGTGATGGCTTTCTGACCGGCACGAGCGGTCATGTCTTCTTGGCAATTGGTCCGACGAGCTTCGATGTGTATTGGGATAATCCCTATCTTGGCAGTACCAGTTGTGATCTGCACGCCAGTGGCCCGAACGCGCTGGATTATACGCTGTATGATGAGTGCGGCGGGGGAAACCAGGATGCACCAATGACCTACGAGGTCTATCCGCAGCCCGCGGCCTTCGGTGCGATGCTCGTCAACAAGAACAGTGGGAAGGCCCTTGACGTGCCCGGTTTTAGCGCTGACAATGTCCTCATCCAGCAATACAGTATCAATGGTGGTGCTAACCAGCGCTGGAGATTCACGAAAGTGGCTGAGAATGAGCAAGGCCCGGTCTACACTCTCACCAACCAGAGCAGTCAAAAGTGTATGGATGTAGTGGGGGCTGTTACGGACGTCCACGCCCAAGTCCAGCAGTATCCTTGCCATGGTGGCCCCAATCAACAATGGCGCTTCGTCCCAGTAGGAGACGGCTACTTCGCCATAATCAGTGTCAACAGTGGACTCTGCCTGGACATCCCAAACAGCAGCGGCGCAGACGGTGTATGGGTTCAGCAGTATCCTTTCCAAGGCCACGCCAATCAACAATGGCGCTTGGCATGGGAATATCGTGGATAACCTAAGGGGAAGCGGCGGCACATCGGGAACGATATGCCATTCGCCATGAGTGTTCTCAGCCCGCGCTTCCGCTACGTCTTCGAACTGTTCCGGCGCTTCGTGTGATTTTGCTGTGTTCAGGGGCCCCGGGAAGTTAAGCCAACAGAGAGGGCAGGGTGCTTCGGTGTCCTGCCACTCTTGCGATTGCCGTTTGTAACCGCGAATCCAACATACACTTGGAGAAAGCTCGCGAATCGCTTACACTTCTATGAGACATCGACATGGTTGCGCTGAACCTGCTTCTCGTGGGGGCATTGTCAACTTATTTGCACGGACGCAATACCAGGACAAGAGAGAGGCGGTCTCACCTCTCTCTTCCCTTCAGGCAGCCAGTTCCGTGCCTGTGATTTCTTGCCAGCGGTGGAACCTGTTTTCCATTTCTTGACGGTAGGCAGGTGCGGAGAGTCGATGACGACGCGGCCGGAAATGTTGAGAGAGGAAACCATGGGCAGAGAGGAAGCGCTGGGCGTGGCCGGGCGATTTGAATTGTTGCCTCCGATGCTCCCGCTGCCGGGTGGTCTGATGAGAATTTCCCGCTCGATTGTTCAGATACCGATGCTGGGAGTTTGCGAAGTTGCGTGGTGCTAGGGCGCTTTTGCGGCGATTCATGGCACTCTCAGTGACAAAGTCCCTCATATTTCCCGAGAAAACAAATAATCACTGAAAGTGAATATCACTGCAAATGCATTTTTATCGCTGAGCACAAGACAACTTCTCAAACTCCTTGTGAAGACTCTAGCGATGCCGCGGTCTTCCTTTCTCGGTGCCCCAGGGAGAGCAGCCGCCTCATGGGTGGGAGTCCGCTCTCCCTGGGGCTCGGGGTTCCTGTGAGGGTTGGGCATCTGGCACAGGCTAGGGAGCGGGACGCTCACCAATCTCGTGCAGGGTCAGATTGAGACAATGCGCCTGCAACTCCTGCTGTAGCCGACGAGCAAAGCGCCCATCACTAAACACATGGGGAACAAGGAGGCTTCGTCCTCTCTGTTCCAGCTCTAGCACGACTTGATCGGGCTGCCCCGCGCCGCGCGGCGAGTAGGTCACGGCTTTCAGAATGGCGTGCTCCAAGGGCTCCGGGCTCAGCGTGCGTCCCAGAAAGGGCCGGATCCAGCGGTCCCAATTGAGGTCGCTATGGTGCTTCAGCTTCATCCCCCTCCTCCTCTCCTGCGCCAGTGGCGTTAAAGCCCGGGCCGTCCTCACGAGCGTGGATGGAACAAGTATACGGGAACCCGGTTACCCCGCGCAAATGGCGCCGACCACGAGCCGATACGTCTGCGGCCTGCTGACCCTCGTGAGTCTCAGGCGTGACCACGGAGGCGTGGGCGGCAGGCTGAGAGCAACGTCGGATACCGGCCAGTGGGTCAAATATCCCCCGTACTTATAGAACACGTTTCCC
>CAYTVL010000103.1:0-12184 GCA_964441775.1 uncultured Enterobacteriaceae bacterium
AACCGCACATCAAACAAGCCGTTATGCACCAGCCACTCGCGCTCTTGGGCAAACACCCCTGCCAGCATCGCCAGGGGCACGCTTGCCAGATCCACCACGATCACCCTGTCCGCCGTCGCGAACTGGACGAGCCGCAGGCGATCCGTGAGCGGGTCTAACCCGGTCGTCTCGGTATCGACGCCGAGCACGGGAGCAGCGTGTAGCTGTGGCAAGAGCCGTTCAAGTATTGCGGGCTCGGTGGCCACGGTATACACCGGAGTCGGAAAGGTGGGCCCCACGGTGAGACGGGCGGCGTTCGCTTGCGGCTCCCACAATTCCGCTTGCGTTGGACGGTTGCCCTCGTGACCTACCAGGCCCGCGGCGTTGTGCCGTGCACGAGGCGCCGCTCCAGCAGGCGTATCGGCTTCCTGTGATCGTGGGGCTCGCTCGCGGTAGGCATTGGTCATACGGGTCTCGATCCAGCGCTGTTCACGTCAGCACGAGGCTGCCATGATGTGGGTGGTATAGCAGATGCTGGAGCGGCATGGCAGCGCCCGTGCCGGAGCGTCTCTGCCCGAGACTCAGAGACACGAAGGGTCTGGGCGTGAGCATCTTGGGCGAGAAGGAGCCTCCACTTGGCTGTCCCTCATCAAAGGCATATATGGCGTCTAGACAAAGACACCATCAGTAAAGGTTATGTCGAGCATGACGTAGACGCGGTGGCCGTCGGCGCCGCACAGGAGGAGAGTATGTCGGAACCGAGCGCCAGCGCCCAGCGCCTGAAGGAAGTCATCCCGGGAGTCTGGCGGTGGTTCGTGCTGGATGACCGCATCGACGCCGAAAGTGATGCCCATGCCGTCGTCGAGGCGAGCGGCACAACCCTCATTGATCCCTTGCCGCTCGCGGAGAAGGCGTTACACCGCCTAGAGCCGATCGTGGCGATCTGCCTCACCGCGAAGTGTCACCAACGCTCGGCCTGGCGGTACCGCCAGCAGTTCGGCGTCAAGGTCTATGCCCCTGCAGGGGTACGACCAATGGAAGAAGACGCTGATGTCTGGTATCACGCCGGCGATCGCTTGCCCGGCGGCTTACAAGCGATCCACACGCCAGGGCCGGAAGAGGTGCACTATGGGTTCTTACTCACCCGCGAGCCGGGCGTGTTCTTTTGTCCCGATTTGCTGATGCACGGGAGGGGCAAGGTCGAGCTTGTCCCGCCAGCATTTCATACCGATTCCACTGCGACGCACGCCAGTGTCCGCCGCTTGTTGGATCTGCGCTTTTCGGTTCTCTGCTTTAGGACTTTGAGACAAAACCCACGAACGGAAATCAAGGAACCTGTCATTACGAGGAGTCGGAGACGACGAAGCAATCTCGCAAGAGTCGAAAACATAAGGCAAAGATTGCTTCGCTGCGCTCGCAATGACCCCCGACCTTCTGCAAGGCCGTGGGAGTTTTGTCCCATGATCCTTAACCATGGCGCCCCGATCACAGACAATCCCCAGGCCGCGCTCCGGGAACTTCTCCAGCGGACAGGGACATAACCGGTGGTAGGCGCGAAGACACGACCGCTGGAGGCCTGACGCCGTTGTGCACACTTACGTTGTCCTTGAAGAAGAGTCGTACGGCTCCTCTCCCTCACCTCGATTCTGGTCGGACCTCGTCAGAGCCGCACTGAGCTGGAGACTGCCCACCACGCAGGGTTGGGCTTGCTTGACAGACTGATGTTCTCCAGCCATCGTAGGCGCGTGAACAAAAAGCGAAAGTTGTGGCGCGGGTCACGACTCTGCGTGACCGCACCCTGCCGACTCGGAGGCGGTGCCAATGCAGCCTGCTCCGCGTAGTCCGACGCCCGATGCTGGGATACTGGAACGGCTCACCGGCGTGGTGGAGCGTGTCACGTTTCAGAGCCCCCAGAGCGGCTTCTGTGTCCTGCGCCTGCAGGTGCGTGGCCAACGCGAGGTGGTCACGCTCGTCGGCACGGTCGCGCAGGTTGCGCCTGGGGAATATGTCAACGCCCAGGGGCAGTGGGTGCAGAATCAGACCCATGGTCGCCAGTTCCAAGCGCGACAGCTGCGGGTGCTGCTTCCCAGTACCCCGGCCGGGATCGAGAAGTATCTGGGCTCTGGCCTGGTGCCTGGCATTGGCCCTCATTTCGCCAAGGTCTTGGTGCAGGCCTTTGGCGAAGCGGTATTTGACGTCATTGAACAGGAGCCGCAACGCGTATTGACGCTGCCTGGCATTGGCCCCAAGCGCCACGCGCGCGTGCTGGCAGCCTGGGCTGACCAAAAGGCGATCCGGGCCATCATGGTCTTTCTGCACTCCCACGGTGTGGGCACGGCGTCGGCGGCGCGCATCTACAAAGCGTACGGCGTAGACGCCATCACACGGATGCAGGAGAATCCCTACCAGCTGGCGTTGGACATTTATGGTATTGGCTTTAAGACCGCCGATGCGCTCGCGCAGCGGCTGGGTCTCTCCCCGGACTCGGTGCCCCGGGCGCAGGCAGGCATTCGGCATGTGCTCCAGACCCTTTCCGAGCAGGGCCAGTGCGCCGTGCCCCAGGCGCAGCTGCTGATTGCCGCCGCGCAACTCCTCGCGATTCCGTCGGCGGTGATCACCGAGGCGCTTACGGCCGAGCTCACACAGGGACATGTGATCGTGGAAACGATTGCGGACCAGCCCTGCATCTTTCTGGCGCCGCTCCATCGGGCGGAACTCGGCGTCGCCTTCCATCTCCGTCGGCTCCTGGCGCTACCGCCCCCCTGGCCAATCATTGCCACCGAGAAGGCGCTCCCGTGGGTGGAACAGCAGACCGGGGTTACGCTCTCGGCCTCCCAGCGCGCGGCGGTGGCGCAAACCGTCAACGCGAAGGTGACCATCATCACCGGCGGCCCAGGCGTAGGGAAAACCACGGTAGTAAATAGCATCTTGCGTATTCTGCGCGCCAAAGGGGTACGCGTGCTGCTCTGCGCCCCCACCGGACGAGCAGCCCAACGCTTGGCCGAGTCGACCGGACTGGAAGCCCAGACGATCCATCGGCTCTTGGCCTGGCAGTTCCAGGCCCGAGACGGACCACCCAGTCCCCAGCGCACACTCGACACCGATTTGGTGGTGATCGACGAAGTGTCCATGGTCGATGTGGTGCTGATGAACCAACTCCTGCGGACGCTGGCTGAGCGCACCGCGTTCCTCTTGGTCGGCGATGTCGATCAGTTGCCCTCGGTTGGGCCAGGCAATGTGTTAGCGGACCTGATTGCCTCAGGCGGCATTCCCACCGTGCGGCTCACCGAGATCTTTCGCCAAGCCGCGACCTCGCAGATCATTGTAAATGCCCATCGCATCAATCAGGGTCTGCTGCCGCAGCGGCCAGCGCAGACCGCCGCGAGTGATTTTTATCTCCTAGAAGCGGCGACCCCGGAGGAGATCGCGGAGAAAGTCTTGCGCGTCGTGCGGGAGCGCATCCCCCCCAGCGCTTTGGCTTGGATCCGATTGCCGATATTCAAGTGCTCACGCCGAGGAATGGCGGCCTCTTGGGAGCCCGCACGCTCAATGGGCTCTTGCAGCAGCAGCTCAATGCGACGGCGACGCCCAAACTCCAGCGCTTTGGCTGGACCTATGCGCCGGGCGATAAAGTGCTCCAGCACGTCAACAACTATGACAAAGAGGTGTTCAACGGCGATATCGGGCGCATTCGGCAGATCGATCTGGAAGAAGGTCTCGTACAGGTCGAGGAAGGTGTTTCAGAGCTGTTGGTCCATATCAGAGGGGTTGCCCAAATTCATAGCGATTGATGAAGAGACCAATCACGAGATCGTGCATGGTTATCGTTTTGGAAAAGCAAATCGTGCGACGTACGAGCCGCTTGATCCGGGTCCGCAGATTATTGTGTTTGCTCTCACTGGTCTGCGTGTGCTGTGTCCCGACGACGTGCTGCTCAGGAACGATATGCCGCTCATACGCCCCCCAACCATCAGTGTAAAAGCGCGTGAGACCAAACGGCTCGAGCAATTTTTTGAGCTGCAAAAAGACCGCATCCTGTCGCCGTCCAAAGATGTACGCCAACACCGTCCCACTGGCGTGATCGATGGCATGCCACAGCCACCGCGGCTCCGCTTTCTTCCCGACATAACTCCACATCTCGTCGAGTTCTGAGGCCAACCCCCGACGCTGGGCCAGCTTGTCAGCGCGACAGATCTCGATCTCGACGCGCTCGGGGTGCAGGTGCTTCAATACCGCATGATTCACCTGCTGGAGGCCAGCTGCCTTTTTTTTAATTCTTTCAGGACTGTGGTCGGACTCACGTGTAACACCCGCGCCGTATCGCGAATGCCGCTGGCATTCATGGCCATATCAACTATCTGTCGTTTGACGTCAAGCGATTGCCCGGCGTACGCGTACTCCAGGAGAAATGTCCGCCCGCGCTCCGGGCATGCTCGGCACCGATACCGTTGCTTCCCTTCGGGCGTGGTGCCGTGTCGCACAATATCCGTGCCTCGACAGTAGGGACAGTGCACTACTTGTGTAATCATCGTTGCTCGCTATCTCACGTATGGTTCTATTCCACTCCGATACCCATAGAGGATAGCAAATCAACAGCTCTGAAACACCTTCAGAGGAGGAATCTCCGTCTCCATGCTATACAAAGTCATTGCGCTTTTCTGTCTTTCTGCTTCCCTGTCCGGCTGTGTCTTTTTCGGATGGTCTTCTGCTCCTGCGCGTACGCGGGTCACCATTGAATGCCCGGCTGGGACACAACCAGATAATAGCAGCGGGATCTGTCGATGAGGAGCGAAGGGTGCTGTCCTAACTTTGGATAAGCAGTTGAATTAATGTCATACACTGATTTCATTACCAGCGCCAATATTTCCTCGGGAGTTCAGATGACATTATTCCCTGTATGCTGTCCACAATGTAGTAATGATCAAGTTGTCAAACGTGGAAAGACCAGTAACAAAAAACAGCGCTATCTGTGCCAGAACGAGGCATGTCCACACCAGACTTTCGTGTTGGAATACCGCCACCGCGGGCGGCTGCCGCAGGTGAAGCGACAGATTATCGATATGGCGCTTAACGGTAGCGGTATCCGCGATACCGCTTGAGTCTTAGGAATCAGCAAGGATACAGTGCTGAGCGAGTTAAAAAAAAGGAAGGGGTTATCACGCCGATCAACACAGCGCTGCTGAGGCGCTTGCAGCCGGACGACATTACGGTGGACATTGCCAAAGTGGACGAAGCAGAAGTCGATGAAATGTGGAGCTTTGTCCGCACCAAGAAAGCCCCACGCTGGCTGTGGCATGCGATAGATCACCACGCCGGCACTGTGCTCGCCTACGTCTTTGGTCGTCGCCAAGATGAGGTCTTCGTGGCGTTGCAACGCTTACTGGAGCCGTTTGGCATCACGCGTTATTACACTGACCATTGGGGCGCTTATGAGCGACATCTGGTGCCAGAGGGACATTACCCCGGCAAGCGCAATACCCAGCAAATCGAACGTAAGCATTTGACGCTCCGCACTCGCATCAAACGCTTGGTGCGCAAAACGATCTGTTTTTCCAAATCCATCCAGCTGCACGATATCGTGATTGGCTTATTCGTTAATCGCTATGAATTTGGTTTGCCTTGTGACCCGGCGTTATCCAAATTTAGGACATTACCCCATGACCATGCATCTGCAAAGAGGCCAGCTCTTCCCTGATCTGGCGTTACCAGACCACGATGATCACAGAGTGAAGCTCTCGCAGGAGTTTGCGACATGGTTTGGTGCTCGGGCATTGTTGTGACGTTATTCATCACTTTTAGTGATGGTCTATGTCAAATTGCCTGGAAAACCACTGATCACATGAAGTGAAGTCCGATACAAGAGTATCTTTTTTAACAGGCACCAGACAACTTCTCAAACTCATACATTGGAAGGGAGGAAGGCAAGGCAACCACAAGCGTTTCCCCACTCCTCCCGATCCTCGGCGCCTATGGTCTCACCCGGATACCAAAGAGGGCATTGTTCGTTCCTTTCACCGCACAGGTAGCGAACCCCGCTCCACTATTAGCGCAGCTGGGATCGCCCTCTACGATGCCCCCGAGAGCTTGATAGCCCGTGGTGAAGGCGATCTGAGGATTAAAGCGGATACCAAAGAGGGCATTGTTCGTTCCTTTCACCGCACAGGTAGCGAACCCCGCTCCACTATTAGCGCAGCTGGGATCGCCCTCTACGATGCCCCCGAGAGCTTGATAGCCCGTGGTGAAGGCGATCTGAGGATTAAAGCGGATACCAAAGAGGGCATTGTTCGTTCCTTTCACCGCACAGGTAGCGAACCCCGCTCCACTATTAGCGCAGCTGGGATCGCCCTCTACGATGCCCCCGAGAGCTTGATAGCCCGTGGTGAAGGCGATCTGAGGATTAAAGCGGATGCCGAAGAGGGCGTTGTTCGTTCCTTTGACAGCGCAGATGACCTGCTCCGTCCCATCCTCCGCACTCGCGCAGCTGGGATCATCGACTACAATGCCCCCGAGGGCTTGATAGCCCGTAGTAAAGGCGATCTGTGGATTAAAGCGGATGCCAAAAAGGGCGTTGTTCGTCCCTTTCACGGCACAGGTGGCAAACCCTGCCCCACTATTCGCGCAGCTGGGATCGCCCTCTACGATGCCCCCGAGAGGTTGATAACCGGTGGTGAAGCCGGACAGCGGGTCAAAGCGGATACCGAAGAGGGCATTGTTGGTCCCTTTCACCGCACAGATAACGTGGCCGCCAAGCCCTGCACTCGCGCAGCTGGGATCGCCCTCGACGATGCCCCCGAGAGATTGATAGCCCGTGGTAAAGGCGGTGTGAGGATCAAAGCGGATACCGAAGAGGGCATTGTTGGTCCCCTTCACCGCACAGGTGACGTGGCCTGTCCCATCCTCTGTGGCAGCGCAGCTTGGATTCTCCACTACAATGCCTCCTAGCGCCTGGTACTGCGCCCATGTGGGATGAGGGTGGCTAAGGACGGTGGCAGTCATCAGCGTGACGCCACAGCAAAAATGCGTAATGCTTCGTTTCATTGTTTTTGCTCCTGTTTTCTACACGTTTGTGACACTGCCTCGCCGCCCCCTTCGCAGAGGCATCGCAAAGAGGGGGGGCGTTGCTGGTTCTGGGGCATCCGGTCTCTATCCTTCGTTGTTCCCATGGCCGAGCTTTGTTGCCCACTCTACACCGCACCGCACGAGCGATTGAGACCCTGCCTCTGAGATGCGTTCAGATCTCTGGGACTGGTCGCCTCACCGCGCAGTGGGGGACTCGCCGGAAAGGTCTCCACCGGAAGACTTTCGGTTTACCTCTTGTCTGACGCTCCTCGGTGTCCCTCTTGGCTTTGACAAGGGCCTCACCGAGGAAAAGCCTGCGCCGCAGGCTTCCTGCTTGAGAGCAAGCGCGGCCTCCTCGACCTTGTGCTTCACACAAGACCGTTAGTAACTCGTTTCCTTTAGGAGCCTGTCCTCATGCTCCGCGTCTACACTCCTCCTTTCCCCGAGAAAGTGGATTCCACTCACCGCCTATTCGCTCGGCGTTGGCTGCAGAGTGGCCTCGGTGTTCACTGAAGCCGATCGAGTGCTACGGAGGCACTGTCCCGCACGAAAGAACAGCGTGCGGTGCGCATCCCAGGGGGGCTGGGCGGCTGGTGTCCCCACTCACCGTGCAGCAGCGAGCGCGCTCCTCAGTTTGGGCGAGGTGGCGGCAGAGGACAAGCGTCCTCTTTCCTCGCGTGGCGTTCGGCACGAAAGACAGCAGCTCGCTTCGTGTCACAGTAGGAAGGGCTACGTTTTGAGGGAAATTGCTACGATTGGGGGCGTCTCGCATCCGCAATCGTAGCAAAGACCGTAGCGAGTTCTTCTGGGGACTGGGGCGTTTTGGTGGTGGCGCTCCGTTTCCTACGCAGAGGGATGACTCGCTGTGGAGTTTGGGAAATCTCCGGGTGCTCGGTACACTCGGCAACCATGAGCACGTGCCCTTCCTGTCAGCATCCAGCTCCAAAACGCGACGGCTCTGATGCTGCTGGTCGCCAACGTTACAACTGTCGCCCCTGTCACCGGGATTTTACGGTCCACTTCCTCTCCGCGTTCTCAGGATATCGCTGGCCGGCTGACGTGCTCTTGATGGCCGGGCGATGGGACTGTAGCCTGCCGCTCTCGGCTGCCCAGGTCGTGCGACTGTTAGCTGAGCGGAACATTGATAGCTCTGCACGCACGGTGCTCACCTGGGTGCAAACGTTTGGCCCACAGCGTGCCGCCGCGGTTCGCAGGTACAGACGGCGGGTTGGGCGGGAATAGACGGTTGACGAAGTGTTCTGCTTCCGGGGTAAGCAGAAACCCTACTTATATCGCGCGGTGGATGAGCAGGGGCAGGTCATTGCTGTGCTCCTGCGCGACAAACGGGACCGGGCGAGTGCAGAAGCGTTTTTTCGTCACGCTGTGGCCCGTACGGAGTCGGAGCACCAGACAAAGCGAGCCGGTGTCTTCACGGCATGTGACGAAATACGATCCCATGCACCATCACACCCTCCTCTCCGCCCGTTAGCCTCCCGTAACCAGTTTGCGAAGTTGCTTGGTGCTCGGGCATTGTTGTGACGTTTATCATCACTTTCAGTGATGGTCTACGTCAAATTTCTTGGAAAAACTACTCATCACACGAAGTAAAGTCCGATACAGGAGTATCTTTTTTTAACAAGCACCAGACAACTTCTCAAACTCCAACGGAGGGGTCAATTCCGCAAGGAGCACCTTCCTTAGCATGCGCGCCCCTCCTTTGCCGTGCTCCTGTCGCGCAGAGGAGCATCTGCTCACTCGTTGTCCGGAGCCGCCCCACCCTCTCGCCGCTCACTGCTGTGTCTGCTGGCACGTTGGCATGCCCGACTGCCCACACGTCCTGTTCTTCTCCATGGCCTCATGCAGCGCCTGTTGCTGCGCCAGAGAAAGACTGTTGACGATGTTCCTCAGCTCGTAGGGATCCGTGGTCAGGTCATAATAGCCTTTCTCGCTCACGGTCGTGCCGTCGTTGGAGTACTCGACATAGAGCGAGCGAGCGCCGCGCAGGGCTTCGTAATCCGGGGGATTGGCATTGCCCGAGTGCGGCTCCAGATTGTCATTGTCCGGATCCGCGGGGTCATCCGGCGGCCCATGATGTTCGACCAGCGCCATGCCTCGCCACCCCGCGGGCTGCTGTCCCCGTAAGAGTGGCACTAAGCTGCGCCCGTCGGGCTGGGTGGGGGCCGTCTGCCCGCCCAGCTCCGTAAACGTTGGGCACAGGTCCACGTTTTGCGCAAGCTCCCTGACCTCGTGCTTCACCACCCCCGGGCCAATCACCACGAGCGGGACTTGAATATCGAGGTCGAAGGGCGTCATCTTCCCCGGCAGTAAGGAGTAGTCTCCCATGTGGTAGCCGTTATCGGAACTGAAAAAGAGATAGGTGTTGCTCTCCTTGCCCAGGGCGCGCAGCGTCGCCCGCAGGTCACGGATCAGCTTATCGACCGCGAGCACGGACTGGGTGCGCAAGCGGAACTGATCATCGATGGCATCCTTCTGGAACTGCGCCAGCACCGGAATGTCCTGGAGCCAGTCGGGGGCGGTGGCGTCCAACCGCGCGTCATACGCCGGCGTACGCGGCACCAGGGCATTGGGATACGCGCTCTCGTCCCGATAGGCAGGCCGATACGGGGCATGGGGGGCAAAGGTGGCAATCTCAATGAAAAACGGGCTGCTCGTTTGTTTGATGAAGTCTTGCGCGAGCTGCGACAACACATCTGTCAGGTACTCCTGGGGATCGATCCCGTAGTGGACGACCGTGCCATTTTGATTCAAATCATAGCTGAATTCCGGGTAGCCGTTGCCCGCCACATCCCATTCGTCCCACCCCCACTGCTTCCAGGCCTTGGTGGCATTGTAGGGCTCCGTCTCCCAGGGCAAATAGCCGTTCAGGTATTTGCCGAGCATGGCGGTCCGGTAGCCCGCCGCGTGGAGCGCCAGGGCGAAGGTGTGCAATTGATCCTCATTCTGGTTAAAGGCGCCAAAGCCCCCGTCGACGCGCCCCTGTTGGGGTGCCCACGTGTTGGTGAACACCCCAGTGTTGTGCGGAAATTTGCCGGTGAAGATCGAGGAGCGCGAGGGGCAGCAGAGCGAGTTGCTCACGAAGTAGTTCGAAAAGACCGCCCCTTCGTTCACCATACTCTGCACCCCCTGATAGGGCGACTGGAGCATATAGGGAAGGAGATTCATTGCGAAATCATCCACCAAAATAAATATGATATTGGGGTGGCCGGACGGTGCGCCTTGGAATTCCGTTGCCCCAGCACCCCCCGCTGCTCCTGCCGTGAACAACACGCAACCCGTCACCCAAGCTCTCCAACAGTGCCTCATCTCTCGGCTCCTTCTGCGTTTGTCCCGAAGCTAGGCAAGGAGCGGAGCGGGAGGAGATCTTCGGTGCCGCTGCATGCCGTGCCCGTCTTGGGGCCAGCCCCGTACAAAGCGCGGTGTGTTTACGAGAGAGATGCTATGCGTTTGTTGTTCGTGCTACGAAAGCAGGGAGCACGGTGTAGCAACTCGTGTAGCAAAGGGGACCAGCCACCGTGTGCCATCGCCCAGCTCCTTCCTCCTTCCCGTCCAAACTGACCGCCTAAACCTGTCCCTCCTGCCCAAGGTCCGATAAACCTAATTTAAATAAAGTAGATAAGTAAAAGATCTTTGCTTTTTTCTTTATCCTGTCACTTTTTATGACTATAGTAGCATTTACCCTGCAACCGTGCGCGTCGGCACTGGTGTTCGCGGGGATACTGAAAAAGCGAAAACCTGGAGCAGACAAATCTTTTGCACACGTTTCTTCTTCAATGCTATGAGCAGGAACACGCACTGATAACGTGGTCATCTGTGGACTTCCTCCCTTCCCTGTCACTCTGTCCTGGTCCGGCACCTCTTGTCTCTCCAGACGTGGCGTGGCAACCATAGTCCCTATGGCACCGTCCATGAGTAGAACGTCGATGGAAGAGAGGGCGGTGATGGAAGAGCGCGTCGCGGAAGCAGAGAAACCGTTCTGGGTCATCCTGAGTTCTCTGGAGCACTTTATGAGTGGGCACGAGTCGCTCGCGGAGGCCGAATCCGAAGCTCAACGCCTGAACCACCACGCTCGGCTCCAGGGACGCCTGCCCCACTACACGACCAAGCCACGACCGCAGCCCGAGGACTAAACTCTCGGGGTCTCCCTGCCCTGTTCTATACGCTGGCAACACCTTCACTGCCTCGTGCAATCCTTGGGAAGCAAGGTCAGGGAGAGAGAAAAAAAGAGGCAGTGGAAAGGAGGGGAACCACCGCCTCTTGGAGGGAAATCGGGCTCCTTCTCTGAGCGCAGGGCCTATCACTACGAGGAGAAACGGCGATCCCCGGCGAGCTCTGGAGGAGTCACTGAGGGTGGAGACGCTTTCTCCGGGCCTCGCAGTCGCGGGGCCCCCTGTGGCAAGCAGAGGGAAGCAGAGTCCGGGCTGCGGGGCTCTTCGCCCGCACGCTCGCTGGTGGCGCTGCTCGGAGGTGGCGGAGCCCGACATCCCCACGGCTCCTATGCGATGCTGCCGCTCGCCCTCTCCCTTAGGGGGGACTTACCCCACAAAGGAGATCGTTGTTGTTTGGTTGCCCACCGTGGTCGAGGTCAGCAGGGTCCCGCCTGCCGTCGCGATGTTCATGATGTCCCCCAACTGGGGATTGGTGAGCGCATTGTTGGGTCCGCAGGCCAGCGCCGAGGTGAACGTCACCGGCGTGAACCGCGGCAGTGACGACGTGGGCTCGCCCCCATCCGGCGCCTCCATGATCCACTCGCACGACTGGCCATTGAAGTTGGCTCCCGGCGGCGGTGCCAGCGTGATCGAGAAATGCTGCCCCGTGGTGTTGTTGGCGAAGCTGATCGCGCCGCTGGTGATCCCGTTGTACTGCACCGCGCAGTACACTTGGTCCCCCGGCTTGACGGGGAAGTTGGCGATATTGGTCTGATAGATATAGCCCGGCGAGTGCGCCTGGGGCGGCGCGAACCACTCGTACCACGCCACGTAGATGGGCACGGAGAGGTGTCCCCCGAACGGGATGGGGAGGTAAATCACTCGTTGCTGTATACCCGCTTGGAGCACATCGTTGGAGAAAAAGGGCTTTGTTGCGCAATTCCCTGATGTCATTCCAACCATTACGATAAGGCCTGCCC
>CAYTVL010000104.1:0-12053 GCA_964441775.1 uncultured Enterobacteriaceae bacterium
GGTGGGTTCGGCATTGTGGCTATCAAGTCGCTCCCATTTGATAACTGCTGTAAGGCACGCTATTTTTCAGAGGAGTATCTCAGGAGTTTCCGGATATACTGTCCATACTATAAGGGCGTAGGTAGCTCACCACTAACGTGGCGCTCGTCACTGGCGGTCAATGCATTCACTCACCACCCCACGAACACTCCCACTCGGGTTGTTATAGGCAAAGCCGATCGTAGGCCTCTCTCCTCCTGCCAATCGTCGCAACGGAGACTCCGGGCTCAGGTTCGATGTCGCAGGGCACTTCTTACATGCTCAAGTAGGTTTCCAGCGCCGTCTTCGCATCCACCACCGGCGTCACCTCAATACTCTCCACCGCCGGCAGGACGCGGAATTCTAGAGAGTACCGGACGTTGGTCAGGGCCTGCTCGGTGGCTTCCGCCAGGACATGCACCTCTCCCGCCCCGACGTTCGCCACCGCGTTAAGGATCGTGTTCCCAGGATTGGGCTTCTGCAGCCGGTCCAGGAGCAGTTTCGCCGCCGCGTGGTTCTCGTCCTTGCTCGCTCCCTGCCTGAATTTAAGCGTGACTAGAAGCAACATATACTCCCTCCTTTCCCGAGCCAGGGGTGTTCGCTAGGAGTGATACTACCTCCCTTGCTCTCTCCATAATGCCTTGTCAATGGCTCGGTCGGGGAGGGTTGAGAGCTCTTCGCTGCCTTACTACTCCGGTTAATTAACAGAAACCGGATTACCAAAAACAAGAAAACTGGACGTTGGCGCGTGGAAAACCCACCGTAAATTTAACAGTCTGGCCGTTCTCAGACATCCGCATATCGTACATGTCCGCAGTGGCGTCCTCCGAGTCACTGGAGGACACTCTCGTCAAAACGGAAGTATCTTCTGCGTGTTCAAAGCTTCTTGGTTCTTGACCTCCCCGACTCTTTGGTGGTCTCCCACCACTCCCATATTGTACGGCCGAAAGCGATACCCGTACGTTATGGAGTTGGCGGCTTGACAATTTCCCCTGAACGAAGTGAAACCTTGGAGTCATGAGACTGCCTCACGGGGAGCGTGCGGACCTGGGAACAAAACTGGAGGAGTATGCCCTCAATCCTTTGCACCGGGACGGCAGAAACAAAGCGCGCGTCTTTGATTCAGTATTAGGCATCACCCTCGCCAATGGCGATGTCTTGCATCAGGCTCTTCTTACCGCGGCGGCTCATTCGGACGCTGCGGAAGCGCGAGGGGATAATGGCTTTGGTGAGGTCTACCTCCTCCGCTCACCCGTAACGACACCAAAAGGGACGGCGGTCGTCCTGAGTGCCTGGATCATTCGCTACGGGGAAGACTTTCCTCGCTTAACGACCTGCTATATCGTGTGAGCTATGAAAACTGACATTCACCTGCACGACGTGGTGGCGCTGTTGGAAGATTTGCTCGTCAAGCATTTTGAAACAGGGCAACCGCTCCGCTTGCGCCGTGGCCAAATCGGGACGGTGGTGATGACTTACGATAGTGAGATGTGCGAGGTAGAATTTTCTGGACGGGACGGCCGCGCCTACGCCATGCTGCCCGTTCCTGCCGGTAAGCTCATGGTTCTGCGAGATACCCCGGAGGATGCCGCTGCCTAGTTCGCAGGCGCTCTTTCCTCTAGCGATCACGGGAGGGGACGATGAACAAGGTGCGCGTCAAAAGCGCGGGGATCTGACAACCCAACCAAAGCCGTATTTGCGTGACGTCACCCTTGGCCCGTTTCTTATTTGTAGGAATCCAGTTTCTCTTGATTTTCCGAACTTTGTTGGGCCACCACGTCCGAGTCAGCGGTTCCCTTTCCATCGGAATTGAATCATTTCAACCGACTTGCCAGTCTTTGCCGCTACCTCCGTGAAGCGCTCCCTCTGCTCCAGCCGCGATTGGTCGCTTGGCCCTTTGACTTCGCAGAAAAAACAATCCGAGTAATCCGCCGCGTACATCAATAGATCCGGAGCCAACGCGCGATGGGGTCTGCGCGTGAAGTACTGGCACACGGCTGCATCGAATAGCCGCTCAAGGACGCTCCGTTTCCGTTGATGACTGGGCGTCTCATACTTCGTGACCAGCGCATAATAGCCGGTGGTCTGATGCAGCAAAATCGCCGCAAGCCACTCCCAAAAGAGCTTGCCCTTGCCACACACGTTCACCGCATGGCGCAGATCCAGGTCATCGAAAAGGTACGGGAACTGTGCGGCCCACTCACGCACGAGCTGCCCAGACTTCCATTGCGTCAGCCGCTCTTGGGCCACTTCGAAAGTTTGGAGGTGCGGCGTCTCAGTCTCAGGACGCATGGGTGGCCCCACTTGCATTGAACAGCTTCCCTCTCTCTGGACGCACGGGCTGGGCTCCTGTCACCGAGGGCGCACCCTCCGCCTCTCCCCGATGCAGGGACTAACCGGTCTTAGGCCTCGGCGAGATGGAGCCACGGCAGGCGCTCCTCGGCAAAATACGCCCTCCTCGGCTCAAGCCGTGCGGCTTCATCGAACACCCCAACATGGAAATGCGTTTCCGTCGGCCCGGGCAGACTTTCGCATGTCAACGTGGACCCGCATCGGGCGCAAAAGCCGCGCGGCGTTCTCCCGGGCGTCGAATCGAACTTGGTGATCTCCCCTTTGGTCACGGTATACGCCTGGCAGTCAAATGCCACGAAGACTGACACCGGCGCGCCCGTATGCCGGCGACAACTTTGGCAATGACACCAATAGATCCCTTTGGGGTTCCCCGTGGCGAGAAACCGGACCGCCCCGCACAGGCAGCCGCCTGCAAACTGCTCGGTCGTGTCGCTCATGATCGAATTCTCCTTCCTCGGCTTGGCGTCAGTGAGGACGTTGGAAAACAGGCTGCGCCTTCTCCGGGCTGTAATCGTGCCCATCAATCCTATAACTTCATCGTCCTTTGGGACAGTGGTGCCCAGACTCCTCGCACACAAGAGCAGGTGGCTGATGCGACGCCCCGCCTTCCTCGCTCGGCAAGCCCGGTGTCCAAGCGGCAGGCGAGGGCAGGGGCTCGGCAGGATGAAGGTGAGGGAAACCGCCTCGGCGAACAACACAACACGAGCATTCGTAAGGAGTCGCAACTAGGTTTTGTCGTGTGAGGGACCATGGTTGCTCGCCAGGCCTCTGCGCCGCAGGTGCGTGGCTCGCCCATGACGGGGTACGAGCCGGTGGTCACGGAAGTGTGGCGCTCTGAGTGTGGGCTACAGCGGTGCGTGCAGGAAGTGGCCTGCGAGAACGGGAGAGTCGTGGCCATGCCGCCATTGCGCTCTGGCTCCAAGGGAAGGGCTGAGAGCTACGACGGGCGTTGTCAACTTATTGAAGACAAGCCCACCACTGGACAGAGAGAGGAGGAGCGGCTCGGCACGGAAGCTAGGCGGCCAGAGCGGGAGTGGTGATCTCTCGCCAGGGCATTGTCAACTTATTGCTGACAGCGCACAACTCTCCCAGCGAAGTGGAAAGGACAGCTCACGTACGAGGCGTTTCTTTGCCCAAAGTGGGAATTAAAGTCCTCATGAGATGAAAAGTCTATAGGCTAGTGGGAGCTTCTTCAGCGTCCTTTCGTTAAGTTGACAATGCCCGGCTGTGTGCCTTTGATTTGACCACCGCTACGATTGACGATCGCAAATTGCTGGAGCCTCTAACCCGCTGGATGCAGACAGGCATTGTCGTCGGGGATCGGGGTTATCTGTCCGCAGCCAAGGCGTACGAGTTAGGGAGCCGAGGGGTCTACGTGCTCACCGGCATTCGCAAGAACATGCGTAAGCTGGCGAGCCAGTTCCAGCTCGCGTGCCTTCAGGCCAGACACCGGATCGAAGAGCTCTTTGAGTTCCTCAAGTGTGCCTTTGGCCTGGTCCGCTCTACTCACCGGGCCTCGTATGCGCTCCCGATTCACTTGCTCGTCTGCTTCCTGGCCTATTCGCTCTATAAACGATTAATTGCGTAAGCCTTTTTGCCGGGAATCGCGTTAATCCGTTCGGAGCAGAAACAATGTCCAGTATCCCTGTCCCTCGAGCCTCGGAGGGCCGAATCTACTGGCGTCAACAAGAACGACCACGCCGTTCCTGTTAACCACGTTGAAGACGTGACCTTCCATCCCCGCGCGTGCAGCGAAGACAATTCCTCGACTCCCCGGTCCCCACTCTCGCATGGTGTTTATGATGTTTGTCACGTCTCGACCGTAACCCGCGGATATGAAAGTCCGACCGTACAACGCTTGGAGGTATGCGAACGACGACATCGCCGGCCGACTGGCGGGCAATGCACTCATGGGATATCCCGCGAGCGTGTAATCCGCTGCGATTGCAGTATCGACGCAGTTCGCACAGCCAGTAGCATTGACCTCGCTAACGGACCAACGCACTTGCTCTTCAACGCTCATCGGGAGCGTCCTGAACGGCGTGGTGGGCTTTGGGAGAAAGAACGTGCCGACCATCGTGCCGATGTTACCAATCATGTACTGCCTAGGCTTCGCGTCGCCGCTCTCGATGCCGAGGCCAGCGCGTAGGTCCTGACCACATCCTGGGTAAAGACACGCCCAGTTCAACGCGTCACCGACTCCCGCGGCGCTGCTGCCCCAGCCGTCGAGCATGTCATTGTCCTCATCAATGGCGGCGTGCGCCTCCGGCGTCTCGCTGATACGGGCTATCACGTTCGACAACGGAAGGTTCATGCGCGCGAGCGCATCGAAGTTGAACGCCTCACCGAACTCCACGCCGCTCTCGAACCTACTCACGAACTCAACCACCCTCTTGAGCTGTTGTCCCTCACTTGTAATAGTACTTGTATGAGGACCCTGAGGTTTGGAGGGTGAAGAACCACCGCTACTGCCACTGTCACCGCCACTACCGCCGCCAGGGCCTCCGCCGCACCAAATGCAGACCGGGAAGGGTTGGGGATTCCCCGTAGGATCGACCTCTCCTTGCAATCCTGTGGGATCGGCCTTGTTGACCGGATCATTCGCCGCAAAGGCATAGGGGTTGGGGTTTGCCGCATCGAACAGCGGGTCACGGCTTAAAAAACGACCGATCGCCGGGTCGTACAAACGCGCGCCCAGTTGCACGAGACCTAACGCCTGCAACGCATCGCCCCCGTTCCATTGCGCATTCTGGTATTTCTGAGAACCGGGTTGCGCACCGGTGGACGTGGCTTCCCCGTAAGGCTGGTAATGGATGTCCTGCACGAAGGCGCCGGTCTGATCGGTGACGAAACGATTGCCGCGGCCTTCGCCGAAAGCGAACGTCCAGGGATCTGTCGCCCCCGGGCCATGCCGCGTCGCGATCAACCCGCCCGGACCAGGAATCGAGCGCGTGATCACCGATGGCTTGGCGCCGCCGACCAGTTCGTCGCGCCGATAGATCAGACTACCGAAGTACTTGTCATTGCGTGTGTCTGGCGAACTGCTGCTGGTCAGCGTCAGGAGTTGGATGGCGCCGAAGGCATCGTAATCGAATCTGGCCTTGCTGTCGCCAAGCGTCATGGTCTTAACTTGCCCGCTTGGGAGATAGGAAGAGATGCGCTTGCCGCCCGCGTGCGTCGGCTCTTCAATCATGTTGCCGGCCCCATCGTAGGTCGTGTTACAGGCTGTCGGTGGGGTCGCGGTTCCATAAGCAACGCTACAGACCCGGTCCAGATCAGCCGTCTGATAACTCAGCGTAACCGAACCTGGATTTCCGGTCATTGGATCGACCTGCGTCAACAAGTTCCCCAGAGCATCGTAAGTCACCTTCCGCAGGAGCTCCTGCGAATTGGAAGTGCGATCCGGTGAGAGCTTCCATACACCATCGAATCGGCCGAGAGCGTCGTACCGGGTGACCGTTGTTTCCAGCGAACTCGGGTCCTGAGTCCGTTCCTGACGTGTCACTTCGCGAGTCAGCGGATCATAGGCAGGGTAATCCGTGTGGTTGATGATAGAGCCCCGAGATTCCGGGAGATGACCAATCTCCCGGTACTTTCCGTCTGGAGCAGTCACCTTGAAGTCGCTCAGGCGCCGACGGGTCTCATCGTAGCTCGCGGTGTATGTCGCTAACCCGTACTTGGCTTGGCGAATGCGCCCGAACACATTGACGTCCGTGCTGCCGGTGGCGGTAAACACATCCATCTGCGTCGTCCCGGCAGAATATTTGACCGAACGTGCGCGTCCCGCCGAGTCGTAGGCATAGTCCACCCGCTCTTCTTGAAACGCATTGTCCGGCAGCAACCAATGCAAGGCTTGCTCGGAGCCGTCGCCATGCCAATCATGCCTCTCAACATACACATTATTTGCGGCGACCGTACGGTCGGTGAACACCGCGGCATTGATCCGCCCAAACGGGTCATAGCTGAACGAGGTCGAGCTAGTTGGTGAGGTGGCCTTCGCCAAGCGACCGATCGCATTCGTGGCGATCACGGATGGGGTCGTATTGTTGACGCCGACATCATAGAGATAGTCATTGATCGTTTCGGGAATCGTTGTGTTGTTGAGTTGATCTTCACGATGGGTGATTCGGCCAAGCGCATCGTAGCGCATGAGCGAGCGACGATCTTTGGCAGGGCACGGCGCGGGACTCTTATCATCGCACCACTGCACTAGAGTGATCTGACCCCAATTATCGAAGGTGCGGCTCTGGGGCGCCACATCGGGCTCCTCGAGCCGAGTCATCCACCCAAGCGAGTCGAAGTGCCATCGCGTCGTAACTGCACCAGACTGCGTCGACGGATTCTGATAGCGCGTCATACTGGTCATGTGCCCTAAGGGATCGTATGACTGGGAGGCGCGTTCGATTGCCGTCCCGCCCGAGGTTGTCTTTAAATGTTCAATGGCTCGCCCAATCGCAGTGCGGACGAGAGTTTGCGATACACCTGATTGCGGCGATGTGGTGAGCAACGACGCAGCGTCCTGCACCGCGATGAATTCCTTATTGTCGCGGAAGCTGATAGCGAGGCATGTTGGGTAAACCTGCTCAAGCTCGTCAGTGACATTGGTGAAAGGCAGAGGGCCGAAGCCACGAATCCAGCATTTTGGCGTTCCATCGGGATTGAAGTAATACGTCGTGCCGTAGGCTACATCAAAGCTTTCGTTTGACGGGAACGGGTCGGCTGCAAAATGCACGCGGCCGAGATGGTCATAGGTGTGCTGGCCGACGATCATGGTCTGGTTCGCGTAGTCCGCGCCCAGCTGTAGTTCGGTGCGCGTCTTGCGACCCAGACTGTCGAAGTACATTGTCGCCACGCGGCCAACCGCGGTGTTGACGGAGGCGGAAGCGACCGGATCGGTGAAGACCTTCTGCACGATAGCGCGATCGGTCGAGGACCCAGCCGCGAAGCCGTTGTAACTCCTTATCGACAGCACCCCGGCCGGACCAGTCGACGGTGTCACTAAGGTCTGGGTCAGGCGGTCGAAGCCGTCGTACGTGTAGCCGACTTTCATCCCATTCGCATCGGCCACTGAGAGTGCATGCAGGGTCAGCGGATCGCGCGTCACGGTCGTGTGCTGAGTCGGTGGCTTGGTGCCATCAGCGTTTGTGGCATCCATCTGGACGGTGAGCGGCTCTAAGCCGAACGCATCGTAGGTCATCGTGACTTTCTGCGTCGCACCGTCATTGCGGGTCTTCGTGACCGTCAGCGGATTGCCGATTGCATCATAGGTGGCGTCGAAAGCGCGAATGTCGCCGAGCGAGGCGAAGGTGTCAAGGTCGATCCGCGAGACAAGGTGCGATGTGACAAACCCGTCCGACACGCGGACCGTGGGGTCGCTGCTCGTCGGTTTCTTGCCGTCGTATTCCCAGCTTTCGCGAGCCAACGTTTTCGGCTGTGTGCCGCAATCCGTCACCGTCCGCGAAGCGGGTGCGTTGAGCACGCGCTCATTTGAACCGATCGGAGTGGCATATACGGTCTGAACACAGAGATTATCGTCGGGACGTAACAGATCGTTAAATGCTGCGACGGAGGTGATTCGTCCGAAGTCGTCGACCGACTGCACTTCGGTTGATGTCAGTATGGTAGCATCCGTCGCCAACGGTGGTGAGGTCCCCGGTGTGCCTCGATAGGAGAAAAGGCTCTTCTGGCCTGTGAACCCATGCTTGGTACATTCGTCATCGGTCGCCGACAAGGCGTTGGCTTGCGATTGGGCGAAGTCGTACGGGTACATCATGTCGATGCAGCGTTCGTTCGCCGCCGGTGCCAGACCGGCGGGCAACAATTTCGTGAACCACGTGTAGTGCGTCCCGGCCGTGCGTCGGGTATCATTGGCGCTATTCGTCGCGAGCAACGCCCAGGCGTCCGAACCGACGTCGCCGCTCAGGGTGGTGACGTC
Source organism: uncultured Enterobacteriaceae bacterium (assembly GCA_964441775.1). GTDB lineage: Bacteria > Desulfobacterota > Binatia > Bin18 > Bin18 > SYOC01. The sequence goes on from CAYTVL010000104.1 coordinate 8,306, forward strand.
ACTGACATGTCCCACCTGGCGATAGCGACTGAACCGCGCTGAGGCATCGAGGGTCGACACGAAGGGTGCAAGTGGGTACGTGTCTGCGATCGTTGCGCTACTAATCGCTGGATCGTTCGCCGTCACGAGCGACACCGACCGTTGATAACCTGGAAACACGAACCGGTCGTTAGCCGAATCGAAGATCTGCTCGGCACCGCCATAGGCGTAGGCGTTGATCGCGCTGAGGAAGTTACCCGCGCGATCTGTCACTGCTTGCGCGGCAACGACGATCTCAGGCCTCGGGACGTTATGTCGGGTAATGGTGTCCTCTTTTGCGGATCGATAGTCGATCCGAGCGATCGCGCCGTAGCCATTATCAATACTGACCAAGCGCCCGGCTGATGGCACGCTCGGGGAGGTATGACCGATTTCGAAGGGTGTGACGGGCGGTCTGAGCTGGTACACGTCCAGCTGCAGGGTTGCCAAGTTCAGCGCGACCACTTCAGGCTGGCCATCGCCATCGAGGTCGTATAGGCCTATGGGCGTGCGGGTGGTTCCCTGGCCAGGCATGATGACATTCGTGTTCGTGCAGGTATTGCGCTCCAATGATAACTCTAACCCGACGGGACTGGTCACCGAAACCTGAGGTGCGAAGCCTGTCCCTGTCCCCAATTGAATACGCCACAACCGCCCTACGGACGTATCCACCGAGGTGATGTAATCGGGAATGTCATCGCCATTGATGTCGCGCAATCCTGTCGTTCTTTCAATGTCATAGGAGTTTTGACCACTCGTGCACGCAGCGGGCATATATGTCCCATCGGGTTGGGGGGCTAACTGAGTTGAGTTCTGCGCTAATGGGCCTGGCAAGGTGATGGTTGCGCCTGGAGAGAAAGGATGGACGGGATCTCCGGTGCCCAATGCCGCAGTCGAAATGAAACCGTTGTTATAGACCGAGGTCACGCGATCCACCAGCCCATCACCATTGACATCTTCGAAACCGCAGGTCTGGGACAGCTCACTGGCGGAAGCAGCACCCGGCGCGGCCTGCCAACGCGCCACACCGCATCCATCATCCGTCAGCACAATCGGTGAGGCGAAGGCGAAATCGTCTCCGTTGCCGAGATGCATGCCAATGGTATTGATCATGGCCATGACGTTCTTTGACAAGAGAAGATCGACGGGCGTGCGTGTGGTCGTTGTTTGGCCCAGCACTGTTCCGGGCAATGTCGGAGGTAGAGGAGATTCACCGAAGCTGATAGGAGCCTCGTTGTAGAGAAAGTCGGGATAACCATCGCCATTGATATCTTTCAATTCCCATTCGGTAATCGTCTTCTCCGGTTTTACCGTTCGCCAATCCGGCGGAAAATCAGGGCACTTGCTCCGATCAGCCTCGGACCAAACAGGGGCGGTCGTAACAATTCTCCACTCCCAGCAAACGTCGAAGGTCGTGTTCTCCACCGAGGTGAATCTTGCTAACGGGAGTGGCTCTGTTGCTGGATCTGTTAACGGTATTGCGGAAAGGCCACGAAGCCGCGCGAGGGCGGCGCGCATCGGAGCCGTCGAAATCGTGCGGACGATCTCCAGGCTCTTGTTCGGATCCGTTGGGTCAGGGATGTTCAGGTGCACGATCCACTTGTTCGGATCCGTCTTAGCATCGACAAAATCCAGGCGTCCGTCGCCGTTCATGTCGATGTAGCTCTTCCAGACCTCAACTATATTGAGCAACGCGTCACCGGTCACGTTGGCGGATTGGCGTGGGCCCTGGGCACGGGGAGCGAAATTTGTTGTGGTGGATGCTTCAGAGCCACCGGTTCGGCCGAATGGTGATGGCAAGGTGAATGCCGTCGTCCCGTTGGTGCCGGGTATATTTCTGAACACGCCCAGCTCACTTTCGAGGTCTGGTCGACCGTCGCCATTGAGGTCAAGAAGCTTTTGTGGGCTGATGAGCCTTAACTGTTGAGCATTTGCGCCGGGAAGAGCCGAGGTATAGCTCAAGCCGTACGTGATGACAGGCGGGATCTGCCGCGGCAGGGTGATGCTCTGCGTTTTCTGATAAGCGATCTTGCCATCAGCGCCGGTCACCTTGCCGTACAAATACGACGCCACCGGGAGCGTCACATTGTGCTCCGGTGTCCCTTGTCGGCCGATCATCGTCACGTTCTGTAACCGCTGTTGTCCGGTATCCGGATCGGCTTGATAGGTAAAGGTGTACGTGCGTAACGATTGGGGAATGGTCGCACAGACAGCTGGATCACTGCTGTTCCCTGCTCGCGTCACATCGATGGCGGTTAGTTTGTGCATCCGGGTCAGCACCGTGCTGCCAAGCATCGACATCGACAACGGGGTTGCCGAAGGTGCATCGTAAGTGAGAGCGATGTCGTCCTTGAAGCAATTGCCTGTCGGTTTTTTGTTGTATCGCACATTGGTTAGGTCAATAGACAGCCCCGTGCCTCCCCCCGGCAACGCTGGCGTGCCGAACCTATAAACGAGCTGCATGCTATTCCCACCTGGGTCGACGATACTTCCCAGCATGAATAAGTTGCCATTATCAAGGCGGCACCCAGCGCATCCACCTTGCGCACTGAAGTTGTAAGTCAAACCAGTCCCGTCATACGCCACTATCGTGCCGTTACCGAGATCACGGACTTCCAATTGTTCACTGCCGTGTCGGCCGACCCAGGCGGTATTGGCAGCATTCCGAACGAGCTCAATGCGCTCACCTAGCAGATTGAGGATAAGTAGATCAGGTGAATTAAGAGGGATAGGAATGTCAACACTAAAAAAAGGGGCGGGCTTTGGCCGATGATGGGCGATCGTTTTGCTGTGATAGATGTATGACAGCGGCACATCCCACCCCAGCCCGGCTGCGCCAAAGTGACGACCACCGTACACCACCGAGAGTGGCACTGGCAGTCCACCCTTCGCCGGCGAGAGGTCTAACGGAACTGAGGCACCATAGCCGCCTTGCGAGTTGACGGACCCAGCGAAACCGGTATCCGACGCTCGCGCGGCGTAATGCATCCCCATTACAGGCGCCAGTTGCGCCGCGGCCGTGGACAGAAAAGATATTGTGATTGTCGCTACGATCAGAAAAAGAAGGGCACCTCGAAAAATTGCCTTATTATCAACAAGGAAGACTCTAAGCCCCGCAAACTCGCTTGCCATTCTCAATAAGATCGAATTACCCATAGAGGCGCCCAGAAGCTACTAAGAGAGCGATCGTAGGTCTTGTAGCATGAAGGAGAGCACCAAAAGGTCGGGGAGGTGGTTGTCGTTCGCGAGCAAAAACCGAAAAATATCGGGCATTTCCCCAGTCACGAAGCGTTCGTCTCCCTGACTTCTTGGTGGTCTACGAGTACAAGTCCTTGATTGGTTACGTCCTTTCACCGGAAATCGCGTTCGTACGTTTCCTTTCTCTAACGGCTCTTCCCATCACCTGAACAATTTATCCTTTGCCCGTAGGGTTCTTCTGTCCCTCCTCTGTCTCGCGGTCGCTGCTCGAACTGCCGGGAAGGTGATGAACTTTCCCCCAAGTGGGAAGAGAAAAAACCTGGAACTGGTGAGCCCAGGTGAGGAGCCTTACGGAGAGAAGTGCTACGATGGGAGAGTGGGCGCTACAAACGAGAGCAGACCCCTGTAGCAAATGGCGTAGCCTCTAAGGCAAAGAGGATGGAGCAGCTATTTCCATCCCTCTAGCCGTCCATTTTGACCGCCCATCCCACCCCTCCCCCTCTAATGTCCGATAATGGGCATTTATGGTAAA
>CAYTVL010000105.1:0-11882 GCA_964441775.1 uncultured Enterobacteriaceae bacterium
CCGACCTCCCTTGCGCAGGACCTAGCTATCACCACTGACGGAGAGGGAGGGATTCGAACCCTCGGTACCGGTAAGGGTACACACGATTTCCAGTCGTGCCCAATCGTCCACTCTGGCACCTCTCCTCGTTGCGTTCGTTATCGACAATTGGTGGATGATTTTTGTTCTTCTTGAGGCCGAGGCAGTTGTAACACCTCTGAAATCCTCTCGCAAGGAAGGAAGGGTCGTTGACACCTTTACGCCCCTCTGTTAGCGATGCCTAGGGTTTTTCTTCATCCGTATTTTGTTAGGGGAGGTCGGGGCTTCTCGTCATGGAGCAATACATTTCTGTCCTCATCGCGTTGATCTTCGCTGGAGGGCTCGCCACGTTGATGGTTTCGGCCAGTTCCCTCTTTGGTCCGAAGAAACACACGCCGGTGAAAGATGAACCCTTTGAATGCGGCAATCCGCCAACCGGGTCAGCCTGGGGCCGGTTCTCCGTGAAATTCTATCTGGTCGCGATCCTCTTCATTATCTTTGACGTCGAAGTGGTCTTTCTCTATCCATGGGCGGTAGTCTTCCGTCGGTTGGGGTTGTTTGGGTTTGTGGAGATGCTCGTTTTCGTCGCCATCCTTGCCGTCGGGCTTGTGTACATTATCAAGAAAGGGGCGCTTGAGTCGGCGTAGCTGCGGCTAGCCTGGACTCAATCTGGACGATGGCTGGAACAACGGTTCTTGCAAAGGTCGAAGTGGCTTGCGCAGGGAAGATTGTGGAGAGTGGGGCTCCTCATGGTGACGAGACGATTGTCATCGGTAGAGAGGATGCTGTCGCCGTTTTTACGGCGTTGCGGAATGCTCCTGAATTTTCTTTTGACCTGCTCTCAGACCTGACGGTTGTCGATTTCTTCGGGAAAGAGCCACGCTTCGAAGTGGTGTATCACCTCAAATCGGTAAGCCTTGGGCACCGCCTGCGCGTGAAGATTCGCGTTCCGGAAGATGATCCCGTTGTCCCCACGTTGTCTTCGTTGTGGAAAGGCGCCAATTGGTTGGAGCGCGAAGCGTGGGATATGTTCGGGATTCGCTTCTCTGGTCACCCTGATCTCCGTCGTATTCTCATGTACGAAGAATTTCGTGGCTATCCGTTACGGAAAGATTATCCTGTCGATAAAAGACAGCCGATCGTAGAAGAGCGTGACCCGGTCACTGATCCGTGGCCCAGAAGGTAGCCGCTATGGCAGACGCAGCAGTTGCACGACAATTGAACGGAGAAGGACTTGATCAGCTATCTGAAGTGATGTCCCTGCAAATGGGGCCATCTCACCCAGCCACTCATGGAACGATTAAGTTTAATCTCAAGCTCGATGGTGAGAAAATCCTCGAATGCGACACCGAGATCGGTTACTTGCACCGTGGCTTCGAGAAAATGTGCGAGCAACGGACTTGGAATCATGTTGTCCCCTATACCGACCGTCTGAATTACATTTCGCCTCTTATCAATAACGTGGGCTTCGCTTTAGCGGCGGAACGCTTGCTTGGAATTGAAGCGCCGGAACGGTGCCAGTACATCCGCATGATCATGAGTGAAATCTCGCGGATGACGGACCACTTTACCTGTCTCGGCATGGCGGCGGCTGAGGCTGGCGCTATCTCGGTGGCTTTTTATGCGCTTGAAGCGCGAGAGACGCTGTTCGATATCGTTACGGCTGTGACCGGCGCCCGCTTAACTGTCAGTTACACTCGCGTGGGCGGCGTGACGCAGGATTTGCCTGCCGGTTTCGCGGACCGAGTACGAAAGGCTTTTGTCGACATTCGCGCGGTGATGGCGGACTGTGACCAACTGCTTTCAAAGAATCGCATCTTTATTGAACGCATGTCGGGCGTAGGCGTGCTCTCGAAAGAGGATGCGATCTCTTATGGAGTCACCGGGCCCTTGTTGCGAGCAACTGGGACGGCCTATGACGTGCGCAAATCTGATCCTTATCTGTTTTATGATCGAGTGGAATTCGAAGTGCCCACCGGCACGGAGGGCGACAACTACGATCGTTTCTCCGTGCGCTTCGCGGAAATTACCCAAAGCATACGCATCATTGAGCAGGCGTTAGCGCAGATTCCTGAGGGTCCGGTGCGAGTGGATGATCCACGCATCATGCTCCCGCAGAAAAAAGACGTCTACGGCAACATCGAAGGATTGATGAATCACTTCAAGCTAGTGATCGAAGGGGTGAAAATCCCACCCGGTGAAGTGTATCAGGTCGTTGAAGGCGGCAACGGAGAATTAGGATTTTATTTAGTGAGTGACGGTAGTGGTCGCCCATACCGCGTGCGGGTTCGTCCGCCGTGTTTCTTCGGCATGGCCGCCGTGGGGCAGATGCTGATTGGATGCTTAATCTCCGACATCATCACGACCTTCGGGATGGTCAATATGATCGGTGGAGAATGCGATCGGTAATGAAAAATGTAAAATGAAGAATTTATGAAGAACAGTCTTATTTCATTTTGCATTCTTAATTTTCAATTTGTTTTTCTATGGCGGTAGAATTTTCTCCAGCAACCTACAAGAAATTTGAAGAAGTGTTGACGCGCTATCCAACCAAACGTGCGGCGATTCTTCCGACGTTTTGGTTAGCGCAGAACGAGTTCGGCTATCTCAGCGCCGAAGTCATGGAATACGTTGGCCAACTGCTTGATCTGTCTCCGGCGTATGTGGGGTCCGTGGCGTCGTTCTACACCATGTTCAATAAAGAGCCGGTGGGGAAGTTCCACCTGCAGGTCTGTGCGAACATTGCCTGCACGCTGCGCGGGGCGGAACATCTTATCGAATGTATCGAGCAGAAACTCGGCATTGGTCTGGGGCAAACGACGCCCGACGGCAACTTCACATTGAGTGAGGTCGAGTGCTTAGGGTCGTGTGGAACCGCGCCAGTGGTGCAGATCAACGACGATTATCACGAAAACATGACGTTGGAAGGTATAGTGCGTTTGCTCGATGAGCTGCCGAAACAGGATCAAGAATAAGGGTCAGTAGTTCGTACGAATGATGTTGATGCTGCTATGATGGACTACGTTATCACCGCGATTCTCACCGTGTTTATCCTCGCCAACATTATGAATTTGGGCGGGTTGTTGCTGTGGGTGGAGCGGAAAGGGAGCGCGGTATTGCAGGATCGCATCGGCGCCAACCGAGCAGCGCTGCTGGGGAAGCTGCCCCTTAATATCGGCATCATCAATACGCTGGTGGCCGACCCCATTAAACTGTTTACTAAAGAAGATTTCATTCCGCCCAATGCGGATAAGCTCCTGCATGCGCTGGCTCCCGCTATTGCGCTGGTGCCCGCGCTGATTGCGTTCATTGCTATTCCTTTTGGCGATATCTTGGTAATTGGCGAACGGCAGATTAATCTGCAAGCGGCCCATCTGAATGTCGGCATCCTCTATATCCTCGGCATGGTGTCCCTCGGTGTGTACGGGGTGGTGCTCGCGGGGTGGGCGTCGAACAACCGTTGGGCGTTGCTCGGCGGTATTCGCGCCTCCGCGCAGATGATCTCCTACGAAATCGCGATGGGGCTCGCGCTGATTGGCGTGATCATGATTTACGGCACGCTCGATCTGCAAGAAATTGCCCGAGCGCAGGGCCACATGATCGGCGGAGTGCTGCCTGGCTGGGGGATTTTTTATCAACCAATCGGGTTCATCATCTTCTTCGCCGCAGGCATCGCGGAGAGCAAACGCGTGCCCTTTGATTTGCCCGAGGCGGAATCGGAACTCATCTCTGGCTACTTCACTGAGTATTCCGGCGCCAAACAGGCCACGTTTATGTTGGTGGACTTTCTCGAGTCCATCGTCGTGGCTGGGTTAGTGACCACCTTGTTCTTTGGCGGGTGGCAAGTGCCGTTCCTGATGCGGGATGGGCTTCATCTGCCTGGCGATGTTTTCTATCCGCTGCCTTCTCTGCTTGTGACGTTGATTCAAATCGGCTCTTTCATGATAAAACTCGTGTTCTTCTGCTGGTTGCAAATCATGATTCGTTGGACCGTGCCGCGCTTCCGGTACGATCAATTAATTAACCTGGGCTGGAAAATTCTCTTGCCCCTCGCCTTGGCGAATGTCCTGATTACGGCGTTGTTGATGCTCATTTTTCAAACGATATAGCGTATGGATCTCATCACTTTTTCTATCCTGGCTGTACTTTTAGTCTTTTTTGCCGCGCTGGTTATTCTTCATCCCAGTCCGGTGTACAGCGCGCTGTCCCTCGTCCTGGTGATGAGTCTGCTTGCGGTCTACTTCTTCTTCCTTGGGGCAAACCTGCTGGGGTGGTTCCAAATCATTGTCTATGCGGGCGCGGTGATGGTGCTTTTCCTCTTCGTCATCATGTTGTTGAACTTGCAAAGTGATCCGCACGAACATCAACGCCCGAATCTGCGTGTGGCGGCAGGGGTTGGCGGAGCTGTGTTAGCAGTCGAACTCTTTTTGTTGCTCAATCGCACTCCGACTTCGGATACCCAGGCAATGCTGCCGGAAGGATTTGGCAGCGTCCTCGCTTTGAGTGAGAAATTGTTTACGGATTTCTTGTTGCCTTTTGAGGTTACTTCGATCCTGTTGTTAGTGGCGGCGGTTGGGGCAGTGGTCTTGGCCAAACGATAAAGCGTATATGGTTCCAATTAGTTATCATTTGATCCTTAGCGGTATTTTGTTCGCCATCGGCGTGACGGGAGTGCTGCTGCGGCGGAATACCATCATCATTTTCATGGCGGTTGAACTGATGTTGAACGCGGTGAACCTGTCGTTCGTCGCCTTTGCGCGGCAACTCGGTTCTATGGATGGACAGTTGATTGTCTTCTTTGTCATGGCGGTGGCGGCTGCGGAAGCGGCAGTCGGGCTGGCGATCATCTTGGTGGTCTTCCGCAATAAAGAGACGATCAACGCTGATGAACTCAATTTGATGCGTTGGTAAACATGGAACACGCTCACGCCACGGCGCAGGCAGTCGCCCAATCGGTTTCCTCTCTTCGGTATATTCCGCTTTTCCCTCTGCTTGGGGTAATCTTCAATATCTTCCTGGGACAGGCCCTCGGCCGCAAAACGGTCAACATTGTTGCTCCTGGTGTGGTGCTGCTCTCGTTTCTGTTCTCGCTCCAAGCCTTTCAGAATCTGCCCGAAGGCGGAGTGCTTATCGATAATATCTGGCCCTGGATCACCTCCGGAACTCTCCACGTTGATTTTGCGCTACGAGTTGACCAACTCTCGGCCGTGATGAGTCTGATCGTCACGGGGATTGGCTTTCTCATTCATGTGTATTCGACCGGATATATGGCGCATGACGAAGACGTAGCGCGATATTTCGCCTACTTAAACTTGTTCACCATGTCGATGCTGCTGTTGGTGCTCGGCGAAAACCTCCTCTTGCTTTTTGTGGGTTGGGAAGGCGTCGGGCTTTGCTCCTATTTGCTGATCGGCTTCTGGTACACCGACGATGAAAAAGCCAGCGCCGGCAAAAAAGCGTTCATCGTCAATCGCGTTGGCGACGCCGGTTTTCTGCTCGGCATGTTTTTGCTGTTCTGGACTTTGGGAAAAGCAGGGGTCTGGACGCTCTCATTCGGCGATATTCAGCAACATATTTCCGCCGTGCCGGGTAATGTCGCCACGGTCATTTGCTTACTTCTCTTCGTTGGCGCGTGCGGGAAATCTGCTCAGATTCCTCTCTATGTGTGGCTGCCCGATGCGATGGCTGGTCCGACCCCGGTGAGTGCGCTGATTCATGCCGCCACGATGGTGACGGCTGGAATCTACATGATCGCCCGATTGCACTTTTTGTATGACCTCTCGCCGACTGCGCTTGCTGTGGTCGCCTCTGTCGGGGCTGCGACTGCATTTTTCGCCGCTACGATCGGCCTCGTGCAAACCGATATCAAACGAGTGTTGGCCTATTCTACGGTCAGTCAACTTGGTTACATGTTTCTCGGTCTCGGCGTGGGCGCGTACACCGCTGGTGTGTTTCATCTCATGACTCACGCGTTCTTCAAAGCCTTGTTGTTCCTCGGGGCAGGCAGCGTCATTCACGGCATGAGCGACGAGCAAGACATTTGGAAGATGGGCGGTCTCAAAGACAAAATGCCGGTCACTTTCTGGACGTTTTTTGTGGCGTGTCTGGCGATTGCTGGCGTGCCGGGCCTATCTGGTTTCTTTAGTAAAGACCTCATTTTGGAAGAGGCGTATGCGAGTCACCTGGGCTCTCCGCTATTATGGTTGGTGGGCACGGTTGGCGCGGGCATGACGGCCTTCTATATGTTCCGTTTGCTCTTTGTGACATTCCTAGGAGAGAATCGCGCGAGCCACGAGGTGCAACATCACATTCATGAATCACCAGCTTCGATGACCGCGCCGCTTGCGATATTGGCGGTGTTATCTGTGGTAGGTGGTTATATTCCGCTGCTGCACTTCTTGAGCCCCATGTTCGGCGCGCATCACGAGGAAGAAATTCCGGCGCTGATCAAATATCTCCCGACTGTCGCTGGACTGGGCGGCATCGGTTTGGCGTATGTCATGTATGTCCTCAATCCTGCTCTGGCGGACAACCTGTCACGAAATCTCTCGGCGCTGCACAACTTACTGCTCAACAAATACTACATTGATGAATTCTACGACCTGGCGATTGTGCGGCCGATCGCGAACATCTCGAATTGGCTCTGGCAAGTGTGGGACGCCATCGTTATCGACGGGACGGTCAATGGCGCCGCCTATACGATGGAAACGGGTTCCTTTGCTCTACGCTTGTGGCAGACTGGCAACGTTCAGAACTATGCGCTCTCGTTCTTAATCGGAGCGATGGTGATTCTCGGGTACTACCTATGGTAAGCGCCGTCATTTTTCTTCCGCTGTTTGCCGCGCTTCTTCTTCTCTTCATGGCCAGGGAAGAGGTAGAGCTCGCGCGACGCTTTGCTCTGGGAGCCTCTTTGCTGACCTTCCTCATTTCTCTCGGGCTCTTTTTTCAATTCGACACGAGCCGAGGGGATTTCCAGTTTGTCGAGCGGTTTTCCTGGATTCCTGAGTTTGGCGTACAGTATTATGTCGGTGTTGACGGCATTAGCCTCTTTCTGGTGCTACTGACCACGTTCCTGACGCCGGTCGTCCTGCTGGCGTCGTGGGACGTGCAGAATCGCGTCAAAGAATATCTCTTTTTCTTTCTCGTCCTTGAGACGGGCATGATTGGCGCGCTTGTCGCAGTTGACCTGTTTCTCTTCTACGTGTTCTGGGAAGTCATGCTCATTCCCATGTACTTCCTGATCGGCGTGTGGGGTGGAGCCCGGCGCATTTATGCTGCTATCAAGTTCCTCTTGTATACCATGATCGGCAGCTTACTGATGCTGGTGGCGATTCTCTATCTCGCCTACTTGCATAATGTCCAACATGGGGCCGTGACGTTCGATCTTTTACAACTGTACAATTTGAAAATTCCTGAACAAACGCAACTGTGGCTGTTTGCCGCTTTTGGGCTCTCCTTCGCGATCAAAGTACCGCTCTTTCCTTTCCATACTTGGCTGCCGGATGCGCACGTGGAAGCGCCGACCGGCGGTTCGGTGATTCTGGCTGGCGTCTTGTTGAAAATGGGCACCTACGGCTTCTTGCGCTTTGCGCTGCCGTTGTTTCCTGCCGCCGCGCATGCGGCTGTGCCGGCCATTATGGCGTTATCCATCATCGGCATCGTCTACGGTGCGCTGGTCGCGATGGTGCAGCCGGATCTCAAGAAGCTAGTCGCCTATTCTTCAGTGAGTCATCTAGGATTTGTGATGCTGGGCATGTTTGCGTTCAATGTGCAGGGTGTCGAAGGCGCGGTGTATCAAATGTTGAATCACGGCCTTTCCACCGGGGCGCTGTTCCTTCTGGTTGGCGTGGTGTACGAGCGCCGTCACACGCGACTCATCAGTGAGTATGGTGGGTTGTGGAAACAGACGCCGGTCTACGCCTCGATCTTTATGATCGCCATGTTGTCTTCGATCGGGCTCCCTGGGCTCAACGGTTTTATCGGCGAATTCCTCATCATGCTGGGTGCGTTCAAAGCGGATCCGCGGGCCGGAGCCTTTGCCGTCTCCGGCGTCGTGCTGGGCGCCGTCTACATGTTGTGGATGTATCAGCGAGTGATCTTTGGTCCTTTGAAAAACAAAGAGAACGAGAAACTCACTGACCTCTCTGGTCGAGAGGTCGCGTTTTTTGTCCCTCTGATCGTGCTGATGTTTGTTATGGGATTGTATCCGAAACCGTTACTGACCTGCATGGAAAAGTCTGTGGAAGTGACTTTAGCCCGCGTGGCGCAGAAAACGGTGTCGGTCCAGGCTGCTCCTGCCGAGATGATCGCTGAACGTTAAGAGAACTGGACGCGTTGCTATGATCGACTTGCCCCCAGTCAACCTGTTGTCGTTGCTTCCCACTGTGATTCTCACGGTTACGGGGTTGCTGATGCTCTGTTGGGACCTCGGGATGAGAGATGAAGAGCGCCACCGGCTTGCTTGGCTAGGCATTTTCGGCTTAGTGGCCACGGCAGTCGTTTCATTCTGTTTACTTGGTCACAACGAATCGGCCTTCAACGGTTCGCTCGCGCTCGATGGCTACGCCATGTTCTTTAATCTCATCTTCTGCCTGGCGGGAATTCTCACGTTACTCATGTCCGCCAACTACCTGAATACGGTTGATATTCATGCGGGTGAATACTATTCGCTAATCCTCTTCTCGATCGTGGGCATGATGTTGATGGCTGCTGCGACCGATCTGATTAACATTTTCTTAGGTCTTGAGACCATGTCGATGGCGGTCTACGTCCTGGCTGGAATTTGGCGACAACGGCTGCAATCGAACGAAGCCGCGCTCAAATATTTTCTGCTCGGCGCTTTTGCGAGCGGATTCTTGCTCTACGGCATCGCCTTGATTTATGGGACCACCGGCAGTGTGCAGCTCGGTAGAATCGCTGTGTACGTGGGTACGCATGGCGGCTCGACCATGTTGTTCATCGGCATCGCTATGCTGATTGTCGGCTTTGGTTTCAAAATTGCCGCCGCTCCATTCCATGTGTGGGCTCCGGATGTGTACGAAGGCGCCCCAACCACTGTGACTGCCTTCATGGCAGTGGGTGTGAAAGCCGCAGCGTTTGCTTCGTTTGCTCGGGTGTTTCTCTACGCCTTGGGCGCGGTGCACGCCCAGTGGGAAGGTGTGATCTGGATCTTAGCCGTCTTAACCATGACGGTTGGCAACGTAACGGCGCTTGTGCAGAACAACGTAAAGCGCATGCTGGCGTACTCCAGTGTGGCCCATGCCGGCTATCTCCTGGTGGCGATGGTGGCGGGCAAAGAACTCGGCGGCGCGGCCATGATGTACTACCTGGTCGCCTACGGGCTCATGAACCTGGGCGCATTCGGCGTGATCGTGGCGGTCGGTCGTAAAGGCGAGCCGAACGAAGAGTTCTCCGACTTTGCGGGCCTCGGATTCCGCTACCCCTTGTTAGCGATGGCGATGACGGTGTTCATGTTATCGTTGACCGGCGTACCGCCATTGGTGGGCTTCACCGGCAAATTCTACATTTTCAGCGCAGCCGTGAAAGCGGGCTACATCTGGCTGGCTGTGATTGGCGTCTTAAACAGCGTGATTTCAGCGTATTATTACATCCGTGTCGTCGTCAACATGTATATGTACGATGGCGACAAGATGCCGGAGAGACTTGCGGCCCGGCCCGCCCTGGCTCTTGCAATTTTGCTTGCCGCCGTCGGCACCGTGCTGATGGGTATCCTTCCTGCCGCTTCAATGGCGCTTGCCCGAACGTCTTTTCTGTCGCTCGGGTAGACTTCTCTCCAATGACGAGCGCAAACCTCGTTCGTCTTCCTGGTCTTGCTAATGAAAACCAAGGCTGTATCTAATTCATTTTAGCCGTCACTCATGAAGCGCCCAAGTAATGATCGGATCCAGCGACACTACTTCGAGCAGTTCCGCATCGACTACCAACTACCCGTTGGCGAGTTGCAATACACAGACAAGCCGGACGTCATTATTTGTGGTCCCATAACACTCGGTATCGAAATTACTAATTTCTACATTGATGACGGCAGGAACCTTGAGAGCGAGCAAAAGCAGCGACCCCGTCGCCTTCGGGTATTGCAGCGTGCACAAGAGCTGTACCTGGCCACGGGTGGCAAGTCGATAGAACTTTCGGTTGACTTCAATCCCATTCATCCCATACGCAAAACTGAGCCAGTCGCACGGGCTCTTGCTGTCGTTGCCGGTCAATTGGCAAGCCAACCAAGTGGGCTGGTCACCCCATGTCAGTTCAAGCACATTTCGCCCTTGCGCTTTATCTATCTGAACGCTACGGAATATCCCGATGCGAAATGGCAACTGGTCCAATGCTACACTGCCTCGGCGCTCTCGTTTGATCGTCTTCAGGAGATCGTGAACGAGAAGTCTAAAAAACTGAAGGAGTATCAGCCGTGCGACGAGTACTGGCTGCTCGTTGTGGTCGATTTCATGGACCGGGCTCAAGATCAGCACCTGGAGTGGTCTCAGGGCCAAACCTTGCCCAACTCAGCGTACAAGAAGGTGCTGTTATACAAGCCGCAATTTCGTCAAGTACTAGAGATCCCTTGTTGACGACTAGCCCTTCTGTGGAACTTTGGTGGAGGTATGGGGTCAGGTTTTGCAATCATACATTTGTAAGAATCTGCTGGGTAAGCCGAAGCTGTAGCCCAGCGGGAACCCTTTGACTTTGCTCAGGACAGGTTCCGTGGAATCCGGGAGCAAGGATAAGACTTTTCTCAGAATTGCGTCCGGGCTACAAAAGGAAAACTCAGAGTGGCGAAGCTCTCAATGTTCCTTTTCCCTGGTTGCATGGAACCCGATGCTGCGGCGTTTCACTGGAGGTGGAGCCATGAGCTGCCGAATAGCATCAAATACAACCTTGAACTGAGCATCATACTTCTTTTCCAACGCTGTCAATTTGCGTGCGAGTTCAACATGCGACGCGAGCATTTGGCGGAGCCTTACGAAGGCTTGCACGATCTCGATGCTCGCTTGGATCGCTAGTGGACTGTTCAAGACACTGGCTAACATGACCACACCATGTTCAGTGAACGCGTATGGGGGCATCCTTCGTCCGCCCCATCTTGAGGTCGCAATTTGCGACCTCAAGTCCGTGAACTCCTGTCTTGTCAACTGGAACATGAAATGGGAAGGGAAGCGTTTGCGATTCCGTTTCACTTGCTCATTCAGACGTTTAGTGGTAACGCCATAGAGTTCTGCAAGATCTTCATCCAGCATGACGCGCTGGTCGCGCAGGACGTAGATTGCTCTTTCAATTCGTTCTACTGGGATCACGTTGCTTTCTGTCATGCCCAGTTTTGTACCGCACCTCCGATGACTTCGCTAGGGTTGGAACTGTGGAGAGCTGCGTAGATTGGATCAGCGTGCGAACCCGAGGCAAGTTCCGCCGGGGTTGACCCCCTGTGGCCTACATTGAAGTCTCCTCTCTTGCGAAGCCTCCACTTTTTGCCCAAGGAGCAAGACATGCCTAAATCTGCTCGCTCGATCACCAAAAGACTCAAGGTCGGCATCATCAGTGGCTCGATTGCTGGATGCACGACTGCTATCGAACTACGTCCCGAGCGACGCTAGGGCTATTGAGCCTGGGACCAACCGGCGAATCTCGCGCTGCTCAACTGGGCGTGCTGTATCGCAATCTGCGTAAGCAGGCACCGGATCACAGCTATCGCACATTGTATCGAGTTGTTGCCCTGCAAGGACATCAGTTAATGCTTTCCTGCTAAAACGGCGCGAGCCCTGTTCGTCTTCTTGCGGAAACACGTTATAGTCCAGAAATCTCCTAGGGATGGGGGAGGATGGGTATGAAATGGCTATGGGGTGTATGCGCAG
>CAYTVL010000106.1:0-11722 GCA_964441775.1 uncultured Enterobacteriaceae bacterium
GCTTTTGACTGCGTAAGGATAAAGCAACAGAGAGGTTTTGTCTCAAAGTTCTAAGCAAGCAATCACAAGTGAGGGGCTCCCCATGAAACTCGGCATTACTATTTTCGCGAAGAGCGAGGGTTTGAGTCGGTGTGGTTCCCCGAGCATACCCACATCCCGACTAGTCTGCGCACCCCTCCGCCTTCAGGGAGCGCACGGGTCTAGCGGCAGCGCAAAATACTGACTGCCTTCCAAGAGGCGTACCCCATGTCCTGCCACGAAGGCGCCTTGCGGATCAAGAAACCCGCTCTCGGCGACCACTTCATCCCACTGCTCCTCGGGTATCCCCGCCAGCAACAACACTTCCATATGCCAGCGGGCCTGCGGATGGGTGAGGACCAAACCGGAGCGTAATTTAATCGCGAGCGGAGGGGTCGTCTCAGTCATGAATGTCTGCGTCATATCTTTAGCCTACCAAGTTCTCTCTCTCAGTACGAAACACGAACGACGATGGATGGACTCGCTCCGTCGTAAACACTGGGGCCAATCTGGAGGAGCGGTACTGGACTTGCACTCTGCCCTGTCCCCTCATTACTTGTCTCTTCACGAAAGAGAACTGGAGCAAATCGTTCGTCACTCCAGAGCCAACTGAACAAGCCGATCACGACAATCGAGACGTTCACGCAGTTTCTTTGTGTCGGGGATGATAAGGTTCCTCCCCTCGGAGGTGTTTCTCTCGACCGGCCTCAAGCGCCCTCAGTGCGTAGACCGATGTTCCGCTGGAGGCCCTTGTTCCCATCTTAGGAAGTTGGTGTACTGTGGCAGAGCGAATCATCGCCAAGTGAACGTTGCGGGTCTTCTGGGAGCGGGGGTTTGTGGATGCGAAGATTGGCATGCGCAAGTGGGTCAGGCAAACTGAGCGACCCTATCTTACTCGCCTTATCACCTTCTCTATTTCTCTTGGGAGGGGCGTGTCTTCCTCACTCGTTGCCTTAAGACTATGGGACAAAACTCCAACACTGGGCGTAAGGGCAGGGGGTCATTGCGAGCGCAGCGAAGCAATCTTGGCCCAGTTTTTTCGGCACTTGCGAGATTGCTTCGTCGTCTGCGACTCCTCGCAATGACAGGCTCTTCGACCTTCGTTTTTAGGTTTTGTCTCACAGTCCTTACGGTCACGCGACCGGCGGTAACCACTGCCGTTCTTGGAACCGTTTGATCCATTTCCGGAAACAGTCTTCCGTATCCAGGCACCCATGAAACCCAGCTTGGCGTAGTTTGATCGTACTAACCAGCATGGGCGGCGGTGTAGGATCGTTGCCGCCAAAACCGAAGGTGAAATCCGCCAGGATAAACGATTGCCCTACATACTCGCGCAAGCTTCTCGGCGCCTGCAATTGATATTTGTCTACAATCGCCATCCACTCGGCTTCATGTTTGGGCATCTCCGCCGCGAGGGAACAGGGCTCTGGCGGGCCAACTGTCATACCCAGCGCCTCGGTAATCGCTGGCCACACGTTTTGCCAGACGAACACATCGCCATTGGTGATATTAAAGATTTCGTTGCACGCCGCTGGCGCCGTCGCCGCCCAGGCAAAGGCGCGCGCCTGGAGCTCCGTATCAATGGCCTCCAAGACAAACGGCGGTCCGCCGGGAAACGAGAGCGGCAGGCCCACCTCACGTCTGAGCGCGGCATACACGCCCAGGGCTGGAATCACGTTCATCTGACTGCCCAAGGATTCTCCCAGCACGAGTTGCGGACGCCATACCGTCCAAGACCACGCTTTCCCCACTTGTCGCTCACGCAGGTAATCTTCTTGCAGCCAATAGAAATTGTCATGGGGGTGACGGGGCCAGCGCTCGCGCGCGGGTACGGGAAACGGCGCAATATGCACCCCATACGCCTTGGTTCCCTGCAATAGGGAAACATGCTGCAGATCCTGTGCGACCGCTTCCAACGGCGCCATCACGTTGTTCAGCATGGCCAGATTGGTCTGCATCTGGTCCTGCTCGAACCAGCCGTGCACGAGCCCGGGCTTCTCATACAACGCGGCATAGATCACATGCGTAACGTCAGCCAAGCACCCAAAGACGTCAGTACATTGAGAGCTATTCGTGAGATCCACCGAAAGGAGCGTCGTGTTATCGAGTCCCTCGGGGCGGCGTCGGGACACACCAACCACCTCCCACTCACCAAGCTGGGCAAAATGCTTCACTGCGGCATAGCCCACCAGGCCAGACGCACCGACGACGAGCATTTTCTTCTTGCGCATACCCTCCCTTTCTGGCTCCGCGCCACTGTGACGCTTGGCTCTCCTTACACGTCTCTTCTTTCCCTTGGCAAGAGCCACAAGCACGAGAGGAGGGGTTTCACTTGCAAGACAGAAGAGGATACATAGTCCTTGTGGCATGTTCTCTGTGCTCTGGAAAGGTCTCAACGTAACCGCGAAGGAGGGTAATCTATGGGACGCACGTATAACGTTATTGATGCTGATGGTCACGTGTTGGAACCGAAGCATTTTTGGCAAGAGTATATTGATCCCGAATACCGCGATCGGGCCCCAGATCTCATCACTGACGACAAGGGGAAAGAGCGCTTTCTGGTGGAGGGTAGACTGCTGGGCCCACCCGCAGGCCTCGGGCTGATTGGGGCCATTGGCCTGCGGGAATATGTCGACGGCAAGTGGCTCCACGCCACCAACATACCCATTGGCACGCACTACACTGAGGGGCGCAAAGGCGGGTTTGATCCGCACGCTCGGATTCCGGACATGGATTTAGACGGTATTGACGCGGCCTTCCTCTATCCTAGCTTGGGCCTCTTCGCCGGGGCGATACAAGACCCGCAGCTTGCCGCCGCCGCAAGTCGCGCCTACAATCGCTGGCTCGCTGATTACTGTCGCCCGTACCCCGATCGGCTCTTTGGCGTAGCCATGCTGCCGATGCAGTCGATCGAGCTGGCGGTGGAAGAAATGCGCTATGCGCGCAACGAACTGGGGATGCGCGCCGGGTTCCTGCGACCCAACCCGTATAATAACCGGATGTTAGGTCATCGGGATTACGATGTCTTCTGGGCGGAAGCGCAGGACCTCGACTTCTCGATCGGTATTCACGAGGGAACGGGGGGGATGCCCGCCGTTGGGGTGGATCGCTTTCAAAGTTTTGGTGCGCGCCACATGGTGTCGCACACGATGGAGATGATGCTGGCCGCTCTGTCGATCATCTGGGATGGGGTCTGTGAACGCTTCCCCAAGGTGCGCATCGGGTTTCTGGAGTCCGGTGGCGGTTGGATGGCGCCGTGGCTCGACCGAATGGACCGCCACTTTGAGGACAAGGCCCTCTTCAACGATTCCCCGCTGACCATGCGGCCCAGCGAGTATTTCAAACGGCAGTGTTGGATTTCCTATGAACCGGTGGAAGGCAACCTGACCCATCTCGTGGACTATGTTGGTCCCCACAAAATTCTCTGGGCCACGGACTATCCGCATCCGGACGGGTTCTTCCCAGGAGCTCCAGCTCAGATTGCCGAAAAGCTGCCAGCCGCTCAGCGCCGCACCGTGTTGGCTGAGAGCGCTATGCAGTTCTACAATTTGCAGTAGTTGTGCACGGAACATTCTCCGAAAAGTGTGTTCGAGAATAACCCTCTGCCAGCCAGCTTTTGTAGACCTGAGTTCGACGTAACAATAGGCAGGGAGAAAGCCTTTCAGTAAGGTGGTGAGCGCAACCAACGCCATCAAACTGAAAGGACTTTCCTATGGACAGGGCCATAGCCTGAGCGTGGCCTTTATCGCTTCAACCCTTGCAAGACCTGACTTTCCTTTTCTTTACTTCTCTGGATGCGGCAGACGATAGAAAACCGTATCCAACCCTTCTGCCCAGGCGCGGCGCTCAAAAGTGAAACCCAGCTTCTCCAGTACTCGCTGCGAAGCGTGATGAGGAAAATCCGTGCTCGCACGAATCTCTGGCAGGTTCAGAGTTGAGAATCCGTAGGAGACGAGGGCGCGGCCAATCTCGGTTGCGAATCCTTGCCGCCAGTATTCTCGCGCTACGCCGTAGAGCAGTTCCAGCTCGGGTGGTTGATGGAAGTACCAGAAACCTCCGAATCCCATGAGTAAGTCTTCATCGCCGGAAAAGACGCTCCACAGTCCCAGCCCGTGCTCTTTGAAAAGACGCATGCTCTCGTCCACAACCGACGCCGTGCGTTCCAGCGGGATCGCTTCGCCATCCCATAGAAATTCACGCACCTCTGGCGTCGTCCAGAGGTGATGCAACGCATTGACATCCGCAAGCGCTATCGGTTTGAGAAATAGTCGTTCAGTGGTCAAGATTCTCATAGTGCTGCTTGTCCTTCCGTTGGGAGGAAAAAGGGGTCAGGTCTTGCAATCTAGCATTTTCCTTTCGCTGCTTGTTTGACCGCAATAATGTGTGATTGCAAGACCTGACCCCCTAGCGCTCGAAATGCGCCTTGAGTCTTCTTGCCTGCTTGTTTATCGTAGCCCTATGGCCGAATCTCGCAACTTCCACCTAGGCTGCGCAGTGTGGTCTTGCAAAGACTGGGTAGGAAGTTTCTATCCGCCGAACAGCAAGCCAGCGGACTTTCTCGGCCTCTACAGTCAGCGACTCACGGCGGTTGAAGGCAATACGACCTTTTACGCCACACCCGATCGCAAGACTGTCGCACGTTGGGTCCAAGAAACTGCTGATGGGTTTCAATTTTGTCCCAAGCTGCCGCGCGATATTACCCATCAGCGCTTGTTGCAGCCCGCTATCCCCAACGCTTTACAATTTCTCGAACTGATGCGGGGGTTAGGCAATCGTCTTGGCCCCATCTTTGCCCAATTACCGCCGCACTATGGGCCGGCGCGCTGGGATGATCTACTCGCTTTTCTCCGCGCCTGGCCGTACGGCGTGTCTTCTCTTGCGTTGGAGGTGCGTCATCCGGACTGGTTCAAAGAACCTCATACTAGCAGGCTGAACCACGCGTTAGCGGAGATGGGCGTTGGCCGCGTGCTGTTGGATACACGCCCCATTTATGATGGTCCGGACGATCCGCACATCGGCTCGGAACGGAAAAAACCACTCCTGCCGCTGCAGCCGGTCGTCACTGCGCCGTTTAGCCTCGTGCGTTTCATCAGTCACCCGGAGCAAGCGTCCAATCAGACGTATCTGGAAGAGTGGGGGGCGCGGGTCACACAGTGGCTTGAGCAAGGAATTCGTGTCTACTTTTTCATGCACTGTCCGGTCGAAGCGCACTCGCCGGGAAGAGCGCGTTTCTTTCAACACCTGCTGGAACGGGCTGGAGCGCTAGTACCTCCGCTGCCGTGGGATGCGCTGCATGCTGGGCCGACCCAACTGAAGCTATTGTAAACGCCGCCGGATGGCCTCTCTACCTCCACGGCTCGGAGCTGCTTCACCCATGCGTGACGCGCCGCTGATCTAACAACCAGTTGTAGAGTTTGCCAGGATCGTTAGTGATGACGCCATCGACGCCCAATTTCGTGACGAGCGTCTGCCAGACGTACGGATGATCCACCGTCCAGGGAAAGACGCGGAGCCCGGCGGCATGACAGTGCTCCACCAGCGCGGGGTAGAGGCGCAACAAGCGAAAGTCGGGGTGCACGGAAAAACAGGCAAATGCTTGCGCGCGCGCCGCCATCGCTTCGGGACTGCCCAAGTGACAACCTTGTTCCAGACTGAGGAGTAAACCGAGGGCTAAATGTGGATCGAGTTCCCGTACAAGCCGTAGACTGTCGTGACGGAAGCTCGACACCAACACTCGTTCCGTCAGTTGTTGCGCGTGCACGAGCGCTATGAGGCGCTCTTCGATCCCAGGATAGGGAACCGTGTCGGTCTTCAGTTCGATGTTGTAGAGCAACGAGCGTTGGAACGTATGGAAAACTTCGGCCAGTCGCGGCATCGTCAAGCGTTCTTGCCGCCAACGTCCCACCGTGCGAGCCGCAAGTTCGGACCACGACAAACTCGCTACCACCAGTTCTTCTCTACACAACCGCTCAAGGGTATCATCGTGAAAGACGAAAAGTTCACCATCGGTGCTTTGTTGGACATCGAGTTCGATCATACTCGCCCCAGCCTCCAGCGCCGCTTGAAAAGACACCAGAGTGTTTTCAGGGCGCACGGCTGCGGCGCCGCGATGACCAATGACCAAACACGGCAGGGCTGTCGGGAATGCAAGTTGTGTAAGAGACTGCATAGGCCTCTTTCTCTAGCTGATTGAGTATGAGAAACAAGCTCACCGCCGCGCATGACTCGGTACGGATTGACGGCCATCGGTTTCTCTCGCTACACTCCGTGAAAAGAAGGGCGAGCCTAGGCTTGCCGCATGCTGGGCGGATTCTCGGAGAGGAACGGATACATGATCATTGATTCGGAAACTTTTTCAGAAATTGAAGGCGCCATCACCCAAGCCACTCAGGGGGTCAGCGCCGCGACACAGTTGGTGAAAGGGCTCGGTCCGCAAACTGAAGAAGCGCGCGCTTACATTGGTCGGTTACTCAATCAGATCCTCGAAGTGCAAGTGCATGTCCAACGCGCTGGCGCGGTGCTTGACGCCTTAAAAGAAGCCAACCAAGAAGAATCGTCCCATCAGTAACCACCCCGTCGAGCTGTTCGTCTGGAGAAAAGCGTCTATCGCTGGCCACATCTCCAGACGGCGCTTTTTTCCTCTACCCGGCCAAATCTACCTCTTCATCGAGAGAAAAATTTTCCTCCTCCTGCAAATTCCTTAACCCCTGAATCTATCCCTAGTCCTCTCAAGGGCGTCATGCTGAGCCGCAAACGCGGCGAAGAATCCTTCGATAGGCTCAGGACAAGTCTCGTTTGAGACCCTTCGCTGCGCTCAGGGTGACATAACTAAGGGTAGGTTTAGAGATGACTTGTAAGTAATCCAAAACGCGGCACAGAGCTTGCTCGTTTTCTTAATGACTTCGCGCTCAACTTTTATGCGGGACACCTGGGTATAGATGCGTTCTGTTGCACTTTCTCCATTTATCGACAAACAGCTTAGCTCAGGGACTCAGGCTCAGGAGGCTGGCCGCATCGTCACGTCGCCAAATCCGGCCTTCTTGCACTTTTTAGAAACGATGCAAAGAGCGAACCCTGCGACGATTGTTCCGGCGGAGCCACCGAAAAGCGGACCATTTAGTGGGGTTCTCTTCTCGTCTCCCGATGAGAGCCAACAGGTCGCATCCGCGAGTGGTCGCGCGTTGCTCCCGCCGCCTCGGTTCACGTATGACACTCGGTTTCTTACTCCTTCGTCGGCTGCGAATCTGCGCCCCCAAGCGTTGGGAAACGATGCCATTTCCCAACGCGAATCGTCTGGTGCTGCTTCTCCTCATCAACGAGCGATCGTGCGGGCGTATGGGACCGCCATTACCGCCACGGCTCAGCAATTCGGCGTTGATCCTGCCCTCAGCCTTGCTGTGGCGCGTGCGGAATCCGGCGTGAGTAGCGCCGACGCTAAGGACGTCCAGTTGAACCCACGCGCAGTGAGTTCCGCTGGCTCTGTCGGGCTCTTTCAGTTGCAAGAGGCCACCGGCAAAGAGCAATTGCGCGCGGTGGCTCCGGGTCAATCGTACAATCCTTTTAACCCGAGTCAAAACATTCGACTCGGGGTCAGCTATTTGAAGGAAATGGCGGAAACGTTTTCGGAAGAAACTGCCTTGCGGAACCGGCTCTCCACGACTGCCGGCGCCAATGCGCAGGAAGTCCAGCGTTTAGCCGTCGCCGCGTACAACGCCGGACCTGGCCGCGTCGCCAGAGCCCAGGAATTGGCGCGCGCCCACGGCCAAGATCCCGCGCATTACCGCAACATCGAGCCCTACCTCCCACACGAGACCAGACAATATGTCAAAAGAGTTGAACGGTTTACCTCGGAATTTCGTGGAGAGGGGCCTGCGTTAGCGAGCGCTCCGACCGAGTTTTCTGATCTTGTGATTGACAAAAGCAATGGGTAGATCTTCTTGGGCCTGTGTCGCCTGTCTGGCCGTGGTCACGATTGCTTACTCGTGAACGCTGGCATCACCTCGTGCGCTAGGCGCTCCATCGAGCGCAGCACTAACTGATGCGGCAGTCCGCCAAAGTTCAAAATCGCGAGGAAGCGCCGCACGCCCCAGCGTTCGAGCCGTTGGATCATGCGGATACACCGTTCCGGCCCGCCCACAATAATCAGGCCTTTATCTTGCAACTCCGCGAACCCTTTGGTGTTGCCGACGGCGCGCGTTTCGACGTAGCGTTGGATATATTCCTGGGCTTCATGTTGGGCGAGCGCGTCAGTTTCACCAACGTATACATGGAACGCCATCGCGGGCTCCAGGCTGTGGGGCTGGAGCCCGGCTTCTTGGGCTGCATGCAGGAAACTTTGCAGCAGCGGTTCCAGCGCTTCGACGTGAGGCAAAATGTAGGGCACTCCCATGATGGGGTAGCCTCGAAGTGGAGCGCGTGCGTAAGTCTCCGGGCTGAGCCCGGCAATCCACATTGGCGGCCGTGGCTGTTGCACGGGAAGGACGTTGAGTGTTAGCGGACCATACCGGAAAAACTGTCCCTCAAACGCAAAGGTTTCTCCGCTCCAGGCTTTCTCCAGAATCGTCAGCGCTTCGTCGAATCGCCCCGCCGATTCTTCACGCGGGACGCGGAATCCGTCGTACTCGTGGGCGAGGTAGCCTCGTCCAACGCCGAGCTCCAGTCGTCCTTCGCTGAGGATATCGACTGTGGCGTACTGTTCGGCGATCTCTAACGGATTGTGAAACGGGAGGACGCTCACCGCTACTCCGAGTCGCAGACGCTTGGTGCGTTGCGCCGCCGCCGCTAATAACACCGGTGGCGCTGGACAACATCCATACGCGCTGAAGTGATGTTCGGCGAACCAGACGGAATGAAACCCGTAGGCCTCAGCCGCTTCGATCTGCGCAAGAATCTCTCGATAAAAGGCGGGTATGGAACGACCTAAGTGCGGGTGGTGATCCATTATGGACAGGATGGCAAACTTCATGACTCCTCCAGAATCCGCCCTTTGTCTAGCACATTCCCCGAAGCAGACGAAAGAGTGGAATACCGATTCCCACGTCTGCGAGAATTACGATATAATGCCTTTGGTCAATTGGGAGAGCGCTATGGTCGATCTCATCATCAAACACATTCGTCACAAACTTTCTAATCATGAACCAGAGACGGCTGGTGTCGAAGCGCCCACACGAGCGGCGGTCGGCATGTTGTTGAAGCCCCACGAGCGCGATCTGCACATGCTGTTTATCCATCGCGCCCACCATCCCCTGGACCCCTGGTCTGGACACATGGCGTTCCCAGGCGGCAGACAAGATCCCGAAGACCCAGATCTCCGCATGACCATTCATAGAGAAACCAGAGAAGAAGTCGGCATTGATCTCGACCAGCACGGCGAATACCTGGGGCGCTTAACTGAGTTGCAAGCGGTAGCGCGCGGGCGCCCCATCAATATGGTGGTCTCTCCTTTTGTGTATCTCGTCTCTTCCGAGGTAACGCCGGAGCCAGACCCAATCGAGGTGCAAGACACGATTTGGGTGCCGCTTTCGTTTATGCGGCAAAAAGGTGTGGAGCGGATTGTGTCGCGCCCCACGCCTGATGGGTCTTCGATCGAAGTGCCGGCTCTTGAATACGGAGGAAAAACAATCTGGGGACTAACCTACCGTGTGGTGCGAGGATTTTTGGAGCTGATTGAAGAGTCATAAGAAAAGATGAGTGGGGCCAGCCCGTATGGCTATGTGTTGAAGCAACAACGCGCCTGCGCTGCTCCTTGCCAGCTTGTGACCCGCCGGACAAGAGGCGCGGCCAAATGAACGCTCGCTCAGCGCTGCCTTGACAGGAGGAAGAGCCTATGACAGCGTGAGTTGGCGTTGGGCAGCGTCGCACTTGTCGCAATGGGGCGACAGCCGTTCAGGAAGCAAATTTATATTTATTACTAAGGAGGGCCATTCATGGCAGCACTTCGCGTCGTATCGGCGGACTCCCACATGATGGAGCCGGCTGATTTGTGGCAAACTCGTCTCGATAAGAAATTCAAAGACCGCGCGCCGAAGGTGGTCGAGAACCCCAAGAAGCCTGGGTTGATTTTTGTCGCGGAAGGGATTGATCCTTTCCCTGTCGCTGGCGGTTTTGGCGCTGGCCGCTCCGGCGAAGAACTGAAGGACCATCTGAGCAAAGGCTACGAAGCCGCTCGCCCGAGTGGGTGGGACCCGGTTGAGCGCGTCAAGGATCAGGACATTGACGGCGTTGAAGCCGAAGTGTTGTACACGACGCTGGGCATGCCGCTGTTTGGGTTAAACGATCCCGATCTGCAACGCGCCTGCTTTGGCTCCTACAACGACTGGGTGGCGGAATTTTGCGCTCACAATCCAAAACGCTTCTACGGCATCTCCCTCATTTCGCTTGAAGATATCGACGCAGGCGTGAAAGAACTCGAGCGTACCGCTAAGAACGGCATGCGCGGCGCGATGATCTGGGGCTCGCCGCCGGAAGATAAGCCCTATAGCAGCCGCGAGTACGATAAGTTCTGGCAAGCCGCCTCGGACTTACAGATGCCGATCTCACTTCATGTGATCACCGGCAAAGGCAAAGAAAGCAAGATTAACTTCGAGCAGATTAGCACGGGCTACATGAACCTCATTCACGAGGTGCAACGCTCGCTGTCCACCCTCATCTTCACCGGCGTGCTGGAACGCTTCCCCAAGTTGACCATTGTGTCTGCGGAGAATGACACTGGTTGGTTCCCGCATTTCATGTACCGCATGGACCACGCCTACGAGAAATTCAATGCAATGGAAAAAAATCCGTTGCCGTTGAAGCCCAGTGAATATGTGCGCCGCCAGATGTGGGCCACGTTCCAGGACGACCCGATCGGTCCTTCGACCTACAAGATTTTCGGTGAGAACAACTACATGTGGGCATCCGACTTCCCGCACACGGACTCCACCTGGCCGGAATCCCGCAACTGGATCGCCAAAGACTTCGCTGGCGTACCGGAGAACGTGACGCGCAAGATCGTGTTTGACAACGCCGTCAAACTGTATCGCATGAATTTGGACTGATTCACACTTAGCCACACGCGTTCAACAATGTACTAAAAGGGCCGGGAGGTTTTTGCTTCCTGGCCCTTTTGTTTTCTTTGGCAACCATTGACAGAGGGAATCCGAGAAGAGGATAATCGCCTGCTAGGAGGGGGAACGATGCCCGAGCAGACGCCCACGGTCGGTATGGAACGGAAACTGGCGGCGATCTTCAGTACCGATGTCGCGGGCTACAGCCGCCTCATGGGCGACGACGAGGCTGCCACTATCCGCACCCTCACGGCCTATCGTGAGGTGATGTCCATGCTCATCCACCAGCATCGCGGGCGCGTAGTTGATTCTCCTGGTGATAATCTCCTGGCCGAGTTCGCCAGCGCCGTGGATGCTGTGCAAAGCGCAGTGGAAATCCAACACGAGTTAACTATCAAAAACGCGGAGCTGCCGGACGCGCGCAAGATGGAGTATCGCATTGGCATTAACGTGGGCGATGTGGTGGTGGAAGGCGAGCGACTCTATGGCGACGGCGTCAACATCGCCGCGCGGCTGGAGAGCTTGGCCATCCCAGGTGGGATCTGCATTTCAGGCACGGTGTATGATCAGGTGGAGACCAAGCTGGCCTTGACCTACGAGGACGTGGGCGAGCAAGCCGTAAAAAATATTGCCAAACCCGTCCGGGTCTTTCGCGTGGT
>CAYTVL010000107.1:0-11681 GCA_964441775.1 uncultured Enterobacteriaceae bacterium
TCTAATCTCTGCCAGTCACTTTGCCCCTGGTGACAGCTTCGCTATATCTGGGCCCTCTTGGTGGGTGGTCGCTAAGATGGGGGTATGTCCAAACCATCCTCTGTTTTTTGTTATCGGATTCGCAACTGGCACGACGGCATTGTCAACTTAAGGATAACTATGTGTGATATGATACAATATAGAGTATTCAAAATAGTTGCGGCCGCAATATCTTGCAGTCATGTGAGGCTGTGACCCTTTAAGTTGACAAAGCTCCTCTGGCGGGACACGCAGCGCAAACGACGTGGGTGACCGGCCTCCGGCGCCTGCTTCGCGGACAGAAGGGCGGTGCGATCCTCCAAACCGCTCTCTCCAAAAGGGACTCGCTTTTTCGCTCCCGCATGCGCACTATGCTTCCATGCGCCCTGAAAGACTCCCGTGCTCCACGAGCGCCCGCCCATCGAGCGGGATACGGGACAGGCTCGTCCTCGTGCTGTTTGTGTTGCTCAGTCTGCCGTCTTCCCTGTGCGCGGCACCTGCTCTTCCCATCATTGGTCAGGGCACGCTGCTGGACAGTTTTGAGCAATATCCCCTGCTGACGTTTCCTTCTCAGTGGCGAGTACGAGGGGATGAAGCCACCGCCCATCTCATCTACCAGGTCGCGGAGGAGAACGGGGACCGTTTCCTCCATGCCCGTGCCGATCACCAAGCCCTTCAGATCGGGATCGCCCACCCCGTCTCGCCCCGCGCGTTTCGATGATGGGTGGTGTTCTAGATATGGAGGCGACGAGTCGCAAGCTATTGATTCTTTAGAACTTTAGAAGGTGTATGTCCACATCTAGAACACCACCGATGCGGGAATTCTCTTTCGCGCGCTGGTGGCGGACACCGGCTATGGGGAGAAGCGGCCTTGGGTGAAACGCCTCTTGGAGGAAGGCCTCCCCTACGTCGTGAGCGTCAAGTCCACGGAAGGGATTTGGGCTCCTGCGGAGGCTATCCACAGCCCGCAGGAAGCCGTCGAAGAGTTGCCCTGGGGTGGGCTAACTGCTCCAGGACCATGGCAAGCAATCGTGCGGCAGTTTCGCGACGGTCACACGGAGACCTGGTGGGCAGCCGAATTGGTCTATGGTCCGCGTATGGCCTTGAGCACCCCAGACGGCGCGTGGCCGTGACGACGGATCCCCAGCAGCTTCCTGCTAAGAGCACGTGGTATGTGGAGACCAATCTGCCCGCCCCCCATTCCTCACCGGCCAGTCGCTCCCCGCTGGAGCCTGCGGACCTGGCAGAGGTCGTGCGGTTGTACGGGCTTCGGGGCTGGGTGGAGCAGAGTTATAAACAGTGCAAAACCGAGCTGCGGTGGGCCGATGCGATGGTGCACGCCGACGTGGCGTTACGGCGGCATTGGCTGCTCCTCTTCTGCGCCTTTCCCTTCTGCTGGCTCCAGTGGCTGCAGAGCATGCAGGACAAGCAAGGGCACGAGGCATCCCCACCCGGCGGGGGAAAAAAGGGCACCTGGTCCGTGGGGCACCTAGCCGCGATCGGTACGCCAGGTGCGAGGCTGGCTCACGCCGTGGGTGCTGTTGCAGCGGTGGTGGCAGGCGTGGACTCATGGCCCGCCACCGGCCGAACTGCAGCGGCTATTACACTGGGTCGCTGAGGGAAAGGGGCTCAATCTGTACTTCGCCCCAAGTTAACAAACTACCGATATATCTCCGCCAGCGGCATATTCCATGGGTGATCGATCTGGCCAACCTGGAACGCCGGTACCTGGATGGCGCCTAGCTTTTGGTCAGACCGTTGTTTCATATGCCACTACAACCTTACCCGAATTGCAGCGTCATATGGCGACACTACCCGTCGGGGCGGAGACACAGCCTGCTCGCTCCGCCCCCGTAGTCACGCCGGTGGACGCCGTCTCAAGGGCAGGTGTTCGACCCGTGGACGGTGTTGCCGCTGGGATCAGGCCCTGCGGGCGGCTGGATCACAGTGCCGCCTGAGCAAGAGAGGCTGCCGCCAATCGTATTGCCGTTCAGCTCAAGCGTGCTCGCGTTGAGCGACACGGAGCCGGTAGTGGTGTTCCCCTCGACCTCCAGCGGCCCAGAGTTGCTGACCGTGAGTGAACCGCGGATCGAGTTGCCCGTGCAGGAGGTGAGGACGACTGGGGGTGCATCTTCGGGGTCACCTATCCAGAAGGACCCATCGCTAGAGACATTACTGATAGTCACGTTACCGCGAATGTCGTTACCGCAGACGGCGGTGTTGAAGATGGACCCGGTGATCGAGACGCCCCCCTTGATGAGGGCGCCTGAGACGACGGCGAAATTAGTGCCGCCTATGACAAGCCCGCCATTGATCGTTACTTGCGGCCCGCCGAAGAAGCCAACGCCGAGTTCGCTCCCCGCGTTCACGACAAGCCCACCGTTGATGGTTGAGCCATTCTCAACGTCGAGAAAGAAGGCGCCCGAATCGACGACGACGCCACCGTTGACGGTGACGTTATCGAGGACGCAGCCCGCACCCGAGGGCACTTCGAGGCCGCCATTGATTTGGGTGTTCGAGAGAGTGGTATCGCACGTCGTCGTTGCGGCGAGCGTGCCCGGTGCGACGAACGCGAGCACGGCGGCGCACACCAGCGCCACACCACTTGCATGGTACTTCTTCATGATTATTCCTCCCGTATATTTCTGTTCGTAGCGATATGTCACAAGTACGTTTCAATTCCTGAATCCTACGCCTTACCAGCCGCAATTGGGGTTGGGGACAGTGGCCAGAGTGAGTGCGTCTCCCGCGGCGCCAAATACAAACCCGTCGTTTGTGATACAGCCCAACTGGTGATTCGGGGCTGCGATCGCAGCAGCATAGGATTGGCATGTCTCTGCTGTCCAGTCCTTTCCTGCAATCACGGTGTCGCGGAAGTTTGAGGGATCAATCGCACTACAAACCTTCTGGTTGACAAACGATACAGCGAAACTCTTGCCCGCTCCCACAAGCGCCAGCAGAGCCCCAACGATTACGGCGGTAGTAAGCTTCTTCATTTTCTTTGCTTGCATGTATTTCTCCTCCTTGAAAACATACCTCCCGGCCTTTCCCTCATGTCGGTGGCAGAGCGCACACCCGGCTAGAGGTGTTCCGGACGCTGGTGAATAGGAAAGAAGGCAAAAGACAGCTTTCCACCCCGGCGGTGCTCTTGCTCGGTGTTGCGTTATGTTGATGGCCATTCCCCCTCCTCTTGCCTCTGCCGGTCAAAGGAAGCATCGCTGCTGGTAAGAAAGGACGCTCTCGAAAATCAACGAAGACCACACTGCCGGATGACTTTTTCTGAACGGGACAGAGACTCGCGCCCCTCTCTGATCCCTCCTGCAACACGCCAATGTCGAACTGATTGATTGGCTGCACAAGCAGATGTTTTTGTTGACCTCACAAATTGTCCGGTTTGGCAGGATTTATCAGGCAAAGGCCGCCCCCCTTCTTTGGCTTGCCGCTTCCTAGGCGGCGCCACGATGTGGTCCGGCTATGGCGACTGGGGGTGACGAAGCTCTCTTTGCGGGGCTGGAGAAGAACGCGCCGTGAAACAGAGCAGCGACAACAGGGTCCCTGTAGGGCCTCTCCTGTGCAGCGTCACGGCTTCAGGACGAGAGCGCTGCACGCTGCGTATGGCATTGCAAAGTAGAACCTTTGCTTATACTACAAACAAAGGCGCACGTGTTCCTCACACAGCTCATGGGTGGAGAGCGCTGTTGCCAGCGAAGCCCAGAGAGAGAGCCGCCATGCTTGTATCTCTGGGCTTCGTCTCGGTGTAGGGTCACCCACTACACTCTTCTGGTCACCAAAAACAAAAAAGCATGCTTTCTCCTTCTCGAGAGACTACACGATACGTGAGGACGGACTCTCAGTCGATTCTCTTGACTCCTGCAGAATGCATCTCTGAGCGTTCAGTCCATGAGAGCTATGCTGATGAGTTCAATCGGGACGAGGGGTAGGTACCTGCAGGGGGATGAGGTGTCCACTACTTCGAGTCTTCCACTTCCGCTCCGAGCCTCTCACATTTTGTCGTGCTTTCTCCCCTTACTAGCAGGGATAGGGGCTGAGAGTTGGGCACGACTCGCAAGCAAACGTCACACCGCTACGGGAGCTACCTCATCTCACATTTCTCTTTCACTGTCAAGACTGAAAAATTACCACCCGTCCTATTCAGCCGTATGAGGCCCCAATCGCATGCCCCGAGTTTGAGAAGTTGTCTGGGGCTCAGCGATAAAAATGCGTTTGCGGTGATATGCACTTTCAGTGATCCTCTATTTTCGCGAGAAATTCGAGGAACTGTGTCACTGAAGGCATTGTCAACTTTGTGAGAGGCTTGCAAGATCCTGGCGGATGTGACGTAATCCCAGCATGGACATTCCCTGTTCCGACACGAAATACAAACATTACCGCTTCCCGGTCGAGATCATGAGCCACGCTGTGTGGTTGTACTTTCGCTTCTGTTTGAGTTTTCGGGATGTAGAAGAGCTCCTCCTGGAACGTGGCGTCATCGTGACGTATGAAGCGATCCGCAAATGGTGCCGCAAGTTTGGCCAAGCGTATGCGAATCAACTCCGTCGTCGCCGTCCACGGCCTGGTGACAAGTGGCACCTCGATGAAATGGTACTGACGATTAAAGGCGAACATCACTATTTGTGGCGAGCCGTCGATCAAGAAGGACACGTGCTCGATATCTTGGTCCAACGCTGCCGAGACAAGAAGGCTGCGAAGAAGTTCTTCCGCAAGCTCCTCAAGGGCTTGCGGTATGTTCCCCGCGTCATTGTCACCGACAAACTGAAGAGTTACGGAGCGGCTAAACGCGAGATTCTCCCCGGCGTAGAACATCGGCAACATCGCTACCTCAACAACCGCGCCGAGAACTCGCACCAACCCACTCGGCAACGAGAGTGCCGGATGCAGCGGTTCAAAACTCCCGGCCACGCGCAGCGCTTTCTGTCGGCCTATGGACTCATCTCCCAACACTTCCGCTTGCATCGTCATCGTTTGTCTGCTTTCTCCTGCCGTCAGGAGCTCAAAGCACGATTTCAAATCTGGCAACAGGTCTCCACTTTCGCCCTGGCCGCCTAGACCTCGGGGAGAGGCGATCCTTGGTTCTCTCTGCCTTATGTTAACATTGTATTCATTCCAATAAGTTGACAATGCCCTCGAAACGGTTCTACCACACAATTTCACTAACTCGTGGACACCTCATCGTCCGACCTTCCTCAACGCAAACGTCTATGCGCTCTCCCTCTCAGGGACAAGTTGGGGGAGTTTCTGACAGAACCCGGCATTGCTCTTGCCACAGCGGAAGCCGGTCGGCCAAACCGAAGTTGGCGAGATACTCAAGATCAATCCAAGCCGAAGCAGGTTGTGTATTCGCAGTATGGGCCTCGTGTGCGAGGGCGTCAGCTACATGCACCGCTGTCAGCGGGCCAAACGTCTGCTCGGGGCAGGACATCGGGTGGTGATGGTACGCGAGTGCATTGATGAGGGGATCCGGCAGCCCCCAAAGCCCAAGCAGATACGCACCGACTTCTGCGTGTGTGACCCCGAAAATTTCGCGCTCCGCCTTCCACAACGGCAGCCGCTGCTCCCGCGCTAAGGCTTCTGCCTTGCTGTAGTATTCTGGAAGATTACTCATGAGCACGAGTTTGCCACAGTCATGCAGCAGACCCGCAGTAAAGGCAGCCTCACGTATTTTTTCTCCTTGGTGATCTGCCCGAACGATGCCCCTCGCGTAGACGCCGACGGTGAAGCTGTGATCGCTCAGGGCGGAGAGAGCGAAATTGTTAAGCTTGGCTTCATTATCCTCAGAGAAGGCGTGAGGCGAGTGTACGAGCGACTTGATCACGTCGAAGCTCAGCAGAGAAATCGCTTCGGTAAGGTCCTCAATAGAGCAGCGGAAGCCGAAAAAGCCTGAGTTGACCACATGCAGGATCTTCGCAGTCATCCCTATATCCTTGGCGATGAGCTGACGTACCTTCTGGAACGAGCCGTCTGGCGACGTCAATTCTTTCACTACTGCGAGATGAAGAGATGGTACGCTGGGTAACGACTTCATCCCGGACACTAGCCTTCTCAGAGTACTATTGTTCAATAGGTGCCGTAGCGTACTGGTGCGAGATACGGCCGCTTTAAGGGTATCGGGGTCGCACGGCTTGGCCAGGTACCGATGGGTCGGCTCCACCGCTCGCAGGACTGTCTCCTGATCGGCTTGTCCAGAGAGCACAATCCGGACAATCTGGGGATACTGGCACATAACTTCGCTCAGGAGTTGCACCCCATCCATGCCTGGCATGCGCATGTCAGCGACCACCACATCAAAAGGAGCCTGGGCCAGGCATGCAAGAGCTTCTGGTCCGCTGCCAACAAACGCCATGTCCCACTCGTTGCGGAGGGGGTAGAGCATGCGCTGGAGCCCATGAAGGATGCGGGGTTCATCATCCACGAAGAGTAAGCGCTGCTGCATAGTCATCTTCCTAGCGGGGGGGTGCTGGGCGTCAGGGGCAGACGGAGAATAAAGGTCGTGCCCTTGCCCACGTCAGTCTCAAAACTCAGACTCCCCCCATGCTTGTCTACCACCACGGCATAGGCCAGGGCTAATCCCTGCCCCGTGCCTTTGCCCACCTCTTTGGTGGTGAAGAACGGATCAAAGACCCGCTCGCGTACCGCTTCGGGAATCCCGCTGCCGGTATCGCGGATGCGCATCTCCACCCAGTTCCCCTCCCGCCGGGTGCTCAGGGCGATCGTGCCCTTACTCCCATTCACGACAACCTCGGCGATGGCATGGGCGGCGTTCACGATGAGGTTGAGGAACACCTGATTGATATCCCCAGGTAAGCAGGGTACCCGCGGCAGGTCGGGAGCGAAGTCCGTGACGACCTCCGCCACATACTTCCACTCGTTGCGCGCCACCATCAATGTGGTCTCCAAGGCGCGGTTGAGGTCCGTGGCGACTTTCTCCATGGCGCCGGGGTGGGAGAACTCTTTCATGGCCTGCACGATCTTCCGCACCTGCTCGAGCCCGTGCTGCGAGTGCTCAAGGGCGCTGGGGATCTCAGTCGTGAGGTAGGCGACATCGGCATGGGCCACGGCGGCGGCGAGGCTGCTCAGCAGGGCGGGCGGGACTGGGCTGTCTGAGTTCGCAGCCAGCAGCTGGGTGGTTTGCCGCAGCACGGGCTCGAGCTCGCCAAAGGCGTCGTGCAAAAAGCGGGTGTTGTCGGTGACATATTGCAGGGGGGTGTTGATCTCGTGGGCGATGCCGGCGGCCAGTTGGCCCACGGCTTCGAGTTTGCGGGCCAGGCCGAGTTGGGCTTCCAGCTGCTTGCGCTCCGTCAGATCCTGGGTCAGCTTCGCAAAACCTTGGAGCTCACCAGTCTGGTCCTTCAAGGCGGTGATAAGCGCGTGGGCCCAAAACCGAGAGCCATCTTTCCGCACTCGCCAGCCCTCGTCTTCGAACCGACCCACGGCCGCCGCTACCTTCAGTCCCTGCTCGGGTTTACCTGCCTTCCTCTCGTCTTGCTCATAATAAAAGAGGGAGAAATGCTGGCCCAGGATTTCCTGTGGGCTATACCCTGTAATGCGCTCCGCACCCTTATTCCATGTCATCACATACCCGTCGGGGTCCAACATATAGATGGCGTGATCCTTTATCCCATCGACCAAACAGCGGAAGCGTTCCTCACTCTTTCGTAGGGCCTCTTCTGCCTGCTTGCGTTCAGTGATGTCCTGCGTCATGACCATGCCGGCAAAGACTTCCTCGTGCCCGTTTCTTACCGAGAGCGCGTGCACGAGATAGAGGTAGCCACCATACTGCATTTCAGAAACAGTCGTTTTTCCGGCAAGGGCCGCACGATAAATCGGCTCTATAAGCGCACAGGTTTCCAGTGGAAAGACCTCCCAAATTGTCTTGCCTTCCAGCTGCTCTTTGGACAGCCCGATGGTTGCTAACCCCGTACCGTCAGCAATGGTGTAGCGCAGGTCTCGGTCAAAAAGAGCGACCATCCCGTTTGGGAAGTTTTGGGCTAAGGTGCGGTACAGCTTTTCGTTGTACCGCAGCGTCTCTTCCACCTGCTTGTATATAGTGACATCGCGAGCAATGCCCATGACCCCAACCGCAACGCCTCTTTCAAAATACACGAAGGCATTCAGAGCAAACACCTTCTGGCCCAGCGGAGTACTGAGGTCCACCTCATAGGGACCAAACTGGCCCTCCTGCATGATGTGCTTGATCCTCTCTAATGATTGAGCACCTCCACCGGGTAGGAAGAGTTCCGTTTGCTTGCCAATAATTTCCTCCCTCGGTATGCCTGTCAGCTCAGCAAACTTCTGGTTTGCCTCTAGAAAGTAGCCATCCTGCGACAGGATACAGATGCCGTCGTTGGCGTTCTCGAAGAGTTGGCGGTAGTGATCTATACTCTCCTGCAACGCCGCCTCAATGCATTTGCGCTCAATGAACTGGCCGAGCTGACTACTGAGGGTAGCAAATACCTGAATCAGATCAGTATCAGGCTCACGAATGCTGCGGCTGAGGAATACAATGACGCCAAAGATTTCACTTTCAAGCCGGATCGGAAATGCACAGACTCCGTGGAGCCCCTCTTTGGCCGCCATTGGCGCTCGATAGAAGTTGGCATCAGAGACAACGTCGGTAATCCAGACGGGTTCGCCGCTGGCCCAGACGCGGTCGGGTAATCCAGCCCCAAACGAAAAAGTAGCCTGCCGCGTGATCGCCTCAAATTCTGAAATCTCGATCGACGGGACATGCCAGATGTCGACACAACGCAACAGATTGGCTTCTCGGTCTACGGTCCAGAGTTCGCCTACGTCCCATTCCAAGTCCTCGCAGATGGTTTGCAGGATTTCCGGGGCGGCCTCGCCAAGCGTGGCAGACTCCACCAATACACGCGTCGTGGCATACTGCGTATGCAGACGCTGTTCCAATCGCTTACGTTCGGTGATGTCCTTCATGCCACCGCACATGCGCACAGGTTTGCTGTTGTCATCATACAAAACATAACCGCGGTCAAAGATATGGGCATATGAACCGTCAGCCCGGCGGTAGCGATATTCATCGGACCAGTTTTGTCCACCGCGGTCGAGAAGCCTATGAAGTTTGGAAGTGACCCTCTCCCTATCCTCTGGGTGTATATTCTTGGACCACCACGTCATACCGGGTTCCGTTTCATTCTGCTGGTGGCCGAAGAGTGTGAAGACGCCGTCATTCCACCACACGGCATTCGTGACCAAATTCCAGTCCCAGAGCGCATCGTTAGTCGCCCGTGCGATTCTCTGAAATCGTTCTTCACTCTCCCGCAGCGCCTCCTCCGCCCGCTGATGTTCGATGATTTCCTTTTGCAGCTCTCGGCTGGCTGCCTCGAGGCGGGCCGGGCTCGGGAGTGCAAGCGCCTGCGGCAGCAACGGCCACAGCAGGACCGCCGTCGTCACGGAGAGGGCCGCGGTTCCGAGTTTAATAGCTCCTTCGAGCCAATAGCTCGGAATCCACAACGTCCACACCGCCATGAGATGCGTCGTGCCACAAGCGAAGATGAACGCTCCAAACATCAGGAACATCCAATTGAAGGCTAAATCTTCTCTCTTGCGGACGAAATAGGTCAGCGCGATTGGAATCGAATAATAAGCAAGGGTGATCAGCACATCCGACACAACATGGAGCCACACCAAAGGCGTCGTCCAGAACAAGCAATACCCATGGGGCATAAAATCGGAGACAAAAAGGTTATGCAGAAATTGCAGCACAGAGTTCTCTTTCTTTTCGCGTCGATGTCTCTTTGATTGGCGATGTATCTAGGGGAGAGAGCCCTCGTAGTTAGTGTCTTTCTCTCCCTACCAGGGTGCCATTTCTTGCCTATACATCTACATTTTTTACTAGATTACTCACCGCCTCTCGGTCGGGATCCAGAAGCGAAAAGTCGAACCGTATCCCACTGCACTCTCAACCTTGATCGTGCTTCCTAGCAGCTCCAGCAACCGCTTCACTCGGTAGAGTCCTATCCCCATGCCCTCATAGCGACGGGCCATCGAACCATCAGCCTGGCGGAACAGCTCGAAAATCCCCGTTGCCGTCTCTGGCCCAATGCCACTTCCCGTATCCGCTACCCAGATCTCTACCCCCTTGTTACGAGGGTAGACACCCACCGTGACCTGTCCCTGGTCGGTAAATTTCACGGCATTGTGGAGGAGTTCTTTGACAACTACTTTCAGCTTTCGCGGATCTGTCCACAACCGCGGCAGATCCGGAGCCACCTGCCACACCAAGCTGAGGCCTCGCTTCTCTGGCGGCACCCAAGTCTCAGCCGCCAGCTCCTCTATCAGATCCGACAGGGACACCCCCTTGGGCTCTACCGGCAGCTGTCCCGCCTCTAGGCGATTGAGCTCAAGCAGGGCATCGATACGATCAAGAAACTTTTGCGAGTGGTGTTCCACTTTCTGCAAGATGGAGGCCTGCTCAGCGGTCAAAGGGCCAAATTCGCCTTCGAGCAAGAGCTGGTTGTAGCCCATGATCATGCTGAGCGAGGTGCGCAGTTCATGAGACATGACACCTAAGAACTCTTCCTTACACTGGCTAGCGCAGTTAAGCTCCTCGCTCAGCTGAGCGTTCTCCAGCACTAGGGAGGCAAGGTGCATCATCCCCCGGGCGAGACATTCTTGCTGGGGTGTAAAGAGCTGCCTACGGCCACGATAACCAGCGATGTGAATCCCGCAGAGTTCTCCCCTACGCCGTAGCGGCAAACAGAGACATACAGTAACGCCATCCTGCAGTAGCAGCCTTGCCAGTGCGAGGTCCTGGTAGGTCGCCGTGACTACCTGCGCCACTTCATCGTATTCCAGCTGAGCAAGCAGGCTGGCCACCCCAGCGTGGGAAATCTTCCCGACCCGCAGCGCGATCCACTGTTCTGGCGTATAGCCACGACCCGCCACCGGAAGGTACACCTCTTCCTGCAGCTGCCAGAGACAGGTCAGGCTGTGCAGTCGCATTCCAGGGCCTTCGTGGTGAGGTGGCACAAGCGATCGAGGAGCATAGAGGCAGAAAACGAGTAGAGCACCTCCCGGCCCGCCCGTATCAAGGCTCCTAAAATCTGCGTTTTCTCCTGCTTCTTCTGTTGCAGCGCTTGCTGAATGGCGCCGGTTAAATCCCCTTCCCTGCACGGCTTGGTCAAGAAACGGTAGATCCCGCCCTCGTTGATGGCGCGGACCGCTGCCTCCAGGTTGGCATGCCCGGTAAGGAGGATCCGTACGGTGTTGGGGTAGGTGCGGCAAACCTGGGCCAGCAATTCCGAGCCGCACATATCTGGCATCCGCTCATCCGCTACTATGACATCAACCGGTTCGCGTACTAGAAGCTGCAGAGCTTCGTCAGCCGAGCTCGCCGTCAGAACAGTGTAGGCTTCTGTTCGCAGGGTACGCGTAAGGGCTTTGGTGACGCGGGGCTCATCATCGACAAGAAGCATTCTTGGCTGCATGGTTCCTGGTTGCTCCATATACCTCTGACATCGGCGCTCTTACCCAGACCTATAGAATTTCCTGCCACCCAGCACCCAGTGAGAAAACGAGTGTGTGAAATGGCTCTGTCGCAAAGTTGTTTGTAACAGTTTGTTATCTACGACGGTGATGTTACACATCTGTACTTCCACTGAAAGCTATGCCATGGTGGCTCTTTC
>CAYTVL010000108.1:0-11531 GCA_964441775.1 uncultured Enterobacteriaceae bacterium
GCCTTCTCTATCCTAACTCCTTCTTTTTACAAGGGTCGAAGCGCGTTCACCCTGGATTGACGCTGATGGTCATATCCTTGAACCACCCGATCTGTGGGAACGCTACAGCGACCCGCAATACCGCGATCGGGCGATCCGCATCAAAACCGATGAGCGCGGGTTGGAATATCTCGAACTCGACGGCAAAAAGTCGAAACTCAGCGCGCACGGCACTCTAGGATTTCTCGGCGGCATGGGCAAGACTGCGAAAGAAACAATCCCGTCACCCGAGCGCACCTACGTGCGCGGCGCGCCGTTCGGCTCAATGGAGGCAAAAGAACGCCTACAACTTCTTGACCAAGAAGGCACAGAAAAAGCGTTGCTCTACCCGACACTCGGCATTCTCTGGGAAGCCGAGGTCGAAGACCCGGAAATCTCCTCGGCCTACTGCCGCGCCTACAACCGTTGGATTCTCGACTTTTGTTCCGACACCGGCGGTCGCTTGCTGCCAGTTGCGCACCTGTCGCTTGGCGATGTGGATGAAGCGGTCCGCGAACTAGAACGGACGGTTAAAGCCGGCGTGGTCGGGGCCTTCGTGGCGCCGTTCACCATTACGAAAAAGCCGCATGGTCATCCCGATCACGACCCACTGTGGGCTAAGGCGCAAGAACTCGACGTGCCGATCGCGATCCATCCAACCCTGGAACCCGTGGCAACGAACCCGCACCTGCGGTTCACCGGCATGGGGCATAAGACCGGCTGGTACTACAACGTCTTCGCCGGCTTCGGTTCGCAGATGGCGTTCACCACCTTTTTTCAGTACGGCGTGTTCGACCGTTTTCCCAACTTCAAACTTGTCGTGTTGGAGTCCGGCGCCGGGTGGGTTGGGTTTTGGATCGATCGTATGGATGCGTTTTACAAAGTCCCAGTGGGCGCCTCCTGCAAGCTCAAAGAACTGCCGAGCACCTATGTACGCAAGCAATGCTGGGTGTCTGCTGATCCCGACGAGCGCGCGCTCGCCTACCTGGTGAACTATATTGGCGCGGACCGGTTGATGTGGGCGACGGACTTCCCTCATCCTGACCACGGCGGCCACTATGTACGCGAGCTGAAAGAAATGCTCACCCCGCTGTCGCTCACCGTTCAGAAGCAGATCTCTGGAGAGAATGTCAAGCAGTTATATCAACTATAAACCGGTTCACGAAAGACAAATCCCTCCACATCGATCTTCATAGTACACCCCATCGTTACGCCTTCCCCTTCCGGCCAAAGGGGAAGGCAAATTTTTCTTTCCTCCCAGGCCTCTCCGCATGTCGCGCCTACACGGATCTAATGGTGTCGGAAATTTTTACACCTTACACGGCGTTCTCCTCTTACCTCGTCAACGAAGCTAACTCTCTGGCGGACAAGGCTTTTCTCTTCCACAATGACGAGGGTCTTCCTTTTCCTTCTTCACGTTCCTGTCTTACCTGTCGGCATTCTTTACAGCTTTCCTGCCCCCAGCGCCGCTGATTCTCTTGGCCGATGAAAAAGTGCTGTTTCTCCGAGCATTTGCAAAATGCTGCCTGCGTGGCCTGGTCTTTGCTCTTTACTCTGCCCATGAAATTTACACTCCCACAGGAAGGACACACCATGCGTCACCTCTTCTCTACCTCGCGCCCCTGGAAAGCCTGCCTCGGCCTCCTGGTCGCTGGCGTTCTCTTCACCCAGAGTGAAGCCAAAGCCGTGCCGCTGCACATACATGGCTCACTGCCGCTGGCTGGCTTCAAGGTCTCCCAAAACAAAGCGAACCTCTCGCTCAGCACGAAAATCAACGCCCAATTCATGCTCACTTCTAACACCGGGATCGGGGCATTTGCCTACATCCCTCTCTTTACAGTCTTTACTCCGACCACGTTAAACCTTGCCAGCCTTAATACATTCTCTTTTACGAACCCGACTTGGGGCACGTTTGTGGCTAACCATCCTTCGTTCGCCAATCAGATCGTGCAACATACCACCAACTTTCTCGACGTTTTGATGGACGGCACCTTTACCCCAGGCCCTGGATTGCTGGCTCATCATCCCTATGTGGCCTCAGAAGAGATCTTACGCCTCAGCATCAACCAGAGCGGCAAGTCGCTCTCGGAAGCGGTTACGTTGAATTCTCCGCCGCAAGTGCCGGAGCCGGGCACCCTCTTACTGCTGGGCTCTGGGTTGGTCGGCTTGACCCTTGCCTCGCGCAAACACAACCGTAAATAACCTTCCTTTCCACACCACAACCTCTCACGACGGGCGTTGGGATAGGACCCAACGCCCGTCGCTTTTTTCCCTCCTCATCGTTTTCTCTTCCTGTTTTCCTTGAATATGGACTGCCCCTCATTTGGCAGCGTCGGCGCTTTTTGGTATTGCTAGAGGTCATTGCTACAGACGTAAGGAGTACGCCATGGCAGACACCCGTTCGTATGGATCATTCACCGTTGAAGAACAGACCTATAAATTGCCCACGCACGCCCGTCCGGACCGTTACCAGATTCGACTCACTCCCGACCTAACCGCGTTCACGTTTGCTGGAGAAGAGACCATCGCCGTCCAGGTCTTGGAGCCCACAACGGAAATCATTCTGAACGCGGCGGAGCTGCACCTGCACTCGGCAGCAGTAATCGCTCCAAACGGACAGACCATCGGTGGGACGATCGCTCTTGACGAAATCAACGAGCGCGCCATCTTTACGATTCCAGAGACGCTGGCGCCCGGCTCCTATCAATTGCGATTGACCTTCACCGGCATCCTTAACGATAAGCTGCACGGCTTCTATCGCAGCACTTACAAAGACGTTCACGGCCAGGATAAGGTGTTAGCCTCCACGCAGTTTGAATCCACCGACGCGCGCCGGGCTTTCCCCTGCTGGGACGAGCCCGCGCATAAAGCTGTCTTCCAGACGACGCTGGTGATTCCTGAACAACTCACCGCCATCTCTAACACAGCCATCGTTCGAGAAACACCTTTACCCGGGACAGGGACGAAAGAAGTCGTCTTCGCTGACACCATCAAAATGTCCACCTACTTGGTCGCCTTCATTGTTGGCGAGTTCGAAGGCACAGATCCAATCTATGTGGGCCAAGCGCCATTGCGCGTGTGGGCCGTGCCAGGCAAACGCCATCTGGGCAAATTCGGTCAAGAGGCGGGCGTCGCTTCGCTCGAATTTTTTAGCAAGTACTACAACTATCCCTATCCTGGCGACAAACTTGACTTGATTGCTATTCCCGACTTCGCCTCTGGCGCTATGGAAAATCTCGGGGCCATTACGTTCCGCGAAACCGCACTGCTGGTCGATGAGAAAGCCGCCGCGCGCAGCGAATTAGAACGGGTCGCTGATGTGGTGGCGCACGAAAACGCGCACATGTGGTTTGGCGATCTCGTCACCATGCGTTGGTGGAACGGCTTGTGGCTCAATGAAGCGTTCGCCACGTTCATGGAAATCCTCGCGGTGGATGACTACAAGCCGGACTGGCAACGGTGGACCAGTTTTTCGGTGTCTCGCGCCGCCGCCATGACGGTGGATGGTCTCAAGAGTACACGTCCGATTGAGTTTCCTGTGCATCGCCCCGAGGAGGCGGC
Source organism: uncultured Enterobacteriaceae bacterium (assembly GCA_964441775.1). GTDB lineage: Bacteria > Desulfobacterota > Binatia > Bin18 > Bin18 > SYOC01. The sequence goes on from CAYTVL010000108.1 coordinate 3,580, forward strand.
AGGCATGTTTGACGTGTTGACCTATCAAAAAGGCGCCGCCGTGCTCCGTATGCTCGAACAGTACCTCGGCGGGGAAACGTTTCGCGCCGGTATCAATTTGTATTTACAGAAACACCAATTTGACAACACCGAGACCACGGACTTGTGGGACGCCATCGAAGAATCTTCCGGTCAGCCCGCCCGCGCCCTAATGGATACCTGGGTGTTCCAGCCCGGCTATCCATTGTTGAGCGTACGAACGGAAGGGAACGAGGTCGTCATTTCGCAGCAAATTTTCCGCTATCTGCAAGACGGCAGCGATTTGGAGCGGCGCTGGCAAGTCCCGATCTTCCTGCGAGCCAGCACCGCCAAGGGCGTCCACACTCAAACCGCTTTACTTACCGAGGATGCAATCCGTATCTCTCTGCCTTCACAGCCCAACTGGGTCGTGGTCAACGCCGGGGGACACGGATGTTATCGCGTACGCTACTCCCCAGAGTTGTTGAATCGTCTCACCGCCAACCTGAACGAGACGCTCTCCGCGGTCGAACGCTTCAATCTTGTCAATGACACCTGGGCGGTGGCGCAAGCCGGGCTCGTGCCTATGACCACGTATCTTGATCTGCTCGGCTTGTTCCGTGAGGAAACCGATCACAACGTGTGGGCCATTATCCTTGCCTCGGGGCATTACTTGTATCACATGCTGGACGCGCAGCAACGGCCGGCGTTGCAAGCACTTCTTCGCAACCTTCTTACGCCACTCGTGCAAAAACTGGGATGGAGCCCGCAAGCCGGTGAGCACGAATTGATCAGCCAATTGCGCGGCGAACTTATCGGCGCGCTGGGCACGCTGGGCGATGACGCCGCCATCCAAGCCGAGGCCCGCACTCGCTACGCCCAATATAAGCAGAATCCAGCGGCGGTGGATCGCAACGTGGTTCCAGCGCTGGTGTCGATTCTTGCCGCGAGCGGCGGCGCGGCGGAGTACGAAGAATTCACCACCAACTTCAAAACGGCCAAGACGCCGCAAGAAGAGACGCGCTACCTGTTTGCCCTGGCCGCATTTCGTCCAGCCGATTTATTTGAGAGGACATTGCAACTCACGATCAATGGTGAAGTGCGCACCCAAAACGCGCCGTACCTGATGCGTTCGATTCTTCTGAACACGGAACGACGTGAACGCGCCTGGACGTTTTTGAAAGCCAACTGGGACGAGATGTGTCGTCAGTACCCTGACAACTCCATCGTGCGCATGTGCGAAGGCATTGTTTCGTTGGTCTCCCCGGAACTCGAAACGGAAGTCGTCGAGTTCTTCGCCTCACATCCAGTGAAACAGAGTGAGAAGACCATGCAGCAACATCTGGAAAAACTCCGTGTCGCTGTCGCCGCGAAACAACGCGAAGCGGCAAACCTGGAGGCGTACCTGCGGAAAAGAGTATAGCCGAGAAGAAGACCTTCGGCTTTTTGGATACAGCGCGGCTTCGGTTTCGAAGCCGTACTCTGCAAAAGGCGACTGGTTTCAGAATAAACCAGACAAATCGACCGTGACTTCCGACAATAAAAGTGGCGAGACGGCGGAGAGATCGGTCAGTGTTTGCACGTCCTGAAACCCTGACGGTGTAGGGGTGCGATGCACCAGGAAGCGCCGGTTAGATAGGTCAGCCAACCACACCTCTGGAATACCGTAACGGGCATACAGCGGCAATTTGATCTGCGTGTCGTAGGCCAGCGAGGTGTCCGCCACTTCGACGATGAGAAAGACGTCAGCCGGAGTCGGATGGGCGCTGCGATAAAAATCTGGGCGTGGGCGTAGCAGCGCGATGTCAGGCTCAGGTTCAGAGTGTACATCGAGAAATATAGGGTCTTGGATGGAAACAAGGGCTCTGTCTCCCACGGCATCCGCAAACCTCTTCCCCACAAACTTGACTGTTCCCGCATGCGGGCTCCCGATCGGCGGCATATCGATGACCTCCCCCTCAATCAACTCCACACGGGCGCTTGGTGAGAAAATGCCCACTTCGGCCATACGATGATACTCGGCCACGGTTAAACGATGGCGCTGCAAGAGGTCATACGCTGCGCTCGGCATGACTCACTCCTTACCGTTTCGAGAACACAGTCAAAAAAATATACCGCACCGGAGCGGCGCTGCCAATCTGGAATGGGCTCCGACTCCGGCGGTGTTTCATTTTCGCCGCACCGTGCGGACGATTCACCGCCGGACAGTCAAGAGCCTAGAATCCACCCGACCGCAGTACTTGCCCGGGAAGCGCACCGCTGTGTTTCTGGTCCGCATAGAGGACGGTCCCATTGACGATGGTGTACTGCACGCCACGTGCGGGCATCACTAAACGACGACCACCGCCCGGTAAGTCATGACGCATTTCCGGACGTTTGGCTGAGCCGACCGTGGTGTAGTCAAAAATCGCAACATCCGCCGCCAGGCCCACTTTGAGCTGTCCTCGGCCCTGAATACCGAAGAACTGCGCAGGTTCGGCAGTCAGGCGTTGCACCGCCCGCTCCAGAGTCATCACTTGTTTATCCCGCACCCAAGCGCCTAGGAGATAGGTGCAGTAGCCCGCATCGCATAACATATCCACGTGCGCCCCGCCGTCGGAGAGACCAATCAACGTGCGTGAATCCGTAATCAACTCTGGAATGAGATCCTCATTCGCATTGAAGAGTACGATGGTGTACTGAATCTTCAGCTCGTCTTCGAGTGCGAGATCAAAAAAGGTATCGAGACCATCCTTGCCGCGTGTAGCAGCAATCTCGGCCACGGTCTTTCCTTCGAGCGACTTCATGGCTGGATTGTTTACTTCTTTAACTTCCAACCGTTCCCAGCGGCCCGAGAAAATGCGCGGCTTCTCCAGCTCTTTGCGAAAGGCTTGGCGGAACGACGGATCGCGATAGACCTTCATTTGCTCTTCCGGGGTGCGATTGAATACCGGGTTCCACGAGGGTTGGTTGGCAAAAATAAAGGGGTTTCGCAGATCAATCTGAATCACAAACGGACGACAGGTCACCTGGGGCACACCTCCGCGTTTAATGAGTGATTCGGTCTTGTGCAACATCTCCGGTCCGGCTCCGGGCTTATCGTCACGGCTAATCACCCCCAACCACGTTACCGGACGCGCACTTTCAGTGAGGAGAAAATCGAGCAGGGCATATTCTTCTTCAGACACTTCACCGGCGGACGACGTCAGCGCAAGCTCGATGGCGCCGCGGCCCAGCTCTTTGAGCCCGTTTGCATACGCCTTCAACTCGTCGCGGCTAGCAAGTCGACACGCCAACGGTCGCGCCTTGTAGCCGATGTGTTGCGGAATTGCCGTCGTAGTGAAGCCGAACGCGCCAGCAGTCACCGCCTCTTTGAGCAGCGCCTTGATCTGTACAATCTCCTTAGGCGTGGCAGCGCGATCCATCGACTCTTCGCCCATCACGAAATGACGGAACGGCGTGAGCGGCGCCAAAAACGCCGCGTTGACGCCCAAGCCGCGTTTCTGTGCGGCATCCATATACTCGGGGAACGTGACCCAATCCCACGAGATGCCTTTGCTCAGCACGTCAAAAGGAATCGCCTCAACATTGACAAGATCCCATGCCGCGATCTCTCGCACTTCAGGTCGGCACGGCGCCAACCCGACCCCGCAGTTACCCATGACCACACTCGTCACACCATGCCACGAGGAAGGAGAAAGTAGCGGGTCCCAGCAAATCTGCGCGTCGTAATGCGTGTGAGGATCAATAAATCCGGGTGAAACGATCAAATCAGAAGCATCGATGACCGTCTTGGCTCCGTCCGTCACTTTACCGATCGCGGCAATGCGCCCTTGGGTGATCGCCACATCCGCGCGCGCACGCGGCGCGCCGGTTCCATCAACCACGGTTCCGTTCTTAATCACGATGTCGTACATATGCAGCTCTCCTTTCTAGAGGGCTTACTCCTTGAACAACGCATCCGTCAAGGACTTAGCGCCATTAGTTTTCATCGTCGTCTTCCGCCATCGCCCATCGCAAATGCATAAACGAGCGCGAGGCCGAAGAAGAGGCCGCGCGCGCCAGCCAGGTTGCGCGTGTGTCGATTTTAGACTTAGCCAGAATTTCTTTCTCAATCAGCAAGGCTTCCAATGCAGCGAGCCAGTTTTCATAGTAGGTAGGCTGCTGCTCAAGTGGAAACCCGCTGCTCTCAGCCATGCCGATCTGGGCAATAAGCTGGTTCTGAAAATCGCTCCACGGATAGTGGCCTTGCTCGCAGAGGGACACCGCCATCGCAAAGGCCTCGCCTTCCCACGGGTCTTGGAACACCAATTCTCCACTGCTCCGGGGCAGAGCAGCAGAGCCCTCCATGTCAGCAATGGATCGTTGAGAAAGTAAACTGACTTCAACAGGACGTTTCTCCAGTTGCACCCGAGCAACACCGATCATGGCGTCCCGTGAGACCAGAGCCTCTAGCTCCTCTTCGTTCATCTGCTCCGTTCCAATCGGACGCTCAGGCAGCACCATGAAGCGCGTCGAGGCGCTGCTGTTCCACACCAAAATCTCAACGGTTGGATCGAGGTCGAGACCAAACTCACGCAGCACCTCGCGGGGCTTGCCTCCGATCCTGGAGCGATACGCCGGGCTCTTGTACCAAAACGGCGGCAGCCCCAAGACCGGCCAGGGGTAGCAGGAACATAACGTGCAGACGATCACATTATGCACCGTCGGCGTGTTCTCCACGACCAGCAACCGTTCACCTTGTACACCGCCAAATCTCAACTCGGCGATCGCTGCGGTTCCATCTTTAACGAGGCGTTCTTTGTACGCGGGATCAGTCCAGGCGCGGGCCACCACGCGCGCCCCGTTCAGGGGGCCGATATCGTTCTCATACGCATTGATAACAGCATCAAGCTGTTCCGGCGTCACCAGTCCCTTGTCGGTCAGCAAGGACTCGATCGCTTTGGTGCGAATTTCGCGGACTTTATTTTCAGCCGGCGTCAAGCGACGCGGCGGGAGGATTTCCGTATCGTGATGAATACTCATACTGCATCCTTTATCCCTTCCAGCTTGAGCGAATCAAGTGAATCCCTTAGACTGGCATAAGTGGTGAAAAATCCATGGACCTACCACATCCTCACGGGTCTATGTTGAAAGGATTGTGAATGAAAAAACTTCTCCCGGTCGCACTCTTGGCGTCCGCCCTCACAGCCTCGTCTGTTCTGGCTGCCGAACCGACTTCGGATGACCAGAAAACGTTGTACGCGCTGGGCCTGGCGATGAGCCAGTCACTGGCGACTTTTGGTCTCAGTGAAACCGAGCTCGAACAAGTGAAAGCGGGGCTCACTGATGGGGTGCTGAAACATACGCCAAAAGTCAACGTGCAGGAGTTCATGCCGAAAATCCAGCAGCTCCAGCAAGCGCGCGCCGCCGGCGTCGCGGAAGGAGAGAAGAAAGAAGGCGCAGCCTTCCAAGCCAAAGCGGCGGCGGAAAAGGGAGCAGTAAAAACCGATTCTGGGCTCGTGATTGTCCCCATCAAGCCTGGAACTGGCGAATCACCAAAAGCGACTGATACGGTGAAGGTTCACTACCACGGCACTTTAATAGACGGAACGGTCTTCGACAGCTCAGTTCAACGAGGACAGCCCGCAACCTTTCCCTTGGGTGGAGTGATCCCCTGCTGGACCGAAGGGGTACAACGCATGAAGGTAGGAGAAAAGAGCCGCTTGGTGTGCCCCTCCTCTATCGCCTACGGGGACCGCGGGGCGCCGCCGAGAATCAAGCCAGGCGCTACGTTAGTGTTTGAAGTTGAATTACTTGAGATTGTCAAGAATAAAGAGACGGGAGAAGCAGTAAAGCCGAAATAAAAGTTTGACAGTGATACCCCTTGGTAGGATAATCCCCTTCCAGGAGGGAGTGTGATGCCCGAGCAGACACCCGCCGTTGGTATGACCCGCAAGCTGGCGGCGATCTTCAGCACGGATGTGGCGGGCTACAGTCGCCTCATGGGCGACGATGAAGAAGCTACCATCCACACTCTCACGGCCTACCGCGCCGCCATTTCTTCCTTGATTGAGCACTATCGGGGCCGGGTGGTCGATTCCCCCGGCGATAACCTCTTGGCCGAGTTTGCCAGCGTGGTCGATGCCGTGCGCTGCGCGGTGGAGATTCAACACGCCCTCAAAGACAAGAACTCGGAGTTGCCAGACCACCGGCAGATGCGCTTTCGCATCGGCATCAACTTGGGTGATGTGATCGTCGAAGGCGACCGCCTCTACGGCGACGGCGTCAACATCGCGGCACGGCTAGAAAGTTTAGCGATCCCCGGCGGGATTTGCATCTCGGGCACGGTGTACGATCAAGTCAAGGGCAAGCTGGCGTTGGGCTACGAGGACCTGGGAGCGCAAACCGTCAAGAATATCGCCGAGCCGGTGCGGACGTATCGAGTCGCGGTTCCCTCGCCCCTTGGGGGAGAGGGCCAGGGTGAGGGGGCTATCCAAGACTTGGCAAGTCAAAAGGCAAAGGGAAAAAATCAAAAGCCTGTCCTGAGCGCAGTCGAAGGAGCAAAAGTAGAAGACCCAAAGTCTCACAGGGTGCGCCCCGCGCTCTGGTGGGGAACGATAGGGCTCGTACTTCTTGCAGCAATCGTCGGCGCCATACGTTATTTTTCTTCTGCAAAACTCAGCACTCAGGACTCAGCACTCAGTCCTGCCACTGCGCCAGCGGTGCTGCCTCTGCCCGACAAACCCTCACTCATGGTCATGCCCTTTGTCAACATGAGCAAAGACCCAGATCAAGAGTATTTCAGTGATGGGCTCACCGAAGTGCTCACAGGCGATCTCTCCAAAATCTCCAGCCTCTTTGTGATCGCCCGCAACTCCGCGTTTACGTACAAGGGCAAGGCGGTGAAGGTACAAGATGTGGGGCGCGAGATGGGGGTGCGCTATGTGCTGGAAGGCAGCGTGCTGAAAGCTGACAATCAAGTGCGGATCAACGTCCAGTTGATTGAAGCGGCGACGGGGTATCATGTATGGTCGGAGCGTTATGACCGACCCTTGCAGAATATCTTAACGCTCCAAGATGAGATCGTGCAGAAGATCGTGACGACGCTGAAGCTGCAACTCTCGCTGGAGGAGCAAGGGGTCATTGTCCGTAAACACACCGACAACGTAGAGGCCTACGACGCCTTCTTGCGCGGGATGGAGTATTTTTGGCGTTTCACCAAAGAGGGCAATGCCCAGGCACGGCGGATGTATGAGAAAGCACTGGCCTTAGAGCCCCAGTATGCGGAGGCGTATACGTATCTGGGGTGGACCTACGATTGGGAGTGGATCTTTCGCTGGAGTACGGACCCGCAGACTCTGGAGCATGCGTTGACGCTCGGGCAACAGGCCCTGGCCTTGGATGACTCCTTGCCCTGGGCGCATTCACTCTTAAGTTGGGTCTACACGGAGCAACAGCAGTTTGACCAAGCCATTGCGGAAGGGGAACGGGCGATCGCCCTTGACCCTAACAATGCCGACAGCTATGCACGGCAGGCGCAAGCGCTAAGCCAGGGGGGCAGGCCGGAGGAAGCGCTACAGATGATGACGCAGGCCACGCGGCTCAACCCCCACTATCCATATTGGTACCTGTGGGAATTGGGCTTTGCCTCTCGCTTGACCGGACGGTATGCCGAGGCGATCGCCGCGCTGAAGGAGACCATCAGCCGGAGTCCCAATGATATGCCCGCCCACAATGAACTGGCTGTCAGCTACTCGTTCCAGTGGCTCTCGCAACAGGGTCAGGATGCCCAGACGTTGGAGCCGGCATTAGCGGCGGTGCAGCGGGCCGTGGTCCTCAATGATTCCTGGCATTGGCCTCATATAAACTTGGGCTCTATCTATCTCTACCAGCAGCGGTATGAGCAAGCTTTGACGGAGACAGAACGGGGCGTGGCCCTTCTTTCAGAGGTAGACTTTTTACGCCGCCAAAGGGAGCTCTTGCGTCACTTCAAG
>CAYTVL010000109.1:0-11475 GCA_964441775.1 uncultured Enterobacteriaceae bacterium
GGGGGTGGCTCGAAACGTGCCGGAAACGGTAACGCGCTCCGCCCCTACCTTACACCATCAGTATCTCTTTGCCCCGTTTCGGCTGGATTTAGTCAACGAACAGCTGTGGCAAGATGAAGAAGTCGTTTCCCTCCGACCCAAGCTCTTTGCCGTACTCCGCCACTTGGTGGAGCACGCCGGACGGTTAGTGTCCCGTGAGGCATTACGCACCGCTGTCTGGCCCGCGACCATGGTCAGTGAGAGCGTCCTGCGCGGCGCGATTCGTGAGTTGCGCGACATCTTAGGAGACGATGCCGATATCGCGCGATTCGTAGAGACTATTCCGCATCGCGGCTACCGATTCATTGCCCCGGTTACGATGGCGCAATCTGTTCCCGTGGCTGCACCGCCCGGTCGGCAATGTGCCTCCCAGGATGCCTCTCGTCGCGAGCAGCGCATCTTTATTGGGCGGGACGCCGAGCTTGCCCAACTCCAGATATGGCTGGAAAAAGCCGTACAAGGGGAGCGACAAGTCGTGTTTGTGACCGGTGAGCCCGGGATCGGCAAAACCACGGTGGTGGATGCTTTTCTAACGCGCGTCACACATAGGAGCGACTTGTGGACGGTGCGGGGTCAATGTGTCGAGCACTACGGAGCCAGTGAGGCCTATTTGCCCATACTGGAGGCTTTAGGACAGCTCTGCCGACAGCCAGGAGGAGAGCGGATGGTAAGCCTCCTCAGTCGCTATGCCCCGAGCTGGCTGGCCCAGATGCCTGGGGTGACGAGCGAGACAGAACTTGAAGCGGCACAACGCCGCGTGCAAGGCATGACCCCGGAGCGGATGCTGCGGGAGCTGGTAGAGGCGCTAGAAGCCTTGACGGCGTCTACTCCTTTAGTGTTGGTATTGGAAGACCTACACTGGAGCGATTATGCCACCTTAGATCTGCTCTCAGCGTTGACCCAGCGCCGGGGAGCGGCTCGGTTGTTGCTGCTTGGAACGTATCGGCCAGCCGACATGGTGGTGAGTGGGCATCCCCTGAAAGCACTGAAACAAGAACTCCACATCCATGGACGATGCAAGGAGCTCCCATTAAGATTATTAACTGATGCTGAAGTTGCTCACTATCTGACTGCGAGGTTTTCACAGCAACTGCCTCCTGCCCTCGGGCAGGCCATTCATCGGAGTACGGAGGGGAATCCCTTGTTCATGATCAATGTGGTGGACTATTGGGTGACCCAGCAAGCACTCGTCGAAACGGCTGGACAGTGGCACTTGGCCACTCCAGTCCAAGACCTTACGACCGGAGTGCCTGAGAGCTTGCGGCAAATGATCGAGAGGCAGTTGGAGCGGCTTACACCAGAAGAGCAGCGTATGATAGAGACGGCGAGTGTGGCCGGGGTAGAGTTTTCGACTGGTGCGGTGGCTGCAGGAATGGAGGAGAAAAGAGAACTGGTAGAAAAATGGTGTGAGGAGTTCGTCAAACGGGAACAGTTTTTACGGGCACGGGGGACAGAAACCGCAGCGGATGGGCAGGTCACAGGACGCTATGGGTTTCTGCACGCGCTCTATCAGCAAGTGCTGTATGAGCGGGTGGCGGTCGTGCGGCGGGTACGTCTGCATCGCCGTCTCGGCGCATGGGGAGAACGCGCGTACGGTGCTCGTGTGGAGGAACATGCGACAGAACTCGCAGTGCACTTTGAGCGAGGCCAAGACTTCCAGCGAGCAGTACGCTATCTACGGCACGCCGCGCGGCATGCACTACGGCGGTCGGCCAATCGGGAAGCAATCAGTCTCCTTACTACGGCTCTCGAGTTACTGAAGCGCCTTCCGGATACCCCTGAGCACGCCCAACAAGAACTGACGTTGCTCATTACCTTGAGCGCTCCATTAAGTACAGTCAAAGGATACGCTGCTCCAGAGGTCGAAGACCTCCTGGCCCGGACCCTAGAACTGTGCCAGCAGGTGGAGAAGTCCCCTAAGCTGTTCTTCGTACTATTACGGCTAGCAGGGTTTTCTATGATCCGAGGAGAATTGCCAACAGCGCGTGCGTTGGGAGAGCAGTGCCTCAGCCTGGCGCAGAGCGCACAAGACCCGCTCTTCCTCTTGTGGACTCATTATTTATTGGGGGAAATTTCCTTCTGGCGCGGGGAATTTAGTCTTGCTCAAACACACCTGGAACAGGGAATTTCTCTTTACTCTTCTCAAAAAAATTCTTTTCGCACATTTCACGGCGTGGAGGACCCCGGCGTGTCGTGTTTACTCGTTAGCGCCTTGGTTCATTGGTTTTTAGGCTATCCGGATCAGGCCTTGAAGAAGCAAAAGGAAGCACTAGCCTTCGCGCAGACTCTCTCCAACCCTCTGAGTCTCGCTTCTGCTTTACATCTAGCTGGTCTGCATCACCAACTGCGCCGTGAGGTGCAGGAGACTCAGGAGCAGATAGAGGCGTTAATAACCCTCTCTACTGACCAGGAATCGTCCCTCCGGTTAGCAGGAGGGACGATTCTGCAAGGCTGGGTCCTTACCGAGCAAGGCCAGGGAAGAGAAAAAGGCTTAGCACTGATACGTCAGGGCCTGACGGCCTATCACACGACCGGGGCGGCAGTGGGAGGTCCGTGGCATCTGACCCTGCTCGCGGAAGCATGCGGAACACTCGGCCAGACACACGAAGGACTGATTGCACTAGCCAAAGCATCAGATCTGGCGGACAAGAGTGAGGAACGATTCTACAAAGCAGAGCTGTATCGACTCAAGGGAGAGCTCACACTTAAACAACCGTCGAAAATTGAAAGTCAACAGTCGCATGTCCCCAATACCCCATATCCAACGGGCGACATCCGAGCAGAGATGGAAGCCGAAACCTGCTTCTTCAAGGCCATTGAAATCTCTCGCCAACAGCAGGCGAAGGCGCTTGAACTACGCGCCACGCTGAGCCTCGCACGGCTGTGGCAACAGCAGGGAAAGAGGAAGCAAGCCCGGCGGATGCTGGTGGATATTTCCAGCTGGTTCACCGAGGGATTTGACACTGTAGACCTGAAAGAGGCCGCAGCCCTGCTTCAGGCACTGTTGTAACGAGGAATCTTCTCAAGCAGCAATTTTGAGCGCGACCCCTGACGCCTCTTCAAGCACACGTTTTGGAGAGGCTGGGCGAGTCCACCGCTGGAGCCACTGAGTGAGCTTCGTCCGTAGATAGTCCGGCTCCAACCCCACCGCCCCACACACATTCAGGAAGGAGAACACCCAGGCGGGATCGTCTGCAAAGATCCACTGCTCAGCCTCGCGGGCAAGCCTCTGACGACGCGGGCTCGGGGTTAATGCCTGCTGCTGCATGCAGGTAATTGCATCTTCCAATATCGCCCACATTAAGGCTCGCACGCCGCTAGCTGGATGAGAATTTCCAGTCGCAAGCATGGAAAACTGCTCTGGCAATACGGGAGCGGGAGACAAGAGACGTTTTTCAACCTCTTCTTCAGCTAATCTCTGTTCTAATGTTGACCGGTAAGCTTTGCTCTCGGCGTCATTTGTCCGGACGTGCATCGTTTCCATGAGCATTCTTCCTTATTTCGACGTGGATGTTCTCACTCTGAGGTATTGTTAGTCTGCTCCTCATGCTCCAAGCATACGTAGCTTCACTGTGGAATACGACAGACGAATCGTGTAGTTTCCGTGCAGTTTCCGTAGAATTTCCGTAAAACTTTGCTACAACTAACCTCAATTAGGGTTCGGACACGTTTCAGCACGGCACAATCATATCTGAAGCAGGTGCAGAGAGGACGACAGGACACGAATATGTCGACGGACACCCCTCTTCTCTTTTCGCCCTTTCGGCTTGAGCGAGCCAACCAGCAACTGTGGCGGGATGAGGCATTTGTGCCCCTCCGCCCGAAATCCTTTGCGGTATTACGCTATCTTGTAGAACACCCAGGACGACTCGTTACACGCCAAGAGTTGCAAAACGCTATCTGGCCAGGGATCTATGTCAGTGACGGATTGTTACGAGGCTATATCCGAGAGTTACGAGAAATACTCGCGGATGATGCGGAGACCCCGCGCTTTATTGAGACCGTTCCTCGACGCGGCTACCGCTTTCTCGCTCCAGTCACATTGGGCGCGGCTGCGGTGTCTGGTCCTGAATTTCAAGCGCCAAACTTGAATACTCAGCAATCAATTCTCAACACTCAACACTCACTTTTGGTGGGTCGTGAGGCCGAACTCGCTCAGCTCCACAAATGGCTGGCGAGAGCTGCAGGTGGTGAACGCCAGCTAGTCTTTGTTACCGGCGAGCCGGGAATTGGTAAGACTTCCCTGGTAGAAATGTTTTTCGAAAGCCTTGGGCAACGGGGGACAGGGAATGAAGAACGAGCGACGGGCAAAGGGCAAGAAGGAGTTAGGAGCTGGGAGCTAGGGGCTGGTTTCTCCTCTCCCCAGACTCCTGGGCACAAACCTCAAGCCTCCGAGGTAATGCTGGGGTGGGGACAGTGTGTAGAACATTACGGTGTGCGGGAAGCCTATCTGCCCATTCTGGACTCGCTCGGCCGCCTCTGTCGACAACCGGGTGGCGAGCCTCTTATTAGGACCTTATATCAGTATGCGCCGACTTGGCTGGTACAAATGCCATCGCTGGTCCACGAGACTGAATTCGAGTTGTTACAGCGCAAAGTGCAGGGAGGAGCGCGAGAACGCATGCTCCGCGAGTTGGCGGAAGCCCTCGAAGCATTTACAGCGGATCGACTGCTGGTACTTGCGCTCGAAGATCTCCATTGGTGTGATTATTCAACATTAGATCTTATAGGCGTTCTCGCGCGGCGCCGTGAATTGGCGCGGCTATGTATCATTGGCACGTATCGTCCTGCAGACTTGATTGTCTTTGATCATCCGTTACGCGGACTCAAGCAAGAGTTGCACAGTCACCGACTGTGCAACGAACTTGCGTTGAGTTTTTTGACCGAACACTCTGTGACTGTCTATCTCACTCATAGATTTCCATCGGAAGAGGCGAACGATCACTCCTCTTTACTCGCCCTAGCACGATCCATTCATGAATATGCCGACGGCAATCCGCTCTTTATGGTGAATCTTGTTGACTACTGGACAAGCGAGAGAACGTTGCCTGACACGAGCCGACAAAGACGGCCGAGTACACCCGGCATAGAGACAGAACGAGGCATTCCTGAAAGTTTGCGACTGATGGTGGAAAAACAACTAGAGCGTTTGACAATGGAGGAACAACAGGCGCTCGAAGTTGCGAGTGTGGCGGGAGATGAATTTTCGGCGGCGACTCTTGTCGTTGGAGATGATACGCAGGTGGAACAAATGGAGGAATGCTGCGAGGGCTTAGCCGCTCGTGGACAATTCGTGCGGTTCCGTAGCATGGCGACCTTACCGAACGGGTCCGTGACTGGCCGCTACCGCTTTCTGCATACCATTTATCAACAGATCCTGTACGAACGACTCCCGGCGATCCGTCGCATCCGCTTGCATCGAGCCCTTGGCGAAAAGATGGAACAACTATGGGATGCACGAGCCCCTGAATATGCTTCGGCGCTTGCTGTCCACTTCGAACGGGGGCAAGCTTATCAACAAGCAGGGCAGTATCTTTGGCTCGCGGCGGAAAACGCAAGACGCAAGCATGCCTATCATGAAACTGTCGCGTTACTTACGAAAAGTTTAGACCTCTTGCAAGCGCAACCGGATTCGCTGGAACGGAGGCAACAGGAGTTGGCGCTGCTTGTCGCCTTGGGTGTCCCACTCTTGATGACCAAAGGCTATGCAGCTCCGGAGGTAGAGCAAACCTACTCTCGAGCCCGACAACTTTCACTAGAATTAGGAGAAAGCCCGCAATTTCTCCCGGCGCTGACGGGGCTCTTCAGATTTCACTTCGTGCGGGCGAACTTTACAATGGCGCAGGAGATTGCCGAGCAGGTGCTGCGCTTGGCGCAACAAACCTCAGACTCGCTTATTTTTCTGATCGCGCACAGTCTTCTTGCCGTTCCGTTCGCGAGTCGTGGGGCATTCACCAGTGCGCGCGAACATTTTGACAAAGGCGTCAGCCTCTACGACCGGCAACAGCATCAATTTATGGCGTCGGTGTACGGCGATGACCCCGGCATCACGTGCCTCTCGCTCCGCGCTCTCAGTCTCTGGTTTCTGGGTTATCCAGATCAAGCGTTACACAGCGCACAAGAGGGATTCGCTCTGGCTCGTGATCTTGGCTTGCCTTACAATGTAGCGTTCGCTTCGGATATTCTTGCGTGGCTTCATTTTTATCGTGGTGAGTATGAGGCTGCTCAGGCCTGTCTCGATCTCTTGTTTCCTCTTGTCAATGAACAGGGATTTGAATTCTTCGCAGCGGAAAGCCAGATTCTTCAAGGCTGGGTGCTCACAGAACAAGGACGGGGTGATGATGGGTTGGCGCGTATGTGTCCCGGCATCTCCGCTTACCAGGCTACCGGAGCCGAAATGAGTCGCCCCTCGCATATCAGTCTGCTGGCGAGGACCTACGGGCGAGTGGGTCAAGCAAACAACGGACTGGTGGCGCTCGACGAAGCGTTTGCCATTATCAATAGAACTGGAGAATTCTGTTTGGCTGCAGAGCTGTCTCGCTTGAAAGGGGAATTGTTGTTGCAACAATTGCAAGTCCAGAATTCGGCCCAGAGCCGCAACAGACCACAAGGCGTAAAAGGCAAGAAGACAAAGGGTTAGGGCTATCACCGTCCCATTTCCACTGCTCGTTTGGTGTTCATGGATACACCAGCTACACGCGTGAGAGGAAGGATTTACCAAGAAAGTAACGACACTTGGGATTGATATGGCCAAGAGTCTCTTCCCGCAGCATGGAGTAGACGAGCACGGCAACATCGCTGTCCAAATGCGCGTCACCCGGAGCAAGTTGCTGGAGGTGGTGGCACAGTTTCCAGCGTGTATCCTTATTGACGACAAGCCAAAGGCGCTAAGAGGCTTGGACCAAAAAGAGAGCAGACTGGTAGAAGAGGTCGTACATCTCCTCGCATGATCACAAGCACTGCTACGGAGATCCTAGTATCTGTGAGGCATCCGTGACACTGACCAGCAGCTGGATTTGGCCGCTCTGTGGATCGAAACGATACAGTCCAGCAGCTGAGTCTCTGCACCCTCCTGATTTGACCAGGATAATTTGCCCCTGCATCTCGGCTAGATCGTCGGCATTCCACTGCTCTGGCAACAGCCATGTTTGCACCTGACCACTTGTGAGGTCCAGCCGGGACACGCTCCGGTGGGTGTCGTCACTCAGCCCCCACGTCGGATTGTGATAGGTATACAAACTCTCCCCTACCAGAACTCCCCATAAAGGAGAGGCCGCGAGCGAGAGTCCCTGCAGCTGCGGAGGATCGCTAGGATCGAGCACCAGGACATCCTGGGCTTGGGCACGCGGTTGGCGCCAGCTCCCCACATTGAGTAGAAGGAAGCGCCCGTTGTGCGATAAGATACGCCAGATATTGGTATGCATGGCGGGCGTCCACTGCGCACGGATAGTTAGGGTGTTAGGATCTATCAGCGTAAGGACGCTGTAGAGTGCTTCTTCAGGTCCCGAGGTCATCGCTGCCACCACCACTGCCTCGGTCGTTGCCGCGCTCGCCGTTAAGAGCATCGGGGCGTCTCGAAGACTCAGCTCGATGGTTGCTTCGACAGCAAAGGTCTCAAGGTTCACAACGACCACTTTGCCGCTAAAGCCTCGTTCGGAGCAGGCCACAAATGCTCGGTTCGCCGCAAAACTAATGCCTGCTTTAGGCGCGACACAGGGGTGTAGTTCCTGCAACAGCTCACCCGCAGGACTATAGACCTGCAAGAGCGTGTCGCTTTTATTGAGGTTCCCAGAAAAACCGAGCCACAGGCGGCCGTGTGGATCGCGGCTCGCGTTCTTCGTCCACGAATGGGGCAATCCAATCTGGCGTTGCACTACTCCACTGCGGGGGTCAATGAGAGTCAAGGCATTATGGCGAAAGCCCTCACTGCCATTATTCCCTGAGAGTACATACCCGACCGGCGTCTGGCTTGCGAAAGCGGGGCCGCTGGCTGAGCACTCCGCCCGCAGGAGCAGCAAGGTGAGTAGCAAGCATAGATGTTGTTTTTTCATAATTGCACCTTTCGAGAGCGAACATGATTCCTACTGATGGAACGACGCAGCCCACCACGCAGGGTGGGCTGCACGGCATTCACCCTGCGTATCCAACCGACTGGGTGCCTTACCAGCTATAGCCGGCTCTGATGAGCGTCAAGTTTGGGGAGAACGAGATTTCGTCCGGCGCTACTGCGGGTAAACCGATAGCGGGGATCACCCACCAGCCGTAACGGGAGGCCAGAAAAAGCTGATACTGCCAGGCCTGACTGTCGAGATCGACTCCTGTCTGCAAGTGGATCTTCCATGTTAACTGCGAGCAGTACAGCGCCTGATCGGTCCACTTGTTCGGAAAGAAGTAATTGTACGGTGTGGATCGATTTGTTCCGTACCGGTTCTCAGCAAAATTCAGTGCTCCCGTCACTGCTGCCGCAGAATGCTGGCTTCGGTAGATCGCCACGAACTGATACCCCCCTTGGTAGACATCAGCAACCGCCCGCAGCTCTACTCCAGGCGCATGAGACTCATAGGAGAGGCCGTTGCCGTGAAAATTACCCGCATGGCTAAACCACATGGCATAGAAGTAGGCGGGAATAAACAGAAAATCTTTCTGCAAGATGATGTCGCCCCGCTGCAATCCGCTGAAACTGATCGCTTGAGTAGAATATTCGGTGGCTTCTGGTGGTTGAAACATAGTCTGCAGGGATTCAACCGTTTTGGCGTAATTGGGATCCTTCATCATTTGCTCGCCAAGATCCTGGATCTTCGTGTTGATTTGCTCCGCTTCTGTAGGCTCGCTTTTTTCCGTCAACTGTCCGTAGAGCGCCTCGGCTTGCTGTTGTAACGCCAGTGTCTCCTTGGAATACGGGAGACGACTCACTAACTCTTTGATAGCGCCCATAGGATCAGCGGCTCTAGCAATGGCGTTAACCTCGTTGACCAGGGCATCGGGCAGGCCATCGTTGTCGGCATCGGTCTGTACATCTAGGAGGCCTGGGTCTTGTGCGTACGTCCAAGTTGGCGCACTTGCGCCTAAGATCGCGCAAGTAAATACACTACTCAGCAGCAACTTACCGAACCAGGAGCCAACGCTCGGACCGCGTCGAGACATTCGGATTTGCCATTGATCGGCTAGATCTCTGTTAGAAAAGAAGTCTGTCATTGTATCCTTCTTATGGGTGAGTTGGTTGAGTGTATAAGGGCACTCCTCAGGTTGCTGAGGCCGGGCCACGGCCTGCGCTGATGCTAGTGCGCTGAACAGGGGAAAGCGCTCTGAGGAATCAATGGGTTGTAATTGTCGCGTTGTTCTTCGTAAAAGCCTTTTGTTCCATCGTTGCTGACCAGAGTTCATGATGACAGTCTCCTTTATAAAGTGACGGCAGGTTAATGAAATTAGCTGTGACCAACGCCAGCCTCAAAGTTGGCGTCAATGTCGCAGGCTGGACTTTGACCTATGAGGTAGTAGTGCTATTGGACAAAGGGGGTATCACCTCCTTTTTTCGATTAGCTTGACTGTACCGGCTACCCACGGCGCGGCTTGGGCGTGCCTCCTCTACTTCTCGTACAACGAGATCACTAGAGTGGTCACAAAAGCCCGAGCACTGCCCCGACCAATACCGCCCTGCACGACAAACGCTTGTGGAGATGCAGACGGTGCTCCTTACTGGGGCACTGCTAAGAATCTGGTGCTCGGTAGTGCCGTGTACACACACGGAGTGACATGTCTCTCTTGCCATGACATCAAGCTACGCATCGCTCCCGTTGAATACGAGGCAGACGACGTGGAATTTGCGTTCAATTTGCGTGGATTTTCCGTTGAGTTTCGCGACGAGGTCGGAAAGAGTTTGAGAAATTGTGGAGTGCTGGATAGATTCCATATCTATGAACACTTGTCCGTCTTGTCAGCATCCAGCTACGAAACGCGATGGCTATGATGCCATTGGTCGCCAACGCTACCACTGCCGCCCCTGTCACCGAGATTTCACAGCCCACTCGACCTCCGCGTTTTCTGGGTACCGTTGGCCGCCGGACGTGATCTTGATGGCCGTGCGATGGTATTGCAGCCTGCCACTCTCGGCTGCCCAGGTCGTGCGGCTCCTCGCCGAGCGCCATATTGATGTCTCCGCCCGCACGGTGCTGAACTGGGTACAAACGTTTGGCCCGCAGCTGGCCGCCGTGCTTCGTAAACATCGACGGCGAGTGGGACAGAAATGGACTGTCGACGAAGTGTTCTGCTTTCGCGGCAAACAAAAGCTCTACTTATACCGGGCCATCGACGAGCATGGGCAGGTGATTGATGTCCTCCTCCGTAACAAACGGGATCGGGTCAGTGCGGAAGCGTTTTTTCGCCAGGCCTTAGCCCGTACGGAGGTAACGCCTCACACGGTCATTACTGACCACCACCAGCCGTATGTGAAAGCGCTGGCCACGGTCATTCCTTTCGCTCGCCATGTACGCACGGGGTTGCATCGCCGCCGGGGCTACACCACGCAACCTATTGAGCGCAGTCACGTCCCTACCCGCGATCGAGTCCGAGGGGCACGAGGGCTCAGAACTGTTGACACGGGACAGAAGTTCTTGGAGAGCTTCGAGGCTCTCCACGCGTTACGTCGGGGGACGGTGAAGCTGCGGGCCTGGGTGCCGAGGCATCGATCGACCCGAGCATCGGTGCACGAGACCACACGGGCTATAGTAGCGGCAATGAACGTTCTCGGCACCCAGCTCAGGAAAGCGGCATGAAGCAACTCTTACCATATCACCTGCAGTGACAACTTCTCTCATTCTATCTGTCCACAGCACCAAACAATTTCACAAACTCCCCCAGAAGATCACGTGGGATGGCTATGCCGCTTCGCATGAGGCAGTGGAGGAACTCCAGAGGGAAGGGATCCTTCCAGCGGAGCTCATCGTGAGAACGAGCAAATATGTAAATAACGTGCTTGAACAAGATCATCGACGAGTCAAACAGCGCGTGAGGCCCATGCTCAGCTTTCAGTGTTTCGATCACGCGGCGGTCACACTCGCTGGAATAGAACTTGTCCACCAGATCAAGAAACAGCAATTTAACCTTTCGACTCTGTGTCCCGCTCGTACCCGAACACCACAGGTATGGCAGGCCGTGTTGGCTGCATGAGTAACAAGCCATGTTGACACTCTCTTATTTTCATTTTGTAAATTGCACCGGAACCCAAAAACCCCCGCAAAATCGGTGTAACGTAGTTTGCCTCAGTATCATCACAGCCTATCCGTTCTTCGTTCTAAGTGAAACCGCAAAAAGATCTATGCTGAGCCTGCAAGATTTTCCTCGAGTTTTTCGTGATTACCAGCATAATTATTTCTGCGGGTCTACTTAGAACTTTGAGACAAAACCTCTCTGTTGCTTTATCCTTACGCAGTCAAAAGC
>CAYTVL010000110.1:0-11472 GCA_964441775.1 uncultured Enterobacteriaceae bacterium
GACTGCGACTTCCCCTCCAATTTCACTTAGTTAACGATTCGCTTAATGCATATGGGTGTGCAGGGGGCGAGATAAGGTGGAGAGCCTGGACCGCACCTTCACCGGCGCTGCCGTGTCACGTGTATGCTTCTGATGCTCTACGTGGGGCACCCATCCTGTATGAAGCCGTGACGCCCTCGCTGCATTGGCAGAGGACTGAGGATAGCTGATGGATTGCTGTGTCATACGGTGCTCCCTTCTTCCACTTATGACGATGTTCTCGGGTCGTGGTGATGGTCTCTACAAGGAAAGACTCCGGTCAGCGCAGAAATGGACCACAGGCCAGATGGAGCAGCCACGCGAGAATTTTCCGTTTGTCAATTGCGAGAGTGGAGCAGGTAAGAACGACGGGTGAAAGGTCCCAACGTCCTGCATCCACGTTGTAGAATTCGGCTATGGCCGGTCTGCTGATCGCGCCACGGTCAACCGCCTTAGTAGCGCTGGACGGTCATAGGAACGGAGTTCTGGGACCGCTGTGACACCGTTCTTCCTCGGCCCGTGGCTGTGACCGACAAGGATTACTTCAGCCCAGCTTTGCGTAGGGCTGCAAGCCAGCGCTCTAACACGGCGGGATCTGTCCGACCAGACCTTTGTCGCACCCCTTCTACGGAGAAATCGGGATTGAGCCGCATGACCTCTGCGGCCTCCGCACGCGCCTCTTCCTCCCGACCTAGCCTTCCATAGAGACCAGCCAGGAACATATGAGCCACCACATGAGTAGGATAGCGTCGGATTACTTTCTGAAAGGCAGCAAGCGCCTCCTCATACTGCCTTGTCAAAAGAGACGACAGGCCAACCTGAAGCAAATACCACTCCCGATTTCGAGGGTCGAGACGCATGGCCTGCTCTACCACCTCGCGTGCCGCCTGCGATTTGCCCGCAAAGCAGAGTGCCCCCGCCAGCATGTTATAGCTATGGGCATCGTTAGGATTCAGAGTGATAGCCTGCTCTCCTTCCGCAATCGCTTCGTTATGGTGTCCTTGCCAGAGATACACCTCACTCAACAATCTATGAGCCTCCGGCAAGGAATCATCCAGAGCGAGCGCCAGGTGCGCGAGGTCAGAACATTTTTCGAGGATCTGGGCGTCCTGACCCCATTGCCAAGCCCACTCCATCGTGTGTGTCCACCCCAACCACACGTAGGCGACCGCATACTGAGGATCGAGTTCAATAGCGCGCTCAAACCATTGCCGCGCCTGGCCCATTGTGACTCTGGTGAGGCGGGAAAAGGCTTCCGTGCCACGCAAGAGATAGTCATAAGCGGTGAGGTTATCCGTTGGGATACGCCTCATACGATCCCACTCCGCTTGCCGTACTTCTACCTTCAGATTGGACAGGATCTGGTGGGTGAGCTCCTCTTGCACGGCAAAGATATCCTGCAACTCTCGATCATAGCGTTCCGCCCAGAGCTGGTAACCGGTCAAGCCATTGACTAATTGCGCCGTGATCCGCACGCGGTCGCCCGCCCTACGCACGCTGCCTTCGAGCACATACCGCACCCCGAGTTCTTTGCTGACCTCTTGCACCTTCACCGCCTTACCCTTGTAAGTAAAGGCTGAGGCTCGGGCGATGACAAAGAGCCCAGAAAACTTAGAGAGATCGGTCATTAGATCTTCGCTGAGCCCGTCGCTGAAATATTCCTGTTCAGGGTCCCCACTCAGGTTGACAAAAGGCAACACAGCAATAGAAGGTTTGTTGGGTAAGGCCAACATTGGGCTTTGTTCACTGATGGTGACAGTGGGCACCACATCCGCATGCTCCGGGCGCATGTCTGGAGGCCGCTGCGACTTGGCCGCTTTCTGTGGCCTCTTTGCTGGCGCTCTTCGCTGTGGACTTGTCTTCTCTCCTTGTCTCATCACTTCACGGCTTTCGAGGACATCCAGCAGCGCTTTTGCTTCTTTCAAGTCTTTGGTGTCAAACCCTTCGGTGAACCAGCTGTAGATCTCGGCCAGCATTTTGCGCGCTTCCTCTGTCTTGCCCTGGCTCTGCCACAGACGAGCCAGACTGCTCGTGGCGCGGAGTTCCCAGGATTTGGCTTGCTGTTGGCGAGCGATCTCAATGGCCTTGAGAAAGCACGCTTCGGCTTCTTCTGTCTTTTCCCTGCGGCCTAGGGCCTGGAGCCTAGAGCCTTCCTGCATACGCAGAAGTTCGCCTTTCAGCCGATACAATTCTGCCTGCGATACATAAGCTCCAGCGTCAACTTCTTTCTTAAGCGTCTCTACGATAAGGGTAAGTCCTTCCTCTATTTTCCCTAGGTCTCCATAGGCCTTAATCAGCGAGGCCAGTATCCACGGTCGTGCTGTATCTGCCCCTGAGGCATGTAAGTCAGCCATCCCTTGGCTCACCCTGGCGATTCCCTCTTCGCTCTGCCCCTCCTCGACTAACGCTAAGCCCCGGTGGAGAGCGCCGTACACTGAAGCCTGGGAAAAACCTTGCTCACGACCAAGCAGCATTAACTCTTCGGCCCGTTCCCGTTCGGCTTGGGGTTCCCGCCGGATCGCGTGGATTCCAGCAGCGGAGCTCAGGGCAGTGGCAAGGCTGAAGGGATGAGCCAATTCCTTGGCCAAGGTCAGCGCCTCATGACTTCTTTTGCGGGCTTGGTCTGGATAACCCATGAGCCATAGGACAAAGGCCAATTCCGAAAGGCAATTCACCTTCGGGTCCAACACGAAGCCATAGGAGTGGCGCTGCTCCAGGTCATAGAGGGCAAGGCTCTGCTCCAGATGTGCGCGAGCAGGGATCAATTCTCCTCGAATGTACAAGGCCATTCCCAACGCCAGATGAGCCCACACCAGGAACACTGGGTGTTGGAAACGCTGGGCCAAGCGCAGGAGTTGCTCCGCCAGTTCATGGGCCGTCCGGAATTTTGCCCGTTGCATATAAAAGACACACAGCCCGCCAAGCACGGGAAAGAGCTGAGGCGATTCTCCCAATTGCCTACATAACTCGAGCGCCCGGCCGTAGGCTTGCTCGACTTCTGGCGCTGCGTAGCCCTTCGTAGCGCCCAATGGGATTCCTAAGGCCGTGTGTAATTTGAGTTCTTGTTGATCACGGTCTGGAATGTCTGGAAGGGTCTTGAGCAGTTGCAATCCCTTAGTCAGGAGGCTGATCGCTTCCCGATGAGCACTGCGCCGGGTGGCGTTCTCCCCTGCGTACCTCAGATAGCGCACCGCCCGAGGGTGATCGCGACCCTGTTCAAAGTGCATCGCTAAGACTGCCGCAATGTCTCGTGCACGCTTGTTGTAGGCCGCCTCCAGCCGCTCGCCTATTCGCTGATGCAGCCGCGACCGACGCCCTGCGGTCACTCGCTCGTACACCACCTCTTGATACAGCGCGTGGAGGAAGCCATAGCGGGCCGCTATCGTCCCATCCGGCCATGCCTCCGTCCCCTGCGCCCGCAGCAGTTGCTCGCGCCGCGCTAACCCTTCACAACGCTCTTCTACCTCTTCTATCTGGGCCTCTACCCCCACCGCCACGGCGGCCGCAGAGAATTCTGCGCCCGCCACACCCCCGACCTCCACCACCCGCTGTTCCTCAGGAGTGAGCCGAGCGAGCTGCTGCTCGATCAGCTGTCGTAGACTCTGGGGCACCCTGATTTCCACCTCTGCTATGTCCTGCTGCAGGTCCCACTGCCCCTGCCGGGACACGATTGCTCCCTGTGCGACGAGGTCTTCCACTACGTTGTGCATGAAGAGAGGGTTGCCCTCCGTGCGGCGGTGGATCGTGCACGCCAGGGCTGCCGGCAGCCGGTGCGCGGCAAACCGCTGAGCCAGATATTCGGCCACCTCGCTCTCACTGAGAAACCCTACTGCCAGCTCTTCACACTGCCCGTGCAGGTGGAGCTCCTGCTTGACCGTTTGCAGAAGATGCTTTTGTCCATCTACCGGGCGCGCTGTCCCAATCACCAGCAGCCGAGCCGGCTGGCGCCGCCGGGCCAGGAAGGCGATCAGGTCCAGGGTGGAAGAGTCACTCCAGTGCAAGTCTTCCAGCCACAGCACCAGCGGTTTCTCCATCGTCAGCACTTCTACCGCCTCGGTCAGCTCCCGCAACATCCGCTCCTTGGTCGCGCCCTGCGTCTTGCGCTGTAAGACCTCAAAGTCCGCAGCGTTGAGCAGCACAGGCATCTGCACCAGCCAGGTGGGCGCCTGCTGCCCGAGCAGCTCGCGCAGGCGTTGGCCTCCCGGCCCCCGGCACAGTTGCCCGAGTGCTGAAAGCACCGGCAAATAGGCTTCTCCTGCTCCGTAGTGTTCAATGCACTGTCCCTGGCCCAGCCACAGGTCACCCTGAGCCGCGACCCGCCTCAGAAAGGCATCGACCAGAGTGGTCTTGCCGATGCCGGGCTCGCCGGTGACGAACACCACCTGCCGCTCGCCGCGCAGGGCCTTGGCTGACCATTGCTGCAGCTGCTCAAGCTCACGCTCCCGCCCAATCAGCAGCGCCTTAGGGATTGTGCGCGGCGGCTCGCCTGTCTTCGCTGCTTCGCTCCCCATCGGCGCGGCAGCTGCCCTGGGCTCAACCTGCACCCGGTACACCCGCACGGGTTTCGTGATGTTCTTCACCGTCTGCTCGCCAAGAGACTCGTACTGCAGCGGGAGTTTGGTCTCGATCTGGTCGTAGACCGTGCCGGAGATACAAATTCCCCCTCCCTCCGCTAGACCTTCGACACGCGCGGCGATGTTGACCCCATCGCCGTACAGCCGCTCTCCCTCGACGAGCACATCCCCCACGTTGATGCCGATGCGAAATTGCATCTGGCGGCTGGGAGGAAGTTCAGCATTCTTGGTCTTCAATGTCTGCTGGATTGCCGCGGCGCATTGCACGGCATCCACCGCACTGGCAAACTCGGCGAGCACGTTATCGCCGGGCGCGTCCACCACTCTGCCCCGATACTGCGCAATGAGTATGGTCATCACCTCACGGTAGGCCGTCAGGGTCCGGACGGTCGCTTCCTCATTCTCGCCCATGAGCCGGCTATAGCCTTTGACATCGGCGCTCAGGAGCGCGGCCAGCTTGCGCTGCAGCACTCCCACCGGTTGAGGTCGTGGGGTGGTGGAGCCAGCAGGAATCGAGTAGTCGTGTGGTGTTGCCAGCAGCGTGAAGCAGGGATCCCCATAGAGCAGATAACTAGCCCACGTCAGACTCTGCCCGCCGCTTTGCGCACTGAGCGTCTGCCGGGCCTCGAGCAGCGCCGCTCCTAGGCTCTGTCCTACGGTCAGCCGTTCGTAGAACGCCGAGGCAAACGCCACGCTCTCTTCATCATGCACGACCCAGAATGTGCCAATGTAGTTGCTCACCCCCGCCAGCAAAAACGCACTGCCGATGCCAAACGCCTGCCCCTCATATCGAGCGCCACTCTGCCAGGCGGCGGTGACCCCCGCCTGACAGGAGTTGGAAAAGACCAGCAGCGGAGGATGACTCAGCTTCCCTAACTCTCCTGCGGTCAGCACTCCCTCCTGCAACACCCACCCGCTCTTACTGGGCGTCTGGGCGTCATACTCACTATGGCCGGCAAAGTGCACCACCTCATGCGCCTCTAAGGCTGCCAGCAGCGGCACCTTGCGGATTTCACGACCGCCCAGCAACGTGACCTCCACGCCTGGGACGTCTCCTAACAGCTCACAGAGCCGTTCGACCTCTGCCGCCGCCTGCGGCAGCGTCTCGGTCGGGTCAGCAATCAGCAGCACGCGCAGTGGCCCCTGCTCCGTGCGGGCTGTCGCTGTGTGGGGAATCGAGTGGCTCGTAATCACCTGCCGCCCCAGGCGAAACTTGGTGGCCAGAAACTGCTCTCCATCGTAGCTCAGTTCCCAGGGCACCGGCAGCAGCGCCTCATCCAGGCGCAGATAGAGGTCGCAGGACGGAGCCGTGCGCAGCCGCTGACGAGCCGGCGCGGGCAACAGGTGGGAGAAGAGCACGCTGCCCAGCCGCTGCAGCTCCTGTACCACCAAACCTTCACCCCGACTATATTCCGGGATGGCTACGCTACGGACTTCCGCACTCACTTCCTGCAAGAAGGCGTCGTCCACGCGGGTCTCACCGCGGGGAATCAGCGAGCCAACCTCGGCCAGGTCAACGATGTTGGTGTCCCCTTGGCGCAAAATCGTGAGAGAAATCGGCGGTTGTGCCATGACTCATCTACTCTCCTGTTCCTCGTGCGCGGTTTTGATCTTACACCTGCACCGCTGCCACCTCTACAACATCCGCGCCACCGACCACAATCCGCAGCCTCTTGCCTTGTGGACACGGCCAGATAGGGCTACTCGCAGACTGTCTTCAGTGGCGGCTTGTCTGTTCTCCTCGGCCAGCAATCAGGCCTTCAGGCGGCCTGCGCCGACCGTGATCCGATTTTTCGGGATCGGGGGTCTTATTCAACACTAGCCCCTCACTCTCGGGATCATGACAAACCCGACCTACCCCGGGACAAACAAATTTTCAGCAAGGAGGACGCAACGATGTGGAACTTCATTCCCCAGTCTGGCATCATGACCGCCACGGTTGACTTTACACACGACCTTTCGTGGCTGCTGACCGCTTTGGTGGGAGTCGTATGGCTGTCCGCGGGGATGCTCGTTGGCGTGACACTGCGGCACTATCTCTGTACGCGCCTCACGCCTACGGCGGACAGAACCCCTAGCTCCGTAGACTCTCAGGCGGCAGCCTAACAGCGTGTTCTCGGAGCACGACTCCCCGCACCTGGAGCAGGGGCGTATCGTGTATGCGCCCCGTGATAGTTAGGTTTCTGATTTGTTGATTAATAAAGGGGGGCTGTCATCGTGGCCCGAGGACGCTACGTACAGTAAGCGGAGTCCCAGTGTGAGAAGGGAGAAGATGGCTGTCGAGCGTAGTTGCTGTCCGCCCTGTGAGGGTGGAGCAGTTGTGCAGTTCGGGATATTTCTAGACTTATTAACTTAGTAGACATTGGCAGGCGGTGGCCACACTCTGACTTGCCACCAGGTACTAATGGCGGTGGCATCAACATGCGGCGCATCATCGCGTGGGTAGACGAGGTCCCGAAGCCCAGCACGCGGACGTCCCATTGCTCATACTATGACGAGCATACGCGTGGTTCTTTGCGTCTGCACGCAGGGCCGCAGACTCCTACGAAAACGGGTAGAAATATGGATGAACTCTGATCGTGTCCTGTTTGAGGAGATGTATAGTTCTATGGATTCCTCTGCCTTTCCTCTCGGTAACCTCTGCCTCCCTAGACGTGAAGAAGGCGAAAACTGTTTGCGAATCCTTAAAACTCCTCAAACGGCAAATGTTCGGCCGGGCCAACTTCGACCTCTTAAAGCTCCGTGTCCTGCATATGAAGCATAGCAACATAAAGAGTGAGTGGCTCAACTCTCCTCATCACAACTGCTTCTGCATCATTTTGCTCTAAATTTTACAGGAGATACACATTTTCTGTTAAACTTGACTATACTCCTGAACATATTTCCTCACCTTCCTCCAACCACCCTTCCCCCACCTCAATAAGTCCCACCCCGGGGCACGGGGCGGAGCAGGAGGGCTGAGTGCTCAGTTTGGGCAGGGGGGTATCATCCGATGTGACTATAGTCTAAGTGGTTGTTTGGAGAGGCTCTATCGGTTTAGTTCTAGACCGATCAAGAACGCGCGGTGCGCCGTTGCCTTTTCGAAGCACGGGCCGCGCGCGAACGAGAGCGGGTGGGCGGAGTCGGGGCTTTCACAGCAGGACGCTGGGCACGTGCAGGAGTCGGCAGGGGGACGCGGAGTTCGGCGATCGCCGGCGGTGCGCCCACTAAGCGACGCTCCACTTCTACCCGGCGAATGGTCGGGTCAATTGCATCGCGCCACCAGCGCCGGACCGTGAAGCCGATCTGGGCAGCGGCGTTCTCGGCCAGCTGCGTCAACGTTGGGCGAGGCGTGCGCATCCCTAGCGTCTCCTTCTGATTAAACCAATTCTTTCTCTTCTATCGTAAAGGGCGCGCCACGCCAAGAGGAGAAGTCACAGATAGTGAAGACGTTTTTTCTACTCCTCTCAATATCGCGTCCCTCCCTTCCTTTACACATTCCCTTGCGTGGTCTGTGGACCAGGCAAAACTTTCTTATTCGTTTTACCCTCACTTAATGAGTGGAAGAGCGGCCACAAAAATTTCCCGATTGCTATGACAGCAATCACACTCACAATGATGCTGGTATCATGCGCGTCAACAAACGATTTACCTGGAGCAAAGAGCAGGGTGTTGATAACGACAAAGAGCGCTAAGATCGTTCGCCCAAGGATGCCTAGCCAAGCCAGCAAGCCAGCCCCAAGCACAGCCACAGGCCAGGGGGCATTGATAGAGATGAACACAATCATCATGAAAAAGCCGCCACAGAGCCAGCCGATCCAGCGCATTTTACGGTCACTCTGCTCACGACGTTTCTGCTCCTCAATGGCGACGGCTTCATCGCACGGGACACATAAGCTGACTGGTTCGTAGCGATCAATCTGACCGCTATTCAGCCCACTTCCCTGTTCTACCGCCGTGCGCATTGTGCGTGCTCTAATCTCTTGTCCTGGCGGAATGTATTGCTTACACCGCCAACACTGCACGAGATTGAGCATCACGATCCGTTGCTCCATGGGTCACCTCTCGTAAGGAAAAAAGAAGGACGTTCCGCATTTCTCCTCTTGTGAAGCAAACACTCACTATCATCAGCGGCCAACATGCCTCCGCAGAGGCTACGTACAAAGGTCGTGCGCTTGACTGTGGAAGGAAGATATTATGCCATGTGCACGGGTGGTGTTGGACTACCACTGTGGACGCGTGGGCTCGGGTCAAGTCACCGAGGAGCAGGGAAAGCAGTCCGGGAAGCGGCAGTACCTCCTACTTCCACATTTCGTTGCCGTCCTCTTCCCATATCCCATCCACCCGTGATTCGTCAAACGTCACGCCTCGCGCTTCCGCATCGTGCCAGAACGACTTGTCGATATACTCATCACGATCGCCACTCAGCAGACTGATTTCCAGTGGATCACGCGGCTCTGCATTGAACTCACCACGGCCCCGGCTCCGCCTTTTGATGGTCATTTTGTTTCTGTCTACGACATCGTTATACCGCCGCGCCTGGTGTTCTTCTGCGGCATCTCCGTGGAGGTATCGTCCAACGGTCATGCCCCGCTGGCTGAGTTGGCGAAAATGTTTGACGGCCGATTTCATTGATTCCCCCTCATATCGCTGCGCTGTTTCTGCAGGTTCTGCACCCCACGGCTCAGCGTCGGTACGGCAAAGTTCCGCGCTTCCCGTGAGACTGCCCCGATACCGGAGCCTAATCCTCGTACAGCACCACCAATCCCACCTCCGTTATTGCGTGCGCTCTGACGGGCTATGCCAGCCGCAGCCCTTGCCCCAGCCCCAAGCGCCATCGGTGCCGCGACTGACTGCATGGCTAAGCGCGAAGCCATCATTGTCGTACCAATAGCCTCTTGAATCCCAAACCCTACCGCCCCCGTAGCCATACTCGCAGCAAGAGAAGGCAACATCCACGCTGCTGTCCCGTACAACATCGCCCCGCCAGCGATGGCGAGCGGCGTCGACACAATACTCATCAAACTTGCATCTTTTGCGAGTTCTCCCCACATGGGCGCGAGCTGTGACCCGGCACCGATAACCAAGCAGATCACAAACAATTTGATGCCCACACCTACCACATACGATAAATACCGTTCTGAGATATGGACTGTGCCATGAAACGCGCCAAATCCCAGCAGAAAGACACCGCCTCCTGTCACGATGTAGCTTTCCATGAGTGTCAAGGCAAGCTGAAAGGAAATCGCACAGAAGGCAAAGAAGAGAATGAATGCTGCTAAGAGACCAGTCAGCACCGTGGCTGGTTGAAAGATCAGTGAGGCATGCACGAGCGAAGTTAACATCGTCCCAGCGAGCCCAAGGCCTTGCAGAAACACTTCACCAGGATTGATTCCTTCAATGCCTGCGGCCTGAATCCCTGCTTGCGTAAAGCTGCTCAATATGGCGGGAATCCAATCGTGGGCGTACAGGAGGATGGCGTACATGAATCCAATCCACAAGATTTTTCTAAACAGTCCCATCGCGACGTAGTCGTGACTCTGCTGGGCGACCATCCAATTGATCGCTCCCAGCCCAATCTCAATGGTAGCCAACATCAAGAAGAGCTGATTAGCATAATCGAAAAGAATCCTGTACCACGTGCTAGCAGCAAGAGCGAATTGCTGATGAACTGGACTGAATGCATCAAAGGGTGGCATAGTTTTCTCCTTAATCTAATTTTATTTCCGTGACCCCGCCGGCCCCTGTGTAGGGCTGCGGATCAAACGCCCCGCCGCTCAAAAAATTATCCTGCGCATTCTGCGTCCACGCATTGAGGTTCAGGTCATGCTCATTTTTCAAGACGATGGCATCGGTCAGCGCTCCCAGCATGCGGCGCGTGCGGCGTGCTTCATACAGTTGGAGATCGAGTCCGTAGGCGTGCAGTTGCGCGAGGTCTTTATTGCCCGACGCCGCCTCTGCCTTGGCCCGAAGGTCGTCCATCACACTGTCCACACGCGCATCATCGTCGGGGCTCAACTCTTCATGCACGGTATTGAGCATGCCGCGCTGGGCATTGAGCGCCGTCTGCGCCAAATTCCCATAGGTCTCTGCCCAGTCCCCCCATTTGGTCGCGGTGGTGTAGCCTCGGTATACATCGAGTTGAACGGCATTGATGTTGGGCAGATCGTAATGCATGGGCACGCCCCCGTTGACGGTGTCCAGCACTTCACGCATGAGGTTCGCATAGCGCAGATAGTCATAGCGGGCTCCCAGCACAGTCACCAAATTTTGCAGCATCATCTGCACTTCAGCGTTACTGTTGCCCACTTGGAGCGTCATTTGTTTGACTTGCTCAATCATCTGCGTGGCCGTGATCGCATTTTTGGCGAAGTTGGTGGGATCAAACACGATGTCCCCCCCAAACAGCTGCGCCTGCACTCGGCTAGTGCAGAGTCCGAGCAACATGAACAGCACCATCAGCAAACGGCGAGTCATACTCATCCTCCTCTTGGTCGTGACGGCGGGCATACTCTTTCTCCCACCACGTGGCTTCCAGTGGACACCCTCGCTGTCGGAGCCACACTGCGGGCCACTGCTCCCCCTGGGTCTGCACCAAGTCCCGGACCTGACGAATGTCCTCCCGACTGGTGGCCCCCACGAAACTGAGCGCCACCCGCCCCAGGGTCAGATCGAACAGTCTCCGTCCTAAGGGTGAGTGATACAAGTAATGTTTCTTCGGCGTGGCCCAGCGCAGCAGCGCGATTTCCTTTTCATTGAGCCCCAGATCGAGATACAACTGTTTGCTCTGCGCGGTCTCCGCTTCGGCATTGGGCAGAAAGATTTTCGTCTGACAGGACTCCACGATGATGTTGCGCTGCGGGCAGCGTTCGACATCCGTGAGACTCTGCGAGGTGAAGAC
>CAYTVL010000111.1:0-11370 GCA_964441775.1 uncultured Enterobacteriaceae bacterium
CGCTTCCACATAGGCCGAGCGCTGGCTGGCGCGCTCCCCGGCCTGCTGCCAATAGGGAATGGCTTGGGTGATCAGGCCTGCCGCGGTGTAATGGTGTGCTGGCAGTTCTGGCTGGGCCTCGACCATTTCAGGAAACTGCTCAGTCAATACCTGGGCAACCTGCTGGTGCAGTTGCTGGCGCCGGCTCTTCAGCAACGATTGATACGCCGCGTCCTGAATGAGCGCATGCTTGAAGAGATAGTAGGCCTCGGGAGGCAGCCTACGTTGATAGAGCAGTTCCGCCTCTATTAACTGTTTGAGCCCCGCCTGCAAGCTGTCCTCGCCTCGATTGGAGACGGCGTGAAGCAGTTCGTAACTGAACTCGCGTCCTATGGTCGCGGCCACTTGCGCGATCTCTTTCGCTGGTCCCAGCCGATCGAGCCGCGCCATCAACGAGTCTTGCAACGTTGCAGGGATTGTCAGTTGCTGGGGTGCAGCCTGTTGCGTCCCTACAGCTTCAACAACACTTTTTGTCAACTCTTCGACAAAGAGGGGCACGCCGTCAGCCCGGGCCACAACTACCTCAATGAGGGCATCGGATAACGCGGGGCGCCCTTCGACAAAGCCTGTCCTGAGCTTGTCGAAGGGCTCAGGGCGAACGGAATCGGCGCCAGGCAAGGAGATATTACCCATTCGTGCTGAGCCCGTCGAAGCACGAGCCGCCTGTTCGACAACATGGCTCACCATTTCCCGTACGTGTGCCTGCCCCAAGCGATTGAGTGTGAGCTGAGTAAAGTACGAATGTGAGCCCCAGGGCGGGGTGAACTCGGGGCGACAGGTGAGCAACGCCAACAACCGGGTTGTGGGCACTTGGTTCAGGAAGAGGGTGAGCACCTCCAACGTGGAGGGGTCGGCCCAGTGCAGATCCTCCCATGCACAGTACACCGCCGCTTTTCCCGCATCTTCGACGATCCACGCCACCAAGGCTTCTTGGGTCTTCTCTTTCTGTTTCTGCGGGCTCCCGGTCAGCGGGGGGTAGCTTTCAGGGTGCGGTAGTGACAACAGGGCAGCCATCAAGGGTATGGTGTCGGCTTGCGGAAAGCGATAGCGGCTCAGCCTCTCTTGAAGTTTCTCCAACTTGACGGCAGACGAGTCCTCTCGGGTAAACCGCAACAACCGCTGCAAGTGCTCGGTAATCGGGTACAGCGCACTGTTCTGATAATATGGCGAACAGTGCAGCTCCAGACTGTGCGCCCCCTCTCGTTCGACGGTCCCCTTAAGGGCTTCCACCAACCGTGATTTGCCAATGCCTGGCTCGCCGCTGAGCAGCACCGCCTGGCCCGCGCCCTCTTTTACTCGCGCCCAGCGCTCGCTCAACAAACCAAACTCGTAGTCGCGTCCGATCAACGGCGTCAATCCTTTGCGCGCCACCACTGCAAACCGACTTTGAGCCTCTCCTTCTTTGACCACTCGATATAGTGTCAGGAGCGTGCTCACTCCTTTCAGCTCAGGTTGTCCACGATCTTCACAGTCAAACAAACCCTCGACCAGTCGATAAGTCGCCGCGCTGATCATCACTTCATCGGGCCGGGCCATACCTTGAATGCGGGCGGCAAGATTGGGCGTCTCACCTACGATGCCCAGGGGCTCCGGTTGGTCGCCCACGCCCATCTCTCCGGCTACCACCAGCCCGGTGTGAATGCCAATACGCACTTGAAGAGTATCCGAGCCGCGACCGTAAGGGAGCGGAGTAGCGCCCGCTTGCTGACGCGCGCGGCTCTGCAAGCTCTTAATGATGCCTAGCCCTACTCGTACGGCGCGCGGCGCATCGTCTTCATGCGCCACCGGATAGCCAAAGTAGACTAACAAGCCATCCCCAATGTACTTGGCCAGGTATCCATCGAAGCGGCGGATGACCGTGGCGCAGGTTTCCCGATACGCCTGGATGACCTCACGATACTCTTCAGGATCAAGCTGCTCCGAGAGCGCAGTGGAGCCTACCAAGTCGCAGAACATCACCGTCAACTGCCGCCTTTCGGCGGCATCTCGTCTAGAGTCGTTCGGTCTAGGGTCTAGCGTGTGAATACTTGACGTCGCCTCTTTTGCTTCCGACGCTAGACGCTGGACACTAGACACTAGACTGTCTTTCCAGACCAGTACCTTGCCGTCTTCATCGGCTGCGACGCGCTCGGCCTCGATCAGCTCGTCCTTGAGCCCGGCAAGATACTCATCGTCAAGATTGAATTGGAGCTTCAGGGCACGGTACGATACTCGGCCTTTACTCTTCAACAGCTCCCGCACCTGCCCTAACAATTCATCGAAGGACATGCCTGCTCTTCCCTTCTCTTGATTTACTCGAAGACCTGTTCCCCGGTTGCGAACAAGAGCCATACGACTTCGCCTATCAGAGAAATGCCCGCCGCTAGATAGAACACGGGCTCCCAACTGCCGCTGAACTGCACGATAAACCCCGTGACGGCAGGCGCGAGGATGCCTGCGATTGTGCCGCCCGTGTTGGTGACGCCCATCAAGACGCCGGCGTAGCGTGGCCCAATGTCCAAATGGTTGACCAGGAAACCCGCGGCTGAGGCGGCGACGGAGCCCAGGCCTAGCGAGATATACAGCACGGCGAGCTGTGGCGACGGGGTGGCCGAGAGCAATAGTAGACATAGGGCCGAGCCAATAAAACAGATGCTCTGAAACACCTTGCGTACGCGCGTGGTGCTCACGCCGCGATGAATCAACCCGTCAGCGAGCCAGCCAGACCCGTTTGCAGCTAATAACATGGCCAAGTATGGAAACATGGCGTAGAGGCCCATCTCCTCCAATGAAAATCCGCGCGCCTTGACCAAGTAGATCGGCATCCAGGTGAGCAGCATGTACCAGGTCCACAGCGTGCAGAACTGGCCGATGAGCAAGGCCCAGAAGGAGCCGGAAGCAAAAAAGAGCCGCCAGGGCACGGTTTCTACTGGCGCCACCTTAGGAAGGTCCTGTCGAATGTAGGCAAGTTCGGCTGCGGAAATGGTCGGATGGTCCTCCGGTCGACTCGTTACCAACATAGACCACAACACCGCCCACACTAGACCGAGCGCGCCGAAGCTGTAGAAGACCCACGGCCATCCCCAGTGATGAACTACCCACACCGAGAGTGGGAAGGCGATCATGATGCCGAGGTACACGCCGGTGACATCAAAGGCGACGACCCGACAACGTTCCGGAGTGGGTATCCAGCGCGCGACCATGCTGTGCAGGGCTGGCGGGGTCACTCCTTCTCCGACTCCCAGGCCAATTCTTGCGGTAATCATCAGGGGGATCGTATAGGCAAACGGCGTCAGAAAAGTAGCCAATGACCACCACACTACCGCGCAGCCCATGATGCTCTTGCCGCCAAAACGGTCTGCCAACCAGCCGCCGGGGAGTTGCGTGAGCAAATAGCCGACGAAAAAGGCTGAGAGAATCGTGCCAGTGACCGCCGGGTCCCACCCAAACTCAGTCATGAGAATCGGGGCCACGACTGAGATGTTGACACGGTCAATATATAAGATCAGGGCGCAGGTGAAGAAAAAAAGCACCACCGTGAATCGTCGCGGCCACCCTATCGATTGCGCCGCCGCTACTGCTTCCGCCGGGATCGCCATAGCTGCCCCCTTCCGTTTGTGGACCAAATGGCCCTGTCAGTGAGCGTTTGTCCGATTCATTCTATTTTGTAGAGCGTAGCTGCGTTCTTCCAAAGTATACGCCGCCGTTCGTTCTCAGGCGTGTCCCGCAAGCAGCGAGTAAGAAACTCCTGACTATTGGGCCAAGTTGATGTCGTCAAGGGGAAATTCGTGCTCCATAAAATGTTCTCCGCGCCGATGTATCGGCGGGTGTGGCCGAGACCAGCGTGATCGTACCATGCAGTCACGTAGCATTGCCGCTTAAACAGTTCCGACGGCTGCAAATCATATCCGCGCCGATGCAGACGGAATCGCTCGAACTGATGATCTTCGCACTCCAGCGTAAACACGACCCACCCAAGTCCGCTCTCCGTGAACACGACTTTGAGTTTGGGATAGCGGTTCAACACACCGGACACCATCAGATTCGCCACCACGATCGCGCTACTCGGTGGGCGAGTGATGGCCCGGTACGCCTCAGCCACGGAGGCGGAAAAGCCCTCGTAGGGCGGTAATTGCAGCTCATCCGCCGCACCTGCATGGAAACAGATGGGGACGTCCAGATCCTGACACGCAGCCCACAGCGGGTCGTATTGCGGATCGTTGATGTGTGGAACCTTGCGCAGATGCATGGGCATAGCCGGGTAAATGACGCCCTTATGCCCTTTGGCGACCGCGCGCCGGATTTCTCGGACTGCTGCGTCGACGGGGGCAAGCGGCGCGAGACATTGGGGAATGAAGCGCGGGCTTGCACTGGCCCATTCCTCAATCACCCAATCGTTGTACGCTTGGACACAGGCCAGCTCGAACTCTGGGTCGGTAATGCGCCCGAACGTTTCACCCGCGAGCCCCGCCACCGTGGGATAGAGCACGGAATGTGAGACTCCATCGTCGTCCATCGCCCGTAAACGCTCGGAGGCAACATACGCGCTCTTTGGCGTCTCTTCCCAGCGGCGGGGTTCGCGGCCCCGCTCGCTCATCACCGCGCCCACGGCGGCCACGCGGTTGAATGGCGCAGCCCGTCCATCGATAACCCAATGGTCTGATCCATCTTCGTGCTGCACGACATGTGGAATCCGTTCTCCCCACTTCGTTCGTGAGAGTCGCTGCATCCAGACCTGCGGGTGCTCCAGCACGTGATCGTCAACGCTGATAAAGCCGCTTTGCTGTTCCATGCTGACCTCTTTCCAATTACCTACTGGACCAGTGCAATGAAGCTGAGGGCTCAACAGAGGGCGCGTCATTCCCGCCCTTCGTCGGGCGCAGGATAAACTCCAACGGGAATCCAGGCGGTATAACTACAAGCCAATACTCACTCTCTCCGGATGTCAGCCTGCGCCGGCATGACGGAACCGACCCATCAACACCAATGCGGTGGAACCCCATCTTGTTCACAACTTGTACACCTGCATGGCGTTGCCATAGAGCAACGGCTTGCGTTCAGCTTCTGGTACATCCGCCAAGGTTTGCTCGACGAATTTCCACGAATCCGGATACGTTGAGGTGTTGTGCGGATAATCCGACTCCCACATGATGTTCTCCAGCCCCAGCGTGTGTCGTAATTCGATCCCTGCCTTCTCGAACCAAAAGGCCCCGTAAATCTGTCGCTGAAACAATTCGCTGGGGCGCGTGGCGAGCCCCTCCTTCCACAAGCGACGGCGTTCCCACTCATGGTCGCAAGCTTCCAACACGTAATTGACCCAGCCAATTCCCGTCTCCGCCCACACCCATTTGAGGCGCGGGTAGCGCTCCAGGACGCCGGAGAAAATCAGGTTGGGGAGGAACTGCGTGGGGATCGAGGAGAAGAGCCCAGCGGCGAGACTGACAACCTCCTCACCACGAGTGAATCCCTCCCAATGCGGAGTGCGTAAAATGATGCCGCCGTTGGCGTGCCAGTGAATTGGCGCATCCAAGTCCTGACACGCAGCCCATAACGGGTTCCAATACGAGTCGTTGAAATGGGGCAATCCCGTCAATGCTTCGTTCGATCCGCTGATCTTAAAAAGATCCCCGCGACCTTTAAGGGCCATGCTGGGTTCGATGACCATCAGGACGCCGCGATGGCCGTTTTTCACGGCGCGTTCGACTTCCGCTACTGTCGTATCGATGCCGCTGAGATAGGGAACCAGCGCGAGCGGAATATAACGGTCGCTGGCCTCCCGCCATTCAGCGAGGGCGTCGTTGTGCGCCTGGACGCACGCGAGTTCGAGCGCAGCGTCACCTTGGAAGAAGGTGGCATTCTGTACGGGTGGATTGGGGAAGAGCACTTCGGCGTCAACGCCATCGCTGTCCAAAACTTTCAAGCGTTCGATGGGATCGTACACAATGCGCGGCACCTCGTCCCAGCGTTGCGGGTGATACGTGCGCATGGGATCATCCATGACCGCCGGGCAGTTGCTCACTCCGCGTACGTCGACGACCTTGCCGTTGACGACCCATCGTTCCACCGGATGATCCACCGGCTCGGACATATACGCCGGATTGCTGGTCTCAATCACGTGCGGGATACTGTCTCCCCATTTGGCCTGGGACATACGCTTGATAAACGCGTCGCGGTCCAGTTGCACGTGAGAGTCGCTGCTAATGAGTCCGTGCTTGATATTCATTGCCGTCCTCCACAGTGTCAATTGTCAGGCGGGCT
Organism: uncultured Enterobacteriaceae bacterium; assembly: GCA_964441775.1. Lineage (GTDB taxonomy): Bacteria > Desulfobacterota > Binatia > Bin18 > Bin18 > SYOC01. Next base: position 6,277 of record CAYTVL010000111.1, read on the forward strand.
CCACCAATTGGATAGTTGGACCATTCGTCTCTCCATCAACAAGGTCAATAAGTTTAATGCGCCAATCTTTCAACCCGGGGCGCGGCTTCTCGTTTCTGAGGCGAACCCCTTTCGCTTTCAGTTCCTGCACCGCTTCAGCAAGGCTCTCCACCTCGCAGCCCATGTGCATGAAACTCTCTCCCTGTTCGTCCAGTTGCTTCTGCAGCGGACTTTTCGGATCGAGGGGAGAGATCAACGCCATCAGCACATCCCCTATGTGGAAGTAGGCGAGATCTACGCCTTGGATTTGCACCCGGTTCTCGATCTCGATGCCGAACGCTTTTCGATACTGAGCGATGGATTTGTCTAGATCCCGCACCAGATAGTCAATATGATGAACACGTTTTAACATGATGATTCTCCCTTTTTTATTGCACTTTCTTCCTTGAGCTTCGTGGTCTGACGCGTTAATTACGAGAGGTAGACAGTGGCTACGTCATTCCGGGCGAGCACCGCGAGACCCGGAATCCAGGAGGCGTAATCGGAGGCAGGTGCTGCATCCTCCTGGATGCCAGCTGGAGCCTGTCCTGAGCTTGTCGAAAGGCCGGCATGACGGAGTCGAACTCGCCACCATTAACGCGATAAAACACTCGGTTCTACCTTCAGCTCGCCGCACTTTTCAGCACCTGCCCCGGTAGTCCGCCTTGATACTGGTTGTGAGCAAGCAGGACTTGTCCGCCGACAATAGTGTATTCCACGCCCTCAGACCGCTCGATGAGACGCGGCTTTCCACCCGGCAAATCGTTCACCCATTCCGCCGGCAGCGGTTTCACCGTGGTGGGATCAAACAGCACCAGATCAGCATCCATCCCCGGCGCGATGCGTCCCTTGGTCTTCAAATTCAAGAAGTCCGCCAGCTCAGAGGTGATTCGTCGCACTCCTTCTTCTAGCGAGAGCACTCCGCGCTTGCGCACCCACTCGTGCAGGATGTACGTGGGCACGCCTGCCTCGCAATGCTGATCCACGTGCGCCCCGGCGTCCGACAGCCCAACCAGCACGTTGGGAAGCGTCAATAATTTCCCCACCGCGTCGGGATCGGAGTTGATGATTGACACCGTTACCCCGAGCGCTGCTTGTTCTTCCACTACCAAATCCAGGAGTGTGTCTACTGGATCTTTGTGAAGCTGGCTCGCAATGTCCCGCAGGCTTTTGTTTAGCCACGGTTTGTTTTGCTCGGTCTCCACCCGCGTGACGTGCAGTCGGTCCCACTGACCACGGAAGAGCAGCCCGCGCCCCGCTTTGAGATCATCACGAAACGCCTCGCGGAATTGTGCGGACCGGTATAGCGCCACTTGTTCTTCCACAGTGCGATTAAAGGCGCCTTTCCACGACGGCATTTCCGAGAACAGGAAAGGATTGCGAAAGGTGTAATATTGCTGGATCGGTCTCGGGTTCACCTGTGGAGGAATGGTCAACCCTTTCTCCACGTAGGGCTGCACGCGCGCGAGCATTTGTTCACACGTCCCCGGCATGTCAGGCATGTAAATCAGCGCCAGCCAGGTGACGGGCCGCTGACTTTCTTGGGCCATGTGCAACAAGATGTCCAGGTCTTCATCGCTCAACACGCCTGCTTGCCGCACCAGCGCGACTTCAATGACGCCTTTTTTCAGCTCGCGCATTACTCGGCCCAGCGCCGCCAATTCGTCTTTGCTGACTAAGCGGCTCGCTAGAGGTTTGCCCTGATAGCCGATGTGGCGTGGAATGAGGCTCAATGAGAAGCCATAGGCTCCGGCTTGCATAGCTTCACGAAAGAGGTAAACCATGCGTTGGATTTCGTCAGCATTGGCGGCGCGCTCGGACGCCGCCTCGCCCATGACGTAAAAACGCAACGCCGACAGCGGCACCAGAAAGCCCGCATTCAAACCGATACCGCGCCGACCAATGGCCGCCATGTATTCGGGAAAACTTTCCCACTCCCAGGAGACGCCGTTGAGAAGCACATCGTAAGGCATCGCTTCAACATTGACTAAATCCCACGCCATCACTTTGCGCTCGGCTGGGCGACACGGCGCCACGCCCACCCCGCAGTTGCCCATCAGCACGGTGGTTACTCCATGCCAACAAGAGCTGGTGAGCAACGGGTCCCACGAGATCTGCGCGTCGTAATGGGTGTGAATGTCAATAAACCCCGGCGTGAGGACCAGTCCATCGGCATTGATTTCCTGCCGAGCGGCCCCGGACACATTGCCCACCGCCGCGATCGAGTTCCCCGACACCGCAACCGCACCGTGAAAGGTCGGCGTCCCGGCGCCGTCACAGATTTGCGCGTTTTTGATTAACAGATCGTACGCCATCGTATCCCTCCTTTGCTTGCAGTCTCGGAACGAAAACCAGTCGCGTTCTCGCCTATGGCTGCTGCTGACTCTTCCTTTACTCTCTTTAGCTATGGGCTGGCAAGGGAACGGCTGCGTGGTCTAGATAGCTCGGCGTTGTCGAGCCGGGAGCTACTCGGAGTGTGACCGGCAACGGCGCTTCAGCGTCAAGAAACGGAGTGGAAAAGAGCAGGAGAGAGCGCGCACCTTATAAGCTATTGAACGCGCCACAGTCATGGGTTTTGATTTAGCGTCTCTTGCCCAATTCGCTGATGAGTTCTTCTAGCTCTTTCGTTTTCTTTTCTGTTTCCTCGGCCTTGGGATGGGCTGAGCCCAGCAGAGCTGCGGCTTGCTGATATTGCGCGAACGCGGCGTCCAGTCGTCCTTGCCGCTCCATGGCCTCCGCTAAGAAGAGGTGCGCTTCGCCGGACTTGCTCTGTTGTTGCGCGATCTGCGCCAAGGTCACATACGGCTCGTCTAGTTGTGGATCGAGCGACAGGGCCGACTGACATTCTTTGGTCGCGTGTTCGCGTTCTCCCGCTTGCCACAGTATTTGACAGAGTTGACTATGGGCCTCGGCGTTGTCTAGGTTGATTTCGCTCAGACGCGCGAACGCTCGGCGCGCTAGGTCTTGTTGGCCAAGTCGCAGATAGACCGCTCCCAGCTCATCGTCGAGGCGCAATCCTGTTGCACTGGCTTGCTCAAGGCTTTGTTTTGCGTGTTCGAGATCATTGAAACGGAGTTGCACAACGCCGAGCAGCGCCAACGGTTGCGGAGCGTTGGGCGTCTCAGTCACTTGGCGTTGATAGTCGGCGAGCACGCGTGAGCGCGGCTCCGCGAGGGTGCGCAGAATCGCCTGGACATGTTTGAGGGCAAAAGTGTCGACAGGAGTAGTGCGATTCCATTCCATGGTGCTGACGGTGTTTTCAATATAGTTGAGACGATCGCGAGACAGCGGGTGCGAGCGAAAATAGGGAGGAACATCCGCCGAGTTCAGTCGTTCTTCTTCGCTCATTTTTTTGAGGAAACGCGGCATGCCATGCGGATCAAAGCCGGCTTGGCGAAGGTACTGTAAGCCACGGTAATCCGCTTCTTCTTCGAGTTGGCGCATGTACTGCATCTGCACCGCGCCTGCCGCTGAAGAAGCGCCCGCCGCGAGCACAGGGTTGATAATGGCAAGCACCATCGCTATCAATGAGGCGTAAGAGAGCAACTTGGTGTCCTGCTCTTGGCGCAACATGTGATGGCCTTGGACGTGGGCGATTTCATGACCTAAGACTCCCGCTAGTTCATCGTCGGACTCAACCCGTAAGAGGAGGCCTGAATGAAGATAGATGTAGCCGCCGGGCACCGAGAAGGCGTTGAGGGAGTGATCTTGCACGACCGCGAATTGGTAAGGAAATTCCGGTTGTTCGAGGCGGGCGACAAGGCGTTGACCAAGACTGCGGAGATACTGTTGGATGACCGGGTCCCGTACGAAGGGAAACTGCGCCCGGGCGACGAGCGAAAATTTGCGGCCCAGATCAATTTCTTCTTGGTTTGCGTAACTCTGGTAGTGATACAAAGGAAAGAGGATTTGTTGATGCAGCGCGATCAGAAAAAGCACTATGCGAAGAGGTCCTCGGAACATGAGGGCTACGCTAGCATGGCAAGGGCGAAAGACAAGTCCAAGAATAAAGGAAGGATCGACAATGTGGTTGAGTCTTGCTGAGCCAACGAGTAGACTAGGCCGCGTGAGAAAACTTACGTATGTATTAGGGTTCGTGCTTGTGATGGGGGGGATAGCTCTGAGTGCGATGAGCTGTGGCGTTCAGGCAAAAAAGACTCCAGTTGGCGTACAGACCGAGGGGTTGTCACAAACTGTCTCTTCTCTCACAGGTGATACTCAACAGAATCATTTGTCTACAAGTTTAGAAACCTTCAACGCGTTCCTTGACCGTAGCTAAAGTGGACAAAGGAATTGGGAGGGACGATTACTCTATCAAAGCCAGGCGAGTTGTTTCCTCGCTCGTGCTCAAGCCTTGCTAAGGGCGTTACGCGCCAAAGCCTTTTCGGAGGGCTTTGACAACCTTCGCGACGCTCGCCATTGTCTCCGCTTTTTCCGCTTGGCTCAGTTGCGTTAATGCTTCTTGCTCCTGACTCGAAAGTCCTTGCTTTTGTTGCAGAGCCTTATCTCGGAGGAATTTCTGCCACAGCGAGGCTTCCACCAAAACAGCGGGGGCTCTATTTTTCCCTAAAAGCAACCGCACGCGTGGGTTGGCCAGCAGATAGAGCTCCTGTGGATCGATTTTGAGCACGCCCGAGAGTCGTTCCACGACTTTGGGACTGGGGTGGCGCATGCCTCGTTCCAGGTAGCCGATATAATTCGCTTTTACCCCGACCTTTTTCGCAACCATTTCTTGGGTGAGATGTAATTTATGCCTCTGGTCTTCGATAAGGCGACCAAAAGTTTTGTCTGCCATTGTGTGAGCCTCCTTCTCCGCAGCCCGCGGCGTTTTCTTTTTTTAAGGGGTTTCCTCTCCTTTTTTCTCCTTTAGCATATTTTTTATGCGGAGCAAAACAGTTTCATTTTTTATACAGCGAAAAATACCTCGCACTGTGAGAGTGCGAGGTTTGTCGATCTGAATCTCACTCTCCGTGTGTGTACTTGGGCACAAGAAAAAAGCCCGCTGGGGGCGGGCTTCTCAGTGGTCGCACGGTGACTTGAACACCGGACCTCTTGCATGTGAGGCAAGCGCTCTAG
>CAYTVL010000112.1:0-11356 GCA_964441775.1 uncultured Enterobacteriaceae bacterium
GGCCGCTGCCTTACAATATCAACAGGAATTTCGGTTAGCGGCGTAGGGTGCCACCTAAGTTCCAGGTCATCGCAAAGCCGGCAGTAAAGCCAGCCTCACTATTGACACCTTGGGTGTGGAACGAATGGCTGACGATCGCCGGATTGCCAGCGACCGTACCGGCCGGATTGGACCAGCCGACCGTGCCCGCAAGCGCCGGTCCGGAGCGCAGATTGGAGCATGCTCCGCATGAGACATAAGTCACCTGGGTGTCTCCTGCTGTGGCCACATGTTTTTGCATTTCGAAGAAGAACCCTTCGCAGCAGATAGCATTGGGCCACGTGGCGCCCATGTCGGTCGACGCGAGATTATTGTTGTCTTGCGTGCCGAAATAGAGGTCATAACGACTGATGTCGTCGATCCACTGTCCCTTGACCTCGGTGATCTGCAATGCGTTGTAGCCATTGACACCACCGCCGGTGAACGTCCACGTATTCCCGCCGTCAGTGGTGCGATGTAACCCACCGTCTGTACCCAGCAGCAGTGGCCTGATGATGAGTCCCGTGCGTTTGAACGCTAGGTCGCGCGTGTCGCCGTGATCGAGCGAAAGCGCGGTCCATGCACCGCTGTAGTCGAATCTTGTCGTGCCCGCAATGCGCGGCGGCGAAAGCCGCAAGAGGCCACAACGGTTGCCAAAGTAGAGCTGAAGCGAGCCACGCGGAAAGAATCTGCGCAGCGCCTTGATGAAGGCGATGCCTCCACAGCCGCCATTGCCGATCGGCGCAGAAGCAATCGCAGTCCACGTCACGCCAGCATCCTCGGTCACATACAGCTGCGTGCTTTGGTCCACGACATATGCATGGGTTCCATCGAATGGTGACCGCCCGAAGGCATGCATGTCAGCAACGCCCGTCGGCGCTGTTGTTGCGGCGGTCCACGTGCCGCCGCCGTCGGTTGAGCGCTTGATGCCGGCCCATGTCGCACCTGCGAGCACGAGGTCGCCCGGCAGGGCCAGTACCGAATTGGCGCTACTAAATGGAAAAGGCTGCGAGGTGGTCCACGTGGTGCCGTTGTCCGCGCTGATCGACACCCCGTAGGACGTGGCGATGAAGATCTTCCCGGTATCGGGTGCAATCGAAATTTCTCCAGCCGAGAAACGGGAAGATAGTCCCGGCGGGGCGGGCGGATCGGGGATGTGCGCCCATGTCGAGCCGCCATCCGTGCTTCGCCAGATGCCCCCTGCGTTTTGCGTGAGGAAACCTTCACTAGCGGTGGCGATGACGATATTGGGATCGGTGAGCACGTAGGCGACCGCACCCATCGCGTACGGCGTTAGACTGTCGATGTGAGCCCACGTGATACCTTCATCGCCCGTTCGGAACAGGCCTCCGCTCTCGGAGGCGACGATCATCACGCGTGAATCGCTGGGATGTACGGTGATCGTGTTGGCGCGGCCACCATTCGGAATGTTCGGCTGGAACGCTGTGAGCTGCCACGTGATGGGGAATGCCTGTGCGGCAGACGCGAGAGTAACGAGCGCCAGGACGGCAACAGTATTGTAGATTCTCTTCATACGGACCCCCTCCCTTAACAGATAAAAAATAAATCCCGCGCACGCTGAGCCTCACTCCAGTAAGTTGCACGAGGGCCATGCATGGTGCGCTGCCAGGCCTTTAGAGCTGGACGAGCTGGCGAGTAATTACAGGCGCGCCGTAGGCGACAGATCCTCTAGCATGGAGTGTCGGTGCTTTTTCTGAAAAAGAATACGCTAAGACCAGAGCATATCTAAAGCGAGTCTGACAACTTGTTGATATTGCTCGAATTTGCCTAGGATGCTTTCAGTCAAATACGCTTCATCATTCGCAAAGGAAATATCTTCCAACTGCTTGAATTGTTGCCGCTTTTTTAGCACTTTCGTTGCTACCGTATTAAATTTCAAGAAAAGCACCGACACTCCAGATCGCCAAAACCCTTCTGGCGTGTAGCCCCCTCGCTCGTAACGGTCAGATCAAACAAATCGCGCGCCTTGGTGAGCGAGGCCAGCACGCTACAAAGAAGCGCGCTGGTATTGATGAGAAACAGAATTGCTTTGTGGAGCTGCGACAAAGATGTAAATTTTGTCATCTCTCCCCCTTTTGCGATGGGAATGATGAAGAGGAGCGGGAAAAAACGGAGGAAGAAGGTAGAAGACGCCTACATACGAGATTGACCGAAACTCGTCTCTGATTTCGGTTTGAGACACGAATATAGGCTTAATCCTTAGGACTTTGAGACAAAACCCACGAACGGAAATCAAGGAACCTGTCATTGCGAGGAGTCGGAGACGACGAAGCAATCTCGCAAGAGTCGAAAACATAAGGCAAAGATTGCTTCGCTGCGCTCGCAATGACCCCCGACCTTCTGCAAGGCCGTGGGAGTTTTGTCCCATGATCCTTATAGAGAAAATGATAAGAGAATGTCAAGAGTAACCCCTGCGTTCTTAGCTGGACTTTATCCATTGGTCTAACCATTAGCCGTAGGATACATTACTGAGCATTTCGCCCTGCGAGGATCGGGACGATCGCTTCATACTGCACCTCCTACAAGAGGACTTTGGGATACGGGCTGTTTGGTAATACGAGTGGATTGCTCAACCCACAGCCAGAGCCGGTGCTCCGTTTCCTGATCGATGGTCAGGAACCATGCGACTCCTTTGGGGGTGGCGAGTTTGCGTCCAGCAATATGGTGGTGATCAATCCAATAGTACACGACATGATGGCTGACACCGAAGTATGCTGCCACTTCTGCCACCGTGCGTTCCTCTGGGCGGCTGAAGCGTAGGGACCGGGATGGCATGCGTAAAGCGGATCCACCGAATCGCCGAGACCGTCAAGCGATTGCCTTTCCGTGTCTGGACTCTAGCCTGATTCAAGTGTTCGACCATCTGTTTATCATTAGAGTGTTGGGCGAGCTCACGCACCTGCTCCACCAGGGCCGGATCGTGCCGCCACTGGTCGGAGGCTTTGGGCCGCAACGGCACGCTCAGTTCTTCCGTTGCTCCCCCATGCCACCGAATCTGCAACGTCACGGTTTTTGCGGCTTTCGTGATCGTGATGTCTTTGAGCACGAGACGGAGCATACGCTTGCGATCTTTCGACGAAGTCGTGGGGGCGTTCCACAAGCGCGGGAGATCTTGGCCTAAAGCCAGGACCGCGTCGCGGTGAGCCAAGAGATCCGGCGCTCCCTGCGCCTGTTGATGAGCCGTATACGCCTGCTTCACGGCGTCGACCTGTTCCAGCGCGCTATTCCAGCGCTGTTCCAGGGTTGCTGCGACCAAGCGATTGGCGGGATCCACTTCCTCGTATCGCCGTTGCGCGAGTTGGGCTTCGTACTCTGCGCGCTCCATCTTCAAGTGCCATTGGCGGTCCACCGCGGTTGCACGCTTCGCAAGTTCCTCATACGCCTGTAATGCGATCGCCAGCTGGGCGGGCTGGAATATCTCCAGCACGCGCTGTGAGATCGCGGCATCAATCTCGGGACTGGGGACCGACAGACAATGTGTCGTCGAGAATCCATCCATCTTGGCGCGGTTACCTTCGTAAAGGGGATACACGCCGCCGTTGCCCTTATACCGAACCGTGACATGACGGGCACAGCGCCCACAGAGTAAGAGCCCTTGTAACAACGCCAGCCCTTCACGGGCCGCACTGGGCAATGGCTGGGCATTGGTGCGATTGTTGGTTAACACCTGTTGCGTGTGCACATACATCTCCCAACTGATGTACCCTTCATGATGGCCTTTGAGGAGCACGGGCCACGCCTCAATGGGCTTACGCACCGTCGTCGACTGAATACTCCCATCCGCTGCCAGGTGCTTCCGATAGCTGTAGCGACCATAGACATACACCCCCGCATAGGCGGGATTCTTCCAGACGCCCAGCACACGACTATGCGAGAGATGACCCCACAGAAGCTTGCCATTCCAGACGCCCCCATAGGCACGCTTCGGGAAGAGCAAGCCCTGGCGACGGAAATGATCCATCACGCCATAGGCCGAGCCGGTATCGTGAAACGCCTGAAAGAGCACCGTGAGAGCTCCACGTACTTCGGCATCCGGATCGATCACCGGCCGCCCCAGGTCATCATAGATATAGCCCACTGGGAGTGGGCTGCGGAGTTCACCTTTCTTAGCCTTATTCAGTTTGCCGCCTTGGAGGTGCGCGCGCAGAAAGTGCAACTCCGCTTGCGACATCGTGCCCTTCAGCCCCAATAAGAGTTGATCGTTGAAGTCGGCGGGATCGTAACAGCCATCTTCGTCGATGATCAGCGTCCCGGTCAGGGCACAGAGTTCCAGTAAGCGATGCCAGTCGGTATTGGAACGGGAGAGGCGTGACGCCTCCAACGCAAACACCGCCCCGACTTTGCCCATCGACACATCGGCCACCACAGTCTTGAAATCTTCGCGCAGCGTCATCGCTGCCCCCGAGGTCCCCAAATCGCCATCCAAGATCCGCACCCGTTCTGCCGGCCAGCCCATGTGGCAGGCTTTCTTCTTCAGGGCATATTGGCGTTCGGTACTCTCGCGATGATGGCGGACTTGGCCCATCGTGGATTGTCGGAGATAGAGATAGGCCGGTTTCGTGAGATGGGCGTGCGTTATCTTCTCGCGCATGCGGGTTCTCCTCTTCTGATGATGTGAGCCAGTGCGGATTGCCCAAGGCGTGCTCCAACATATTGGCCACGAGGCGACTGGCCGCCGTGATATCGATCGCACACACCACCACAGGCGAGCTGATCGGCAACATCCCTTCTCGTTATTTGCCCACACGGCGTATGAACAATTCGCAGCCAATGTCGCACAGCTCTTCGACGAGCGTGCGCACGGTCTGTAGTTGGGCCAACTGCTCTTGCACCTGCGCCACCATGGCGTGCGGGACATAGATCAGGGTTGGGCGTTGGCCCGCTCGGCTCACCGACAGATAGTACTTGGGCCCATGCCCGTGTCCCGTCACGCAACGACACCGGGGTTTGCCACAGCGCGTGTACCGCGTAATCAAGGAACCACGAATGAGCTGTAGGGGGAAGGTCTGTAGTTGCTTGCCTAGCGCGTGTTGCCGCTTGCACAACGTGGCGATCGAGGCACGCTGTACATTTTTCTGACCAGTCTTTGCACTGCTCCGCATAGCCATTGCTCTCTTTCATCGGTCACTCCTCTGTTTTCTTGCGGAGGTGGGTAAGCAATTCTGCCAACTCCACCAACCGCTCATACGACAAGAAGAGCGGCCCATGAGAGGAATATGCCACAGGATCTGCCTGCTCTGTCCATTGACGCGGCACACATACTGTGCCCCGCCCGACAACGGCGAGACTGAGGTGGTCGCGGTGCTCCCACTTCTTTGAGGCAATGCGAGGATGGCGTTGTCCGCGAAAGGGATGAAACGGATGGGTGATCTCAACGAAGTCCGAAAGCTCGTTGAACTGCAGGGTAGTTGATCCTAACCGTCGGAATCGAGAGGGGGCGGAGCTCGGTCGTGCCGGCTTTCGGAATCCACACTCGGCGTGCGGGTTGTCCCGTGGGCAGCGTAGCGAACCGCTCGACCACCTGCTGACGTTGAGCGGGGGTGAGGGCGGTGACGCCATCCACCCCCGCTGTCCGCTTGCCGTGGTTGTCTTGCGTGACCCGCCGCACCGCCAGGTACTTGGCCGCCCGGGACTTTAGGAGCAGCCGTTGCAGTTGATGCATGCGTCTTCTGTCGTTTGCCTGGGAAGCTCGGTAAATTCGCCGTTGAAGCTTAAAGACCGCTACCTCTAGCTTGCGCCAGGGGAGCTGTCTCCATTCATACGTAGCCGTGGGCTCGCTCATGACCTCTTCGCTCTACTGGGCCGCTTTACCTTCCGCCCGTTTGTGAGTCCGTCAGCATATCCTCCCGATTACCGTGAGGCTTTGGCTTCTGACTCAATCCTGTCCTGCAGTCCTTGCGGTTGGCACCTTCTCCCCGGCGATGACCCGCGGGGGAGAGCAACTGCAGGGTTCCTTCGTTCCTGATTCCCGTTTGGCGATAGACGTAGGGTGGGAACATGCTGCCGGGTTTGGTGGGGTGACTGCCAGTCACGCCGAGACATGCTGGCCCCATATCCTGTGCCTTTTGGCTCCAGCGTGTCACCCTACTTTCGCTGGGTCAACCTAACGACAGTGGCTTTCCCTTTCTCTGCGTACCCCTATCTCTCTCTCCTTGCAGCCTCGTCAGGGTAGGTTCCCGCTGCGCTGCGTTCAGGCCCGCTTCACGGATTGAGGACCAGTCGCTACCGTGGGGCCTGTGGTTCAATCCTTCACCAAGGACGGTCGGAATTACACCGACACGGGCATCAAGTTCTGGGATCCCAAAACCGAAGCTCTTCGGGCCCCAGGGTCAATCCCCCAAACACTAAGAGTATTCGGTTTCTGACCAACGAGTCGCACCTCGGCGCGATTATTGAGATACCGATGTTGGCGATGTTCCACCTCAGGGAGAATCTCGCGCTTGGCCGCTCCGTAGCTCTTGAGTTGGTCGGTGACGATCACGCGCGGGACGTAAGTCTGTCCTTTGAGCAGTTTGCGGAAGAACTTCTTGGCGGCTGTCTTGTCGCGCTGCCTCTGCACTAAGATATCGAGCACGGTCCCGTGCTGATCGACTGCCCGCCACAGATAGTGATGTTCCCCTTTGATGGTGAGCATCATCTCATCCAAGTGCCATTTGTCCCCGGGCCGCGGACGACGGCGACGGTGTTGATTGGCATACGTTTGGCCAAACTTGCGGCACCACTTGCGAATCGCTTCATACGTCACAACTACGCCACGTTCCACCAACAACTCTTCCACATCGCGAAAGCTCAAGCAGAACCGAAAATACCGCCACACCGCGTGGCTCATAATCTCGAGAGGGAACCGATGATGCTTGTAGGTCGTAGCAGTGACCGGGGTGTTCATCCTGCAACTTTGCCATACAGGAGAGGGATTGAACAAGTTGACAATGCCTTGCCCACCTGTATCCTGAGCTCAAGAAGATTATCGAGAACGCCCCCGTGCCGACGGCGACCGAGCTGAACATGAATCTGCGCATGGTCAGCTCTGATGTGGAGGCAGCTTTAAGTCAACTCCAGTCTTGAGTTGAGAGGACAAGGTCGTCAAGCCAGCCCGGAGGGGTAGAATCGAAGCGCAACCTTTGATTCTCCACCGAGGGTGACGACCTATGAGCAACAGCGTAGACCACCAGATGACAGAACTCTACTGCTTTGTAGATGAATGCTGGAAGCGCCGCCCGGGGTTGGCACGGTGGCGGCGCTCGCCCCATGCTCAGCCCCAGTTCAGTGACGCCGAAGTGGTAACGATTGCACTGCTGCAGGGGGTGTTTGCCGTGGCGACCCTCAAGCAGACCTATCGCTTGGTCGCCCGTAATTGGCGGAGCGCTTTTCCCGCCTTGCCCACATATCAGCAAGGGATAGCGCGATTGCATCACTTGGGGCCCCACATTGGGCGCGTCTTGGCGACTACGTGTGAGCATGCGGCGCAGGCAGCCCGCTTGTATCTCATCGACAGTAAGCCTATCCCCCTCCGTGCCCCGATCCGCCACGGACGGGTGCGGTTGTTGCGCGAGGAAGGAGCCTACTTTGGCAAAACCAGTAAAGGGGGGTTCTTTGGCTTCAAGCTCCAGCTCTTGCGCCACATCAACGGCCGGGTGCTCAATATCATCTTGACGCCGGGCTCCACCGACGACCGCGAGCCCGCCCCAGCGTTGGTCGAACTGGTGGGGGGCGGCGTGGTGCTGGGCGATTTGGGCTCTCGAGGCCCCGAGTGCGCGACCGCCTTGGCTGAAGGTGCCGGGATGCTGCTCATTACGCGGGACCGAGCCCCGGGACGGCAATTCCTGCTCAGTCAAGTGCGCCCGGCCAGTGAAACGACCTTCAGCCAGTTGTGGCGACAATTTGTCGATCGGGTGTTGAGCCGCTCCTGGCGTGGCTTGTGGAATACGATCCAACTGAAGGTCCTCTTCTATAATCTAGTGCCTGCGGGGATCGTCACCCTCTGAGCCCAACTCAAGACTGGAGTTAAGTAAGGCTGTTGCGAATTGATTTGGCGCGTGTCTGTCGCCTAGGTGAGATAATGGGAACGATGGGGCGGAGCAGACACGGCTGTGATTAGGGAAGAAGAGCGCGCAAGCATATCTAGCCAAGATCGACGGCTGGTTTACCGAAGGCTTTGCAGCGAAGGACTTGGCATTGTCAACTTAAAGCTAACTAATTGTGATTTACTACAATATAGAGTACGGAATAAATTAGGACCCCAATATGTTGTAGTCACATCAGGCTATGATCCATTAAGTTGACAATGCCTGAATTATGTAGAATTCGGCTGTGCGGCATAAAAAGAGCAGCTACCAAATTGGAACATTACCCCGAAGGATGGAGTGCCGTGCAGGCCGCGCCAAACGAAGGCATGATCGCGAACGATAAAAGCCGAGCTCCCTCTGTGTAGAAGAAGAGGTAGTGTTCTAAAATTGGATAACACTAAAAGTTATACACTTAGCCCGAGCTCATAGCGCTTGACAAACAAACCAATGACGAGGTCGTGCATCTGCACTGATTTGGAGAAGCAGAGCGTTTTGCGCGCCAACCTTTTGATCCGCGTACGCAGCGTGAGGGGCTTCCGTTCGATCCTCTGGGTGTGCCGTTTGCCAGGAAAGTGTTGTGCCGCTTTCACTTGCCGCGCATACGCGGCCCCGTGATCGGTGTAAAAGCGGTTGCTCCCAAACGGCTTCAGAAGCTGCTGTAACTCTTGCCCCCTGCCTCTTTGCGCCGGCCACACCCATACGCCAACACTGCACCGCTCTAATGGTCAAGAGCGTGCCAGAGCCACCGCGGTTTTTTCTTCTTGCCGACATACGACCACATTTCGTCAACTTCCGCCGCTGCAACTCGGCAAATTATTACTTTCATGGCGCTGGTATCCCGCTGCGGCAAGAGCTCTCGATTGACGGACTTCAGCTGCCCCTCCTTTTTTTCAGTTCGTTGAGCACCGTATCGGTGCTGATACCTAACACCCGGGCTGTGTCGCGAATGCCACTGCCATTGAGGGCCAGCTCGATAATCTGCCGTTTCACCGATGGCAAGTAACCTCGGTTGGTGTACTCGAGGATAAAGGTGCGCTGGGAGCAGGCCTCATCCTGGCAGAGAAAGCGTTGCTTGCCGTTGGTGGTCTTCCCTCGTTTAACGATTTTGTCCCTGTCACAAGAGGGACATCGAACCGCAATTACTGCCCTGCCACGCTCTTTACTGCCTGACCAGGGTTGTAAGACTCTTCAGCTTGACAGCAGTTTTGGTATACGTCCATCTTTAGAACACTACCAAGGAGGGAAGGGGCGACAGGCGAGGTCTTCGGAAGCAGGCTGCGCCGGTTCGGTGTGGGGTCCCTACGCCTGGGATCGGCGGCGTGCGCCGTCTGGTTCGCGTAGAATTGGTCTTTCTCTTGGCTTGCGTCCCCTGGCCACTCCGGTAAGATCAGCGGACCTACCAGAGGAGGAAGACGATGCCCACACCGTTGACCGGAGGATGCGCCTGCGGAGCGATTCGCTATGTCTGTACCACTGCGCCGCTCTTGGCGCTCAAGTGTCATTGTCGCGATTGTCAACGGGCCAGCGGGACGGCCTACGCCGCGATTCTCCGCGTGCCCGCGGCCGCGTTCACGGTCACCCAAGGCGCACCGAAATTCTTCACGGTGAGTGGGGACTCTGGGAATCGGGTGAGTCGGGGCTTCTGTCCAGAGTGTGGCTCCCCGTTGTTCAGTCGTTTGTCCGGCGGCTTAGCCGAGGTCGTGGGCATCCGGGTGGGCAGCTTAGATGACCCCAGTCAGTACCAGCCAAGCCTAGACATATTTGTCGCCAGTGCCCAGCCGTGGGATCGTCTGTCACCCACGCTCCCGCATTTCGCTGGCTATCCGCCAGGAGGTGGGTCCAAACGGGCCTAGTCATCCTCAAAACCTGGAGAAAAAAACGCAAAGGTGAGATGAAGGAGTCTGCCAGCGGAGCAAAGAAGCGGAGAGCACGATAAAAGGAACCAAGGAAATGACGACACGCACAGGAGAATCCGGACGAACAGGCGGCGGTCTCAGTCGCGATGATGTGATTGCGAGTTACTACACCCTCTCTGGGGCGCCGGTGGGACACCCAGCCCGCTTTTCTCTGGAAGCGCGGGTGGCGACAGCAGCGGCAGCGGGCTTTGCTGGCATCGGTCTCACCCTCGAAGATTACCTCGCCTGCCGGGAGCGTGGGCTCTCACTAACCACGCTGCGTCACATCCTCACGGACGCCGGCCTCGTCGTCGCCGAACTGGAGTTTCTCACAAACTGGTGGCGTGACGATGCCCCGGGTCAACAGGCGCGACGCATGGAGGAGCAACTCGATGAGGCCGCCGACCTCTTTAGGGCACGACACCTTAACGTCGGCAGCATTGCAGGACCGGGGACGCTTCCCGCCCGAGCGGTGGTGGCGGAACAGTTTGGGGCGCTCTGTGATCGGGCTGCGCAGCATGGCCTACTCGTCGCGCTCGAATTCCTCCCGTGGTCTGATATCCCCGACGCGAAAACGGCCGGGGACATCGTGCACCAGGCTGGCCGCGCCAATGGAGGGATTCTCATTGATAGCTGGCATTATTTTCGTGGCGCGGCTGACCCCGCCCAAGTCCGTGCCCTCCCGGCAGACCGCTTCGTGGCGATTCAATTTGATGATGCAGACGCCGCCCGAGTGGGCGGCTGGCTCGAAGATACCACGCTACGCCGCCGCCTCCCCGGTGAAGGGGCCTTTGACCTCATCGGTTTTGTCCGCCTGTTGGATGCCATTGGGGTCCAGGCCCCGATCTCGGTTGAGATCATCTCCACCGAACACCAAGCCCGTCCACTCGGGGAAGCGGCTCAGCGGGCGTACGATACGACCCAGGCTATCCTGACCCAGGCCCGGACAAGCCAATCCCAGCGCTGACAGCACTAGAACCGCATAACCACGGAAAGCCCTCGGACCGACACGTGGGGCGGCAAGGCAGCACAAGACACGCAGGCATGGGCTTGGGCATCCTCTTCACGCAGTCTCCAGGCGGGAGAAAAAGGAACCCGTACTGGGTCGTGCCCTACGAAGGCGAGCTGCTGTAGAAAGGAACCAAAGCTTCTGAGGGGCAAGTTCTTAGAAGCGGGTTTACGGTAAATCTCACTGCCGCACCCTCACCCCCCTGAGGCAAGAGGATGGCATTCCCATAGACTACGCAAACATTGACAGCGTGAACAGCATCACGCTTCCGCAACTGTCATGTGGAAGTATCGGTAGTGTTCCAATTGGGTAGTTATTCTCTTTCAGACCACACCGCCACATTCCAC